>NZ_JADNQZ010000054.1 GCF_015709515.1 Methylocystis sp. H62
TGCTGGGATTGATCGAGGCGACGCCGGACTTGACGATCAGCGAACTCCTGGAGCGGCTGCTTGCCGAGCGCGGCGTGAAGGCCAGTCGCGCGACATTGTGGACGTTTCTCGACCGTTGCGGTCTGACGTTCAAAAAAAGACCGCCCATGCGAGCGAACAGGACCGCCCGGACGTAAAGGCGCGGCGCGAAGCCTGGTTCGAGAGCCAGCTCGATCTCGATCCGGAAAGGCTCGTCTTCATCGATGAGACCTGGACCACGACCAACATGGCGCGCAAATGCGGGCGCGAACAGAAAGGCGAGCGGCTGCGCGCGAGCGTTCCGCACGGACATTGGAAGACGACGACCTTCATCGGCGGTCTGCGCTGCGACCGCATGACGGCGCCGATGGTTCTCGACGGGCCGGTCAACGGCCAATGGTTCCAAGCCTATGTCGATCAGGTTCTGGTCCCGACGCTCTCGCGGGACGACATCGTGATCATGGACAATCTTGGCAGCCACAAGGGCGCCGGCGTGCGCAAGGCCGCAGAGCGAACCGTCGACGCGCTATGGGACAGGATCGGCCTGCTGCTGAAGGAGTTCTCGCCGACAGAATGCGCAAACTTCTTCGCCGCCGCAGGATATGAACCGGTTTAAGGCGAATCCGCTCTAGCCAGTCGGCAAGCCTTCAATGGATTTCTGACGCAAGAAGATCGCGCTTGCGGTGAACGGTCGCGAAATCGCCGGGCGTCCCCCATCGCAACGATGAACGTAGGCTTTCTGTGTATGCCATCGCGAAGACGATGTGATCGCCCCATGCCGCGCCCTCTATCAAGGATTGAATTGTCGAACCAAACCAATACGACAGCGGCCGGAGGGGCCGCCGCCAAGCTTGGCGTCAAACCTTTTGCGTCGGAGGTAAAAGGCCGACCTGCGATATCTTGCGAAGGAACTGCGGCTCCTCGGGCCAGCTGCACCAGGTCAGCGTCAAAAGGTCGTCGTGGATTTCGACCACTTCTGCCTCATACCAGCCCTCATCGGGGCCGGTCGTGGCGAGCATGACGCTGCCGACGCCGATGTCACCCCAGCCCCCAGGCAGCTTTAGCTGAGCCATATGGCCCCCGCCGCTGCCGCCCCCAGCGCCACCATGGCCTTCGGGCGAGCCTGCCGAGGCCGTACAGGCCAGTTTGGGGCCCTTGGCGGGCAACCCAGCGGCGGCGATTGATTGATACAGCCCCGCCCGCACAAAGGGCACGAAAGCGCGCCCGCTGGCGAACACCCGCCCCCGGGGTAGCTTGGCCGCAAGCGCCTGAAGCTCGGCCGTATCGAGCGGCACAACCCTCATGCCCATCAGCCTCGCCGCCTTCGTGGCCAGTTCGGCGCTTTCTTCGTCGAAGGTGGAAGCGTGCGGTTTGCGCGTGTCGTCGAGCCCCATGACGATCAGCACAGGCGTTGCGTCATGCTGGGCGGCGTGAATCGGCTTGGCGCTCATGGCAACCCTCCAGAAAAGACGAAGGGGGCCAGAGGCCCCCGTGTCGGTTGAACAGTCGCTGGTGCGCGTGGTGGCCGTCGAAGCGACGGCTTTAATCGAGTTCTCACGTGGCTTTTCCTGTCGGCTTCAGCGAAGCGAAAATGCTCGCCGACGCTTACTATAAAGGATTTTATTCCTATTGTCAAGATCAAGGTTCTGTCCTTCGTCGCCGCCAAGGGCGGGATTCAGCCACGGGGGCCCTTCAGCGCCACCCGGTCACAATCCTCATATGCCGGGCACTGGCGGCTTTGGCACCGGCCTCGGTCGTCGATCCGGTTGCCGTTGCAAATGTCCCGACCCCAAGCCGCACAGAATCCCCACAGAGCGTGTTGGACGAAACGCGGAAAGATCGCTGGATTTGCCGGATTGAACTCTCGAGCATCGATCCGCTCGGCAAGGCCCGAGACAATCGCCGCGCATCCGTTTGGCGCATAACATCCGGCGCCATAGGCGTGCTCCGCCCCAAGCCGACGGAGCACCCCCGTCCGGTGCAGAAAATTATGAATGAGCGTGTCGATGGCGATCATGTTTGCGCCGGTCGTCACCCATCGCTCGCGCTGCGGATCGCCCGCGAGCAACAGGTCCGCCAACATCATGTTCCAGAGCTTTGGGCCGACGCCGGCGATATGACCGAGCGGTTCAAGCAACGCCGCTTGCATCCGTTGTTCTCGTCCCGGAACTCCCACGCCCGTATCGGCTGCCTCCAAACGGGAGTCGATCCATCCGACGAAATCGCCGTCGCAAACGTCGCGGATAAATAGAAACAGGTTGTAGGCTGCGACGTTCAGCAAACCCTTCCGAAGCGGATGTTTCGGCAAAGGACAGAATGGCCGAAGCGATGGCTCGGCGCATGTCTTGGCGCCCTTCCGGTAACTGCAAGCGTCAAAGCGCCAATAGCAACGCAACTTCGGACACAACGGCGGAGAGCGTAGTGCCGATTTAATTTCGGCATGTCGGATGCCGCCATGACGTGCGTCATAGTCGAGCGCGATGGCATCGCTGATACCCTGCAAGGAGATCGAGGCAATCAGCCAATCGAAGATCGGCTCAGTATCGCGTCCGCTGACTGCATCTTGAATTTTCGCTTCAGAGAGCCGTACCGTTACGTCAGCGAGATAGTTGCGCGGCGCAAGCAACAGCGCCGGGCGCGTGACTCGAATGACATAATCCCAAGCCGACTGGCCGTCGCGCATCGCATCCTCGCGGCTGCTAGCTGCAGCAGCGTTAGCGCGGGCTTAATAGCCGATGTCAACTCATACTTTTCAAATGGTCCACCAGATCGGGCGACAAATAAATCCAGTAGATCCGGCCGGTTGAGCAAATCCCCGTCGGGCATTTGATTGTTAACTTTGGCTGCTTCCCAACTTCGGTCTTTGCCTGTCCCAAAGTTTTCAATTCGTGCATCAGAGTGCGATAGTCGGGAAACTCGCGTCGAAAGCGCTCAGATGGAATGAGAACCGCCTCTCTTCCGGCAACTGTCAACCGAAAGCCGTGCGCCGCGCGAAAATCATCAGGTGTCAAAGGGACATCAGGATGGTCGATCAAGTCCTGCTCATGGCGCTTCACGTAAAGCTGAATCCGCTGGATCGCCGATTGGTTTAGCTGCGCCTCACAGTCATCGACCAAAGAACGATGCATTTGCAAAATGGATTGGACAACGGAATTCTTATCGAAAGGGAGAACTTCCCATTTGCATGCCAGCCAGCCAGCGATAGCTGTGAGCGCAAACGTCTTTCCGATTCGAGCAGACTCTCCTCGCGGCGCGCGTTCGACATATTGGCTTAGCAGCTTCTCGATTTGCGCACAGAACGCCGTCTCGTTCTGAGAAGCCTTTTTCACTAGGCATGCAACGAATTGTCTCGCTGCAGTTCCAAAATTCTCGCTTGTGCCTTTGCGGAGAAGCTCCGCCGCTTCCCGGCTAGTTGAGCACCCGTTCGGCAGGCTCGCGAATATGCCATAAGGACTTTGGTCGGAAATTCGAACAGTGAGCATTCGGGATCGCAAGGCGCCCGCCACAGCTCCCTGAGAGCCCACGTGCTCCGCAAGAGACTTATTGGTGGTGCTCATCATCGCGACGCGCGCCTGACTTCCGGGCTGCACATCTCCATACCTCTTCTTCCGACCGGTTCCAGCCGTCCTAAAGACCGACGCGGATATGGTGTCTCGTTGCTGCTTTGAAGTGCTTCCAGCCAAATTCCCTTCGTCAAGCGCAAGAAATCCGTCAGCGTGTCTCAACTTGATTTCGTCTAACGCAGCCAGGGTCAGGTCCCATGTCTCGCATGCTCCTACATCGCTGTCGGGATTCCCGCCCCAGACCGACTGTGCAGCTACCAACGTCGTGGATTTTCCGCATTCGCGCCGGCCAACAAACTCCACCTGTGGATTTTGGAAGTCAGGAGGCGCGAAGCGCAACAATGGTCCTACAAAAGCGTAGGACAACGCGAACTGCAGGAGGGGCTGCCCTTCGACGAGTGGGCCTATCACCTCCTGCCAGTTGTCGACCGAGCCTCGTTGAGCAAATCTCTCGTCGGACTGGAAGGACACGACAATTTCGGTTTCGTCGTCTGGCGGCGACTGCACCGTCCCATCCGCGAAGACATAGTGACTTTGCAGCCAGCCGGGCCGCTCTGCAACAAGCGCGTCACGATATTCTTGCCGCCGCTCGATACTCTCCTTGAATTTGCTCTGTGCCGCTGATGTAAGGAAGGTCGTTCCTGGGCCCGTCATACGGCTGAACACCTTTGAAGGAAGTTGGTGAAGGTCATCTAACGCGAACCATACCGACCGCCTCGTCGTACCGTAGCGAATCCAATATCCGCCTTTCTGATCCCTGACGGCGTCAATGATACGCGCCTTCCCTACCTCTGGCTCTTGCTGACGTCGTAGGCGTTCGCCATTTGGTTTCGCTACGTAGCGCGTATCACCGTGCGAATGACGCCCTGCTTTTTTCTTGAGAGGCATTTTCACTTTTGTCGATCCTTTCGTAGCTGAGCGGAGCAATTGAGCTTTCCCACTTTCCCACTTTCCCACCAACGATTGTTGCCAATGTACAATGCGCGTTCGAACAACCGAGGTAGCAGCGCAGTGTTGCTGCTAAATTGGCGCAAGGAACACTCGCTAAGCTCAAAAAAGGCCTTGTTTTTATTCATCCACGCGACGCTGATAGATTGATAAGTACAACTCACGCATCGCCGGCGACCCGCCATTGCGGCGCGACCACGCATCGCTCAATATCGTGATGTCTCCAAGCGATTGCTGATTGAGCCAAACCAGATATTGGGTTTGGAACAACCCTGGGATCCGAGACCCGTGCCGATCTCTTCGCTCCTCCCCATCGGAACACCGACGAACCGCTTTCTGCGGCCAGAACGACTTAAGCAAGTAAGTGAATTGCGTGACGCGGTCGTTCACTCTCTGGATCTTGATGGGTGCTGCTCCGGTAGCCGATTGCACATATCCGGGCTGACTTTTCAGTCCTCTAAGAGCTTCAGCTTTTTCGGCTGTGGAGACCCCGTGAAAATGAATCACATAGACGCCTGCGCTGGGCTCAAACTCGCCGTGGAGGAAGGCTATAAATACGCCTGGGAGATCGAGGACGCCTGCCCGCTTGAGGTGCGTGCGGAATCGATTTTTGAGCGTTGACGCTGAGATCGAATTAAGTTGCTCGGGCGTGAAGACCCAGTTCCTGTTCAGGACTGTGAAGGCCCGCAGGTCGGCATCAGGAATATGCTCCAGAGCTCGGAGCAAGGCGCCAATCACCTTTTTTCGAGTTCGCCGCATAGAGAGAGATGACGCAAGCGTCGGTTCGAATGATTCCTCAGCAACGTTCGACTGCAGCTTCTGAAGGAGGCTGTTGGCGGCATCAGCGTCAATTGGTGGAGGCGGAAGATGCAGCACGCGGTGCTTTATTTGCCAGACCGCGCGCCTGACCTTTAAATCGACCCAATCAGGAGCGCCGTTGAGGGGAAGAGAGTAATTGATCGCTTTGATGCGATGCTTGTCCTCTCGCGCGCTGTCCGCGACCGTCTCAAACCATTCAACGGATGCTAATGGCGTATCAATGCGGCTAACCTCTTCGGTAAGTCGGACTTCACCGTGATGTGACGGCGCAACACCCACTGTTTGGCGCGAGCGGCGTTGCCGTGTGATCTTTATTCCTGGCATAGAGAACCACCATCGCGCTTTGGCCAGCGCACGAGTTGTTTGGACCTGCGAGGCCGAGTTGCTTCGCACAGCAGTTGGCAGTGATTCGCGCACGCTACCGCCGGGCACGACTCTCGAAATATTCAGCTAGTTGCCGCAATATGGATTCGACGTCCTGCTCGCTTTCTAGCAAGAGAGCCTGCGCACGAACCTCGAGACCGGTCATCCGAACTAGTTGTGCCGTGAGCTCTGCGAGCACGTACGCCCCAGATCGAATTTCAATGTGGAGCGTCGGATATTCGTCCGGGTTTGACGGGCTTAGACTCTGAAGCCGAGACTCCGTTTGTCTTTCTGCCCTCGAACCAGCCTTCTTGGCGGCCTTTCTCCGGCAATCCTTGATCTTCTTTTCGCGAAACCAATCGGCGAACTGCTCCTTCGACACGCCTTCATCATGCGCCACCTTGAGGATCGAAGCGTGGCTCGAGCATTGCTTGCGCTCGGAAACAGTCTGTGGTTTTGCGGTCAGCTCAAGCGCGATCAATTCGACTTTGTTAACGGAGATCTTTCGCTTGCGCTTCTGAGAAAGGCGAGCGAGCGCGACTTGAATCGCGGTTTCACCGCCGTTTCTGATTTCAAGATTTAAAGCGTACGCAAGTTCGAGTGTTGGCGTTAGGATTTCGCGACCACTCTTATAGAAGCCCCTGGCATTGAATCGTTCGGCTGCGAGAAGCGCTTCTCGCAGCGACTCATCAGGTGAACGCAGTCGGACGTTAGTGTTGTTTGTCTCAGGGTAGCCTTTCGCCTCGCCCGTTATTTCGCTCTCGCCGAAACAAGCGGAAATTTGGTCGTTTGACCCCTCACTTTCGCGCGACGTCATTTTCTAGCGCTCCAGGGAGCGGGCAGGTAGACGCTCCCGCTGGCGAATTCTTTCCCATGCGATCAGTTCGAGCTTATGACGGGAGATCGCGCGCATCCGTTGATTAAGCGGGGGCTGATGAAGCGCGATCTCAAGAGCATCGTCGCAGCCATGCGGTGCTATTTCGCACCGAGCGAAATTATGGGACGCGGCCCGCTCGCCGCCGTTGACCCGGTTCACCGTTCTTGCTCGCAACAGCGCGGTGTGATTTCGCCACGCGTCGCCCGTTCCCACGCGGCGAGCTCACCGACAAACCAATAACGTCGCGTGTTGATGTAGATCGGCCTTGGAAAGCCGAGCTTGTCCCGCGCGATCCATCGGTGGATGGTTCGCGGGGTCACGCCATATCGCTGAGACACCGCACGCATTGAGACCATTGCGCACGCTGCGCCGGAATCTAAATCCTGGATATTCATGCCCAGTGTCCTCCAAAGGCCGTGGAGAAGGCCGTGGAGAATAATTACCGATCCCGGACCTAGGCGCAGTCCAATAGTCTAAAATGATTGTGAACCGAGTTTTGACCTAACCCGCACAGAGTACGTTCCGGCAAACTTTAAGGCCAAACCTAAAGCAATCGATTAATTTCTGGCCTTGTTTTTGAGGTTTCGCGCAGGCAGCAATTCATCAAATAGCGATTTCAAATTTAGTTTTACAGTTGATTCGCTCGGGACATTGTCTGAGATTTCCTCTAAGTGAAGAAGAATACGGTCAATTACGTCAGCTCGCGAGATTTTCCCGGGGTTATTACGGATGAATTGTTCCGCAAATTTTTTTACTTCTGACCAATCATTATACGTTTTTGGTCGCCCGCGTTTTTTGGGCTGTGGCGACAAAGCCTTGCAGGTTGGCGACAGTCGTTCGACCCCCGTCCGATAAAATTCAACCTGCGTCGCACGGGTTCTGATCAATCCCTCGATATTATCGAAGACGACTGCGCTCGCCGTAAAATTTATGTTGGCCCATTCCCACAGAGACGGCGCTAGCTCTTGATTGAGTTTTGGCTTCTCTAAAAGGTCAGATTCCAAGAAGATACGAATGCGGGAGCCTTGCAGTATAACCGTGTAATGGTCGCCCCTAACGGAAAGGTGATGGCGTCCCTCTGAAAGCAGGTTTAACTCTTTCCGGAGATCCAGAAAGCGGTCGCGATCAAGATAATAAATGTGCTCCGCCGAAGAATCCTGGTGGGGGTTCCCTACGGTGATGGTGGAAAGCAGATGCGTGCGGACCACACCGGCCCGAGCATAAAGCTCGGCGTCTTGAAGGGCCCGCCGGAGGCGATCTTCAGGATTTTGTTCGCCGCCAGCTCTGAGCAACTCGATGGCGTTACGCGAAGGAATCCAATCGGAAGCCATAGGCAGGTGCCTGTCTTATATCTCAATTCGCGGGAGCGCGGTTACTATACAAGTGCGTGGTGTTACTAACTTGGTAAGCGATCAGTTACAGCGTCGGCCCATCTTTCCAGTGCGTCGCGCATCTCGTCCGAGAAGCTATGCCGCTGATATACGCCAACTATCCCCCCAAAGCTGCCGGATACGTGATTGAGCACACGTTCAATTACGTGAAGCGTTACCCCAACCGCCGCCATTCCCGATGCGACGCTTCGTCGTATATCGTGAAGGGTCCAGGGCTCAATAGCGGCCCCGCAGCCAGCTAATGCCAGATCTAAGCGTCGCTTGGCCGCGCTCCAGCCTGAAGGCGGGTTGGCCCCGGGACTGAAAAGATAACGAGAAGTTTCGAAACGCGGTTGCCCAGAGATAACCTCTATCGCCGCCGGTGCGAGCGGCAAAATATGCTGTCTCCTGTTCTTAGTTCGGTCGCCTGGAAGCGTCCAAACGCGCCCCTCGATGTCGATCTCGGACCACGCCATTCCGCCGACCTCATTTCGACGCTGCCCTGTTAGGGCGAGCAGTTCGATTATGGGGCCAAAGGGAAATCCAAGGGATCGGGCAGCCTTTATGATCAAGCGGAGCTCATTGAGAGTTAACACGCGGTCGCGGGCCGTCTCAATGGTAGGTGGGCGGATACCGATGCATGGACTCGCATCAATAATTCCTCGCTCGACCCCCCAATTGCAGAGCTTGCGTAGTTGAGCAAACGTCCGATTTGCTGTCACCGGGGCGCCACGGTCAACAATGCTGTCGAGCAGCAAGTGAACATCTTGCCGGGTGATTCCTGCGAGCGCCTTGTCCTGCCACCAGGGGACAACATTCTTTTGGAGCAATCGTTTAGTTTCCCGCCAATCGCGGGTGTTTGCTTTTGCGTGGCGTTCGATGAAAAGATCCACCACTTTCTCGAAAGAATCGTTTTGCCCAGCAATTGCTTGCCGCTTTCGTCTCTTCTCGTCAGCTGGGTCTTTCCCTGCTGCGACCGCGCTGAGGGCGTTTAGGGCCAGTCTGCGCGCCTCCGCCAGTCCAAGTGCAGGGTACGGGCCGAGGGTGAGCTTGCGCGACAATCTGCCAAAGCGATATCTGACCGCGAAGGATTTAAGGCCCGACGGCTGCACGATGAGATAAAGGCCCGTCACACGGCTGTCTGGTATCTCCCTCCGCTTTGTCTCGGCCTTGGCGTTCTTCACCGAAATTTCCGTAAGGACCACCACTTGCTCCACTGTTACCCTTATCAGCATAGGGTAACAAAACTGAGGCGTCTGCGCCTGTCAACTTTGGTCCGCCTTTGTCAGAGCGAACACCAATAAACAAATATAATCCAACGTATTATACCAGCGGTCGTTGTCGGAGTGTTTAACCTTGTCAGCCTGCTACAGCGGTTTCCTAAACCGAAGGTCAGGGGTTCGAATCCCTTCGGGACCGCCAATACGTCGAGGCGTATGGACCTGCGGCGAATTCGGCGGAGCGTCGACGCCGCCGGATCAGATCACCCGCGCCGCGCTACGAATGGCGTGCGCCACCAGGCCGCTCTGTCCTTCTTTGCGGTCTTCTTGCGTTTGGCTTCCAGGGCCAGCCCCATCTGCATCATCCGGTCGACATAAAAATCATCGAAGACATTGGGCGGAACAGCAAAATGCTTTTGCAAGTCGGCGTGTTCGCGCGCGACATAAAAGCGGTTGAGTCCATCGAAATAGGCAAACATATAATCGGACCGCAAAATATGCGGTTCCCACGAACTGTGTGACTCTGTCCTGGCGGCGCCCGGCGCCACGGATTCAACCAGTATGATCCACGGCCGAAACCGGCCAAGGTCAAACTCGACGATGACGTCTCGCTCAGATCCTTCGCAGTCGATTTTGAGAAAATGCACTGTGGACGGCGCCTGCTCCTCAAAAATACTGTTGAGTGTGCGCACCTCTACTTGCATCTCCTCCTGTTCGAAGCCGAGCGGCGCATGCGATGCCGCCACATTGGCGTCGAGGCTGGACATGCCGGTATCGTGGACGAGCGTCATAGTCGCCTGACCCGCGCGCGCGCCGACCGCGATCGATAGATTGACGTCGCGCGGACGCCGCTCCTGCAATCGCCTGAAATAATAAGGATTTGGCTCGATATTGACGCCGCGCCAGCCACGTTCGTAGAAATGCCGCGTCACGGATTCGAGGTCTGGGTCCCATGCGCCAACATCAACATAGAAGCCTTCCGCGAGACCCCCGAAGGCGCGCTCGAGCATGACGTCTTCGAAATTTTGTGCGTAGGAGATCCACATGTCGGCGCCCTTCAACTCTCGGTGCTCTTTTGTGCGCGCGAATGTGAACGGCGCCAGCTGAATTGTTAATTGGCGAAACCACGTTTAGTCTCTTGGCTGCAGTGGTTGGAGTCTTTTGCACGAGCCAGGGACAATTGGAAAGGGCTTTTGATGAACGGAACAGGCAAAACAACAAACAGTCCGGCCAAAACGCCCCGCCGCAGCGTTCGCATCGCCGCCAACTTCATTGTGATCGTCCTGTGTTTGCTTGCTGTAGAAGCCGGCTTCACTCTTTATTATTTTCTGAGCGAAGGAAAACTCGTCAGCCCGCAAACGCGCGAAGAGATCCGTTCGAATACGTTCGTGGTGCACATGACGTCGAAGAGAAACGTCAAGTGCCGCTACATGGACACTGTTTACCCTCACCCTTATTTGACCAACGTTCATGCGGATAATCCGCCCTGCGAGAATTCAGAATTCGAGATAAACAATGTCGGCTTGTTCGGACGCGATTTTCCCTACAAAAAGGAGACCGACAAGTTTCGCATCATGGTGAGCGGCGGATCGGTGGCCGCCATGTTTGGCCAACTGCATAAAGATAAACCCAAATTCCTCGAAGAACAGTTGAATAAATGCTATGTTCCTCCGGAGGGACGGAAGACATTTGAAGTTTATAACGGCGCAGATGGCGGCTGGAAGCAGCCGCAACAGGCCATCATGACCCTTCTCTTTGGCGAGGTTTTCGATGGCATCATTACCTTGGAAGGCTTCAATGAGAAGGATATGCTGCTCGAGAAATGGACGGCTTGGTCAAAGCGTTTCGAATGGCCTTCGAACAACTTTATCTTAGTGAATCCATCTGCATCAGGCAGTTATCTGCCCATACTGGGGGGCGCGGCGCTCAACTCTTTTTATTCATTTTACTATAATACGCCGCTGCTGAAGTCATCAAATACAATATACTTTTTGGTCGATACGGCCCGCACCAAGCTCAACGATTCAATTATGAAAAACATGGCGTCGCTTCATAAGTCGCATTTGACGAATTTCTCCGTGCCCAAGGAGTGGACCCGCGACGAAGTCTACGAGTACAACCTTGATCAGTATAAAAAATATTTTAAAACGACCGCTGCGCTCGCTCAGGCGCAGGGCGCCAAAGTGGTGTTCTTCATTCAGCCCTCGCCAGTTTACGGCAAGACTCTAACCGAAGAGGAAAAAGGCGTGGTTGGCGATTTGAGCTACAAGGATCTGTATCTCAAGATGACCGATACGCTGCTCAAGCTGAAGCAGGAGGGTATCGCCGTCCATAGCCTGCTGGACGTTTTCTCCGCAATTCCAGACACGATTTACGCAGATCATATTCACTTTTTCGCCGACCCGGCGACCGGCGAAAGCGTCGGCAACCGCGCTGTCGCCAAGGCGATCGCCGCGCGGCTGGCTGACGAATGGCGGTTCGAAAAAAAGTGCAGCGACTGATGAGTGCTCTCAGCGCGGAGCCTCGAAAGTCTGCAGCACCGATTCGATCGGCCCTGAATCGACCGTCATCCCGCCGTTGAACGGATTGTCCATCGCCGCGATCAAAAACACGACCGATCCCATAAAGAGCGCCATCGCGCCGCTGAGGATCAAATGGACATGGAGCTCCATGTCGAAAATGATCACGAGGCCAAGCAACAGGAATCCGCCGAGACACATAACCCACCAGAGCTCCTTCGGAATGCCGCTGTCGCCGGCGGCGATGAGATAGCGGCGATGCTCGACAAGCGTATTCAGACGCGTGAACGTCTCGGCCTGAACCATCTCCTCGCTTTTGAGCTTGGGCTGAAAGTTCATGATTTGAGCGAATAGCGCGGTCAATCCCGGCGAACGTGAATGGGCTTCGCGACGGACATCAGGCGGCGGATGTACGGCCTCGACCGCCTCGCGCGCGTAGCTGCGAAGTTTTTCCTGAAGCTCGCTGCTGGTCGGCTGCGGAAAGCCGTCAAAGTCTCGGTGAAGAGCGGCGATCGTGAGCGCCTCCTTTGAGACGACGTCGCCGACCGCCGAGAAATCTTGATAGGCCTCGACCGCCAGCAGTCCCAGTAGAATTCCGTAAAGCGTCGAAAAGGACGCCAATGTCAGGCCGATCATCTCGTTGGCGTTGCGACGGCCGTGTATCCACTCGTGGGCGAGGCGGCGACAAAGAAACACGCCGAGCCATGTCCCGGCCAGCGAGCCCAGGCAGAACAGCAGAGCCATTTGCATGACCGAGAGATGCTTAAAGATTTCCGGCACCGGCGCCTCCTTGTTGGGCGGCATTAGCGAATGGCTGCGGCAAATTGTCAAAGGCCTTATCGATTGAAGAACCACAAGAGCAGACTGACGACGACGCTCAGAACGAGCGACGTGGCGAGCGGAAAGTAGAATTTGAAATTGCCGCGCGCGACGACGACGTCGCCTGGCAGACGCCCGAGGCCAAATCTCTCGCCGACCATCCAGAGAAGGCCGAGGCCGACCATGACGAGCCCGGCGATAATGAGAAACTTGGCCACAGGGTTAGCCTTTCATCGCGTTCCTGATGATGACTTCACGATTGCTATTTCGCGCATTTCAGCGAGATCGCCAGCAGCGCCGGCGTGTCGTTCACGATTGCCACTTCAGGCGACACATTGTCGCAAAGCTAGGAATCTCAGCGCCCTTCGCTTGACCAGGCGCTTTGTCAAAGTTTAGGTGCCGGCGACGGGTTCGACGCCATGACATTCGGTTTTCGCCTGCGGCGAACCGACGCAATCGAACCGACGGCGGATGGCGCGCCTCTTGCGGGAGCCTGTTGGAGACGCAGGCCGCGCGACGCTTCGCAAAGCAACCGTCTCGTTGAATGGGTCGCTCCTGATGCGATCGCCGGCGCGCAGCGGTTGCGTGCGACTATGAGGGTTTTCATGAGGCCTGATCACATTTATCTCGCCATGACCATGGTCAAGCACAGCACGCTGGCCGCGGCTTGCATTTATGCGTTCAAGATCGTCTCGTTTATGGTCAAAACGATGTAATTGCGAGCGCCGTTGCGCCGGCGCCGCCCTTCGCGCATAACCCTCCCAGCGCATATGCGACGCGACGGAAGGGCGCAGGTTCATGGCGGCGATTGATGGTCCCAAGGTGCAGGCGCGTTCCGGCAAGCCAAAGCAGCTCGTCGTTTTTCTTCATGGCTACGGCGCCGACGGCGCCGATCTTATCGACATCGGCCGCCAATGGAGCGCCTTCCTTCCCGACGCCGATTTCGTCGCGCCGCATGCGCCTGATCGATGCGCCGCATCGCCGACCGGACGGCAATGGTTTCCGCTCACCATGCGCGACCCGGAAGAGCGCTGGCGCGGCTGCATCGCTGCGCGTCCGACGCTCGACGCCTTTCTTGACGCCGAGCTCGACCGGCGCGGCCTCGACGACAGGGCGCTGGCGCTTATCGGATTCAGCCAGGGCACGATGATGGCGCTGCATACGGGACTGCGCCGCAAGCGCGCGCCGCGCGCGATTCTCGGCTATTCGGGCGTCTATGTGCTCGGGCCGGCGCAGGCGGGCGAAGCGCCGATGGCCTACGAGAAACCGCCGGCCGTCCTTTTGGCTCACGGCGAAGAAGACGAAATGATCCCCGTCGAGGCGCTGCTCATGTCCGCCAACGCGCTCGCCGACTCCGGCGTTCCGACCCAATGGCACCTCTCGGCGCGGCTCGGCCATGGAATCGATGAAACCGGGCTCATCCACGGCGCGCTGTTCCTGGCGCAGTCGTTCGGCGTCGCCGTCGAGCTTCGCCGGCGGTGACGTTTAGCCCGTCATTCCACAGCTCATCCGAAGCCTCAAATTCCCTCAAGCCCCGCCTCGGCGCCGGCGGGCTCCATCGCCGGCTCAAGTTCGATCGGCAGGCGACGCACGGCGCGGCGCATGACCGGGCGATAGAGCTGCTTCGTCGCCTCGACAATATGCACGCCGCCGCCGGGCAGCGAGAAGCGGCCGGCGATGCGTTCGAAGGCCGGCGCCGAGCGCAGCAGCGACGCGCGCTGGAACGGCGGCACGTAAAGCGCCTCGTCCCAATAAAGCGGCAGGAACTGCGCTTCCTGCAGCAATTGCTGCAGCTGACCGCGCGAATAGGGGTGACCCTGTCCAAAGGGCGTCGTGTCGACGCGCGCCCAAAGGCCGGTGCGACTCGGCGCGACGATCAGCACCCGGCCGCCGGGCGCGAGAATGCGCCAAATTTCTTCGAGCAGATCATGCGGATGTTCGTCCGTCTCCAGCGCATGCACGATCAGGATGCGATCCATGCTGGCGTCGGGCAGCGGCGTCATCGACGGCTCCACCAGGGCCGAGGCGGAGCGCCCGTCGGGCGGCCAATGGACGACGCCCTGCGTGGCCGGCATGAAGGCGAGAACCCGCTGCGCCTTCTCTCGAAAACTGTCGAGGTAAGGCGTCGCATAGCCAAGACCGAGCACGCGCAGCCCGGCGTGATCCTGCCAGCGCGTGCGCACCAGCCGCGACACCAGGCGGCGCGCGACCTCCCCCAGCGCCGTGTCGTAAAAGGCCCGCAAATTGACGACGTCGAGCATGGCCTCGATCATCGACGCAATCGATCAGTGGCGCAAGGCGCGCCCGTCGCGCGCGTTCGGCTGTCGTGTTTTTTGGCGAAGCGCTATGATAGGCGACCGCCCAAGGAGACGACGCCCCATGGCTTTGGAAGTCGCGCAGTTTATCTGCCTGAATGACAATTTCGGCCTGCTCGTTCATGAACCGGAGCTCGGGGCGACCGCGAGCATCGACGCGCCGGACGGCGAAGCGATCGCCAAAGAAGCCGAGCGGCGCGGCTGGCCGCTGACGCATCTGCTGCTGACCCATCATCACGCCGATCACGTGCAGGGAACGCAGACGCTCAAGTCGCGCTTTCCGCACATGAAGGTGACCGGGGCCGCCAAGGACGCGCATCGACTGCCGCCGCTCGATCGCGCGGTTTCGGAAGGCGATAGCGTCGAAGTCGGCGAGGCGCGCGCGCGCGTCATCGAAACGCCCGGCCATACGCTTGGACACATCGCCTATTATTTCGGCGACGATGAAATTTTGTTTGTTGGCGACACGCTGTTCTCGCTCGGCTGCGGCCGCGTTTTCGAGGGCACCATGGACATGATGCGCCTCACACTCGAAGCGCTCGCCAATCTGCCCGGCGAAACACAGGTCTATTGCGGACACGAATATACGCAGGCTAACGCCAAATTCGCGCTCGCCGTCGATCCCGACAATCCGGTGCTGCGCGAACGGGCGCAAGCGGTCGCCGAGCTGCGCAAGGACAGAAAATTCACGCTGCCGACGACGATCGCGCTCGAGAACGCCACAAACCCCTTCCTGCGGGTCGAGGACCCGAGCGTGAAGGCCGCGATGGGCATGCGGGACGCCGATCCTTTCGCCGTGTTCGCGGCGATGCGCGAGCGCAAGAACAGTTTCGCCGCATGACAAGCGCGCTGTCGACGCAGGAGATCGTGCGGCTTCTCGAACTCGCGCCGCATCCCGAGGGCGGCTTTTATCGGCAGACCTTTCGCGATCCCATGCCGGTCGGCGGCTCCCGCGGCGCCTCGACGGCGATCTATTATCTGCTCCCTGGTGGCGAAATGTCCCACTGGCATCGGGTCGACGCCGCCGAAGTCTGGCACTTTTACGCCGGCGCGGCGCTGGAGCTTAAGATGGCGGCGCAGGGCGCCCCGATTGAAGTCTTGCGCCTGGGCGCCGCACTCACGGCGGGCGAGCGGCCACAAGCCGTAGTGCCCGCGGGCGTGTGGCAGTCGGCGAAAAGCCTCGGCCGGGGGGCGAGCGAATGGACCCTCGTCGGCTGCACGGTCGCGCCGGGCTTCGAATTCGCCGGCTTCGAGCTGGCGCCGGCGGACTTCCTCCCCGACGTTCCAGCCTGAACGCAAGGGCTTTTCAGCCGATCGGGGGCTTTGATCGACCCAGCGGATAGTGTATCGGGTCGCAGACAATAAAAACGAGGAAATGCCCGAATGTGTTGGAGTGGAGAGGCGTCAGCGGTGTTGGCGACGGCGGGGATCGCCGGCGCGGCCTATTCGGCGCTCAAAAAGGACCCCGAACCGCTCGCCCTCTGGGTCTGCCTTCTCTACTTCGCCAGCATGGAGTCGCTTCAGGCGGTCGCCTATTCGGTTCTCAACCAATGCGACTCGCCGCTCAATCAATTGATGACCATGTTTGGTTATCTCCACATAACGTTCCAGCCGTTCTTCATTAACGCCGTCGCGCTCTATTTCATGCCCAAGGACAGCGCCCGCATCATCGCGCCCTGGGCCTATTTCGGCTGTTTCGTCGCGGCCATCGCCATGCTGCTCCAGCTTTATCCCTTCGCCTGGGCCGGCCATTGCGCCCTCGGACGACCGCTCTGCGGCGACGTGCTCTGCACGACGCGCGGCGAATGGCACATCGCCTGGCTGCTGCCGACGAACGGGATCGGCAACTCCATGGTCAACAATCCCTATCTCGGACGCGGCTACATCGAATATCCGCTGATGGCCTTCTACATCCCATCGCTTTACGGCAGCTGGCGCTTCATCCTGTTCTCCTGGCTCGCGGGGCCGTTTCTCGCCGGTCTGACGACCAGCAACATCAATGAATGGCCGGCGGTCTGGTGCCTGTTCTCGATCGGGCTCGTGCTCGCCATCATCAAGACGCCGCTGCGCTATCACCTGCACGTCGGCGACCCCTGGTGGATGATGCTGATCAAATGGTGGAAGAAGCGCAAAGCGGCGGCGAAGGCGGCCATCGCGGCGGCGGCGCAGCCGGCCGAGCCCGTCGCTCTCCTTGCCGAGGTCAAAGAGCCGGCGGAATAATCAGTCCCGCGCGTTGACGACGCCGCCGACGAGATTTTCCGCCAGCAGCGACTCGGTGGTCATCTCGGCGCCGAGCGGCTCGCGCGTCACGCCGGCCTCGATGGCCGCAAAATAGGCGCGGCGGGCGGCGACCGCCTCGTCCCACCCCACGGCGCGGAAGGACAGGTCTTCGCCGGGACGCAATTGCGCCAGCCGGCCAAGATCCGCCCCGATCACCGTCGCGATTTTCGGATAGCCGCCGGTCGGCTGTCGGTCCGCCATCAGCGCGAGCGGCGCGCCGTCGCCGGGGATCTGAATGGCGCCCATGGCCACCCCGTCGGAGACGATGTCATGTCCGCGCCGATGGCGGATCGCCGGACCCTCGAGCCGATAGGCCATGCGATCGCTACGGGCGCCGATACGCCAACGTGCGTTCAGAAAGGCCTCGATCTCCTCCGGCGTGAAATAATCCCCCTGAGGCCCGAGAAGAATGCGGATCGGCGCGTCGCTTGACGTCAGCCAAGGCGCCGCCAAGGCCATCGGCTCCAGCGGCGGCGCCGGCGCCTCGGCGAGCATCAAGGCGTCGCCGGCCGCTAGCGGCTTTGGCCCGAGGCCGGACCGGGCGTGCGTCGCGCGCGAACCCAGCGTCGGCGCGAGATCGAGCGTTCCGCCGACGGCGACATAGCACCAGGCCCCTGACGGGCCGGCGCGCAGCACGAGCCGTGCGCCGTCAGCAAGCGGGAGCAGGCACGCCGGCGGCATTGGCCGCCCGTCCAGCCGGATGTCGAAATCGCCTCCCGCCATAGCGACGCAAAGCGTCGCGCCTTCCGACCGGAGCGTCATGCCCCCGAGCGAAACTTCGATGGCGCAGTCAGCGCCGGCGGCGCGCGTCGCCGCGCGATAAGCGCCAAGATCCATTGGCCCCGCCGGCGTGACGCCGTAGCGCGACAGTCCGAAACGCCCCTCGTCCTGGATGGTGACGGCAGGGCCGGCGGCCTCGATAAGCAGCCGCACGCTCAAAGCAGCGTCTCCCGGCGCGCCACCGTCTCGCCGGCCAAGGCGCGCGCATCGAGCGTCAGGAACGTCTCGGCGTCGATCGGCTCGAAGCGCACGGCGTCGCCTGGCGCGACAAGAAAAGGCGGGGTGCGGTCCAGCGCGAACATGCGCTCAGGCGTACGCCCAACGACATACCAGCCGGTTGGCATCGGATTGGCGGCGATCAGAGAGAGCGCGCCGCCGATCAACGCCCCGCCCTGCGGCGTCGGACCGCGGGGGCTGACGCGCCGCGGGATCGCGAGCGCCTGAGGCAGTCCGCCGAGGTAGCACCACCCCGGCGCGAAACCATACATGTAAGCGCGATAGTCGGCGCCGGCGTGCAGCTTCGCCAGCGATTGCGCCGTCTGCCCGAGCAGCGCGGCGGCTTCGCCAATGTCCTCAGCGAACTCAGGATCGTAGCAGCAGGGAATGGTCCAGCGCGCGGGCGGCTGCGACGCCTCAACGCCCGCAGGCCCGATCAGAGCTTCGATCGCCGCAACAAGCGCGACGCGCGAAATTTCAAGCGGCTCGTAACGCAGGAACAGCGCGCGGTAAGTAGGCGTCGTTTCGCGCAGGCCCGCCGGCGGCGCGGCGCGAAGACGCTCGTCGAGCGCGAGCACACGGGCGTTGACGACGGGATCGACGCTGTCGCCGAACTCCACTGAAAGCGCCGCCTCGCCGCAGTCGAGGAAGCGCGGCGTCTCATCATCCATTGCGGTCAGGCTCCTGCGAAGGCGCGCAGCTTCCAGCGCTCGCCTTCGAGCGCGGCGCGCAGGCTCCGGGCCATTTCAACCGCAAGCGGCGAATCGCCGTGGACGCAAACCGAATCGATCTGCGTCGGCAGGAGTTTGCCGCTAATGGTTCTCAGACCGCCGCTCGCGAGCATGTCGCGCACGCGGGCGCAGGCTCTTTCGATATCCTCGATCACCGCGCCTTCTTCCGATCGCGGCTGCAGGCGTCCGTCGTCCATATAGGCGCGATCGGCGAAAATTTCATTCACAACGCGCAGCCCCGCGCGCGCGCCGGCGTGCGTTTGCTCGGACAGCGCAATCGCGAGCAGCGCGAGCGACGGATCGACGCCGCGGACCGCGCGGGCGATGGCGTTCGCGACGTCGGCGTCGCGCTCGGCGATATTGGCGAGCGCGCCATGCGCCTTCACATGGGTGATTCGATGTCCGCTCAGAACCGCCAGCGCTTGCGCCGCGCCGAGCTGATAGGCGACCGCGCGCTCGATCTCCCGCGCGCTCATCGGCAAACTGCGCCGCCCGAAACCTGCGAGGTCCGGAAAGGCGACGTGGGCGCCGACGGCGACTCCCTTTTCCTTGGCGCGCGCAAAGGTCGTCGCCATGATGTCGGGGTCGCCGGCGTGGAAGCCGCAAGCGACATTGGCGCTCGTCACGATCTCGAGCATGGCGGCGTCGTCGCCCATGCGCCAATGGCCGAAACCTTCCCCGAGGTCGGCGTTAAGATCGATGGCGCGAGAGGCGGAAGTCATGAGAGATGCGAGTCGCCTTTGAAGAGGGGCCGCGAGATTGGCGCAACCGCGCTGCGGCGGCAATCCGCGACGCTCGGTCAGTCTGCGCCCGACAACTTCTTATGGCTTCAGCGCCGCGATTGTCGGCCTGTGACATAGCGATCCGATGCAGCGAAGATCGGCACAAACCCGCACAAATAGGGCAAGGTGGCGCTTGACAAAGACAGTGCCCTTTGGTGAAGCTATATCGCGGCGAAGCCGGAAAAAAGAGCCACTGGCTGGCTCAACGTGGGAGGAAAAAATATGCAGTATCTTATCCCGGGACTCATGCTCGCTATCGTCATCGGCGGCGCTCTCGTCGCGATGAAGATTGGCCGCTAAGGTCAAGAAAAGTAAGACCTTTACGTCCCATACGGTCCGTTGGCAAGCACCTGCTTGGCCTAAGCGTCGGCGTTGTTGCGCCAACGGACTGAGCTGCTCCGGTTCAGCTCTCGTTTCCCACCGGCCCCTCTTCCATCGTTGTTCGAACTACTCCGCCGCGAGCGCTTGCGGCGGCGGAAACGCGATTTCGATTAGCGTGCCCTCATTGTGACGGCTCTTAATGCTGAATGAGGCGTGATTTGCCTCTATCAAAGCCTTTGTCAGCGGCAGCCCAAGCCCCGTTCCGCTCGCCCTGCGCGATGCGCCAACCTGCCGGAACGGCTCCAAGGCGGTTGCGAGATCCGCGTCCGACATGCCGATCCCCGTGTCCTTGACCCGGATGACGACAGAGCCGGCGTCGTTCAGCGCGCTCGACACGATGACCTGACCGCCCGGCTCGTTGAACTTCAATGCATTCGACAGAAGATTGAGAAGAATCTGCTTGAGCGAGCGCGCATCGGCCCGCAGCGGCGGCAGGCCCGCCGCAAGCGCGAGACGCATGACGACGCGCCCCTGATTGGCCTGGGCCTGCATGATCGACGCGCATTCGGCGATGGTTGCATTGGCGTCGACGCGCGAGAACGAAAGCTCCATCTTGCCAGCTTCGATCTTGGAGAGATCCAATAGATCGTTGACGAGGGATAAGACATGCGCGCCGGAAGCGCGGATGTCTTTCAAATATTCCTTATAGCGGGGAGAGCCGATCGGTCCGAGACGCTCCTCCATCATCACTTCCGCAAAGCCCATGATGGCGTTCAGCGGCGTGCGAATCTCATGCGATACGCGGGTCAGGAAATCGGACTTCGCCGCATTGGCGCTTTCCGCTGCAAGACGCGCCGCTTCCAGCGCGCGGTCATCCGCAGATACGGCCTCCCAAGGCTCGGCGGAAACCAACACCATCGGCCTCCCATCGGCGAAGATCCGGCGCAGGCTGAGATCGACGGGGACGCTCCCGCGCAGCGGCGCTGTGGCCAGCGATACGCGCGCGTGAGCATGCGGCTGGGCGTCAGTAAAACGCTGACGGAGGATTTGCGCGTCGGATGGGCTGAGAAAAGACGCCAGGTCGCGGCTCTCAAGCGCTGGCGCCTGCGTCCCGAAGCAAGCTGCGAAGGACGCATTGGCTCTCACGATCACCCCGTCCGCCGCCACGATCGCAAGCGGCGCGCGCGAGAGGTCGAAAGCCGCGCCAAGCAGCGCGCTCTCGGACTTCGCCCGCGCAAGCTTTTCTTCGAGCGCGCGCGCGAGCGCCAGGGCGCTTTGCTCCGGGCCCGGCGCGATGAGTTCGAGATTGCGACGCGTCGGCGCTGCTGGCTCGTCGGGATCGGGCTCCGACGGCGCCGCGGCCTCCGCTGCGGGGATGACGAGATCGCCTTCCGTGAGCGCCCGCGCGATTTCGTCAAACGCCAAGCGTTCGCTCGAACTGAGCGCCTCTCCCACATCGACGCGCTGCGAAGCCGGCGCGCGCAGCATCACGACATTGTCGAGCGATGGCTCGAAGGCGTTCTCTTCAAAACTCGAATCGGCGCCCGTCGCCGCTGCGGGTTCGGCGGCGCGCGCGCGATTGATGCGCAACACGCCATAACCCTGATAGCCGAGAAACTGCCCTGCGGAATCCGTCATCTGCCGAGCGCCGAGCGTCGTCGGCACGCATCCGGCTTCCCCTTCGAAGGGCCATTCGACCTCGACGCCGCTCCACGCACGGCGCGAGACGACGGCGCGGACAAATGCAGCGTCGAGCGCAAGGGCTTGCGTCGCATCCTGCACTGAACGGCCAAGGATGTCGGCGGCTTTTTCACCCACCACGTCGGCGAGCGTGTGGGTCACGGCGGTGAATCGTCCTGCCGCGTCGGTCTTCCACAAAAAGCGCGGCGAACGCGCGCCATGTCGCGCCGCCAGGCTGCGGCGGAGGGCCGCCGTCTCATCGCTGACCCGCGCCTCAGCCGCGCGCGGTTCCTCAGCTGGCGAATCCGCGCGAACGCCAAGCGCCGCGATAACGAAACAGGCGCCGCTTTCCACGGCGAGGCTGCGGCAGAGAAAAGTGACCGTTTGCGGCTGCCCCGAAACACGAAAGCGCAGCCGCTCAAGGCGAAGACCTGGGCGGCGGCGCATGTCGCCGACCAGCTCGGCCAGGCGTCGCGGCCCCGGATCGTCGCCGCGAAACAGGCGTTCGGCGAGCGCGCCGGCGTCTTCGCCAAAGACCGCGCGGGCGGACTCGTTCAGAAAAGCAATGCGCAGGGGATCGCCGCCCGCCGCGACAATTGGCGCGCCGGAGGCGTCGAGCGCGGAAAAAACAGGATCCGCCGCCACGCAAGCGGCTGCTCGCGCGTCTTCCTCGAGGTCCTGCTGCGAACCGCCCATTGCCTACCGCCTCAACCGACGGTCTCGCCCGCCGCGCGCTTCTCAGGCGTCTCGTCGGCTCGACGCTAACGGATGCAAGCAAATTAGCCGCCGCCGCGCGCAAGGTCTATGATTGTCGCGCGCCTTTCATCGTATTTCTACGTTTCCTACTTCCCGATCTGCTGCGGCGCACAAAATTGTTGCATCGCAACATAAAATCGGGCAGTATGATTGGACTCGCCGGATCGCCGTTGGGGCCGGGCGCGACGCGGGTTAAATATGGTTTAGCGCGGCGCTTGTTTGATTTTTCACCGCACGGAGGTGCGCCATGGTCGAAGCTGTCTACCAAATTCCCACTGAAGTCCGCGATTTTGCGGAGAAGAGCGTCGAACAGGCGCGCAAGGCCTTTGAAGGTTTCGCCGGCGCCGCGCAGAAGGCGCTCGACACTTCGGCGGAGATCCCGTTCGGGCTGCCGAGCGCTAAGGATGTCAGCGTCAAGGCCCTGTCGTTTGCCGAGGCTAATGTCAACGCGGCCTTCGATCTGGCCCAGAAGCTCGTCCACGCCAAGGACCCGCAGGAAGTCTTCAAGCTTCAGTCGGAGTTCGTGCAGGCGCAACTGCGGGCGATCCAGGAGCAGACCACGGAGCTTGGCGCGAGCCTCCAGCGCACGACGACGAAGTCCTAACCGGGAGAAGCTCAATGGCCAATCCGCAGAACGGTTCCCAAAAGCCTAAGGCCCCGGAAACGAAACGCTTGGCCGCCGGCGTTCCGGAGGCCGAGACGGCTCCGACGGCGAACGAAGCTGTCAGCGCAGAACCGGCCCCCGCCCCTGTTGAAACGCAGACGCCGGTGATCGTCGCGGCTCCCTCTACAGCCCTCGCGATCTCCGAACCTCCAAAGCCCGCCGAAAGCGAGGCCGAAGGATTCGACCCTGCCCTCTGGCAGCAGAAGTCCATCGATCTCTGGGCGGAAAACGCCACTGCGTTCCTCGACTTCGCCGAGCGGCTCGCCAGCGCCAAGACGATCGACGAGGTGACGACCCTTCAGTCGCGTTTCGTGAGCGATCGGCTCGACACGCTGCTGCGGCAGTCGACCGAATTGATGACGCTCGCGCAACGTCTGCTGAGCTTCTCCATCACGCCGATCTACGGCGCGCGCGCGGCGTAACGCGAAAAGTGAGTTGATGTAGGAAGAGCGCCGCGGCGATGTCGCGGCGCTCTTTCTTTATAGCGTTGCGACGATCTTTTACAGCGTTGCGACGATCTTGGCGCGCAGCGCCGGCGTCACGTCCGGCATCACGCCGGTCCAGTCGCGAAACGCCGGGCGCGCCTGATGCAGCAGCATGCCGAGCCCATCGACGGGGGTTGCGCCATGTTTGCGGGCGGCCGCCAACAAGGGCGTCTCCAGCGGCGCATAAACGATGTCGGCGACGAGCGCCGATGTCGGCAGCGCCGCAAGCGACAGATCCAGCGGCGGCTGGCCGACCATGCCCTGGCTCGTCGCATTGACGAGAAGCCCCGCTCCGGCGAGCCCCGCCTCGCGTTCTTCCCAGCGCAACGCCGACACGCGCGACCCAAAGTCGGCGGCGAGAATTTCCGCCCGCGCCAGGGTGCGGTTGAACAGACGAATCTCGCGCGCGCCAGCCTCAAGCAAGCCATGGATGATCGCGCGCGCGCCTCCGCCGGCGCCGATGATGATGCAGGGCGCGCTTTCCGCGCGCCAAAGCGGCGCCGCCTCATAAAGCGACGCGATGAACCCGTAGCCGTCGTAATTGCGACCGATCAGAGCGCCGTTTCTTTCGACGACCACACAATTGACCGCCCCGATCCGCGCCGCCGAGTCATCGACATGATCGAGGAACCGGAGCGCCGTTTCCTTGTGCGGAATCGTGAGGTTGCAGCCGGCGAAGCCGAGCGCCGGCATGGCGCGCAACGCCGCCTCCAGCCGGCCGGGCTCGACCGGCAGCGGCGCGTAGCAGCCCTCGATCCCATATTGCGCGAACCAGTGATTGTGGATTTTCGGCGAGCGCGAATGCGCGATCGGCCAGCCCATGACCCCGGCGAGAACAAAGCGATGGCCGTTTGTCACGTTCTCGTCTCCACGTCTCGTCTCCAGCTCACGCGTCAGGGGCGACGGAAAATCCCGCGCCGCAAAAGGCGACGAGCGCAGCTTCATCCGCCGGCTCCTCGCGCAGCGCGTCGACTCGCGCGAGCCGTGGACCCCGCCGCGCCGCAGCGATCAGCGCCTCAAGCGCCGGGCGCGGCCCCGAGACGACCGACTCGACCGCGCCGTCGCGCCTGTTGCGCGCCCAGCCGGTGAGACCGAGCGCATCCGCCTCGCGGACGAGAAAGGCGCGATAGCCGACGCCCTGCACCCGGCCTTCAATGACGAGGCGTATGGTCTCCCGATCGCTCATGATTGGACCGCGATATTGTCGATGAGCCGCGTCGCGCCGAGCTTCGCCGCCGCCAGCAGACGAATGGGACCATCCGCGAGCGAGGCGACCGGAGCGAGCGTCTCGGCATGGCGCGCTTCGAGATAGTCCACCTCGAATCCCCGCTCGGTAAGCGCGGCGCCCGCGCCTGCCGTCGCCGCGCCGATGTTCTCGCCAGCAAGGATCTGATGCGCCGCTTCTCTCAGCGCGCCGTGCAATTGCTTTGCGCGTTCACGGTCCTCGCGTGAAAGATAGACGTTGCGCGAAGACATGGCGAGGCCGTCGGCCTCGCGCAAAGTCGGCGCGCCGAGAATTTCGGTCCCGATGTCGAGATCGCGCGCGAGACGCTTGATCACGAGGAGCTGCTGGTAGTCCTTCTCGCCGAAGACCGCGACGTCGGCCTGCGCCTGATTGAGGAGCTTCGTCACCACCGTCGCGACGCCGGAAAAATGCGTCGGCCGAAATCGATCTTCGAGGTCGGCGGTCGCCGGCCCCTCGAGCACGACTTTCGTCGAAAAGCCGGGGGGATAGATCTCGTCGACGGACGGCGCGAAGACGAGATCCGCGGCGACGCTGCAAAGCTTCTCGACATCCGCCGCAAGCGTGCGCGGATAGCGCGCGAAATCTTCGTTCGGGCCGAACTGCGCCGGATTGACGAAAATCGTGACGACGACGCGGTCCGCCGCTCGACGCGCTGCGTCCACGAGCGACAGATGGCCGGCGTGGAGCGCGCCCATGGTCGGCACGAGGCCGATGCGCTCGCCGGCGGCGCGGCGCGCGCGCACATAGCGGCGCAGTTCGTCGACCGCGCCGACGATCGGCGTTTTTGCATTCATGATCGTCGCCCTGATTGCGGAGCGGAAAGCAAGCTCGATAGATAGTCGACATACGGGCCCGGCAGCCCTTGCGCGCGCGCCGCGGCGATGACCGCCTCGAAGTAGCCGCGGGGCGCCGCGCCAAGATCGGGCCGCGCGCCGACATAGGTCAGCGCGAGAACCGAGCCGACCGGTTCGCGCAGAATCGGCAAATTTTTCTTGGCGTAAAGACCACGGGCGACGTCTTCATAGCGATCGAGCGACGCCACGTCGCCGACCGCGACGTCCCACAGCACGCCGTGAACGCTCGTGCGGCGGTCCGGCGCGACGCTGACAAAGCCCGAAGGCATCAGAATCGTCCTGTAGCCCGCAAGCCGTCCGCGACCGAGCCGCCGGGAGCGGGGGCAGCGACCCGCCATGGCGGCGGCGTCCATGTTGGAGCCATAGGCGAAGTAGAGGGGCACGCGCAAATCCGGGTCGCGAAAAACACGACGCGTGCTATATCACGACGAACGCGGAAGGGTGGCCGAGTGGTTTAAGGCACCGGTCTTGAAAACCGGCGTGGGGGCGACTCCACCGTGGGTTCGAATCCCACCCCTTCCGCCAGTTCAGAACTGAAGTAGCGCGCCGCCGGTAGCCGGTTTACACCTGTGTACGCAGTAGCGAGGCAGTACAACGCGTTCGTATCGCTCCCGGTAATGGCGACTTGGTGGTCTTCCCGGACGTTGGTCGTTTCTAATTGCAGTCGTTCCCTTCTGCACGAACCAAAGCGCTTCGTTGACACATCATATATGATGTGTCATCTGATCGCGATGGTGAATTCGTCTCTTATCACGAATGAGCGGCAGGAGCGGGAAGTTAGCGCGCTGATCGACCAGATCAGCCAAGCCCTGTCGTCCGATCAAGTTCTACAGCAAATTGTCGATGGCCTCCCGCCGGAGGTGCTGGATGGCGTCCGGCGTTCCTTGATAGCGGAGCGGCAAGAACTCATCGAGAGTCTGGAGGCGTATCGCACGGCGCAAGGCGGGGATGTGACAGCGCTCAAGGCGCGTGCTGGTAACGATCTTGGCGCATTGCTCGTCGCTGCCAGGGTAGCGAAAGGATGGAAGCAAAAGGAACTGGCTCGCCGCCTCTTTCTGCCCGAGCAACAGATTCAGCGATACGAAGCCGAGAGGTATCGGAGCATCAGCCTTTCTGGCTTACAGCGCGTCGCGCGGACGCTTGGCATTCGCCTCACAGCCCACATAGATCAACCTTTACCAGACCCGTGGCTTCCGTCCTATGAGATGCCATCGAGTGAGCTGCAAAAGGTTCTCAAGCACGCGCGAGAGAACGGCTGGCTGGACAAGGCCGACCAGTCCGACGACAGCGGCATTAGCCAACTCCGACGCACTGTTGCCGAGCATGTCGGTGAATATGGGACGCCTTCGCTGTTGCGGACCGGATTGAACGTCCACGATCTATCGAAGGACTGGTTTCTGCTGGCTTGGAAGGCTCAGGTCACACGGAACGCCCTGCGGCAGATTCAGCGGAAGAAGCCAAGATTCCGGCCTCTCAATATGTCTTGGCTTAGCCAACTTGTTAAGCTGAGTGCCTTTGATGATGGTCCTGCACGGGCCAAAGAAATGCTTGCTGAGCAGGGCATAATTCTGGTCATAGAATCCCAGATTTCGGGAATGCGGGTCGATGGTGCCGCATTTTTGATAGGTGAGCACCCGGTCATCGGCCTCACGCTGCGGCTCGATGCGATCGACAACTTCTGGTTCACCCTCATGCACGAGTTGGGTCATGTCATTCTGCACTATCGCACAGGATTGGCTTCGGGATTTTTTGACGATTTTGAGCACATTGAGATCGACGAAATAGAAGAAGAGGCAAACCGTTTCGCACAGAATATGCTCATTCCTGAGGCGGTCTGGACAAGGTCGCCTGCACGGATAGCAAAGACTGTTGAGCCGATTGAGCGGCTGGCAAAGCAATTGGAAATCTCTCCGGCTATCATATTTGGGCGGCTTCGGAAGGAACGTGAGAACTACAAGATCTTCTCTGACAAGATTGGCCGGGGTCGCGTTCGCAAGCACCTTCTCGCCAGGACGAATGAGGTGAACGATGAGCCGGTTTGATAGGTTTCTGTATTGCAGCGCCCTACGGATGAAGGCCGGGGAATTGGAGGGCGTCCGCCAGTTGGCCGCCGATGTGGCTGACAGTGTTTTGCCGCGCTTTATCGTTCCGCCAAAGAAAGAGCGGAATGACGCGGAGCCGCTGCTGATTGAATTGGAAGAGATGCCGGACATCAGCGTGGCGCTTTCGGCGCACTGGCGTGATCGTCCCGCCCTCATCGACACAACCTACATCATTGATGAATATGGTCGGGATAGCCTTGCGGGTTGGTTGCCCAATATGTTCAAGCGCGCTTGGGCAGCCGATGTTCACGCTATTCCAGTTGCACAGATTTCGGACTTGGGTGACACCGAAATTCCTGCGTTCAAAGCAGCGGTTCCCGATCAAGGGCCGTTGAAATTCGCTATCTGCGTTTCGTCTGACGAGATGGTCGGGTCGACGCTGAGCTCAACAATCCTTCATATCTTGAATGCGCTGGGCTTGAGTGCGGCCGATTGTGCGGTCTTGGCGGATTTCAGCGGAGCCGAATTGTCGAACCCGTCCGTCGTCGCGCCGATCATCAGCGATGCCTTGCAGACCCTGCAGGAAATCGGGCCGTGGCGACATGTCATTTTTCAGGGGACGCACTACCCGGAGGTCAACCCAGCAAAGGATGGCAATGTTGAAATATGGCCCAGAAATGAATGGTTAGCGTGGCAAGAGGCCGTCCATTTTGATCCGTCCACCGCTGAATATATGATCTTCGGTGACTATGCTGCGGACTGTGCGAAGATGAGCTTTGGGGGAGCTAGCGTTCCCGCAATTCGCCATCTTCGTTATACCACGTCCGGCGCTTGGCGGGTTCAGCGCGCGGTGAAGGAAGGCTCCGACAAGCAGCGCATGCGCGCAGTCTGTAAAGCCATTTGCGATAGCGGTGATTTTGC
The DNA here is from genome assembly GCF_015709515.1 of Methylocystis sp. H62. Classification (GTDB taxonomy): domain Bacteria; phylum Pseudomonadota; class Alphaproteobacteria; order Rhizobiales; family Beijerinckiaceae; genus Methylocystis. The sequence goes on from NZ_JADNQZ010000054.1 coordinate 28,590, forward strand.
GGGCGATGGCTTCTCCAATGCTGATGCCTTCATCGCAAGGGTGGCGAATGATCCTGCTGCGGGGCCGGGCAACTCGACGACATGGCGACAGCTCAACACCACGCATCATATCACTCAAGTGGTGAGCGATATTGCCAAGGTGCGCGGCATTTCGATCAAAAAAGCTCCGGCGTCGGAAGAGGTGCAGTTCAGCCTGATTGATTGAGTGCGAGCCCGACATCTAAGCCGCACTTTCTTATAGTAGTTTATAGCGTAGACATCGTTCTCATCTTCATCGCTCTTAACCCGCCACGCGCGCAGCGCCGACGCTACTTCAAGACGGCGCAGGCGACGCGCGCGCCGGCGCCGCCAATCGGCTGCGACATGTGGTCGTCGGGGCTTGCATGCACCACGATCGCCGATCCGTCCGCGTCCAGAAGATTGGTTTTACCGCCGCTCAAGGACACGCCCTCAACGAACATTTCCGCCTGCGCGGCGCCATCGGAATATGCATAGACATTCGGCAGATCCGCTGGGTGCGGCCCCTTGGGATTGAGGAACCCATGTTCGGCATTTGACGGATTGATATGGCCCTTCGAGTGCATGAATTTTTCGATGTCGGAACAGTCGCCAACTTCGTGCAGATGGACGCCATGCCAGCCCGGCGCGAGCGCGCCCGGCCGCAGCATGACGCGAAGAACGACCCCATGCGGCCCCTGTTTGGCTTCGATGGAGCCGATCCCCTTCCCTTTGTTGTCGACGACGTCGGCGGTTCGCTCCTCCGCGCGTGCAAAGCCGCTCATGAGCGCGATTGAAACTAAGGCGAGGACAAGTTTGTCGAACATGTTTCTCTCTCACGTCTTTGGAACCGGCGGTCGTCGCGGCGTCGCAGGATATTACGCGCGCCAGCACAGTTCCAGGCTCTCCGACCACTGTTGTTTAAGTTCGACTGGATAAAGAGTGAATGCGGTCAAAGCGAATATAGATCCAGCGCCCCCGACAGACGCGTGCGATATTGTTCGAGCCGAGCTTTGTCCTTTTCCGCAGCGGCCCGCTCGACATAGGGCGCGTAATTGATGAGGTTGATCGCCTTGATGATCGGGGCCATTTCGCGGACCTTATCCTCCTTCAGCCCATAGCCGATGAGAAATTCCTGCTTGGCGTCGACCGAGAGATCATGAAGCGCCATCGATAGATCCCAGTAAGGCGCGACGTTGGAGGCGCAGCATTCCCAGTCGATCACGGCCGTGATCGCGCCGGACTCGTCAGCGACAACATTCTTTAGCCGCATGTCGCCGTGGTTGAGAACGGGCGACGGGTCCCAGCGCTCCATGTCGCGAACAATCGACCGTAGACGTTTAAGCTGGCCGGCGTCGAGCATATCCTGCGCATCGAGCAGGTCGACGCGCGCTTCAACTTTCAATTCGCCCTGCAGATATTCCTTCCAGGTCTCTTTGCGCGAGAGCTGATTGTCCGACCAATCAAACGTTTGGCCAAAGCCCGATGTCTTCACCGAGTGGATCAGAGCGGTCAGTCGCCCCATTTCGCGCAAAATTGTGAAGCGTTCTGGATGATGCGTCGCCTCCTGCCCCTCGACCTTCGGAAGCACCATATAAGGCATGCCGATGACGTCGGCGCCGACCTCCAGAATTTTCGCGGTCGGCACGCCAGCCTCGCTGGCCTTGGCGATCGCCCATTGCTCCTTGAGATAATCCTTTAGCTTGTCCGGGGTCGTGTTCATGCGGACGATGAAATCACCTTTGGCATGGCGGACCTCGAACACGAAATTGGTGATGCCGCCGCCGCGCGCGACAACGCGCTTTGGTTTCGATCCGAGGTGATGCTCGATAATTTTGCCCGCATTGGATCGCGCCTTGCGCGGATCGATTGGCGCTTCTTGCGCAGCGGTCATTGCAGCGCCTCGCTCTCCAGCCCGCCAAGGCGAGACAGCAGTTCGCCAAGCTCCTGGGAGCTTTCAATCTTCACCGTCCGCAGCAGGCCCTTATATTCCAGATCGCGCGACCCGACATGGACGGCAAGGCCGACGCCGGAAAGAAATGAATCCATCTGCGTGTCGCCGCAGCCAACGGAGGCCTGCAAGTCGACGCCGAGCCGCTCGGCAATGGCGCGCACCCCGGACAATTTGTCGACGCCCTTGCGCGTCGCGAAATTCGAGCGCTTGACGTGCTGATAGGCCATCAGGCGATCCTGCGGGGCTTCGACGAGCAGAAACATCATGCAGATGTCCTGGGCCATCAGGGAATCGCGAAGATCGTCCAGCGAGAGGCAGACGATCGACGACGCGCTCGTGTATTTTGCCTGAAGATGGGGGATCTTCTCCCTGACAGGCGTCCAGATCGTCTCGCCGACCGTCCAGTCGCGCGTGTAGTAGAAGACAAGAAGGTCGTCGACCCCATTCGCAAGCAGCCCGCGCACGCCGGTCAGCACCTCGTCAATTTCCACTGGCTCAAGCGGAAAAGCGTCGAGCTCCTCGAAGACGATGTCTCCTGCCGCATCTTCTCTGAGATAGCCGACGACGCCGCCGTTGAGCGAGACGAGCGGCAAAGGCGCATTCGTGATCGAATACCACTCGCGTCCGAAGGTGCGGATGACGTTCAGCGGAAACCGCAGCGTGTTCAGCACAATGGGGCGGCCAAGATCATTGAGGCGCTTCAGGCCGCAAGCGACCGGATCTGGAATGATGATGCGGCCTTCAAACTCGTGCACCGCGGTACCGTCGAGGTCTGTTATGAGCGCGCCCGCTCCGGTGAAATTGGTCTCCGCCAGAAACGCCCTGAGCTCTTCGTCGATTTGCTCCCTAAGCGCCATTCCCGTCCTCCATCCTCTGTCGCCGCTTTTCGTCCAAGCAGCGGGCTTTCGCATCGAGACCGGAGACATGGTGATCGCGCCTGCCTTAACCAGACGAAGGCCCACAGGTCGGCGTGCGCTTGGCGGCGGACACTCTGTCCTATGTGGCGCCGATGCGCTTAAGCGACAGCCCTTGATTCCTAAAATCTTCGCACCCGATCGCGCGCGAAGATTGCGCTTGGACGGCGCGGTCGGGCGGCCTGGCCGGCGCTTGTTGCGCAATCCGTCGGGCGCCCACTTGCTGCGCCGTGACAGATCTCTCGTCGCAGTGAAGCAGCATGAACGGCGAGAGCTTTGCCGAGAGGAGTTGTCTTATATGTCCTTCATCCTTATCGAGATTTTCTGCTACGGTTCTATCCAGACGTTATTTTTGAAGCTGACTCCTTGGGCGCCGCCAGAGTTCGTTCGAATTCAGACGGGCGTGAGGAGGCGAGGAGGCCAGCATTGGAGGCTGTCATACGCTGCGTTGCGCGCAACAAAACGAAACAACCGCGCCAGAATCTCGACACAGCTGTGCGGAACTTTCGGTTTGGAACTCGCCGCTGGCTCGAAGCCGCGAGTAGGTGAACTCTCCGACCTTGAACAAACCCGCATCAAGCGCGGCCGATAGGCGATGGATCCTAGTCGTCGAGGACGACGAGGATATTCGATCGCTGTTATCGAAATATCTCAGCGACAACGGGTTCGAGGTGAGGCTTGCCCGTGACGGCGAACAGATGGACGAGGTTCTCGCAAGCGCGCGGGTCGACCTTATCGTGCTCGACGTCAACCTTCCCGGTGAGGATGGATTTTCCATCTGCATGCGCTTGCGAAACACGGGAAGTCCGCCATTGATCATGTTGACCGCGCGCGGCGAAGACACGGACCGTATACTTGGCATCGAACTTGGGGCGGACGATTATCTTGTCAAACCCTTCGTTCCGCGTGAACTGCTCGCGCGCATCGGGGCCGTCCTCCGGCGGACTGCGCCGGATATTGAGTCGTCCCAGAAAATCAGCGCCTATAGCTTTTCTGGCTTCTTCCTGGACTCTTCCACACGGCGCCTGTTGGGCCCGACCGGCGTGCGGGTGATCCTCACGAGCACGGAATTCGACCTGTTGCTGACGCTCTGCCGCAATCCCGGAAAAATTTTCTCGCGCGACGAGCTGAAGGCGTCGTCCACGACCGAGCGGAGCGTGGACATCCTGATAAGCCGGCTTCGTCAAAAGATCGAGAATGACCCGCGAGACCCGACGCTCATTCAGACGGTCCGCTCGATGGGCTATACGTTCACGGCGAAAGTCAACGTCCAGTGAGAACATCTGCGCTCCGAAACATCAATGTGCAGCTGGGACTTCTCCTCCTCCTATGCGTCGGCCTGTTCCACGCGGCGGTGACGACGATCCTTTTCCTGTCCGAACCCTCTCCCGGCCACCCTCGCGACCTGAGCGCCTCCATTGTCGTGGCGGCTTTAACCGCGTTGGACGCCGCCTCCGCGGCGGAAAGGCCAGCCATCGCAACAGGTTTTAACGAGAACTTTCCGGGGTTTCACGTCGCGCTATCAGAGCCGGGAGTCGTCGCGCGCAACGGGGCGCAGCCAGTTTATTTTCGGTTTCGCCTCCCCGTCGGAGTCGAGATCGCAGCGCACGATGACAACAAGCGATTTAGCGGGTCGTTGCACGATGGGCAGCAATTCCTGCTCGACGCCCCGATTCGGCCTTCCGGCTTTCCGCGGTTCGCGATCGTCACCCTGGGCTTCGTCGCGGTGAGCTTGTTCATATTCTCCCTATGGGCCGCGTTGTCGCTTACGCGGCCCCTAACGAATTTCGCGGACGCCGCCGAATCCTTCGGCCTCGACAGTGTTCCGGCGCAGCTCGCGGAGACAGGCCCCGAAGAGGTCCGCAAGGCGACGCGGGCCTTCAATCGCATGCAGCGTCGTATCGCCGAAATGGCCTCTCAGCGAACGCGGATGTTGACGTCGGTGAGCCACGATCTTCGGACCCCGATCACGCGGATGCGTCTTCGCGCCGAATACATTGAGAGCAGCGAAACGAAAGCGAAACTGCTGCGGGACCTCGACCAGATGGAGGCGATGGTCGGCGGCTGCCTCGACTATCTGCGCGGTGGTTTCCAGCAGGAGATCGTCGCGCTGGATCTGGCGAGCCTGCTGCAGGCGATCGTCGATCAGTTCGCCGATGTGGGAGCCAACGCGCGCTACGACGGAATCGATCACGTCAATGTTCTGGGCAGTCCGGACAATCTCGAACGCGCATTCTCCAACCTGATCGACAATGCGGTGAAACACGGGGAGAACCCTGAAATCCGAGTGCTCGAAAGCGATGACGCGGCGGTCGTCGAGATCGCCGACAGGGGGCCAGGCATCCCACGAGAAAGAAGGGATTTGATGCTGGAACCCTTCGAGCGCGGAGACGTCGGCGCGTCCTCGAACACAAAAGAGGGCTTCGGGCTCGGCCTGGCGATCGCGCGCGCGATCGTGGAAGCCCACTGCGGACGCCTTACGCTGGATGAGCGGACCGGCGGCGGCCTGATCGCGAGGGTGTCGCTGCCCAAAACCAACCTCGAAACAAATCGAAACGAATCGAGCAAATAAATGTCCCCTGAGAGTTCGACCTTGACGTCCAAAGGAGGTCGTCGGGATGTCGATACATCAATCAGGTTCGGGCCGCGCCGCGCTATCGGGAAAAACAGTCGCAGTCGTGCATCCTGCGTGGCATTCCTGCGGAACGCATCAGGTTATCGCTAGTCAGATAGGCGCCTACAAAAAACTCGGCGCGCGTGTGCTTTCCATTGCGCTTATGGACGATGTCACGCCCTCGGTCGGCCGCGGCGCACGCTGGAAAGATTACAGAGCGCATAGTCGGGATCTCGCCGCCGACGAGAGATATGAATCGTCCGCCACGATCCCTGACCTCTTCAAGACAACGCTCCTGAAGGACGGCTGGTGGCCCTTAACGCATGGCGACCAGGCCACTTGGCTGGTGGAGCTGATGAAGCGCGCGCGTCTTCCCGAAGCGCTCGATACGAACGCTATCGACCTGATTCACGCCAACCACTTTTTTGTCTTGCCTTTCGCTGAGAAGATGCGCGAAAGGCGCAGTATTCCTATTGTCCTCGACACCCACGACATTCAGGCTCGGCAATACGAACTCCGCAATCGTGCAGGCTTTAGCATCCCGCCATACGTTGGCTATACGCGCATGCTTGCCGTCGAACTCGATTGGATCAAGCGCGCCGACGTTTGCATTCACTTGAATTCGGAGGAGCATGCGGCGTTTGAGCAGCTTCTGCCTCTCGCTCAACACGAACTGATCTATCCCTCGATAGCCCCAGCGGCGCCTCACGACAATGGCGATCGCGCTATTTTCGTCGCTGGCAACAACGCAGCCAACTACATCAGCGTTCGATGGTTTTTGAAATATATTGTGCCGCGCGTGCCCGAAATATCGATTTCAATTTTTGGCGATATCGCCGATGGCGTGAAACGCCATGACAGACTCTTGTATAAAAAGCATCGCAATCTATTCCGTGGCAGAGTCGCGGAAATACAATCAGCCTACGCCGATGCAGCGATCGTTCTCCTCCCCACCAGAGAAGGGCACGGCCTTTCGATCAAAACCGTCGAAGCTCTCTCCAGCGGACTGCCGGTCGTCGCGACGTCGAAGGCTTTCAGGGGCATGGGGATCGATCCATCACAGCTTCGCAACGTTTTCATCGCGGACGACGCCAGCGAATTCGCCGCCGCCATGACGAAGCGTCGTGGGTTGAGCGAACGAAGCGATCCGATGACGAGCGATACGCGCGCATTATACGAAGAGAGATACTCATCTGAGCGTTATGCGAGCCGGCTCGGCGATATCGCAAGCAGGTTGATGGCTCGTATGCAAGCGAAGTGAGCCGACGCAATCGGCGCTCTCTTCTCTCGCCGCGAAGGGCCGCGGCAAAGAAAACCAATATGAAAACACCCCAATCTTCCGAGGCGGCACGCGTCCGCGCGCTCGGCGTACACTCTGGAGAAGAGCAAGATGGCGCAGGAAATTGAACACGAAAGCGAGGTCGCGCTTTTTCTCGCGTCGCAGATTCAGCTAGAGAACCTCGAAATGAAACGCAAACGCATGGCGGATGCGCTCGATCCAGTAACAGCTCTCGTCTATTTCAAATTGAGAGAATTTTACTGGACTGTGACCAAGCAGCTCGGACTTGGTCATCTGCACAATGGATCGAGGTCTCGTGACCGCTTGAGACTCAGGCGTCGGCCTCTGTTGCCAACAGAACTCGCCTCGGACGACACGCTCTCCTCAATCTCCTCTTGCCGCATTTTCATCGATGTAACGCCGACGCTACGTGTTGGAGGGAAAACCGGCGTTCAGCGCGTCGTTCGCGAAATCGCCAAGAGAGCGATCCAGGATCGATTTGCGCTACCCGTCGTTGTGGAAAATGGCGAACTTCTTTCCTACTACGATCATCCGTTGCTCCCGGCCTCGATCACGTTCAGGGAAGGCGACAAATTCATGCTCCTCGATGCGAGCTGGGGCATTATTTCGGAGCATCTGCCTCTTGTTCAGCGTCTCGCCGATGTGGGCGGACAGCTCATAACGGTCGTGCATGACCTGATCCCCTTGATCCATCCGCTCAGCGTCACGCCGCGAATGACCGAGGAATTCAAAGAGTGGTTCGAAAACCTCGTGCTGAAAAGCGATCGCATCATATGCGTCTCAAAGAGCACTGCGATGGATTTGATCGCTTATGTCGCGCGCAAAGACCTCGCTACCAAGCCGACACTTCGCATCGGCTGGTGGCGACTGGGCGCGGATTTCGACGACGAAGAGAATTTCTCACTTTCTTCCGAGGCCAAACTCGTGACCACAAGCGAAACGCCTTACTTTCTGAGCGTGGGCACTCTTGAACCGCGCAAATGCTATCCGATCGCGCTTGACGCTTTCGAACGTCTTTGGTCGCGCGGGATCGACGCGCGTTACGTCATCATTGGCCAAGCAGGCTGGCAAAGCGAATCGCTCCAGTATCGCATCAAACAACACGGCGAATTTGGGCGACGCCTCCTTTGGCTCGATAAGGCGAGCGACGCCGATCTTCACCACTGCTATACCCATGCGCGCGCATTGGTTTATCCATCCATGATCGAAGGATTTGGCCTCCCGCTTGTTGAAGCGGGTCGTTACGGGCTTCCCGTCATCGCCTCAGATTTGCCGGTGTTCCACGAAATCGGCGGAGACCACGTCCGCTATTTCAATTTACTGGACTCGATCGACTTGGCTGACAAAATCGAGGAGCTCTATCGAGAGCCGATCAAAAAAGAAAAAATGCCTATTTATTCCTGGGACGATTCTGCGCGCAGTCTCGCCAATCTCATCTTGCATGACGCCTATCAGACCCGAACTGAGGTGGTCCTCGCCTGATTTCCAGTTCAGCGTTTATCCAAGCGGCAAGACGCACGTGCTTCAAATTTTCCTCGCAGCCACCGCGTCGCTCAGGCGTGGTTTTGTGAAGCCGATCTCGCAACGCGAATAGGCTCCATGTCACGCACGTAACGACTTTGTCGAGATAGATATTGGTCGGCGAGTCGCGCCAGCCCTACGCAATACGATCATGGATCTTCATAAACAACGATCTCCGACCTTACTTATGAATGCGCTGGCGACACAAGATCGATCACGGCCTTCTTGCGTGCCCCCGAGTGGTCCGCCGCGAGCACGAGATAGACCGCGGGCAGAACAAACAGCGTGAACAGGGTGCCGATGGAAAGGCCCGAGGCGATCACCAGACCCATGTTGAAGCGCGACGCCGCGCCCGCGCCCGCCGCCATGACGAGCGGCATGACGCCGAGCACCATCGCCGCGGTGGTCATCAGGATCGGACGCAGCCGAATGGAGGTGGCCTGCAGGATCGCTTCCCGTTTCGACATGCCGCCGTGTTGCAATTCATTGGCGAACTCCACGATCAGAATGCCGTGTTTGCTGATCAGCCCCATCAACGTCACCAGACCGACCTGCGTGTAAATATTGATGCTCGCGCCGCCAAAGCCGAGCAAGATGAAAACCAGCGCGCCGGCGATCGACATTGGGACGGATACGAGAATGATCAGCGGATCACGGTAGCTCTCGAATTGCGCGGCCAACGCCAGAAAGATGATGATGAGGGCGAAACCGAACGTCACCGCGAAGCCGCTCGACTCCTGGATGAACTGACGCGAGGGTCCGGCATAGTCGATCGTATAGGTCGCGGGCAATGTTTGGCGCGCGACTTCTTTCAGCGTATCGAGCGCCTCGCCGGCGATCACGCCAGGCGCGGCCACGCCGGAAATCGTCACCGAATTAATCTGCTGGAAGTGATTGAGCGACTCGGGAACGATGGCGGTTTCGAGCTTGGCGACAGTCGACAGCGGCGCCAAGGAGCCGTCCACCGTCTTGATGTAATAGTTCAAGATCTGATCCGGATTCAGTCGAAACCGTTGGGCGACCTGCGGAATGACTTTGTACGAACGGCCGGCGAGCCCGAAATATTGCGTATAGCCGCCGCTCAGCGCGGTGGTGAGCGCGCCGCCGACGTCGATCATTCTTAGGCCGAGTTGCGCGGTCTTTTCGCGGTCGATGACAAGCGACAACTGCGGCTGATCGATCTTGAGATCGGTGTCGAGGAACATGAACTTTCCCGTCGCCAGAGCTTTCGACAGGAGTTCACGGGAGATGCCGTCCATCTTCTCGAAAGGGTCGGTGCTCTGGAAGACGAATTGAATCGGCAAGCCCATCGAGCCGGGGAGCGGCGGCGGCTGGAAGGCGACGAAGCGCACGCCCGCAACGGCGCTCAGCTCCTGCTGGAGCATATGCTGCAAGTCCTCCGCCCCGACCTTGCGCTCGTCGGATGGCTTGAGCACGACGCCGGACAGATTCGCCGCCGGCGAATTGATCTGGAATACGCTGTCGGTCTCTGGATGTTTGGCGATGATTTTATAGGCCTGATCGGCGTAGTACAGCTTTTGCTGGAGAGTGGCGTTGGGCGCCGGAGTCGCCTGCGCCAGAATGATGCCCTGATCCTCGTTTGGCGCCAGTTCGCTCTTGGCGCTGGCGTAGAGCCAATAGATGCTGGAAAGCACCAGCCCGCCGAAGACGAGCGTTACCGGCACGTAATTGAGAGAGGAGTCCAGCAGGCGATGATAGCGGTCTCGGACGGCGTCCATCCGCGCATCGATAAAGCCGACGATGCGGGACTCAAGCGTCTCGTCGCCTCGCTTCGGCGGCTTGAGCGCGAGAGCGCAACTCACGGGCGACAAAGTGAGCGCGACGACGCCCGACACGGTGACCGCGGCCGCGAGAGTGAAAGCGAATTCGACGAAGAGCGCGCCCGTGAGGCCGCCCTGGAAGCCGATCGGCACGTAGACGGCGATCAGCACGATCGTCATGGCGATGATCGGTCCGGCGAGTTCGCGCGCCGCCAGCAGCGCGGCGTCGACAGGCGTGAGGCCTTCGCCGAGATGCCGGTTCACGTTTTCGACGACGATGATCGCGTCGTCGACCACGAGGCCGATCGCCAGCACCAGCGCCAGAAGCGTCAGCAGATTGATCGAGAAGCCGAAAGCGAGAAGAAACGTCAGCGAGCCGATGAGCGAAAGCGGGATCGCCATAATCGGGATCAGCACCGAGCGCCATGAACCCAAAAACACGAAGACGACCGCGGTGACGATGAGGACCGCTTCGATCAGCGTGTGAATCACCTCGTCGATGGAGCTGTTCACGAAATTCGTCGTGTCGTAGACGATCTCGCTATTCAAGCCTTGTGGCAGCGCTTTGACAATTTCGGGATAGGCGTCTTTGACGCCTTTGACGACATCAAGCAAATTCGCGTTCGGCGCCACGAGAATGCCGATGTAGACCGCCTGCTTGCCGTCGAATGAGACCGAAGACTCATAGTCGTCCGCGCCGAGCGTGACATTGGCGACGTCGCGCAGCTTCACATTGGCGCCGTTCGCCTGCTTGACGACGAGGTTGCGAAACTCCTCGAGCGAATGGAGCGAGGTCGCCGCCGAGAGATTGACCTGAACCCATTGGCCCTTGGTCGAGCCGAGGCCGGCGATATAGTCATTGGCCTGGAGAGACGCCGCCACTTCGCTGGCGGTGAGTCCATAGGCGGCGAGCTTCACCGGATCGAGCCAGGCTCTGAGCGCAAAGGTCTTGCCGCCGATGAGTTCCGCCGTCTGCACGCCCGGCACCGATTGCAGACGCGGCTGCACGACGCGGATGAGATAGTCCGTCACCTGGCTCGGCGTGAGGATGTCGCTGTTGAAGCCAATGTACAGGGCGTCGGTCGTTTGGCCGATCTTGACGGTGATGACCGGACGCTGCACGGCCTGCGGCAATTGGTTGATCACCGAATCGATCTTGGTGCTGATCTCGGTGAGCGCCTTGCCGGAATCATAGTTCAACCGCAGATTGGCGGTGATCGTGCTTATCCCGATCTGACTCGTCGAGGTGAGATAGTCGATGCCATTCGCCTGCGCGACGGCGTTTTCGAGCGGCGTCGTGACGAAGCCGGCGACGGTCGCCGGATCGGCGCCAAAATAGTACGTCATCACCGTGACGACGGCGTTTTGCGTGCGCGGATATTGCAGCACGGACAGAGTCGCCAGCGATCTCAGGCCAAGCACCAGGATCAGCAGGCTTAGCACGCTGGCGAGCACCGGGCGGCGCACGAAAATGTCGGTGAAACGCATCTTGCGAAATCTCCGTTCACTGATCCACGGGCTTGGGATAGGCGTCGACAGGCGGCGACGGCTCTTGCGATAGGGCGAGCGGCGCGCCGTTGCGCAGTTTGACCTGACCGGCCGTGACGACCGTGGCGCCTTCGGGCACCCCTTCGAGCACCGAGACTTCGTCGCCGCGCGCCTCGCCGAGCCGAACGAAGGCTTGATGCGCGACGAGCCCGGAGCCTTGCGGCGCCTTCTTATCGGCGCTCTCCTCGCTTTTCTGCGCAAGGAACACCGAATTGCCAAAGGGCGCATAAACGATCGCCGTTTGCGGCAGCGTGATCAGGCGTTGAGGCTTGCCGGTCGCGATTTCCACCGAAGCGAACATGCCGGGCCGCAGCTTGCGTTCGCCATTGGCGAGGCTCGCGCGAATCTGCACGTTGCGACTCGCCAGATCCACCTTGGAGCTGATGGCGTCGATCTTGCCCGTAAAGCTTTGGCCAGGAAAGGCGTCGACCGTCGCGGCGATGGTTTGTCCGACCGAGACGCCATTCAAGTCCTGCTGCGGCAGGACAAAGTCGAGAAAGATCGGATCGAGCGCCTGCAAAGTCACGATCACCGTTCCGGCGCCGATATATTGGCCAAGATCGATCTGGCGGATGCCGAGCCTTCCGGCGAAGGGCGCGAGCAGGGTCTTTTGCGCGATCACCGCCTCCTGCTGCACGACCTGGGCGTTGGCGCTTCGCAGATTGGCGATGTCCGTATCCACCGTCGCCTGACTCGCGGCGCGGATTTTGAGCTGCGACTGGTCGCGGCGCAGGTTGATGGCGTTGAGCTCCGCGGTGGCTTTCAAGGCTTCGAGCCGGGCGTTGTCCGTATCCTTGCGCAGCTCGATGAGAATTTGCCCCGCCTTGATGTCCTCGCCCGACTGGAAGTGGATCTTCTCGACGATGCCCGAAGTTTCGAGCGCGAGATCCGCGCCATTGACGGCGCGGAATGTGCCGATGGCGGAAAACTTCGGGCGCCATTCCCGATAGGTTGCCGTCGTCACCGACACGGTCTGCGGCGGATTGGCCATGGAGGCGAGGAACCGCCCGATCATCATCGAGCGGAAACTGACGAAGCCGTAAAGAGCTGCGAACACGAGGGCGACGATCGCCAGCATGATCATCATGGGCTTGAACATCGATCCGAGACGGTCTTGCAAAAGCGTGTTAACGGGCACGGGAGCGTTCCTCAGCCTCGGCGCGTATCGCCGCTGCGATCGGCAGGGTTGAAATGAGGTCGGTGGGTTTGGGAAGCGACGCCGGCGTCTCGTCGAGGCGATTCCACCACCCGCCGCCGAGCGCCTGCATCAGCGCCGCGGTATCGGAGAAGCGCGCCGCCTGCGCCTGGACGCGATTGAGACGGACGCTGAGCAGGGTCTGCGCGGCGTTGAGCACCGTCGGATAGGTCGTCGAGCCAGCCAAATATTGGGCTTGCGAAATATCCAAGCTTTCGGCGGCGGCCTTTTCGGCCGCAACCTGCGCACGCAGCGTTTCCGCGTCATGCTTGATCGCCTGCAAGGCGTTGGCGACATTCTGGAAGGCGCTGATCACGGTCGCGCGATATTGCGCTTCCGCCTGTTCCAGCGCGGCGAGCTTCGCCTCGCGCTGATGGAATAATCTGCCGGCGTCGAACGCCTGGCCGGAGAGCTGCGTCGCCAGATTGTAGACAGAGGTCTGCGGCAAAAACAACTGCGCGAAATTCGACGCCTGACTGCCGCCATTGCCCGTCAGCGTGAGCTGCGGCAGCATATTGGCCGTGGCGACGCCGACATTGGCGCTCGCCTGATGCAACTGCGCCTCCGCCGAAAGAACGTCGGGACGCTGGCGCACCAGATTGGACGGCAGGCTGAGCGGCAGATCACGCGGCAGATGCAGATGCTCGATGTCGATCGCTTCGCCCTTATCGTCATTGGGAAAGCGGCCGAGATAGGCCATGAGCTGATTACGCGTCTGCGCGCGCGCTTTTTCGAGCGGCGGCAGCGTCGCTTGCGCCTGCGCGACGAGCGCCTTTTCCGACACCACGTCGGCCGCGCTCACGGCGCCGAGCTCGAAGCGCTTCTGCAATATGTCGAGTTGCTTCTGATAGGCGGCGATGAGATCGCGCGTGACCTTGATCTGCGACGCGTAGTTGGAATCGGCGATCGCAGCGGTCACCACATTGGCGGCCAGCGCCAGATAGGTCGCCTCAAGCTGGAATCGCTGATACTCGGCCGCGGCGAAATCGCTCTCGACCGTACGCGTCGTCTTGCCGAAGACGTCGGGCGTGAACGACACGGCGACATTCGAATTATGGAGCGTATAAAGTATCGCCGTCGCCCCGCTCGACGACGAGCCTTGCGATCCGCTCGACGAGGAGCTTTGCGAGAAGCCGCCGAACTGCGCCGTCGTCATTTGCGTGCGCGCCACGCTCTGGGTCAGAGTGGCCGACGGAAAGAAGGACGCCGCATCGGCTTCCGTCGTTTCGCGCGCCTGGCGCAGCGCCGCTTCGGCGGCGGCGATGTTGGGATGATTGGTGACCGCCTCGGCCACCAGCGCCGAAATCTGCTTGGAGCGGAACAGTCGCCACCATTCGCCCGGAATGTCGCGGCCAGGAACGAGCTTTTGGGCGCCGCCGCCCGCGATGGGCGCTGACTGGGTAATGTTCGCTGGCTTGCCCGCCGCATAGCCCGCGTCCAAGGGCGCCTCGGGCGCGGCAAAATCCGGGCCCACAGCGCAGCCGGAAAGAAACGCGGCGAGCAGAAGCCCGAGCGCCGCCGCCCTGCCCTTTGCGCGGATCAATATCCCTCGGCGCCGATCGCTCTGGGCGATGTTTCGCGCCTTCGGACTTTCGAGCGTAAGAGCGAGGCGATCCCCCACATGCGGGTTGAGCAACGGCCGGGATATTTGAGGCGCCCTCCATCTCATATCGGACCCAGGTTAAACTGAACGGTTCAGTTTTATGCTTGCCCTTTGGCCCGTGTCAACGTTAAATTGAACTGGATCGTTCAGTTTGAAAGTTTTCAAAAGTGGGCCGATAGATACGTCGCACCACCGGATTTTGCCGGTTCAGGCTCGGCGGAGGCGTAGGGAATGAGCGCATGGCGCGGGGGCAGAGCCTTGAAGCAAGAGTCGGCGGCGTCGCCGGGATGAAGACGGAACTTGAGGAACCCGCCATGAAGAGCCCCTCGACGGATCATGCGACGGCGGCAGGATCGACAGAGGCGCATGTTGCGGGACGGAAGGAATGTTCCGTGATCGAGGCCGCGCGAAAATTATTCCTCGAACAGGGCTTCGCCGAGACGAGCATGGACGCGATCGCGCGGTCCGCTTGCGTGTCGAAGGCGACGCTTTACGCTTACTTTCCCAGCAAGGAAGCTTTGTTCGCCCATTTGATCGAAGCGGAATGCCGCCTGAAAGCGAGCAGGCTGCAGATGCCCGATCTCGATATCGGCCTTGTCGAGGCGCTTCGAAGCTTCGCGCGTCAATTTGTCGGGGTGTATTTGACGCCGGAGTCGATGGCGTTTTTTCAGGCGATTTCCAGTGAGCGCATGCGCTTTCCGCAACTCTGCCGGCTCTTCTTTGAAAGCGGGCCGAAAAACGAGCTCATGCGCGTCGCGGCGTTGCTCGAAGAGGCCAAAGACCGCGGCCTGCTGACGTTCTCAGACGCGAATGAAGCCGCGAGCCATTTTTTGAGTCTTGTCCGCGGGGACCTGCCGCTTCACACGGCGCTCGGTCTCGAACCGGGAGCCGAAGCCTCCGTTACCGCGAAGGTCGACGCCGGAATTGATGCTTTTCTGAGAGCATATAGGCGAGAGGAAACTTCGCGCGCTGCAGCGAGATGCCGCAACAAGACCGCTTCAAACTAATTGTACGACGCGATTGCTATGGGCGAAGCATGACGAGTAACCCGCCAATTCGATGGATATTCTTGCTTGCCGCAATCGTCGCGGGCGGCTGCGTCCCGTGCCGGGCGGACGATGCGACAGCGGGAAAGAAAAGCGCGGACGAACGATCCGCTCCGTCACGCGGTCTGCCCGCGGAAGTCGTCACGAACCATACGATCACGCTCGGCGGCGAGAAGGTGGCGTTCACGGCGCGAGCAGGCGCCGTCCATCTGCGGGACGCCCAAAGTGATGCGCCGCAGGCGGATGTGGCCTATGTTTCCTATGAACGCGCGGGCGCGGAATCGCTCAGCCGACCGATTGCTTTCGTCTTCAATGGCGGACCCGGCGCGGGCTCCGCCTGGCTGGGCCTGGGCGCGCTGTCGCCATGGCGCCTTCAGATGGCCAACCCGCTCTCGCCATCGGCGCCGCCCACAATCGTGGAGAACGCCGAGAGCTGGCTGAATTTCGCCGATCTGGTGTTCGTTGATCCGCCGGGCACAGGCTACAGCAAGATCCTTGGCGACGGCGAGGATCTCAGGAAGCGATTGTTCTCGGTCGAAGGCGACGCCGACGCGCTTGCCGTCGTCCTTCGCAAATGGCTGACCACACACCGGCGCCTCGTCTCGCCCAAATATCTTGTCGGCGAGAGCTATGGGAGTTTTCGCGCCGTCAAACTGGTGCACGCGCTGCGAGAGCGCGAAAGCGTGGGGGTGACAGGCCTCATTCTTATCTCGCCGGTCCTCGACTTCACCTGGTTGGACGCACGCAATCTTCTGTCCTACTCGGCTTACTTACCTTCGTTTGCAGCAGTCGCGCGCGGCGCAAAGGACAGAGCCGCACTTGCCGACGTCGAGGAATATGCCGGAGGCGCTTATCTGACCGATCTGCTCAAGGGGGTGCGGGATCCCGACGCTCTGTCGCGGCTGAGCGCCAGGGTAGCGCAATTCACTGGTCTCAACAGCAAGACGGTGTCACAGCTCGGCGGCCGTGTGCACGTCAAGACGTTCAGTCGCGAGCGCGCCCGTGACGACCAGCGGATTCTGAGCGCTTATGATGGGGAAGTGGCCGGCTTCGACCCCGCGCCCTTTTCCCAAGAGAGCGACTGGGAGGACCCCGTGCTTGACACGCTGCGCACGCCACTGGGCGCCGCCATGAGCCGGATCGTGACCGAAAAGCTAGAGTGGCCAATAAACGACGCGCGATATGAAATCCTCAATGCGCAAGTTGCGCACCAATGGGATTACGGGCGCGGTGGGCGCGTCAACGCGGAAGCCGTCTCAGACCTGCGCGAGGCGTTGGCGCTCGATCCGCGGCTCAAGGTTCTCATCGTGCACGGAATTACCGATCTCGTTACCCCCTATTTTGCGACGAAACTCTTGCTGGACCAGCTTCCCGCCTTTGGCGATGGTTCGCGCGTGCAGTTCGTTGTTCTGCCCGGCGGGCATATGTCCTATGTGCGGGATGAATCGCGCCGCGCTCTACGCGACGCGGCGCGAATTTCGGTTGAACGGAATTGACAAACAACGCCGACACTTCGAGGCGCGTTCGAACAGCCTCTGTTCAAACAACCAGTCATGCAATGCGGCGATCGAGTAAATGACGTCCAGTTTCGATCTTCGCAAACTCGGAAGCAGGATACGGCCAATGGCCCTCGACAGTCGCAGCGCGTGGAAAGGCTTTATCGCGGTCGCTATCGCCGCCGCGACGGTCTTCGGCGCGACGATGTTCCTTTTCAGGACGGAAAGCGCGCCGGTCAAGGTAGGAATTCTGCATTCGCGCACGGGGCCGATGGCGATCAGCGAAAATTCAATGGTCGACGCGGAGCTGCTCGCGATAGAACAGATCAATGCGAAGGGCGGCTTACTGGGACGCAAGATTCAGCCGATCATCGCCGACGGCAAATCCGATTGGCCGACCTTCGCGAAAGAGGCCGAGCGCCTGATCACCGAGGAACACGTATCCGTGATTTTCGGGTGCTGGACCTCCGCAAGCCGTAAGACGGTTGCGCCCATTATCGAGAAATACGGTCAGCTCTTGGTCTACCCAATGGCCTATGAGGGACTCGAACAGTCGCCCAACATTATCTACACGGGCGCGGCGCCCAATCAGCAGGTCATTCCGGCGATCAAATGGAGCCTCGATCACATTGGCAAAAAATTCTATTTGATCGGCTCAGATTATGTTTGGCCGCACAGCATCAATGAAATCATGAAGGACACGATCCGCGCGCTTGGCGCGGAGCTTGTGGGCGAAGACTATATTTTCTTCGGAAGCGCCAACGTCTCCAAGGCGGTCCAAAAAATCAAGCTGGCGCAGCCGGACGTTATCATCAGTTCGGTCGTGGGCGATTCCAACAAGGCGTTCTACCAGGCGCTGACCGACGCTGGGCTTTCCGCTGACAAGTTGCCGGTTGTCTCCGTCAGCATCGGCGAGGAGGAGCTTCGCAGCCTGCCGATCGCCAGTCTCCAAGGCCATTACAGCGCCTGGAGCTATTTCGAGGCGATCAAGACGCCGGAGAACGAGCGGTTCATTCGCGCCTTTCGCGAAAGATATGGCGCCAACCGTGTGGCGGGCGACGTTATTGCGACCTCATACTTCAGCGTCATCTTATGGGCGAAGGCGGTCGAAGAGGCGCAGTCCTTCGACGTACAGAGGGTCAAACGCACCATGTTGACCGAGACCCTCGATGCGCCCGAAGGTCTGGTGTCGGTTGATCCTTACACGCAGCATACGTGGCGGTCTTTCTCTGTCGGTAAAATTCGGACTGATGGCCGGATTGAGCTTGTCTGGACGATCGATCGCCCGATCCGCCCCGTGCCCTATCCGCCGACTCGCACAAAAGCCGAGTGGGAGGAATTTCTTGCCGCCTTGTACAACAGATGGGTCGGCAGATGGGCCAATCCGACAGAGGCGGACTGATCGATGAAGCTTCCCAGGCTCGATTTCCTCCGGCGCTCCATCGGAGCCAAGATCATCTTCTGGTTCCTTGCGATCAATATCGTCTCCTGCGGCCTTCTGGCCTGGCGGACCTATGACATTTCGCGAGAGTCTCTCGAGCAGGCGATTCAGAGGTCGCTGCAGGTCGTCGCCAAGAAGAAAGTGGAGCAGCTGGAGACTCTGACGCTTGAAAAAATCAGAAGCGTCGAATCTCTGATGCACAGCGCTTCAATTGGCGAGGCCACCCGGGAATTTTCTGAAGCCATAAGGACGAGCGGGAGAGACTCCGAGTCCTATCGCCAGGCTGTCGCGAAACACGGCCCGGTTCTCAAGCGTTTTTCCGACACGTTCAACTATGTCAACTGCGCGATTGTCTCGCCCGAAGGCTTCACGCTTTTCGAGCAATCGGACCCTGCCCTTTTCAACCCAAATTCGCTCGGCGAACCGCTCAAGGGAACGGAGCTTTCGGACACGATTAATCGCGCGCGCACATTGCTGCAGGCCGAAATTTCGGCGTTTCAGATCTATCCGGGGCTGAAAGAGCCTGCCGCCTTTATTGCGGGGCCTGTTCTGGAAAACGGCGTCGTGATCGGCGTCGTCGTCTTCCAGCTCGATAACCAGGAGCTTTACAGCCTCATCAACGACTATACAGGTCTCGGCGAGACAGGAGAGGTGCTCGTCGCCGCCCGCTTCGATCAGGGCCAAATGGTCGTGGTCAACCCGCTGCGGTACGACGCTTCCAAGGCTTTCAGCATCAGGGCGCCGCTCGATGGCAGCGCTTTTCCTGCGCTCGCTCGGGCGCTCGCCGGCGTCCACGGCTCGAGCCTCTTCGATGACCGCCTGAACAGGCCCGTCGTCGCCTCGTGGACCTATGTTCCGTCGTTTCGTTGGGGCATGGTCGTACAGCAGCGCACGAAGGAGGCCTTCGCGCTCACCAGCGCGCAGAAAGAGGCGACGCTCTGGCTGCTGTTCTTCATGATTCCGCCGATTATCGCTCTGGCCATGGGCGTCGCGCGCACGATCACCAAGCCCATCAAGACCGCCGTCGGCGTCGCCGAGAAGGTCGCGGCGGGTGACCTCGACGCAAATTTCGAGATTGGCAGCCGTGACGAAACGGGGCTCCTGCTGACGGCGATCCGCTCCATGACCGTGGAGCTGCGCGGACTTTACGACTCCATGGAGGACAAGATCCGGGCGCGCACGCGCGAACTTCAGCTCGCGAACGAGGAATTGTCAGTCGCGCGCGTGGCGGCCGAGGAGGCCAGCAAGACAAAAAGCGCCTTCCTGGCGAACATGAGCCATGAGCTGCGCACGCCGCTCAACGCCATCATTGGTTATAGCGAAATGCTTCAGGAAAACGCGCTCGACGACGGCGATTTAGAGCCGATCGAAGACCTGAAGAGGATCGAGAGCGCGGGCCGGCACCTGCTTGGGCTGATCAACGATATTCTCGATCTTTCCAAAATCGAAGCCGGAAAGATGGAGGTCTTCATCGAGAAGGTGGAGATCAGGCCTCTCGTGAATGAGGTCCTTTCGATCGTTCAGCCCCTCGCCGACAAGAACGGCAATACGCTTGAGCTCTGCTGCCCGGATGACGTGGGCGGCTTTTTGTCCGACGAAACGAAGGTCAAGCAGTGCCTGCTCAATCTCATGAGCAATGCAAACAAATTCACGAGCCAGGGAAAAGTCACTTTGACCGTCGAGCGGGACGCCGACGCTTTTGTGATTTTTCACGTGTCGGACACGGGGCTCGGCATGACGCAGGAGCAGCTTTCCCGCCTGTTCCAAGCCTTCACCCAAGCGGACGCGTCGACCACGAAGCGCTTCGGAGGGACGGGGCTGGGGCTCGCGATCACCAAGCATTTTTGCGCGGCGCTCGGCGGCGACATCTCCGTTGGGAGCGCGCTGGGCGCAGGCTCGACCTTCACGATCAGGCTTCCGGATCGGCAGGAGCCCCTCGCGACGAAGAAACGGGCCGAGCCGACTTCGTCCCGGCCTCTCTCTACGATACTGGTCGTCGACGACGACGCGACCGCGCGCGACCTGCTCACACGAACTTTGGAGAACAGGGGCTATCACGTCATCGCCGCCCGTAATGGGCTGGAAGCGCTGGCCCTGGCGAGACAGCACAGGCCGAATGCGATCACGCTGGATGTGATGATGCCCCAGCTCGACGGCTGGAGCGTGCTCAGGCAGCTCAAGGAGGATGATGAACTGCGGAACATCCCCGTCATCATGGTGACGATTCTCAACGAGCGCGCTCTGGCGATTCCGCTCGGGGCGGCGGAGCTTTTGACCAAGCCCATCGACCGTCAGCGCTTAACGGCCCTGATGACGCAATATTGCGGGGCATCGAGCGAAACCAAGGTGCTCATCATCGAGGACGACGCCGCCACGCGCGAGCTTCTTTGCCGCTGCGTTTCGGGCGCTGGCTATAAGGCCGAAGCCGCCATCAACGGGCAGGATGGGCTCGATTGGATCGCTGAAAATCCGGCGCCGGACCTTATCCTTCTCGACCTGATGATGCCAAATCTCGATGGGTTCGGTTTCTTGAGAGAATTGCGTAAGCGCCGCGCCTATGACCATTTGCCGGTCGTCATCGTCACGGCGAAAGATCTCAGCGAAGAGGATATGCGCAAGCTGAAAGAATTCGGAGCTGACATCATCACAAAGGACCATGACTATCTTGAGGAGCTGGTGACGATTATGCGTCAGTGCCTCAATCCCAGCGCGGCGGACGCCGTCCAAGCGCATTGACATCGGAGACAGGGTCGGTGGTGAAGATTTTGCTTGTCGAAGATAATGAGATGAACCGGGATATGCTGTCGCGACGCCTCAGGCGCAACGGCTATGAAGTCGTGATCGCGATAGACGGCCAACAGGGCGTCGACATGGCCGCCGCCGAATCGCCCGATCTCATCCTGATGGACATGAGCCTGCCGGTCATCGATGGCTGGGAGGCGGCCCGCCGGGTCAGAGAAAACGAAGCGACGCGCAAGATTCCGGTCATCGCCCTCACCGCCCATGCGATGGCGGGGGACCGAGAGAAGGCGATCGAAGCGGGCTGCGACGACTATGACACGAAGCCCGTCGAGATCACGCGTCTTCTGGGCAAGATCACGGCCCTGATTGAATCTGGCGCTTAGCGTCGTCTGATCGCGTGTCGTCTCGAAGCCGTCTCCAACGATGCGTCGCCGGTCTTGTCGAGCGAACTCTGGCGACCCCTCCAGTTGAAACGATTATGAGAAACGCGACTCGCGCATCTTGGACAGCGGGCGTTGCCGCCTTCCGGCTTGGGAAATTAAGATGATGTCGCATGGCTTCCAGCCGTCCGCCGACAGGAGCGATCGCGCACTGCTTGCTTATGTGCAGCAGGAGTTGAGCGCGCCTGCAGAGGCGATTGCGGGCTATGCTGAAATTTTGCTGGACGAGGCCGAAAGGAACGGTCACGGGGAATTTCGTGACGACCTCGAAAAAATCCACGCCGCCAGCCGTTCGCTGATTGATGTCATCGCGTCACTCGTCAGTCGGTCGCGCGCGCCGACGCGCGGGCCAGGCGAAGATTCCGAGGACTATCGTCGCCACTTGCGGCACGATCTGCGCACGCCCATCAACGCCATAAAGGGATATGGCGAGATGCTGCGCGAAGACGCAGCGGGCGTCGACGACGCGCAGGCGCTGGTCTCGGACCTCAATCGACTTTTAGAGGAAGCGTCGCGCCTGCTTGAGCGTATAGACGGCCTGGTCAGTTTTTCACTCCCCGAAACCAACGCGCCGGCCAACGATGCCGAAATCGGCTCGGGACCCGTCTCCGCCATGGTCGCACATCGCTTCGTCGCCTCTGTCCAGCCGATCTCAGAAAACGAAGCCGACAGTGTCGCCGTACAGCCGAGCCGTATCCTCGTGGTCGACGACAACGCGTCCAATCGCGAACTCCTGAAGCGCCGACTGGAACGACAGGGCCACTCTGTCGCGCTGGCTGAAAATGGGTCTCGCTCGCTGGAGATGTTGAGGGAGGCGCCCTTCGATCTCATTTTGCTCGATCTGCTGATGCCGGATATCAGCGGCTTCGATGTTCTTTCGATCCTCAAGTCTGATCCTGCCTTGAGAGACATTCCCGTCATCGTGATATCGGCCTTGAACGAGATTGACTCCATCGTCAGATGCATCCAGGCGGGCGCCGATGATTATCTCGCGAAACCCTTCGATCCGGTGCTTCTTCGTGCGCGTATCGGATCGTCACTGGAGAAAAAGCATCTACGGGACCGAGAGCGCGAGGCGCTCGACGCGCTGCGTATCGAAAAAGAGCGCTCCGAGCAGCTTCTCCTCAACATTCTTCCGGCGCCGATTATCGCGCGCCTGAAGAGCGGCGAAACGGTCATCGCGGATCATGTCAGCGACGTCACGATTCTGTTTGCCGATTTCGTCGGCTTCACCGAGCTCTCCTCCAGGCTGTCGGCTCCCGAACTTGTTGGTGTATTGGGACGCGTTTTCTCGGCGTTTGACGGACTCGCGCTCAAATTCGGCGTCGAGAAGATCAAGACGATCGGCGACGCGTACATGGTCGCCTGCGGGCTCTTCGACGATCGGGACGATCACGCGCACGCCGTCGCGGACATGGCGTTGGCGATGGCCGAAACACTGGACATTCTCAACGATACTTTGCCGACGCCGCTCGAGATCAGGATGGGCATAAACTCCGGCGACGTCGTCGCGGGCGTCATCGGCGCGCACAAGTTCATTTACGATATCTGGGGCGATGCGGTGAATGTCGCGAGCCGGCTGGAGTCGAGCAGCCTGCCCGGCCGCATCCAGGTTTCAGCATCGACCTATGAACATCTGGGCGGGGACTTCATTTTGGCGCCGCGTGACGGCCTCGAAATCAAGGGTAAGGGCGCTATGGAAGCCTTTTTTCTGACCGGGAGAAGGTAGCTTCCCGGTTGCACAAATAGCTTTGCCAGGCTGGGCTGCCGATCTATCGGATGGTCGCCACAGAAATAGCGCGCGGCGCTCCCGTCATACTTCTCGGTAGAGCAGAAGCAAGAGGCCCGATAGCATGAATGCAATGGGCCAAACATAACCACCAATTCGACCCGCGGGGGTGTCCGACAAACGTATTTCCAGCCAGCGCGCGCTCGCGGAGACAACCCCGAGCAACGCGATAGGCGTATGACTGATCGCGACCAGAACCTCGTCTTTGCCTTCCGTGTGTCCGTAGTGCGTCAACAGAAACGCCGCCGCCGCGCCGGTTGTGATCGGGAAGACAAAGGCTGGCCAGTCCGACTTGAACCGGCCGCGTCGAACCTGCCATTCGAATATCGCAAAGGTCGCAATGAGCGCCACGATGACTTTATGTTGAACGATCTGAGGATCACGGAGGCTTTCGAAGAACCCGATGGGTCCGAGGGGCCATGCGGTTTCATCCGCGCGAACCGCTAGAATGCCGCCAAGCAACAAGAATAACAAAGGCCAATGACGCGCCGCCGACGCGGTTTGGCGATGGCGCTCAAGCAAGGCGAAAAAGCCCATGAGGACAACAAAAACGCCCGCCAAATGATGATTCATCTCCGCCCAGGCGATGTCCGCCGCGCTGGGTGGGCTGGGCGTTCCTGGTTCGGCTACGCTGGAGGCTGCTTGCGCAGCAGACAACTCGGCATACGCTGGACTCTGGAAACTCGGCCAGCGCGGGGCGAAACGCGCCGTGATCTCAGACAGGCTCGTGCGCTCCGCGCCGTCTGTCGGGAGCGACGCCGACGCGAGAGCGGCGGCGCAAAACAGCGCAACGAGGCCCAGCCCCACCTCCACCTCAGAGAAACGTAATAACCTTCTGATCGGCGTAGAAGGAATCCGCCACAGTTTGCGCGTTGTCGAAAGATTGGCGGCGGCAAAGCACAGCAAGCCAAACAGGAGCACGATTTTGGTGCTGACCAGCATGCCGTAATTCGTTTCATACAACGCGCTGAAATCCGAAAAATGGCGCGTCGTCATCAGAAGGCCGCCAGCCGTCAGCGCCGCCACGGACCACATCGCGTTCCGGGAGAATCTGGAGACGATTAGTCGCCGCGCCGCGTCCTTCGTCATGCCGAGCGCGACCAAAAAGAATGGAATGCCGCCGATCCAGATCGCCGCTGCAAGCACATGCACAATCTCGGTCGTCACCAGCAATGGAGAGGCGACGGGCCGGCTCGCGGCATGTGTCACGCCCACATGCGCACACGCCAGCAGCAACGCTAAGGCGACGGCGCCCCCCCTCCACTTGAAAAAGGCGCCGGCGCCGAGGCGGGCGTAAAGCGCCAATGCGCCCGACAGGATCATGGCGATGAAATGACTGACGACGGCGTCGGCGCTGGCTGCGACCGCAAAATCCACCTGCAACGTTCCGACCAGCATCGCGGTCAGCACGCCCACGGCGACGATCTCGCCGAAGACCGAAGCACAGCAGCTCCAAAAAAGGATGCGCAGGCAACGCCGCGCAATTGGCGACTCTTCGTCGTCCAGTTTCCCGTCAAGAGGGGACAGAACGAGCGTCAGAAACGCTACGCCACCCACGATGATCGCTTGCGTCGCGAGGAGATAGGCGCGCAGCACGAGGTCCAAAAAGCCGTACAACGCAATGAAGGCTTGCATAATCAGCGTTCCACGCGAAAGTTCAGCCGGCCTTGCGTCAAGTGGCCGTCAAGACTCAGTATTTGCCACTCGAGCGTATACGCGCCCGACGGCAAATCCGCCGCTCTCGCTTTTAGGCCCTCGGATACCGGGCTCGTTTCGAGAGGCTGAACGACGCTTTGATCTGCGGCCTTGAGAAGCGTGAGACGCGAAAGCTTCGAGTCGATACGGCTATTGAACCGAAGTTGAATGACGACTTCTCCGCTTGGAACCGTTGCGCCATCCTGAGGCGAAGCCGAGATGAGAGCCGCATGTGCGAGGCAGGGAACGCGCACAAGCGCGAACGCCAGGATAAGCGACAGAAGAAAGGCTAATTTTTTCCGTGGGATCATCGTGAACCCTAATTATTTTCGGCCGTTGACCGTCATTGCATTTAAGTCACGCGCGTATAGCGGCAAGCGGAGCGTTGTCCATGTTTGGTGCGGTTTCTCCTCGGGCGTTTTGCCGCCGAACGCGCCTACCCAACCTGTGGATCGCGCGCGCGCTCGCTCTCGTTGTTGATGCATTGACGCGGGCCTTTGTCGTCGCCATAGAGCAGGCTCGTAACCGAAGCCCAAAGCGCGAGGCCTCCGCCTTCAGCGCCGCAGGCCCCATGCGCAAGGCGCCTAGCGCCCTTTTGACGAACGACAGGAAAAGTTCGTGCGGCCATTGTCGGCATCATTCTGGCGGCCGTCCGCAAATCTCGAAGCGCGAGGCGCTAACGTTGTCGCGATTGAAGCTGATCTTTCGACAATCGAAGGCGTCGATCGGCTTTATGACGCAGCTCAGCAATTCGGCCGGCCCGTTGACGTCCTCATCGCGAACGCGGGCATTGGACTGGGCAACGCCTTCCTCGATCGAGACTTTCAAAAAAAAGTGCGTGATGTCATCGACCAACATCACCGGAACAGTTTACGCGATCCAAAAATCGCCAAACAGCATCGCAGGATGGCCAAGCCCGGCTCTGCGCGGCACTAGTGGCTCCCGTCATCAATGTTGATGGCAAGTCCTGAGTCTCTGTCTCTGCACAACAGCGATCAAGGTGTTTCGCGAGCCGGGAAAGAGATCGTCGTCAAAACGACGTTGCGCTGCTGAGCGCGGAGGCGCGCGAGCAGCTTGCGCAATTGATCCGCTCGGCAAGCGTTCGGCGCGCTTGTTGAAGAACGTGGATGGCAGGCGAGATGGTCGTACCGATCTTTCCCTTTGGCGATACCCCGATCTGGTTCAAGCTCCTGATCGTCGCCATCTGCCTTGAATTCCTGGGTCAATCCCTGCGCAGCGAAGGCCTTTACAAGATCGGGAGTTTCGTGCGTGCCGGGGGGATCATCGCGTTCATTCTATCGGGGCTCGCCTTGCTTTTTTGAGCTGCGTTGCGCGAATAACCCGGCCAGCAAACCCATGAAGGCTCCCACTGGCCCGGTGACGAAGGCAGACGTCATCACGATCTCGAGATCCTTATCGTGCACGTTGCCAGAGAAAAGCGAGACGAGGGCTCCTCCCAGGGCCGCTCCAGCAGCATAGCCGGCCAGCAGGCCTAATATGGCGAAGAAGACTCTACGCATTTGGCTTTCTCCTCTGGCCTGTGTTCAGCCGAGCAGGACTTTGTGCGATTTGGCTGACGTTCTTGCCAGAAAACGAAGGCCGGACAGCATTCTTCGGTTTAACTTGCAGTGCTGGTCTCCGGGGCGACCGATCTACGCTTGGCCGACGCGAGTGAATCAGACCCCGTTTCGACGTATCGTGACACTGACCGCTTTAGTGCGACCGAACCATTATGTGATGATCCCATCCTCGAGGTTGATGATGCGATCGGCGATATCCAATATTCTATAGTCATGGGTGACGATCAAAATCGTCGTTCCATTCTGCTTGGCGAGGCTTCTCAATATCTCGACCGCCTCATGGCCGCTATTCTTATCGAGAGACGCGGTTGGCTCATCTGCGAGCACGATCTTCGGCCTGGAAACCAAGGCGCGCGCGATCGAAACGCGCTGGCGTTGTCCGCCAGAAAGCTGCTGGGGCCGATACTCCAGACGCTCCTCTAGTCCGACCTGAGTCAGAATTTGACGCGCGAGCCCGACCCGTTCCTTTTCAGAAAATACGTCATGCAGCTCAAGCGCCATGCAGACGTTCTCTGTGGCGGTCAGCGAGAGGAAGAGATTGTGCTGCTGAAAAATATACCCTGTCTGCCGCCGCACCGCGATCCGTGTGCTGGTTTCACTTCGCACCAGTTGCTCGCCGAGTACGACGACGCTTCCGGAGGTCGCAAGCCTCAGTCCTCCCAAGATGGTCAACAGCGTCGTTTTTCCGGAGCCAGAAGGCCCGGTGAGAATAACGATTTCGCCGGTTTCGATAGAAAGATGAATGTTTGTCAGGACCTGACGGCGCAACTCGCCTTGTCCGAAAGCGAAATTCAAACCCTTCACGTTGATCATGCTCATGAGAACATGTCCGCCGGATCCGTCGACTTCAACTTGCGTATCGCCAGTAAGCCAGCCAGCGCGCACATTGTCAGAATAAAAAAGAAGACGCTGGCGATACGCCCGATGGTCATCGGGAACGGGATAAAAATAGAGCGTTCCGCTACTTGATAAAGCAGCGTGGACAGCGCCATGCCCGGCAGAAATCCGAATACGGCCAGATATATTGACGAAGCAAAGACGATATTTCGCAGATAAGACTGGCTGTATCCCATGGCGACCAGAGTGGCGTATTGCGGAATGTTGTTTCCAATATCCGTGAACAAGATCTGATAGACGATCACCATGCCAACGATCAGGCCCATGAGCGTGCCGAAACCGAAAATGAAGCCGAGCGGCGCCGAATTCTCCCAGTAGGCTTGCTCGAAGCGGACGAGCTCTTCATAGGTTAAGACCTGCACCTCCTGCCCGACGAGTCGCAGGAGCGCGGCTTGCGCCGCGGCGATGTCCGCGCCCGGCGCCAGCAGCACGAAGCCGATATCAATCTGATCGAGGGATCGCGAAGGAAAAACGCGATGAAAGTTGAGATCGCTCATCACGACATTGCCGTCGGCGGCGAAAGTGGTGCCCATATTGAAGGTGCCGACGAGCTTTACTTTGCGACCGTTTATTTCGGTGATGTCGCGCCCGGAGGCGATCAACTCCTTTATCGGACCAAACTCCGGGCGCGAGGTCACGTCGAAGAGCGCCGTGTCCTGCCGCTGCAGCTCGGATCTGAACGTCGCAAATTCGTCGATATGAATGAGCTCGGCTGTGGGATCGTACCCATAAATCATCAGCGTCCGCTGGATATGGGTGTCCATATTCTTGAATTGTCCGAGCGACATGTAGAGGGGCACGACTCGCCGCACCGCCGGAAGTCCCAAGGCGCGCATCAGGATGCTTCGTTCGAAGGAGACCGGGCGCCAGAGGGCTTCCGTCTGCTTGTGCAGCAAAAACAGCTGACCCTGCATCTTCAGCGGCGCGGAAGACGCGCTGGTGTAAAGCGAATCTCGAAAGCCAAGTTGCATGAACACGAGGACGCAGGCGAACAGCACGCCCAAAGTGGCGGCAAGCAGTTTGGGCTTGTCGTAGATGAGCTGGCGCCACGCTAATCGAGCGGCGAAAAGCGCCGAGGGTAACCCGCTCACTTTTCTATTTGCACCTGAACCTGACGAAAGAGCTGGTGCCAAAGCTGCTCGATGCCTGGACGCTCCAAAGTGAGCCGCACCTCAACGATCCTATTGTCGCGGTCCGCGAGCGGATCAGCGTCGTTGACATGATTTTTGCGGACGAGAAAAGCGATCTCGCGCACCTTTGCCGGATAGGGCGCGGTCCGCTCCGGAAGTTTTACGATCGCCTTCTGACCGACTCTGACCCGTGGAATGTCGGTCTCGTAAACTTCGGCGACGACGTCCAGCTCGTTGAGATTCGCAATATCGGCCACACCGCTGGGACCGATGCGCTCGCCGGGGCGCGCATTGATCTTGATGATGACGCCGTCGATGGGCGCGGTCGACACCGCCTGCGACAGCTGCGCCTCCTTGAGCTCCAGATTGGCCTCGCTCTGATGAATGCTCGCGGTCGCAACGTCGACATCCGCCTTGGCCTTTTTCAGGCGCAACTCGACGCCATCAACCACGGAAAGCGTGGCAGAGCCGGATTTGTACAGGCTCTTCTTGCGCTCGGCGTCCCGCTGGGCGCTCTCGAGTTCGGCCTCAGCTGCAAGGTGACGCGCCTTAGCGGCGCTAATTTCCGCCACGGCGAGCGCCACTTCCGCTCGGCGACGACGCCAGTCGGAGAGCACCGCGATCCGGGTCCCCGCCTTGATGGCCTGGCCTTCCCGCACCAGTATTTCGCCGACGACGCCGCCGGTCGCGGCCGCCTCGTTCGAAACTCGGATGAGTCGCGAGCGCGGTTCGATCCAGCCCAGCGCGCCAACGCCGAGGGCCGCGGGAGCCCACGCCGTCTCCTTTATCGGTTTGGCGGGCGCGTCGTCGGCGCCCACGAAATACGCCCAGACGAAAAGCGGCAGGCCGATGGTCAACGCTGCGATGAGAAGGATCTGGAGGATCGATCGCAGGGAAACGCGACTCCGCAGCAAACGTTCCGCCCGATGCAGGGCCGCGCCATCCGACATTCCGAAACGAAATTCGTGGTTCATGTCACCCGCCGCCATGCCGTTATCGGGATTTAGACATTGCCGCCGCAGTCCTCGGACGCGCTCTGTTCCAGGCTACCTTCGACAACGCAACCGCTTATTCCTGGTCCTCGACGCCTGAGCCTTTGCGATATTAACGCCGCAGCGGACTCCGCGCCATCGTTTAATGCGATTTCATCAGCGACCGCCCTCGCACGGTCAGCATAACTCGCCGACGACAAGAGCCATTCAATATTCCGCGCCAATTGATCAGCGGAGACGTCTTTAGCCTTCAGCGTCCGCGCAACGCCAAGTCGCCTCAGGCGCTCAGCGATATCGAATTGGTCGTTACAAAATGGGGTGACAAGTTGCGGCTTGCCGGCGCGAAGCGCCTGCCCCACAGATCCCATTCCGCCGTGATGAACCACAGCGCAACACCTGGGAAACAGCAGCGAATGCGGGACGTAGCCGTGCACGGAAATCTCGGACGACATCTCTTGGCGCAATTTGTCCACATCGGCGCTATCCGCCAAAAGAATAGCACGCCTTTTGAGGGACCGAGCTGCGATCGCGCAGGCTCGAAAATAGTCTATCCGATCGATCGCGACGAGGCTCCCGAGCGTGAAGACGATAGGTTCGGACCCTGAGTCCAAAAATTCTATTAAATCGAAGGGAAGCCCCCCCGGGTCGGACGCGCCCGCAGGCGCGTTGCACCCATCGTGGAAACTATGTCCAACAACAATTTCCGATCTTCTCGGCTTGGAGACCGGGGGCATCAGGAGCGAGCTGAATAAGCCGATCGTCGCTGCGGCGCCCGGAGCGCCCACCAGAAGCTCAAAACCACGCACGCCAGGCAAACCCAGTTCATCTCTAAATCGCGCGAGCGGCGAAGCCAGGAGAGTCAACGCCGCTTCGATCGTTTTTATCAGGAGCCCATTATATCCGACGGCGAGCGGCGACCGAGATGTCATGAACGGCGCCGGCGTCCCTAACGGAGGATTGTCCGCAGAAAATAGCAGCATGGGCGAAAGAAAGACGTTGAAGAGAGGAAGATTCCGCTGTTCCGCAGCAGCCTTAGCGCCGAACGCCAAGCAATGCGTCACGACGCCATCAACATCCTTCGTCAGTTCCATGACGTCACGGTAGGCGTCGCGAAGATGTGGAAACATCACCTGATCGAATAGAAATCTTTTACTCCGCGACATTTTGGTCGCGATCTCGCCCTTCTGCATATTCAGCCGCGATGAGATTTCTCCGAGATCCGGTCGCATAGGCCTGAAGTCCAGCCCTTCTCCCTCTATGAGATCCCGATATTCTTCTGACGTGGCGATGACCGGGACGCAACCTTGCCGCTGCAGGGCGCGCCCTAATCCAATAAACGGATTCACATCGCCCAGCGTGCCAAAGGTCGCGATAAGGATCTTCGGGCGGTCTAGGGCCATTGGGTCACTTCTTTTTTGGCGGCGCGGCTCGAGACCAGCGTCCGTCGAATTTTATCGAAGCCGAAATGGCGGGCCATCAGCCAATCCATGAGGCGCGGCGGCACGAGCAGCTGTGCGTAATAGTGTAAGGCGCTGTTGCCGAGCACGAGGATGCGCAGCGGCGGCCGCGACCCGACGAGGGCGCGATGGACCGCTTCGGCCACAACCGCTGGCCCGACGGCGGTGCGCCCCTGGTCCACCGCCCATTTCTGCACGCGGCGCGCGGCTGGCCCGTAAATTGTCGGGTCGAAGGCGTCGAAAGCGGCCGATTCGGCCTTGTCCCAGATCGGCGTGGCGATCATGCCGGGCTCGATCACCACGACCGCGATTCCATAGACCGCCAATTCGCGGCGGAGCGCGTCGGACATCGCTTCGAGTGCGAATTTCGAGGCGCTGTAGGGTCCCATCAGCGGCCCGACCATGCGGCCCGCCACCGAGCTCATGTTGACGATGCGGCCTGGCGGCTCTCCCTGGGACGCGCGGGCGCCGAGCAGCGGCGCGAAGGCCTGCGTCACCCGAAGCTGGCCGATGACATTGATCTCGAGCTGGCGGCGCAGCTCCTCGATCGGCACATGCAGCAGCGGCCCCGCCACGGCCATTCCGGCGTTGTTGACGAGCCCCGCCAGCGTCCTGCCCTGGAGTCGGTCCTCGACCGTGACGGCCGCCCGCGCGACAGCATCGCCGTCGGTCACGTCGAAGACGAGAGGCGCGTAATTTTCGCCAAATTGCGCCTTCAGACGCTCGGCGTCGTCGGCCATGCGCACCGAGCCGAAAACCAGGAAATCCTTTTCGACGAGCAGCCTGACGCAGGCTTCGCCGATGCCCGTCGATGCGCCTGTAACGACCACGGCCCGCTTGGCGCCCTCGCTCATGCGGAAATCCCCTGCGCTTCGAGCAGCCGCGTCAGGGCGTCGCTCATTGAGGCGTCCCCTCGCTGATCTGTCCGCCGCTCGGCGATGGGTGCGGACGGACCTCGCTGAGCCGCGCAAGCCTTAAGCCTCGCTCTTCCAGCATGTCCGGTAGACGCGGCGAGAGTAGGAAGGCGAGTTCCTGCTCGCGGGTGACGGTCACCCAGTCCTGGGCCCTGAGCTCGTCGTCGACATGGCCGGGATGGCACATGACGAGATGGCGGCGCCCCGGCGCGCGAAGATAGGTCTCGAAGGCTCGCGCATAGTCCTTCCCCGGATCGAAAACCGAATGTCCGGAGAAACCCTCATTGGTCACGAAGCCCTGACGCAGCGCGGCGCGGCGAAAACCCGAGGACAGGCCCTGAACAGCGAGCGCCAGGGCGAGCGTTTTGGGCGCATGGGCGCCGCGCAGGACGATGCGATGGAGCTCGTCGGCGGCGTCGCGCAGCCAAACCCGACCGGCGAGCCCTCGGGCCGCTAAGGCCTCGATCAACGCGTCGCGGACGCCCGGCAGCCCATGCACATGTTGATGGCCGTCGACGTAATCCGGCTCGCGGCCCATCACCGTCTCGAAGCGGTTCAGCTGGCGATCGATCTCAGCGCGTATCTCAGCCAAGGACAACTTGCGGCGCAGGGCGAGGCGGACGACGGTCGTGACCGGCGGAAAGCTCCCGTCCGAAGCGAAGGTCGGCATCGGTCCGAGCGGGCGGCCCAGCGTGAGGTTGAAATGCAGACCGACGTCTGCGTTGCGGCAACGCCGGCGCAACTCGACCCCCATGGCGGGCCAGCGCGGACCATTCACCAGCGCCGAGACCGCCGTCAGCCGGCCGGCGTCCAGCGCCTCGAGAATGCCGATGCTCACCCCGTAGGACAGGCCGTAATCGTCGGCACAGATCGCGACGATGCGGTCGTCGCTCATTTCTCCCGCCCTTCGACCGCGCGCGGCAGTTTGGGAAACAGTCGCCGGAACGAAGGACCGGGATCCCTGCGAATGAGAGAGGCGCGTGCGCGTATCCACTCCGCAAGGATCCGGGATCGACGCTGGCTGTCGGAGAAACGGGTCGCGATGAAGCAGCCGACGCCATAGGCGCCGGAGTTGATGACGATGGCGGGCAATGTCATGAGCATCATCGTGAGCGTCTTCAGTAGATGAACGAATATGCTGAAAACGACATGCCCGCACTGGCGACAACCGCGGCAAGCAGGTCTCCACGCGCCACACGCTGTTCTTCGATCGCGAAGGCCATGGCCGCCGGCACCGAGCAGGAAACGAGATTGCCGCAACGCGGATAGACGTTGGACACCAGATGCCGCAGGCTGAACATATCGGCGAGGTCGTCGCCCGCCTTTTGCGACGCCGCGTGAGGGAAGATCGCGCGGAGCTTGTCCAACGGCGGATTGAGGTCTTGAAACACCTTGATGAGTTCGGGACCGGCCGCCTCGAATAATTCGTAGCCGTAAGACGTAAACCGGTTGCCGTTCTTGCCGATGCGCTCAGTCTGATTGCAATAGCCCTGAAAGCCGTTGACGGGGATCGTACACAGATCGGCGAGATCTGGCCGGGAGCGGAACTTGAATTTCCACTCGTTCGTCGGATCGGCTGAAAGGATGGTCGCCGTGGCCGCCTCGCCGATCGTGTACGTCGGGAACGTCCAGTTCAACTCTTCCTCGTGCCGCAGGGCGAAATTGCCAAGCCGATTGCCGGTGACGCTGAACTCGGCGTTGACGATCATCGCACGCTTGCTGCTTCCCGACTGCAGGAAGTGATAGATGATCTGCGCGCCCCGCGACCAGCTGTTGCAGGCGTCCAGCACATCGAAGCAATGCGCATTCTTGAAGCCCAGCGCATGCGCCACGAGATAAGCGCCGGCCGGCTCGATGAACCCGCGTCCGACGCCAACATAGACGAGCGTGTCGATGTCATCTTTGGTGCATTTCGCTTCTTCCAGCGCCGCGTCGATGGCGCCGGTCAAGACGCTCAACGGCGTTTCGTTTTCCTCAAGCGTGTAACGCGTCTGCGCGCCGCTGTAGGTCAGCCAGCTCTCGATTCTCTTTATCGCCGCGTCGAGATCGCCGTCATACGTCGCTTCGCTGCTTTCACGGACAATCTGAAGGATGTCTTCATTCGACAGCTTGCGCGACGGCAAGGCGGCCTTCACGGCATCAATGCGCATTTCTTATGTTCCTCGAATTCAGCAGGTGCAGATCTGATAGACTGGTCAGTCGCCTTCAGCCTAAACGCTTCAGCAAATCTCGACCGAGCGACGCGACGGTTCGTCCCTTCATGAGCTCCATGAGAGAAACTTCGACCCCGAGCGTCGCTTTGACCGCGACTTGCAATTCAACGGCCATCAACGAGTCGATGCCCATATCAGACAATTGAGCGTCTATGTCGATGCGATCGCAGGGGATGCGAAGAGTCTCTCCGACGACGCGACGAACGACGCCGACGATGTGTTCGCCACGCTGTTCCGGCTCAATCTGCGCCAGTTCAGCGCGGACGCGGTCGATGACGCTGTCGGACTCGTCACGGGCCTCACTGACAAGAGGCGCGAAGCGGGGAGCCGAACTCGCCGGATGGGTCGACGCCCACTTGGACCAGTCGACATCGACATAGGCGAATTGCGCCGTCCCCTGAAGCAGAGATCCTTCCAGATCCTCGAGCGCTTCCGTCGAGGAAATTGGCTGGATGCCTGCCCGCGCGAGGTGCTGCGCAACCGTCTTGTCACGCGTCAGCATTCCGACGTCGCCGATCGCGCCCCAATTGACGCTTTGACCGGGAAGGCCGAGCGTCTGCCGGTAGTGCGCGAGCATGTCGAGGAAGACGTTGGCCGCGACATAGTTTCCTTGCCCCGGATTGCCGATGAGCGCCGAAATCGACGAAAAACACAAGAAGAAGTCCAGCGGCGCGTTGCGGGTCACCTGGTGCAGGTTCCAGGCGCCGACCGCCTTGGGGCGATAGACCGCGTCGAACCGTTCGTCGGTGAGTCCAGAAAGCACGGTGTCGTCCAATACGGCCGCCGAATGCACGACGCCGCATAGCGGCGGAAGCTCGAGGTCGATCCGCGCCATCATCGCCGCAACATCGGCTTCGACGCTGACGTCGGCGGCGACGCTCATGACGTTGACGCCTTGCGCTTCGAGCGCCGTCACCGCGCGTCGCGCCTCGCTGGAGGCGGCGCCGCTGCGGCTGACGAGGACCAGATTCTCCGCCCCTTGCTGCGCCAGCCAACGCGCAGCGTTCAGGCCGAAGCCGCTGAAGCCGCCTGTCACCATGTAGGTGGCTTTCGGCTGAATCAGCTTTTTCTCGACTTCCTCCGGCACGACTTCGACGCGCGCGGGGTCGCTGAAGGACAGGACGATTTTACCCGTCTGCTTTGATTGCGCCATGAAGCGGAACGCGTCCGCGGCCTCGTGCAGCGGGAAGACGGTCACAGGCGTGGGGCGAAGATCGCCGCGCTCGAACCGGTCCCAGATCTGGGCGAGAAGTTCTCGAATCGCACTCGGCTGCTCGGCCATGAGTCGGTCGAGATCAATCGCTGCAAACAGGAGGTTCTTGTTGAAGGGCAGCAGCGGCAGGCGCGCGTTCTCGACGATGTCGCGCTTGCCGATCTCCACGAATCGTCCGAAGGGAGCCGTCACCTCCAAGCTTTTGACCAACGTCTCTCCCGCGATCGAGTTGAGGACGACGTCGACGCCCCGGCCGCCCGTCGACTTCAGGACGCCGTCGGCGAATTCGAGGCTGCGCGAGTCGAAGACCTGCTCCACGCCCAGCGTGCGCAGATAGTCGCGTTTCGCCTCGCTTCCCGACGTGACGAAGATACGTGCGCCGATCGATTTCGCGACCTGGATCGCCGCGAGCCCCACGCCGCCGGCGGCGGCGTGAATGAGCACGGTTTCGCCGGCCTTCAGCCGTGCGATGTCATGCAAGGCGTAATAGGCCGTCAAGAAGATGACGGGAACGCTGGCGGCCTCTTCAAACGTCAAGGACGAAGGCTTGCGCATGGCGAGCAGGCGATCGACGGGCACGCGCACATGGGAGCTGAAGGAACCCTTGAAGGAGCCCATCAACTCGTCGCCGACCTTATAGACCGTCACCCCTTCGCCGACGGCGGTGACGACGCCCGCCGCCTCCATGCCGAGTTCGGCGCCGTGATAGGAGCCCTCCAGCGCCTTGGCGGGCAACATGCCCAGGACCTTCAGCACGTCCTTGAAGTTGAGCGCCGCGGCCTTGATTTCAATTTCGATTTCGCCTGCGGCGGGAGCCGGCCGAGGAGCCTCCTCGAAGCGCAGGCTCTCGAGGCGGTTCTCGGCTCCCCGCGACAGGCGGAAGGCCTGTACGGAGGCGGCGGAGACGGTGCGTGTCTCGGGCTCCTCCTCCTCCTGGCGGAGAGCGGCCGCCGGAACAAGCCGCTGCACGCGCCGCACATCGCCCCGCAACGCGACCTCAGTCTCGGGATCGTCGCTGAGGATTTGCCGCGCGAGGAGACTGCGGCTCCCCTCCAGGGGATCCACGTCGACGGCGGTACACCTCAATTGGGGATTTTCGCCGGCGATCGTGCGCGCCAGACCTATCAGCGCGGCGTGCGCCAGATTCACCGTCTGCGCACCCGGCAAAGGCTGCGCGAGCGACGTCACGACGAACAGTCTGGGGGAAGCGTCCTCGCCCGCGTCCCGGCCTTCGAGCGCTTGCGCAAGGCGGAGGAGGCGCTTGGCTTCGCCAAGATCGCTCACGGCGTCCTGCGCGCCCGGCGTCGATTCGCCCAGGAAGACGATGGCGCGAAGCTGTGGGCTTTCGTCGACAAGCTTGCGCGCTGCGACGACGTCCGTCAGCGACTGCGCGTCCACGGTTCGAACTTTGGCGCCGGCCTCTTCAAGCGCGGCCGCGAGCTCTTTGGACGAGTCCGGACTTGCGGCGAAGAGCAGACAGTCTCCGGCCTGTTGATCGGTTTCGCCGAGCGGCTTGACCTCCCAAGCGAGCCCGTAGGATCGGCTTTCAAGCCGCTCCTCTGGCGTGAGCTTTTTCGTGTGGAGCGCCTTGCATCTGATGCCGAGGACTTCCGCCGCGACGCTGCCATCGGCGCGATAGAGAATGAGGTCGCCTTCGAACCCTTCCGAGGAATGATCGTTCACGCTGCCGTACGCCCAGAGCGGAGCGCCGCTTCCAGCGTGAAAAACCACTCGACCAACGCCAACCGGCAGATAGGTCGATTCCTGGAGCTTGTCGCCGATCGCGCCCACAAGCGTTTGGATGGCGCCGTCAAGCAGGGCCGGATGAAGCCGATAGGCCTCAAGCTCCT
Organism: Methylocystis sp. H62; assembly: GCF_015709515.1. Classification (GTDB taxonomy): domain Bacteria; phylum Pseudomonadota; class Alphaproteobacteria; order Rhizobiales; family Beijerinckiaceae; genus Methylocystis. Next base: position 65,912 of record NZ_JADNQZ010000054.1, read on the forward strand.
CCGAGGGCCCCTGAATGACCTCAAGCTCCGCCAATATCTCATCGCCGTTCCGCGTCAGAGTGCGAATCGTGCGGAAGTGCGGACCATAGGCCAACCCGTGCGCGGCCAACCGATCATAAAGCTCGGCGACGTCGACCGACTCCCGGATTCGCTCCTTCACCTCGGCCAACGATTCGGCGCCGCTCCGAGGCGACGGCAAGGCGAGCACCCGGCCCATCGCGTGCAGCGTCCAAGACTGGGTTTCGTCATCCGTCTGACCGTAGATCTGGAACTCCCTCAAGCTCCGATCGTAGATCGCGCGAACAATCGGATCTTTGAGAGTCGGGAAGACGAGCGGCCTGAGGAACGAAAGGTCTTCGAGCGTGTAACTGGCCTGTCCGCCATCAAGCAGCGACGCCAACGCCAGACCCTGCTCGATATAGCCGGCGGCCGGAAAGATGATTGATCCCTCGATGACGTGATCGGCCAGATAAGAGATCGACGGCCTGCCGAGATCATGCTCCCAGGTCGGCATGGGCGACGACACGCGGCTACCCAGCAGGGGGTGCTCCGTGTGGCCGAGTCGGTCGAGCTTGGCGGCGCTCGTCTCGTTCCAATAATATTCCCGCTGCCAGGGATACAGAGGCAGCTTCACGAAGCGCGCGCCGGCGGGAGAAAGCGCGCGCCAGTTCACGTCATAGCCGTTCGCATAGAGCGCGCCGAGGGCGGCGAGCACCGTCGCGCGCTCGGGATGCTCACGGCGTAAGGTGGCGATAGAAACGCCGCCCGCTTCGCTCGTGCGCAGAACTTCCTTGATCGACGTCGCGAGCACGGGATGCGGGCCGACCTCAACGAAGCCGCTCAGTCCGTCGGACACCATGGCGACCATCGCATCGGCGAACAGCACAGGCTTCCGCATATTGGAGCACCAATATTCCGCATCCAAATCGGGACCTTCGACGCGCCGACCGGTTACGGTGGAATAGAGCGGAATGTGCGGCGTTTGCGGGCGAAGCCCGCGCAGAGATTCCCGCAGCTCCGGCTTCAGCTCCTCCATCTGGGGGCTGTGATACGCGACCTCGACATCGAGGAATCGATTGAATATCTCGTCCTTGGCGAGTTGCTCGGCGATTGACGCCAGCGCTTCGCCATCGCCAGCCAGCGTGACCGTTGAAACGCTATTGATCGCGGCGATCGAAACTGTGTCCGGACAGGACTCCAGAATGCGTTCGGCCTGCTCTCGATTGAGGCCGGTGGCCAGCATGCGCCCCTTGCCGGCGGCCAGCTGCTGAAGTCGGCTGCGATGATAAGAAACGGCGACGGCGTCCTCGAGGCTGAGCGCCCCCGAAATGTAGGCGGCGCTCACCTCGCCGACGCTGTGTCCGACCACCGCCGCCGGATAGACGCCCCAGGAACGGAGAAGTTCGGCCAAGGCGACCTGCACGACGAAATTTGCGGGTTGCGCGATACGCGTCTGTTTGACCCGTGAGCGGCTTTTGTCCTCGCGCATCTCCTCGAGAATGGAGAAGCCGGCGAGGGGGCGGAAGATCGCGTCGATCTCCTCCGCCGCCTTGCGAAAGACCGGTTCGCTCTCGAGCAATTGCCGGCCCATGCCCCACCACTGGGGCCCCATGCCGGTAAACACGAAAATTGGTCGCGATTCGGCTCGCCGAGCCGCTTTGCCCTGAATGACGTGGTCGCTGTAGCCATGTGCGGCGAACTGCTCGAGCTCCGTCGCCATTTCGGCGGCCGAAGCGGCGACGACGCTCAGCCGGCATTCGTGGGCCGAGCGCCGAATTCGCGCCGAATGGCAAATGTCCTCAAGCGCCGCACGTCTGCCGCGCGAGAGCATCTGCGCATAGGAGCGGGCAAGAATGGTCAGCACCTTGGGATCGCGGCCGGAAAGGGTGAGGATCTGCTCTCCCGCCGACCCATCCTTCTTCTCTTCCACCCGCGGCTTCTCTGCGCGCTGAAGGACCACATGCGCGTTGGTGCCGCCAAAGCCGAAAGAATTGACTCCGCAGTATATGTCCTCATCGCCTTGCGAAAGCGGCTCGAGGCTTGTCGGCAAGCGAATGCCGAGTTCCTGGAAGGGAATCTTCGGGTTGGGATTCTGCAGATTGGCTTGCGGCGGCACGGCTCCTCGATCAAGACAGAGCGCCGCCTTGATGAGACCGGCGACGCCCGCCGCCGCTTCGAGATGGCCGATCGTCGATTTCGCCGAACCGATCAGGCAGGCGTCGTCAACCTCGCGGCCAGCGCCGATCGTGCGTCCAAGCACGCCGGCTTCGATCGGATCGCCCACCGGCGTCCCCGTGCCATGCGCCTCGACGTAGCGCACGTCGCTGAATGGCACGCCGCTTTGAGCGTAGACACGCCGAATCAGCGCCTCCTGCGCCTCGCCGCTCGGCATTGTGATGCCGTCGGTGCGCCCGTCCTGATTGACGCCCGTGCCGCGTATCGTCGCGTAGACGTGATCTCCATCGCGCATGGCGGCGGCATAGGGCTTGAGCAGGATCACGCCGGCGCCCTCGCCGCGCGCATAGCCATTGGCGCGTTCGTCGAAACTCTTGCAATAGCCGTCCGGCGCCAGGAAGTGGCCCTTGCCCATGATCATCGGATACTCGGGTCGCAACATGACGTTGACGCCGCCCGCCAGCGCCATGGAAACATGACCACGCCAAATATCCTGGCAGGCGAGATGCACGGCCACGAGCGACGAAGAGCAGGCGGTGTCCACCGAAAGGCTCGGGCCGCGCAAGTCGAAGAAGTAGGACAGACGGTTCGACAGCAGCGTCATCAGCGCGCCGGTGCCCGAATGAATGCTGATATTCTCGCGGTTAAGCGGGCTCAGCTGATCGAGCATGCTGTCAAGCGTGAAGCCACCAATATAGACGCCCGTTTCGGAGCCCGCGAGCGTTTCCGGAACGACGCCAGCGTCCTCCAGGGATTCCCACGCCACTTCCAAGAGTAGTCGCTGCTGCGGGTCTATATGGACCGCCTCCCGCGGCGATATGTTGAAGAACGCAGCATCAAAGCGATGGACCGCCTCGTCGAGAAAGCCGCCCTTGCGGGTGTAGATCTTGTTCGGTTTTTCGGGATTCTCGTTATAGAACCGATCCAGGCTCCAGCGGTCTTCAGGCACCTCGCGGATCGCCGGGCGGCCTGAGACGAGGAGGTTCCAGTATGCTTCCGGACTGTCCGCGCCTCCGGGAAAGCGGCATCCCACGCCGATGATCGCGATCGGCTCCAACTCTCCGATCTCGCCTCGAAGTCCCGATTGCTGAAGGTTCAGATTACGTTCGTCCATGGGATATCTCTGGCTGTGCACAGGTGGTTGGGATCATGCGTCGCCAAAGCGCGCATGCGAGGCTCTTTTTGAAGACCAAAGCATTCGGGTCAGGCCCTAGAAACGACGCCGACCTCATTGCTTAGAGATACAACGTATTATTTCGTTCAGTTGCCTCCAAATGCATGACATAATTGGATAATTATCCATCCAAGCTTCTCCGATTGAAACAATTAGACGTATTCGACCGGCAACATTCGCAGGCTAAAAGTGCACTGCAGCATATCCGCTAATTGATGCCGTGCCGCAAGTCAATATGTATGCAATCAACTGCTCGCCAATTTCTTGTGAGCGATGTCACAATAGTGCCAAAAAACGCTCAGTCGCAAATTGGACGCATTTAAAACTGGCGCGGGAGCGTCTTTGGTGTGCACGCAGTGACCGAAAAACCGGCAGGCTGGCTTAAGCATGGGCGGATGAATAGGGCGATCGGACCTTCAGGCCGGAGTGCGGGTCCACCGCGCAGTTTGGCGAGGATCGTTCGCCGTCCGGCAGGATCTTGAGCGCTTCGTCGCGTTGAGCGTCTTTTACGAAGCTCTCCCACATGCCGGCGCGCTCAGTGACATTTCCTTTGAACTGCTTCGGCGCTTCCCGGCGCCCGCCAAACGGGATGGCTCGTGACCGCCGCGCTTGCGCCGCTAGTCGCCGGGGAACTCCACCATCAACGTCGTGCCGGCGGCGGCTTGCATCTCCAACGATCCGCCCAGCTGACGCGCAAAGGCCTGCATGATGCTCATCCCGAGAGAGCCAGACGCAGCCGCAGACGCCGGCGCGATCCCGGGCCCGTCGTCGCGAATGATGAGCTGCAGACGGCCGTTCGCCTGCTTGAGCAAGGCGACTTCGAATTTCGATCCGGCGCCTTTTTCGAAAGCGTGTTTGACGGCGTTGAGCGCGGCTTCATTGACCAGAAGCAACACCGCGGTCATCTGATCCAGCGACAATTTTGCGTCTGGGGATATATCTAACGACAGCTGGATCGGCAGGTCGCCAAAGTCATTGCGCAACATCTCGTCAAGAATAGGCGCGAGTCCCTGTTCGTAGCTCGTTTTGTCGTAAAGCCGGCGATGCAATGCCGACATCGCCGCGATCCGATCTTCAGCGGCCGCGATCCGTTCGGCGGCCGTCACGTCGAGCACCCCCCGCCGGGCGTTGCTGATCATCGCCAGGACAATTTGGAGGTTGTTTGCGACGCGATGCTGAAGCTCGCGGAACAGGCTGACCTGCACCTGGTTCGCCGCTTCCAGACGCCTGATCAGATCGGCCATTCCCGCCACGAGAATAAGCAAAAAGCCGCCGACGAGGAGAAATCCGATCAGCGGGAATATTGCGTTCTGGTCTCTGAGCACAAACGAGTTGCGCGGCTCGAAGAAAAAATACCACCCCGACAGAGCGGAGAGCGCCAACACCATCGCGCCCTGACGCCAGCCGCACAGCAGCGCACTGGCCGCGATCGCCGGATAAAAGGTGAGAAACTTCATCGGATCGAGCCAGCGATCCAACAGGATGCGAACAGACAGGCTCGCGCCGAATAATGTGAGAGCAATGATCCAGGAGGGCGCGCCCTCTATTCTTTTCGACGCCCTGTAGACTTTCGTCGCCCACGCCACCTCGAGCACCCTGACGTCACTTGCCGAAATTCCGTGATTTCCGTCCCACTCGGGCGCGCGAATAGTTGCATAGCGCATAGTTCAGAACAAGATCGCATGCGCTGCTGGCATCGCTCGCTTCGAGTTTCGGCGGGCGGACCCTTCCCCGCATAACGTCTTTGAGGCCTCTGCGCCTCTCTCGGCTCCGAGAGAATTTTCCTGCCAGGGGAACAAGTCGGATCGCCCGAGGTTTCGCTCACGGGATACTCGCGTTTCGTCGCGGTTTTTGTCGGAGTTTTTCTGATGGGCTCAAAGCGCAAACCGTCTTCCTCGAGCGAATCCGCCAGGGCTAACGCTGGCAAGAGTCAAACCGAGCAACCAGCTCTTGTCGCAGCCGAGGTTGAGATGTCTTACGCGCAGCCGCAAGGCGACGGCGGTGAAACGCACCAGACCGCGAACGACGAAGTTGAGACGCTCACCACGCAGCAGGGCATTCCGGTTTCCGACGACCAAAACACGCTTCGCATTGGCGCGCGCGGTCCGAGTCTGCTTGAAGACTTCCATTTCCGCGAGAAAATCTTCCACTTCGACCATGAGCGCATTCCCGAACGCGTGGTTCACGCGCGCGGCTTCGGCGTGCATGGCTACTTCGAACTCACGAAATCGCTCGCAGACGTGACGCGCGCGGATCTTTTCCAGCGGGTGGGCGAGCAGACGCCGGTGTTCGTGCGGTTCTCGACGGTAGCCGGCAACAAGGGATCCTTCGACCTTGCGCGCGACGTGCGAGGCTTCGCGGTGAAGCTCTACACCAAGGAAGGCAATTGGGATCTCGTCGGCAATAACATCCCGGTGTTCTTCATCCAGGATGCGATCAAGTTTCCGGACTTGATCCACGCGGCGAAGCCTGAGCCCGATCGCGGCTTCCCCCAGGCGCAAACGGCGCACGACAACTTCTGGGACTTCGTTTCGCTCTCGCCGGAGAGCTTTCACATGATCATGTGGATCATGTCGGATCGCGCCATTCCGCGCTCCTTCCGCTTCATGGAAGGCTTCGGGGTTCATTCTTTCCGTTTCGTCAACGCAGATGGCAAGTCGACGTTCGTCAAGTTTCACTGGAAGCCGAAGCTCGGTCTGCAGTCAGTGCTTTGGAATGAAGCAGTGAAGATCAATGGCGCCGATCCCGATTTCCATCGGCGAGATCTTTGGGACGCGATCAAGGGCGGACATTTCCCGGAATGGGAACTCGGCCTTCAGCTCTTTGACGAGGAGTTCGCCGACACATTCGAGTTCGACATTCTCGACTCGACCAAGATTATTCCCGAAGAGCAGATTCCCGTGCAGATCGTCGGGCGCCTCGTGCTCGACCGCACCGTGGACAATTTCTTCGCGGAGACCGAACAGGTCGCTTTCTGCACGCAGAACATCGTTCCGGGCATCGATTTCAGCGACGATCCGCTGCTCCAGGGCCGCAACTTCTCCTACCTCGACACACAGTTGAAGCGACTCGGCAGCCCGAACTTCACCCATCTCCCGGTCAATGCGCCGCGATGCCCCATGGCGCATTTCCAGCAGGACGGGCATATGGCGATGAAGAACCCCAAGGGCCGCGTCAATTACGAGCCCAACAGCTGGGGCGCGCTCGGCGGACCGCGCGAGAATCCCGAGCGCGGCTTCACCTCATACCCAGAAGAAGTCGCCGGGCCGAAGACGAGACGTCGCGCCGAAAGCTTCGCCGATCACTACAGCCAGGCGCGGCAATTCTTCATCAGCCAGACGCCGATCGAACGCAAACATATCGGCGACGCGCTCGTGTTCGAACTGAGCAAATGCGAGCGCCCGGACATTCGCTCCAGAGTCGTGTCGCATCTCTTGAACATTGACGTTGCGCTCGCGACACGCGTGGCTGACGGCTTGCGGCTTGAAATGCCCGATCCGGCGAAGGCCGCGCGCCCGACTCGCCAAGAACTTCCCCCCTCCGCGCCGTTGAGCATGCTGACACGTCCGAAATCCTTCACAGGGCGCAAGCTCGGGATTCTCGTGACTGACGGCGCCGACGCGAAGCTGTTGAAGGCGCTGATCGAGGCCGTCGAAAAGATTGGAGCGGTTTACGAGATTGTCGCGCCCCACATCGGCGGCGTGGTGCTTGACGACGGCGCCATGCAGCCGGCCGCGCAAAAGATCGACGGAGGTCCGTCGGTGCTCTACGACGCCGTCGCCATCGTCGCGTCGGAGACCGGCGCCGCCGATCTCGTCGCCGATGCCGCCGCGCGCGATTTTGCAAGCGACGCCTTCGCGCACTGCAAGTTCATCGGCTTCACCGAGAGCGCATTGCCGCTGCTGGGGAAAGCCGGCGTCGCCGACGCGCTGGACGACGCGTGCATGCAGCTTACGACCGTCAAGGACGTGGCCACGTTCATCGCGGCCTGCGCCGAACTTCGTTACTGGCCCAGAGAAATGACGGTCGATCTCGACGCGTGATGCGGTCACGCATGACAGAACAGTCAAGTCAACAACCGCGCAACAGGAGAACCAAAATGCCAACGGCAAGCACGGGCAGCAGCACGAAAAGGTCGAAGCCCCGAACGGGCGCGAAGACGTCGGCCAGCGCCTCCAAAACGGCGGACGCCATCAAGCTCCTGAAAGAGGATCACCGAGAGGTGAAAACCTGGTTCAAACAGTATGAAAAGCTGCAGAACGAGACCGAGAAGGAGGCTCTCGCCCGAAAAATTTGCGCCGCGCTGACTGTTCACGCCAAGATCGAAGAGGAAATCTTCTATCCGGCGCTGCGCAAGAGCATCGACGACGACGAGCTTCTCGACGAAGCCGAAGTTGAGCACGCAAGCGCCAAACAGCTGATCGCCGAAATCCTCTCGATGTCGCCGCAAGACCATCTCTTCGATGCAAAGGTCAAGGTGCTTGGCGAATATGTCATGCATCATGTCCAGGAAGAAGAGCAGGAAATGTTTCCCGAGGCGCGCAAGAGCGATGTCGACCTCGACGCCCTGGGCGTGAAGCTTTCGAAGCGTAAAGCCGAGCTGATGAAAAAAGCGGCCTGATCCCGGCCGCTTCAACGTCATTCACGCCGCGGCGGCTGGCACGTCATGCGCATGCACGTCGCGGCCGGAATGTTTGGCGATAATGCGCTTGGCGGTTTCCTCAAGCGCGTCGTTTCGCGTTCGCACCCAGAGCAACAAGCCGCCATGGTCAAGTTGCTCCTGGAGATATTTCGCGTGACGCTCCTCCATGAATTCGCCAAGCACACCGCCGATGAGGCCGCCAAATTCCGCGCCGATCAGGCCGCTCACGAGAAGCATCGCGAGGGCTCCCCCTGACGCGAGCGCCGCGCCGGCCGCCACGGTGGCGCCGACATAGACAAGACCGCCTATGAGCGCGCCCTCTTTCTTGCTCAAAGCTTCCCTCGGCGCATAGGCCACGCGCGGGGCGGCGCCGTCGTCTTCGGCCGCCTCCACCTTTTCATATTTATGACCGAGCTTGCCGACGATCGCCTTTTCCCCCGCGAGCAGGCTGATGTCGCTAAGATCGAATCCCGAATTCAACAATTCCTCGACAGCGCTCTCGAGCACATAGCCGTCTGAGAAAACGCCGACCACCTCTCGCGCCCGCCGCTCCGTACTGGACATGCCGCCCTCCCCTGCCCTTGCACGCCTCGATCCGCTTCGAAGCGTCCCGCCGCATCCGGCTGTTCGGGCCAGAGTGCTGCCGAAGGCCGGCCCTTGGCAAGAGCCGCATTGACGCTGGCGAGGAGCTAAGGAGAGCGCAAGGCGGACCGGGATGTATCGGCAGAGGCCGCCAGCAGGGAGAGGTATTCCCAGGCCATCGTCGCGCCGGCGAGCGCGGTGATTTCGGAAACATCATAGGCCGGCGCCACTTCGACGACGTCCATCCCGGCGAAGTTCAGACCGGCGAGCTTGCGGATGATCGATTGCGCTTGCCACGTGGCCAGACCGCCGATTTCCGGCGTCCCGGTCCCGGGGGCAAAGGCCGGATCAAGCGCGTCGACGTCGAACGTCAGATAGACCGGGGCGTCGCCGACGACTTCGACGATCCGCGCGGCGATCGCCGCTGGCCCAATCTCATGCGCCTCCTGCGCGGCGACGATCGTGACGCCTTGTCCAAGCGTCCAGTCGTAGACGTCGCGCTGCACCGGCGAGCGAATGCCGATCTGGATCATGCGGCGCGCATCGACGACGCCTTCGTTGATCGCATGATAGAACATCGAGCCATGCGCATAGGGCTGGCCGAAATTATCGGGCCATGTATCGACGTGGGCGTCGAAATGAATCAACGCCAGCGGGCCGCGTCTTTTCGCGCAGGCGCGCAAGAGAGGCAGCGTGATGCCATGGTCGCCGCCAAGCGTCACGAGATGCGCATAGGCTGAGGCCTGATCCTCGATGAGCTTCAGACTCGCGGCGATGTCGCCCAGCGCGATGGCGAAATCCCCTACGTCGGCGAGCGGCAGATCGACGGGGGACGCCCAGTGCGAAGGATGCGCGCCGTCGATCAACATACGACTGGCGTGACGAATCGCCGACGGCCCGAAGCGCGCGCCGCTGCGGTTGGTCGTGCCGATGTCGAAAGGGACGCCAGCGACGACAACCGCCGCGTCGGCGCCCGGTGCGACGCCGAGGAAGGTCGGCGGAGCGGCGAATGTCGGCGTCCCGCTCATGGCGAACCGTCGAGTTTGACGAAGCGGAACACCGCCGCGGCGACCGCGCAGGTCCAATCGCCGTTCGGCGCGCCTTCGGCCGCCGCGGTCAAAGACAGGCTCTCGACGATCAGTTCGCTTGTTTCATAGACCTTCTTGCGCTCGTTCCAGGCGGCGTCAGGATCGAATTCGATCCCGAGCGTCGAAGCGAGCATCGTCGCCGCGAGATCTTCCGCATAATCGCCGCTCTCGCGCTCCGTCATGCCATAGCCGTGGTGTTCCGAAATATAGCCGTAGAGCGTCGGCTCCCTTGGCCGGGCGAGGCCGATGCTCGCCGTGATGCGCCTTCCGGGCTCGTCGGTCTCAGCGCGCGCAAGCACCGTGAACGTGATTTCGCCGGGCTGAAGCGTCGCGACGCCCCGCTCCGCCGGAACGATTTCGCATCCCGCCGGTAGAATGGACGACACCGCCACGAGGTTCTGCTGTTCGATGTCGGCGTCGCGCAGCGCATATTCGAACGCCGTCAGACGATGGCGGTGGACACCGACGCCGCGCGTGAGAAAGACGCATTGCGGAATGGGAAACATCGAACCCGCTCCCTCGCGCGAAGACCACCGCCTCAATTAGGACAGGGCGCCCGTTCGGCCATAAGCATTTTAGCAAGCTTCGTCTATGGCCTCGCGCGCGCGAACCGGCTAGAATCGTCAAGCGGGCTGCTCGCGACCATTGGCGCAACATATCTCCATGGCATGAAAATTTTGATGGCATGAAAATTTTGCTGCTCGGCGGCTCCAACGCCGGAATGCGGGAAGGCTGGGCCTTCCAATTTCAACGGCAGGCGTCGGCGCACGAGGTCGAGAATCGTTTTCTCGGCGCGGTAGGATCGCTTTACGGTTTGCTGGCGCTCTTGAAGATGGAGCGCGACGCGACGGCTTCTCCGGACGTCGTCATTTTCGAATATTGTCTCAATGACATTCTGCTTTTCGCCGCCGGCTGTCTACGCCCGAGCCTCGTCGCCGATACGCTCGAAGCGATCGCAGCCTGTTGCGCCCGGCGCGGAATTCGCCTGATGTTTCTCTGTCTGGACCCACGGCCGACGGCGTCCAAATCCTTGCGCAGCGCAACGCGGCGCGCGCATCGGCTCTACGCGGACGCGGCGACGCGTTATGCGACGCCCGCCATCTGGCTCGACGAGATTTTCTCAGGAAGCCCGACCGCGGCGCATTATCAGGACGAAAACCATCTGACGGTCGACGCCTCAATGGCGGTGGCCGCCGCGGTGCTGAGCCGGATCGGCGACGCGCGCATTCCCTTCGCGCCCAAAGCCGAGATTCGCTTCGATTACGTCGATGCGGCGCAGGCGCAGCGGAGCGGGGCATGCGAGCTTCGTCACATTGACTCGAAGGTTTTCGAAGGCGCGTTCATCCGTCTCAACCGACAGAGCGAATGCTATTGGCCCGGAAGGGGCCGTCTCGTCGCGCTGATGCTGCGGTCCGACGATAGCAGCGGCGAATATCTCATTCGCGCGCCGCGATGCGTCTATCGTAAGAACCCTTGCTCGAAGATGCAGGAGATCGTCGCCAATCTCATGCTGCTGCATTACGTGACGCGCGAAATCGTCACGGACCGCGGCGTCGCCATCGCAATGCCCGACGACGAAGCGGCGGTGAGACGCGCTCCAGAGGATGCGACGCTCCTCGCCGTTCCGCCGACCGCGGATTTTTTGGACCAGACTCTCGATATCCACGCCGCGATCTTCTGGCGGCCAAGATCCATCGCGAGCAAAATCGCAGCGCTCTTGCGCCGGTGAACCGCTGGACGTCGCGCTATTTTTTGCAGGTCGGCGTCGGCTGCAAGACGAGATCCGTCATGTCGCCGCGCAAGACGAAGTCGCCATAGTCGAGCTTCAGCGCGCGCGAGACGCCGTTTTCATAAAGGTCGAAGGACAGCACATAAATCGGCTGCCCGTCCTTCTTGCCCAGCTCGAAATAGGAAATCGCAACCGGCCAGCGACGGATATTGTTGAGCGCATTCACGCGCGCGACCTTTTCCTGGGGCGGCTCGGTCGTCGGCTTGCCAATGACCGTTAAAGTATCGAACGCCTTCTCGCCGTCGCCCGTGCCGTCGAAGACCCGCGCTTCCAGCAGCTGTTCGCCGGCCGCGGCCGTGTCGACGATCTTGCGCAAATGTTCCGTCGGAAAGAGCATCGGACCGGACAGCTCCAGGCGCGTGCGCTTTGGCTTTGCAAGATCGATGGCCAGCCGGGCGTCGGCGGATTTTTTGGCCTTTCCGTCGACTTCATCGGTTCGCGAGTTGTCGACTTTGGTCTCCACCTTGAAACGAAAGTCGGCGCCGTCGCCGCCCTCGAATGTCGCCGAACGCATGTCGGAGAGCTTGGCCGCCCCTTCCGAGGGCTGCAATTCGGTGATCTGGCGAAAGTTCTGCACATAGCCTTCGCAGGCCGAACCGGAAAAGTCGAAGGCGATCCTGCCGCGCGCCTGCGCTGGCGCCTTCGCGCCGCTCGATTTCAACAGGCTCAGATCATAAACAGCGCGATGATTGGCGAGCGGCAATGCGCGCTCGGCGAACGCCTGGCCAACCGGCGTCGCCGCGCAGATCGCGGCGGCCAGCACGCGTAACGAAATCATTGGTCCTCTTTCTGTGTGGCGGCGCCTGCGACGCCATTGCGTCGCGTGGAGTAGGAAACTAGGGTCGCGCTCCATTGGGAGCAACGACTTTCTCTTTGAGGAGGCGCTATGACCGCACCGTCCGACACCCCGCTCGCGCGGCTGCAAGCGCTGGGACTGACTCTACCCGCTGCGGCCGCGCCGGTCGCCAACTATGTTCCTTTCGTGCGCGCGGGCGCCCTCCTGTTCATATCGGGACAGCTGCCGCTCGGCGCCAATGGCGTCGACCCGGCGCATCAAGGTAAGCTCGGCGCCGGCGTTTCGCTTGAGGCCGGGCAGTCCGCCGCGCGTCAGGCGGCGCTCAACGTCCTCGCCCAAGCCAACGCCGCCATCGGCGATCTTGCGAAGCTGCGCGCCGTCCGGCTCGGCGGCTATGTCAACAGCGCCCCCGACTTCGCGTCGCTGCCGCAAGTCGTCAACGGCGCTTCCGATCTCGTCGCCGCCGTGTTGGGCGAGAACGGCAAACATGCGCGCTTCGCCGTTGGGGTTGCGCAATTGCCTCTCGACGCCGCTGTCGAAATCGAGGGCGTGTTCGAGATTCTTCCGTGAACTCCCGCGATTTTTCGTGGCTGACGGCGCGGCCGATCGCCCACCGCGGGCTGCATGACGCCCGCAAGGGCGTGATCGAAAATTCAATTTCGGCCGCCCGCGCGGCGATCGCCGCGGGCTTTGGCGTCGAATGCGACGTGCAGCTCGCAGCCGACGGCGAACTCGTCGTATTTCACGACGAGACGCTGGAGCGCCTCACCGACAGCGCTGGGGCGGTCGCGATGCGCAGCGCGGATGAGCTCAGTCGTCTGAGGCTGCGCGGCGCCAATGACGCCATTCCGAGGTTTTCCGAGTTTCTCGCCGCGATCGGCGGGCGAACGCCGATCATTGTAGAGATCAAGAGCGCCTTCGATGGCGACACGACCGCGGCGCAGCGCACGGCGCTGGCGCTGGCGCGTTACAGCGGTCCCGTCGCCGTAGAAAGTTTCGACCCCGATCAGATCGCCTTTCTTCGCGCGCGCGCCGCCGCGCTTGGAATCGCGCATCGGCCGCTCGGCATCGTCGGCGAGGCGCATTACGACGCGGATGATTGGCCGCAGCTGTCCACCGCACAGCGTGCGGAGCTCACGCACTTTCTGCACTACAGGCGCACGCTGCCGGATTTCCTGTCTTGGCGCGTGCGCGATCTTCCGCACGCCATTCCGCTGCTGCTACGCGAGGCGCTCAAGATTCCCGTAACGACCTGGACCGTGCGCTCGCCCGAGATGGCGGCGCGGGCGCGAGAATGGACCGATCAGATCGTCTTCGAGGGCTTCGCGCCGTAAGCGCTCGAATCGCGCGGCGTGCGCCGCCGCATCCGCCCCAGCGGCGATTCTTGTTAGCAGAGGCGATCGGGGCGCGACATGGATCGCAATCGAGCGCCCCTCGATCGACGGGAGCAACATCGCCATGCGCCTCCGCGGACGTTCAATTCGCCTTGTGCTAACAATTGGGATCGCGGCGATCCTGGGAGTCGGAACAGTCGTCGCCGACGCAAAAGACGGATCCTTCGACGCTGACGGCGCCCGCCGCGCAACAGGCGAAATGGATCGCGACAAGACGCTGCAATCCAGCGCGCGCGCCTGTCCGGCGGACGTCTTCCGTAAGGAAGCCTCGCTTGGCGGATTGCTCCTGGGGGATATAGCGGTCACGCGCGATCACTGCGCGGCCCGCCCTGAGGAATGCTATCAAGCCTGCATTGGCAAGCGCAGCGGCGAACACTGCTTCCGGTTGGCGCTTGCGCTTCAGGAGAATGACAGCGTCATCGCGCCGCGCTACGCGCAGCTCATGTTCGCAACGGCCTGTGCGCTTGGCAAGGCCTCCGGCTGCACCAACCGCGCCGCGCATATGCGCAACGCCGCCGAAGAGGGCGATCCGCTCGAGTCGCTATCCGCCAAGGCCAAAGATCGCTGTCAATTTCGCAGCTTTAAGATCGCCTGCGACAAAAACGATCATTGGGGGTGCGCCATGCTCGGACAGGCGTACCGCAACGGCGAGGGCGTAAAGAAAAGCCTTGCCCTCGCGCGTCGCTCCTACAGGAAATCCTGCAAGCTCGATCCAGAATTCGCCGCCTGCGATTTTTCCCGCCGCGCGCTGACGTCCATGTGACTCGCCGCGGCGCTATTCTGCGGGGACCAATCCGTTGACCGGCTCCAAGCCACGCATTTCCTTGAGTTCAACGCGGATATTGTAATCGCTCGCAGCTTTGATGAAATCCTGAATCGTCTCCATGATGTCCTGATCGATAAAGCCGGCGCGCGTGCCATCGATCACGAGATAACTGTTCCCCTCGACATTCTCGAGGTAGTTGCGCAGCTGCGCCTTATTGAGGAAGGACACATCCTTTTGCAGGCGCAGCAGGTAGTTCCGCCCGTCGCGCGTGAGCGTGAACGCGGAGTGATAATTTGCGCGCAACACGAAGAAGAGCCCCACGGCCATGCCGATCGCCATGCCCTTGAGAAGATCCGTCGAGAGAATGGCGCCGATCGTCACCGCGAATGGAGCAAATTGATTGAATCCCTTTTCATATTGCTGAACGAAGAGCTTCGGCTTCGCGAGCTTGTAGCCCGTCAGCAGCAGCACCGCCGCAAGACACGCGAGCGGAATCATATTGAGCACGCTCGCCAGGAACATCGCGCTGAGCAACAGCAGCACGCCGTGGACAAAGGACGCCACCTTGGTGTGTGCGCCGGCGTCTATGCTGGCGGAGCTGCGCACGATCACTGCGGTGATCGGCAATCCGCCCAACATGCCGCTCAGGAAATTGCCGACGCCCTGCGCTTTGAGCTCCTGATTGGTCGGCGCGATGCGCTTGAGCGGATCGAGCTTGTCGACGGCCTCTAAGCTCAGCAGAGTTTCAAGGCTGCCGACCAGCGCCAAAGTGGCGGCGGTTACGTAGATCTGGACATCGATCAGCCGGGTAAAGTCCGGAAAGTTGAACTCCCGCGCGAAATCTATCGGTCCAAAGATGGCGGGAAGATTGACGAGATGCTGTGGCGCGATCGCCAAAGAGGGAAACAGGGTCTGAGCCACGACGTTATAGGCGATGCCAAACAGCACCGCGACCAGCGGACCGGGGGCGATCGAAAAGTAGCGATGCTTCTTGATGTAGGGCGTATCCCAAAGGAGCATGATCGCGAGCGATACAAGGCTGACGATCACCGCTCCCGTCGAGAAGGACCGGAATGCGTCCCAGAGGAAGGAGAGACGCGTGTGGCTGTCGTCCTCGAGGAACGACAAGTCGGCTTCCGCGTCGGCGTCGTAGCCAACCGCGTGCGGCAGCTGCTTCATGATCAGGATCAGCCCGATCGCCGCGAGCATGCCCTTGATGACGGCCGACGGAAAAAACGCGCCGATGACGCCCGCCCGCAGAAAGCCCATCCCCACTTGCAGGAGGCCCGACAGCGCCACCGCAAGCAGCATGGCGTCGAAGCCGAGTTTTTCGACCGCGGTCGCGACAATGACGGTCAGGCCTGCGGCAGGACCCGAAACGCTCAACTGCGAACCGCTCACAAGAGACACGACAAGCCCGCCGATGATCCCGGCGATAACGCCGGAGAAGGGCGGAGCGCCGGACGCGACCGCAATGCCGAGGCACAGCGGCACCGCGACGAGAAACACCACGACCCCCGCCGGAATGTCATGATCGAGGTAGCGGACGTAGTAGTCGAGATGTCTCCTAAACACGCCTGAATTCTCCCTGTTGGCGGTTTATGCCGCGCGGCCGGTTAGAAATCCTCGCCGCCATGTTGCTGATAGATGACGTCGACCTCGCTGCCGGGCGGCAAGGTGATGAGCTGATGCAGGATGCCATCGTCGAGTCCGAACACCCAGCCGTGCAGCATTGGCTGCTGGTCCTCTTTCCAGGCGGTCTGAACAATCGAAAGTTGCGACAGACGCATCACCTGCTCGATCACATTGATTTCGACCAGTCGGTTGGCGCGTTCCGTCTGAGAGTTGAGCGCGTCGATCTCGTCTCGATGCATCCGATAGATGTCTTTGATATGCATCAGCCATTTATTGAGCAGCGCCAGATCGGGGCGCTGTCGGTCAAGGGCGGCGCGAACGCCGCCGCAATTATAGTGACCGCAGACGATGACGTGCTGAACTTTGAGCACCTGCACAGCATATTGAATGACGCTGAGACAGTTGAAGTCGGTGGCGATCACCTGATTGGCGATGTTGCGGTGCGCGAAAATGGCGCCCGGCAGCGCGTTGACGATGATGTCGGCGGGCACACGGCTGTCGGAGCAGCCGATCCACAAGAATTCGGGCTTCTGATTGGCCGCGAGACGGTCGAAATAGCCGGGATCGCGCTCCCGGACTTCCTCGGCCCAGGCTTTGTTCTCAAGCAACAGTTTTTCGAAGGATTTCATCACGCCCGTTTTCTTTCAGCTGCCGCCTCAAAAGCGGTCTGGCTGCGACAGCACTATGACAGCGACGGAAGCCGCTCGGACAGGAGCGCGAACTAGGGCGATTATCGTCGAAGTCGAGCGCCCTCGCTCAAGCAGGACGAGTCTACGGAGGTCTTGAGGTCACCACAAGTGTCCGCCGGCTTATCGGCGCATGGGGCCACGCTCATAAAACAGCCAAGGAAGCCGCTCGCTTCGGCCTACTTTTGCTGAGCCGCGCAGAGTTCCCGCCACACCTGCGGCAAGGCGGCGATGATATCGTCGGCGATCAGCCCAGGTCCAAAAATCTCGGCGGCGCGCGCATGCATCCAGGCGGCGCAGGACGCCGCGAGGAAGCCGTCCATGCGCTGCGCCAGCAGGCCGGCGATGACGCCGGTCAAGACGTCGCCTGAGCCCGCCGTGGCGAGCCAGGGCGTGGCATAAGCAAGAATCGAGGCGCGTCCGTCCGGCGCGGCGACGACCGTGTCCGCCCCCTTGAAGAGCACGACCGCGCCGCTGGCGCGCGCCGCCTCGCGCGCCTTGTCGAGTTTCGAGCGGCAGCCGCAATCGCTCTCGCAAGCGGCGAAGAGCCGTGCGAATTCGCCGGCGTGCGGCGTCATCACCACCGGACCGGGCGCAGCGCGCGTTGCGCGCCACAACCGCTCTGGATCGCCGGCGAAGCTCGAGAGCGCGTCCGCGTCGAGGACCGCGGCGCGGCGATAGGCCTGCGGCGCAAGCGCCGTTTCGACCTGTGCGCAGCTTTCCTCGCTGACGCCCAGCCCCGGACCGATGGCGACGGCGTTCTTTCGTTCATCGGAAAGAACCTTGGCGAGGCCTTTCGCGCCGTCGGCCGGCCGAACCATGACGGACGTGAGCGCGCTGGCGTTGACCGCGAGCGCGTCCGTTGGGCTGGCGAGCGTCACGAGCCCAGCGCCGGCGCGGAGCGCGGCGGCCGCCGAAAGCCGCGCGGCGCCTGTAAAGGAGGCGCCCCCCGAGACGACCAAGGCATGGCCGCGCGAATATTTGTGGCCCTCGACTTGCGGCAGGGGCAGCGCGTCGCGCCAGAGCTGCGGCATGTTGACGAAGGTCTCAACGCCGAGCGAATCGAGCGCGGAGGGTCGAATGCCGATATGCGTGCAGGTGAGCGCGCCGCAATGCAGACGGCCGGGCAGTAGCAGATGCCCGGTCTTCACGCGAAAAAAGGTGACCGTCGCGTCGGCCTCCACCGCCGCGCCGCGCACCGCGCCGGTCGTGCCGTCGACGCCGCTGGGAATATCGACGGCGACGACGTACTGGCCGCTTTCGCGACGCCAGCGGTTGAGGCGGCGGACGAGCGCGCTGGCGTTCGAATCGAGATCGCGCGCGAGGCCCGTGCCGAACAGGGCGTCGATCACGAGATCGATGCCCTCGAAGCTGCACTCGAGCGCGGACGTGACTGGACAAGGCCAAGCGGCGGCCGCTTGCGCCGCGTCGCCGCGCAATTGGTCGAGCGGCGTCAGGGAGGCGACGCGGACTTTATAGCGCAGCGCGCGCAGCAGCCGCGCCGCGACAAAGCCGTCGCCGCCATTGTTGCCCGGACCGCAGAGCACCAAGACCCGCCGCCCGCTGGTGCGTTGAAGAATTTGGCTGGTCGCCCGCGCGATCGCCGCGGCGGCGCTCTCCATCAGCGACATCGCCGGCACGCCGCTCTCGATCGTCAGGCGATCGGCGCGCGCCATTTGATCCGTCGTGAGGATTTCGAGCGGGAAAGCGGAGGGCATGGCGCGATGGTGACCGAAGGCCGCCGCCCGCGCAATGGGCGCCGCTCACAAGATGGACGCAACGCCCGTTGACGCGGCGCCGCATTCCGCCGCGCCTCGGTTTCCGGTATGTCATCGACATGCTGACCGCCGCGCTCATCGCCTTCGACTCTCCCGGCGCGCCGCTGCGCCGGGAGGCCGTGGCGCGCAGCCTCGGTTCGCTCGTCGAGTCGTGCGTTCAGGGACTGATCGCCGACGCTCTGATCCTCGCCGCGCCGGGACGAGGCCTGGCCGGGATCGCCGACGAAGCCGGCTGCGCGCTGATCGAAACGCCGCACGCCGCCGACGGCTTGGCGCAGGCGCTAAAAGCGGCGCGGCGCGACCATCTTCTCCTTTTGCTGGCCGGTTTCGCCGTGGAGCGCGACTTCGCCGAGGAAGCGCAGGATTTTTTCGCCTACGGCGACGCAAGCCGCGCCCGAACGCTTCGGCTGGCTCCGGATTCGTTGCTCACCCGTCTGGCGCCGGGTCTGGCGCGTCCGGTCGGGCTCATTGCGCCAAAGAGCGCGCTCTCATCCGCCGAAGGCGCGGATCTGGCGCGACTTGTGCGAAAGATGCGGGGCGCCGATCTGACGACCCGCGCCCGCCGCGTCTTGTAGCTTTCACTGATTGAACGTGTTGCAGGCGTCGATGCTGCCCGTGCGCAAGCCTTTCAGCAGCCATTGCGCGCGCTGCGCCGCCGAGCCATGGGTGAAGCTGTCCGGCACAACATAGCCGCGCGTGGCTTTTTGCTGGCGATCGTCGCCGATCGCCTGCGCCGAAGCGACCGCCTGCTCGATGTCGCCTTCTTCGAGAATGGGCTTCTGCTTATTGGCGTTGTTCGCCCAGACCCCGGCGAGGCAATCGGCCATCAGCTCCGCGCGCACCGAAAGCGCATTGGCCTCCGAACGGCTCCCGGCGAGTTGCTGCGCCCGCTGAATCTTCGGCAGAATGCCCAGCAAGTTCTGGACGTGATGGCCCATCTCATGAGAGATTACATAGGCATAGGCGAAATCACCGCCGCCGCCGAAGCGCCGCTGCATGTCGCGAAAGAAGGACGTGTCGAGATAGATGCGCTGGTCAAGCGGACAATAGAACGGCCCCATCGCCGACTGCGCCGGCCCGCACCGCGACTGGGTGTAGCCATTGAAGAGAACGAGCCGCGGCGGCTGGAAGCGCACGCCCTTTTGCTCGGGAAGCACTTGCGACCAGACCTGCTCGTTGGAGCCCACCACCTTTGCGACGAAGCGCCCCAGTTGATCGGTCGGCGCGCTCTGCCGCGGCGCCTCCTGGCGGGGCAGAGCCACTTCGCGCTCTTGGCGCATATTGTTGATCATCTGCGCCCCGCCGATGAGAATCGCAGGGTTGACGCCAAGCGCCCAGCCGATCAAGCCGAGAATCACCATCGTGCCAAGGCCGAGGCCCCCTGCGCCCATGCGGGGCCCGCCCCCCATCATCGGCCCGCCGCTGCGGCGATCCTCAATATTCTCGGACGACTGGAGATCTTCCCATTTCATGTGGCGCGCTCCGGACCCGCGCCCCGGGGGCGCTGCTCGATGAGCTATTTAAGCGAGCTTATCGGCTCTTGGTAGAGTTTATGCAGGCGACGGCGGCGCGCAGACGCCGACCGCAACCGTTTTGGCTCGCCCGACACATGCAAAGATCTCAACTTCAGCTCGTTCAGACAGCGGCAGCCTCACGATGAAGCCTCTTGAAAATAAAAGTCACGCTCAAACAATAGCGGGCTTTATTCATCACTATTTTATTTACATCGTAGGAGCTTCCTACTTTGCAGCCGCGCTTTGGCCAACGGCCGGACTGAAGATTCGCAGCGTAGAACTCGCTCCCCTCGATCTCTTCGCGGTGAAGCTGCATGTTTCGCCGCCGACGATCATGTTGGCGCTCCTGCTTTTCAATGCAGGACTCTCCGCCAAGACGGCCGACATCAAAAACCTGCTGGGCCGGCCGACTCTCTTGGCGTCAGGTTTGGCCGCCAATATTCTCGTGCCGCTCGCATTTATCGCCGCGATAAGCGGCACGCTGTTGTTTTGGCACAATCCCCAAGAGGTTCAACAGATCCTGGTTGGACTCGCGCTTATCGCCTCCATGCCGATTGCGGGCGCTTCGACGGCTTGGTCGCAAAATGCGAATGGCAATCTCGCGCTCAGCCTCTCACTCGTGCTGCTCACGACGCTGCTCAGTCCGATACTGACGCCGCTGGTTCTGCATGGAGTCGGCTATGTCACGATCGGGGACTATTCCGAAGACCTGCACGAACTCGCCTCCGGCGGCGCATTCGCCTTTCTCGGCGCATGGGTGATCCTGCCGACGGTCTTAGGACTCGCGGTCAACGGGATCGTGGGACAAGCCGGGGTCGGAGCGGCGAGCCCTTACCTGAAGATCGCCAATATGATCGTCCTGGCGCTGCTCAATTATTCGAACGCCGCATTGTCCTTGCCGAACGTCGTCGCCCACCCAGACTTGGATTTTTTGGCGGCGATTCTGGCGATCGTCGGCGGCCTATGCCTCGTGATGTTCGCGGCTGGCTACGGTCTCGCCCGGGCCTTGGACGCCACTCGGGCGGACACAGCTTCGATGATGTTCGGTCTGGGGATGAATAACAACGGCACGGCGCTGGTGCTTGCCTCAACGGCCCTTGCCGAGCATCCGCAAGTGATGCTGCCAGTCATCCTCTACAACCTTGTCCAGCATTTTGCGGCGTCGATCGTCGATCGCGCGGCGTCTCGATCGTGACGAGCGAAACCGTCGCGCGTGCTCACGACGCGTCCCATTCCTTCGGCCACTCTTCCCGCAGCCGGCCGCCAAGCCGCACCGGCGAGATCATCGTCGCCAGCCCGTCGGCGCCAATTTCGGCCGCCACGGCGCAGAAGGTGGCTTCGCCATTCGCGGGCTCATAGCGCGCGCCGGGCGTCTTGCGCAGGAAGCGGCGAAGCGGCTCCTCCTTGTCCATGCCGACGACGGAGTCGTAATCGCCCGTCATGCCCGCGTCGGTCTGATACCCGGTGCCTCCAGGCAGAATCTGCGCGTCAGCGGTCGGCGTATGCGTATGCGAGCCGACCACCACGGAGGCGCGGCCGTCGACGAAATGCGCCATCGCCATTTTCTCGCTCGACGCCTCGGCGTGCATGTCGATAAAGATGGCGTCGCATCCGACGCCAAGCGGGCAGGCGCCCAGCTCGCGCTCGATGGCGGCAAAAGGATCATCGAGCGCGTCCATGAAGACCCGGCCGATCGGATTGACGACGAGCACCTGCTGCCCGCGCGCGGCCGTATAGAGGCCGGCGCCGCTTCCCGGCGTTCCGGGCGGATAATTGACCGGGCGCAGCAGCCGCGGCTGGCGTTCGATGAAGACCAGCGCCTCGCGCTGATCAAAGGCGTGATTGCCGAGCGTGACGCAATCGACGCCAAGGCCGAGCATCTCATCGCAAATGGCTTCGGTGATGCCGAAGCCTCCGGCGGCGTTCTCGCCATTGGCGACGACGAAGTCGAGCGCCCATTTTTCGCGCAGCCGTGGGACAAAGCGCGACACAGCCGCGCGGCCCGAACGGCCCAGAACGTCGCCGATGAAGAGAAAGCGGAGCGGCGAGGATTTCGACATAGGCCGTCTTAGCCCGCGCGCGCCGCCAGAGCAAAGCGAATGGGAGGTTGCGCGACGACGCGGCGTTTCATAACTGGAGCCGGCTGATGTAACATCACATTCCATTGCGAGCCCCGCCAAAAATGCAAGACGCCGCCGAACGCCCCGCCGTCCTGACGCAAAAAGACGCGCCGGCGCGGCCTTACGTCGTTTTCGAAGACGGCCGCAACGACGGACAGGCGCTGCTGTTCGAGGAGCCGGAGGAGATCATCGTCGCGCGCGCGGCGAATGACGTCGCGGCGGCGTTCGAACGCATGGAGGCGGCGACAAGGCGCGGCCTCTATCTCGCCGGCTACGCCGGCTATGAGCTCGGCTATGCGCTGGAGCCCAAATTCGCCGCTCAAGCGACGCCCGACGCGCAGACGCCGCTGCTGCTCTTTGGCGCGTTTCGGGCGCCGCGGCCCTGGTCGCTGCCGCCCGCCGAGAGCGCGGCGCCGAACGTTCCGCTTTCCCCTGCCTGGACTCAGGACGAGTACACGCAACGATTCAACACCTGCCGAGACTATATTTTCGCCGGCGACGTTTATCAGATCAATCTCACCTTCCCGCTGTACGGACGCTATGACGGCGATGCGCTTTCGCTTTATCGCGGTCTGCGCAAGCGCCAGCCGGTCGCTTATGGCGGCGTCGTCGCGCTGGAAGCTGAAACCGTCGTGTCGCTGTCGCCGGAAGTGTTCTTCGAGGCGCAGGACCGCGACATTCGCGCCCGCCCGATGAAAGGCACCGCGCAGCGCGGCGTGATGCCCACCGAAGACATGGCGCGCGCGCAATATCTCGTCGAAGACGAAAAGTCGCGCGCCGAAAACCTGATGATCGTCGATCTTCTTCGAAACGATCTGTCGCGCCTCGCCGTCGTCGGCACGGTGAAAGTGACGGATCTTTTCACCATCCAGACCTATCCGACGCTGCATCAGATGACGTCAGGCATCGAGGCGCGGCTGCGCGACGACGTGACGCTGAAGGATCTGTTCACCGGGCTTTTCCCGTGCGGTTCGGTGACCGGCGCGCCCAAGATCCGGGCGATGGAGATCATCCGCGATCTCGAATGCGCCGCGCGCGGCGTCTATTGCGGGGCGCTCGGCGTCATCGCGCCTGATGGCGACATTCGTTTCAACGTCGCGATCCGCACGCTGACCATTTTTCCGGAAGGCGACCTCGTTTGCAATGTCGGCTCCGCCGTCGTCGCCGACTCCCGCGCGCGCGAAGAGTATGAGGAATGTCTGATCAAGGCGCGCTTTCTGACGGGCGCGAGAACGACTTCGGACTGATCGAAACGCTGCTGTGGACGCGCGACGAGGGCTTCGGCTTGGTGGCCGAACATCTCGCGCGGCTTGCGGCGTCGAGCGCTGCGCTCGGCTTCGCCGATGATGAGGCGCGAGTCCGCGATGCGCTGAACGCCGCTGTCGCGGTGACGTCGAACGGGCGCCTTCGCGTGCGGCTGGTCCTTGCGCGCGACGGAACGATCGAAACCAGCGTCACGCCGATCGAGCCGATTCCGCCCGATGCCGTCTGGCGCGTCGCCGTCGCAAAGCGGCGCTTTTCCTCCGCCGATCCCCTGTTGCGGCACAAGACGACACGGCGCGCGCTCTATGAAGACGCGCTCGGCGAGGCGGCGCAGCGCTACGGGGCCGATGAAGTTCTCTTTCAAAATGAGCGCGACGAGCTGTGCGAAGCGGCGCGCTGCAACCTCTTCGCGCCTGAAGGCGAAACTTTGCTGACCCCGCCGCTGTCCTGCGGACTGTTGCCGGGAACGCTGCGCGCGGCGCTCATCGCGCAAGGACGCGCCCGCGAGTCCATCTTGCGGCTCGAAGATATTTCGCGATCAGAGTTTTTTCTCGGCAATTCGGTGCGCGGGCTGGTTCGCGCGCGGCTCGTCGATTAACCGGCTAGCAGGAGAAAAAGCGGCTCCTCTCGCTCCCGTCGATGCCGACAGACTTTAGCTGCGGAAATCAGCAGAATACCTGCCAAGACGACCGGCGAAATAGCTTGACCATTTGGGAATGGCGGCGACGTCGCCCAGCGGCGCCGTCGTCGTCCTAGAAGCTACGACACTTAGCCTCGTCGCCTTATCGACAATTTATCGAAACACTGCGGCCGACTGCTTATCTCGGCGGGTTGGCCTCGTATGTTGACCATGAGCGTGTCGCCTCCCCACCAGAAAAAAGGCCGGGGCGCCGCCGATTCCGGCTTCAGTTAAAGATTGGCTTGCTGTGGGATCTAAGGTGTCGAACCGAGAGGCGTCGCGATCCAGATGACGTGCCGGGCCCCGCCACGTTGGCCGTTGGCGCGCACCTTGACTTCATCCACATGGAACCCGGCTTTGCGGAGGCGCGACGTGAAATTCCGATCCGGCCCCGATGACCAGACGGCCAACACCCCGTCACGGCGCAGCGCTTTGCGGGCCGCCCTCAATCCCTCGATATCGTAAAGTCCGTCATTGGCTTCGCGAGTCAGGCCCTCGGGGCCGTTATCGACATCGAGAAGGATGGCGTCATACGTCGAGCGGCCAGACCGGATCAGGCGTCCAACATCCGCTTCCTCGATGCTCACGCGCGAATCCGTCAGGCTGGCGCCGAAGACTTCCGCCATCGGACCGCGCGCCCAGGCCACGACCGCGGGAATGAGTTCGGCGACAACAATCCGCGCTTTCGCGCCGAGGACGTCAAGCGCGGCGCGCAGCGTGAAGCCCATCCCCAGCCCGCCGATCAGAACGCACGGCTGTGGCCGCGCCTGAATTCTCTCGCAAGAGAGCGTGGCGAGCGCCTCCTCCGAGCCACTGAGGCGACTGTTCATCAGTTCGATATTGCCCAACATGATGGAGAATTCTGCGCCGCGACGCTTGAGGCGGAGTTCACCCTCGCCGCCGGGTATCGGCGCCGTGTCGAGCAGGGTCCAGGGAATCACTGATAACCCTTCGTTTGGTCGGGAAGCGCTTCATGCGACGCCATGCGATGACCTCGACGCGCTAAATTCCGCAGTTCGCGCAGAGGCCGCAAAGTCTCCGCCGCGCTTTCAGGGTGCGGCCAATTGGTTTGTCGCGAGAGGCCGTTCGTTTTGCCGCGCTACACGTCTCACGTCTGTCCCGGCTTCAGGCGGTAGAAAATATGCCGGCCGATGACATCCATCTTTCTGAGCGCCCGCGCCCAGCGCGGATGGGCGTAATTAGCGTGGTAATGCGTCGAACGGCCGACGTCGGAGATGTAGGTTCGACCAACCATGACCTCCTTGGCGACGCGCACCGCCTGTTCCCAGGCGTCGCCTTCGGTGATGCGGAGCGACTTGCCCTCGCAGGCGAAGGAGAACTGGCAGCCGCGATAGCGATAGCGGTTCTGATAAACGACGCCGCAGACGCTTGCGGGATAAAGTCCGCTCTGGACGCGGTTGAGCACGACCTGCGCGACGGCCGCCTGCCCCGCCTCGGGCTCGCTGCGGGCCTCGAAATAGACGGCTTCCGCCAGGCAGCGGGCCTCGCGGCCAAGCTTTTCCGGATCGATCGAAGCGGCATAATCCGGACGTGACGCGCTCAACGCCGTGCCCGGCGACGACAGCGCCAGCGTCGCGCCGGGGAAAGACGACACTTCGATGGGCACGGCGTCCGGCAGCGCCGGCGTCGAGGAGCCCAGCGCGACGGCGCGCGGCGTCTGCGGGCTTGCCCCATGAAGGGCGCGTTCGGTCAGCGCCTCCCGCCCGAGGTCGCGGGGCGCGTCGGCCGCCGTCGGCGTCGAGATTGATGAGCTTTGCGCCGGCGAGGCGGCCGCCATCGACTTTTGCGTCGTCGCCGGCTCCGGGGCGGCGCCCGCGTCCGCCTCTTCGAGCGCTTCGTCGCCTGGGGTTTTGCCGCGCGGCGCAAGCGGCGTCTCTGTCGGCCGCGTCGACTTGCCCTCAAGGCCGAAGGAGAGCGGCGGCGACTCGCTCAGCCCCAAATTCGCCGGCTGCGGCCGGCGCGTCTCGAAACCGGGCCGCATGGCGACCACCGGATCGCCCTTGTGCCGCCGATCGACCTGAGGAAAGTGCTTCACCTCCGGCTTGAGATCGACATGCGGCTCGCGCTCGTCGGCAGCTGCGCCCTCCTCCTCCGGCGCGCCAACGCTAAGGCGCGCCTGCTGAATTTGGGCGCGGCTCGGGCCATAGAACCCGTAATCGCCGCTCGCCGCCTCGCTGAAGCCGAGCGTCATCGCCCCTGGCGCGCGCGCCGCAAGCGGAGAAACGCGCCAGTCGGCGACGGGGTCCTGCCCGGCGACCGCGGTGAAGGAGACCAGCATGCCGACGCCGAGCGCCCAAGGCGCCGTTACGCTGAAGACCCAGGGCGCAACCCCTCTGCGCACAAAACGCGTTCTCGACTGACGACGCATAGACTGATCCATGTGCGACGGCGCGTCTGGCAAGGCGCCGCGATTTGCGTCGCTCCGCCCCGGATGCGATCCTTCGCAAAACCTTATCGTTCATTAGCCTTGCGGAACCGTTGCCGGGGCGGCGCCGCGATCGTGCCAGAATGACGCAGCGTGCGACCATTCGCCGATCAGATGCAGCGCGACCTCGCGCCGGTGCGGCCGCCGGCGGTGCTCGAAAAGAAAGACGCCCTGCCAAGTTCCAAGCGCCAGCGCGCCGCCAATGAGAGGAATCGAGAGTTGCGTCTGGGTGAGCGCGGCGCGGATATGCGCCGGCATGTCGTCGGCGCCTTCCGTATCATGGGCGTAATCCGCGCCTTCGGGCGCGAGCCGCGCGAAGACGGCTTCGAGATCGCGCAGCACGGTGGGATCGGCGTTTTCCTGAATGAGCAGCGACGCGGAGGTGTGGCGGCAGAACGCCGTCGCCAGCCCCTGCGTCATGCGCGCGGCGCGCGTAAAGTCGCGGACCGCCTCGGTAAATTCGTAAAATCCGCGCCCGGATGTGTCGATCCGCAGGAGTCGGCTCGTTTGTCGCATGGAGCGAATGTGCGAAAGCGCATGGGAAAGTCCAGTCCCGCACGCTTTTTGATCGCTTGTCTTGGTTGCGCGCAAAGGTTAAGCGCGGCGTAAGGATGGAAGCTGCAATGTCCGAACTGATCGATACGCTCATGAGTTGGGCCGCGTCGGATACGGGAAAGACCGTCGGCGGGGTGGCGCTGACGGCGCTCGCCTGGGCGGAAGCGTCCACGGTCGTCGGCGCCGCTTACATGAAGCGGATGATCCCGTTGCGCATCACCGCGATGCTCGGCAATGTGCTCGGCGTGACCTTGGGGCTCATCATCGGCAGCCCGCCGACGATCGCCAAACATGCCATCAACCTGCCGCTCAATTTCACCCGCATGCGCGAAATGCGCAAGCTCATCGCCAGCGTGCGCGTAGCCAACGGCACCGACCTGAACATCGAATGGCTGAAGCCCTTCATGCATCCGCGCACCCTGCAACGCGGCGAAGCGGTCTTCATGAAGGGCGACGCAGCCGACGAGGCCTTCGTCGTCGTCGAAGGACAAGTCGAAATCGTCGAACGCGGCGCGCTTCTCTCGCCCGGCGCCATTTTCGGCGAGATGGCGCTATTTACGACCAACGGCAAACGCACCGCGACGGCGCGCTGCAAGAGCGACGTCAGTCTGCTCGTCATCACCTATGAGCAGTTCGAACAGCTCTATTTTCAAAACCCCGAGTTCGGCCTGTATCTCGTGCGGCTGATCGTGCGCCGTTTCGAGATGAATCACCGCAACGAAGAACTGGAGAGCGCGTGAGGCGCGGCGCCCGCGCGGCGTCTCTCCTGCGTCATGCCCGCGCGTGTCGCGGGGCGTCCACGCCGGGTGGTTCCGTAATGGCTGCAAGGCGCATGCAATGTTGACACGTGGATGGCCGGGACAAGCCCGGCCATGACGGCGAAACGGCGCCTCCGCTCGCGATCACGCCGTGCTCGACGCCTTTTCGCCGAGCGCCGCCTGCGCCGCCGCAAGCCGCGCGATCGGCACGCGGAACGGCGAACAGGACACATAGTCGAAGCCGATCTTGTCGAAGAAGGCGACGGAAACCGGATCGCCGCCATGCTCGCCGCAGACGCCGAGCGTAATCGTCGGGTTCGCGGCGCGGGCGCGTTTGCAGCCGAGTTCGACCAGCTCGCCGACGCCTTCCTGATCGATCGTCACGAAAGGGTCGGCCGGCAGCAGCCCCTTTTCAAGATAGGCGTTGAGGAAGGAGCCCGAATCGTCGCGCGAAATGCCGAGCGTCGTTTGCGTCAGGTCGTTGGTGCCGAAGGAGAAGAAATCCGCCGATGGCGCGATGTCGCCGGCGCGCAGCGCCGCGCGCGGCAATTCGATCATCGTGCCGACGTGGTAGTTCGGCCTGATCCCGGTCTCGCCCTCGACGAGCTTCGCCATTTCGG
Organism: Methylocystis sp. H62; assembly: GCF_015709515.1. Lineage (GTDB taxonomy): Bacteria > Pseudomonadota > Alphaproteobacteria > Rhizobiales > Beijerinckiaceae > Methylocystis. The sequence continues at coordinate 94,372 of NZ_JADNQZ010000054.1, forward strand.
CGACGCGCGCCTTGACGAGATCGAGTTCCGCGCGTGTGAAAACGAGCGGCGCCATGATCTCGATGTCGACGGGTTCGCCCGTCGAAAGGCTGGCTTCGATCGCCGCCTCGAAAATCGCGCGCGCCTGCATGTCGACGATCTCGGGGAAGATGACGGCGAGCCGCACGCCGCGAAAGCCCAGCATCGGATTGAACTCGGAAAGCTGCGCGGCGCGGCGGCGCAGTTTCACCGGATCGGCGCCCATCGCCCGCGCCACGGCGGCGATCTCGGCGTCCGAATGCGGCAAAAACTCATGCAGCGGCGGATCGAGCAGACGGATCGTGACCGGCAGGCCCGACATGATCTCAAACAGCTGCTTGAAGTCCTCGCGCTGCATGGGCAGCAGTTTCGCCAGCGCGAGGCGGCGCCCTTCGGCGTCATCGGCGAGAATCATCTCGCGGACCGCGACGATGCGCTCGCCTTCGAAAAACATGTGCTCGGTGCGCGCGAGGCCGATGCCCTCGGCGCCGAAACGGCGGGCGGCGCGCGCATCTGACGGCGTTTCGGCATTGGCGCGAATCTTCAGCCGTCGCTTCTGGTCCGCCCAGGACATCAGCACGGCGAATTCGCCGGTGAGCTCCGGCCGCTGCATCTTCACTTCGCCGGCGATCACCTGCCCGGCGGAGCCGTCGATGGTGATGCGATCGCCTTTGCCGAAACGCTTGCCGGCGACGGTAAAGCTCTGGTCCTCGTAGTCGATGCGCAGCGCGCCGGCGCCGGTGACGCAGGGCTTGCCCATACCGCGCGCCACGACGGCGGCGTGCGAGGTCATGCCGCCGCGCGCGGTGAGAATGCCTTCCGCCCCATGCATGCCGGTGATGTCTTCAGGACTCGTCTCGATGCGCACGAGGATGATCTTGCGGCCGTTCGAGGCGAGCTTGGCGGCTTCTTCCGGATCGAAGACGATCTCGCCGACAGCCGCGCCGGGCGAGGCGGGCAGACCCGTGGCGAGAATATTGCGCTTCGCCGCGGGATCGATCGTGGGATGCAGCAATTGTTCGAGCGACTGGGGCTCGACGCGCGTGATCGCCTCATCCTTGCCGATGAGGCCTTCGCGGGCCATGTCGACGGCGAGCTTGAGCGCCGCGCGCGCGGTGCGTTTGCCGGCGCGCGTCTGCAGCATCCATAATTTGCCGCGCTCGACCGTAAACTCCATGTCCTGCATATCGCGGAAATGGCGTTCGAGCTTGTCGGCGTATCCCTTGAATTCGGCGAAGATCGCCGGCATCGCGGCTTCGAGCGAAATCTTCTCGAAGCCGGAGGCGTGGCTCGCCGACTGGGCGATCGGCTGCGGCGTGCGAATGCCGGCGACGACGTCTTCGCCCTGCGCATTGATCAGATATTCGCCGTAGAGTTCGCGCACGCCGGTCGAAGGGTTGCGCGTGAAGGCGACGCCGGTCGCCGATTGCGCCCCCATATTGCCAAACACCATCGCCTGAATACTGACCGCGGTGCCCCAGCTTTCGGGAATGTTGTGCAGGCCGCGATAGACGATGGCGCGATTATTCAACCAGGATGAAAACACCGCCTTGATCGCGCCCCACAATTGCTCGCGCGGATCTTGGGGAAAGCTCTTGCCGGCGGCCTGTTGGACGATCGCCTTGTATTGCGCGGCGACCTTGCGCCAATCGTCGGCCGTCAGCTGCGTATCGAGCGCGAAGCCCTTGCTCTCCTTGATTCTCTCCAGCGCGTCCTCGAACTGGTGATGTTCGACGCCGAGCACGACCGATGAATACATTTCGATGAAGCGTCGGTAGCAGTCCCAGGCGAAGCGTTCGTCGCCGGAGTTGCGCGCGAGCGCTTCCACCGTCTCGTCGTTGAGACCAAGATTGAGCACCGTATCCATCATCCCGGGCATTGAGGCGCGGGCGCCCGAACGCACGGAGACGAGCAGCGGCTGCTGCGAGTCGTCGAAGGCGTGCCCGGCGACGCGGCCGATATCGGCAAGCGCTTCGTCGACCTGCCCGGCGAGATCGGCGGGAAAGGTCTTGCCGTTGGCGTAAAAATAGGCGCAGACCTCGGTGGTGATGGTGAAGCCGGGCGGCACGGGCAGTCCGAGCGCCGCCATTTCAGCCAGATTGGCCCCTTTGCCGCCCAAAAGCTCTTTCATCGACGCCGATCCTTCGGACCGACCGGCGCTGAAACTATACACCCACTTGGTCATACCTATTTCGTCCGGAAAGAGAGGCGGGCGCGGGACGCGCCGCGCCTTGGCGGTCTTGGGCGCTTCCTGCCGCGCCTGGGCGGCCGACGACGCCCCGCCTGCGCGGATCATCAAGCGCGCCGGAAGTTACGCTCAAATGACGCGCGTCCACAAGTTGGCGCATGACTCCTCAGGCGCTATTTTGGCCAGCGAGCGAAGAAATCCAGCCGAGGTCCGCGATGATGAAAAGCGAACAGGATGACGCGCCGCGTCCGGCGGCTTTCGAGATCGGTCAGCCGCTCGATCTTCTGTCCGTCGCCGAACTCGACGAGCGCATCGAGCGACTGCGGCTAGAGATCGCCCGGCTCGAGGCCGCCCGCGCGGCGAAACAGGCGGCGAGCGCGGCGGCGGAAGCGTTCTTCAAGAAATGAACAGCGGTTACAGAGCGACGTATGCGCCTGCGCCAGCGCGCTGCTCGCGATGCTCGAACATCCTGCCGCCGCTGATGAAAGGCCCTATCCCGTCGCAGCGATCCCTCTCAAATTTTGCCGCTGGGGCCGGGTAATTTGCCGTAGCGGGGGAAAGCCTCCACGTCCCACTTTCCTCCTCCACACGCCGAAAGGGTTGCCAGCAAAAAGAGTGCGAATCCTATGCGAAGGCGTTTCATGTATATCACTTCATGTATGGGTGATTGATTCTTGCTTAACTCAGAACGGCTTGCTCCACTTTACGGCGCATCCCGCACACGTCGTAACAGCAAGAGTAATTACAACGGCTTTGACTAACCACAAATAATACCTATCCATCGGAAAGCCCAAAGTTGAGAAACGCAAATTCAAAGTGCCGAAGCGGAGCTTTACTGTCAAGAAAATTGAGCGCATCGCACTGACGGCGCTCGGATAGAATGTCCGTAGCATTCTCCATCGTGCGCTTGACAAATTCCGCGCGCCCGTGTGCTTGTCCGCGCGAAACGCTGGGTTTCGCGCGCCGGCGCCTTACCGCCTCCAGAGAGATAAAATGCATCGCTACCGTTCGCATAATTGTGGAGAACCAAACGAGGCGCTCGTCGGCCAGAAAATCCGGCTCTCCGGCTGGTGCCATCGCATCCGCGATCATGGCGGCGTGCTGTTTATCGACCTGCGCGATCACTACGGGTTGACGCAATGCGTCGTCGATCCCGATTCGCCCGCCTTCGCGCAGGCGGAGAAACTGCGCTCCGAATGGGTGGTGCGGCTCGACGGCGAGGTGAAGAAGCGTCCCGCCGGCACCGAAAACCCCGACATGCCGACAGGACAGGTCGAGGTTTACGTCACCGAGATCGAGGTGTTGGGCGCCGCCGCCGAATTGCCGGTGCCGGTCTTCGGCGACCAGCCCTATCCGGAAGACACGCGGCTCAAATATCGCTTCATCGATCTGCGGCGCGAGAAGCTGCACCAGAACATCATGCTGCGCGGCCGCATCGTCGACTCGATCCGCATGCGCATGAAGCAGGCGGGCTTCTTTGAATTCCAGACGCCGATCCTGACCGCTTCCTCGCCCGAGGGCGCGCGCGACTTTCTGGTGCCCTCGCGCCTGCATCCGGGGAAATTCTACGCGCTGCCGCAGGCGCCCCAGCAGTTCAAGCAGCTGATCATGGTCGCGGGCTTCGATCGCTATTTCCAGATCGCGCCCTGCTTTCGCGACGAGGACGCGCGCGCCGACCGCTCGCCGGGAGAGTTCTACCAGCTCGACGTCGAAATGAGCTTCGTGACGCAGGAAGACGTGTTCGGCGCGATCGAGCCGGTGCTGCGCGGCTTGTTCGAGGAATTCGCCAAAGGCAAGGCGGTCACGCAGAAATTCCCGCGCATTTCCTTCCGCGAGTCGATGCTCAAATATGGCACCGACAAGCCGGATCTGCGCAATCCGCTGCTCATCGCCGACGTGTCGGAGGAATTCGCCCGCGAAGACGTGAGCTTCAAGGCGTTCAAAGGCAAGACCGTGCGCGCCATCCCCGCGCCGGGCGCAGCCGCGCAGCCGCGCAGCTTCTTCGACAAATTGAACGACTGGGCGCGCAGCGAAGGCGCGCCGGGCCTCGGTTATGTGATCTTTGAGGAAGAAAGCGGCGCGCTCGCCGGCAAAGGCCCGATCGCGAAATTCATTCCCGCGGAGGCGCAGGCCGCGATCGCCGCCAAGGCGGGCGTCAAGGCGGGCGACGCGGTGTTCTTCTCCGCCGGAGAAGAGACCGCCGCCGCACGGCTCGCGGGCATGGCGCGCGTGCGCATCGGCGACGAACTCGGTCTATCGAAGAAAGACGTCTTCGAATTCTGCTGGATCGTCGACTTCCCGATGTACGAGTGGAACGAGGACGAGAAGAAGGTCGACTTCTCGCACAATCCCTTCTCGATGCCGCAAGGGGGCATGGAGGCGCTGGAAAATCAGGACCCGCTCACGATCCTCGCCTACCAATATGACATCGTCTGCAACGGCGTGGAATTATCGTCCGGCGCGATCCGAAACCATCGTCCCGACGTCATGAAGAAGGCGTTCGAGATCGCTGGCTATGGCGAAGATGTGCTGATCGAGAAATTTGGCGGCATGTATCGCGCCTTCCAATATGGCGCGCCGCCGCATGGCGGCATCGCGCCCGGCGTCGACCGCATCGTCATGCTGCTCGCGGAAGAGGAAAACCTGCGCGAAGTGACGCTGTTCCCGATGAATCAGCGCGCCGAGGATTTGCTGATGGGCGCGCCGTCGGAAGCGACGATGAAGCATCTGCGCGAACTGCACATCCGGCTGAATCTGCCGGAGACCAAGGCGTAAGCGCACGCACCATTACTTATTGCATGGCTGGCCGCCGCTTGCCTGCGTCGGCAAGCGGCGGCCAGCCGCGCGGCGGCCCCGATCTCAGTAGCGATCCACGCCACGCCTGTTGTCGCGCCACGAGTCGCGCCTGTCGTAGCGGCCACTGCCATAATATCCGTTGCGGCCTGCCCTACCTTCGAATTCCTTGTTCGTCAGTTTGAAGTTCTGATCGAACGTGAGATCGTAGCGCTTGCCGTTTTGACATTTCGCGTTGTCGACTTCGAATTTTCCGTCGTCAAATTCCATCTTGCCGCCGGAGCACTGCGCGTCCTTCATCGCTGAACGGATGCTGGATTTCTCTTCGCGGGTGAGCCGACGGTCGGCCTGGGCCGGCGTCGCCGCCATGCCGACGAGCCCGAGAAGCGCGATGCACGTCACGAGAGTACGCATGTTCGAACCCTTTCTCTTGCAGCCGGAACCAGGCCACGGCTGCGCCATGCCGCTCAAAGGCGAGCGAGCGATCTGCGGCCATATGAGGCCCCAGCAGCGATGGGAAAGGGGGTCGCGCAGGTTTTCGGCGCTCCGCTTGCCTCTCCTGGCTTGCTCCCCTATAAGCGCCGCGGCGCTTGCGTTTCCGACACCCCTGGAGGCGAAGCAGCGCCTTTTCTTTTGACATGAAGGACACCGATATGGCCGAGACCAAGAAGCTCGCGGCCACGGTGCGCAGCGGGACAGGCAAGGGGGCCGCCCGCAGCGTTCGCCGTGAGGGTCGCATACCAGCAGTGCTCTATGGCGGCGGCGAAGCGCCGCAGCCGCTCTCGCTCGAGAAAAAGAGCCTCTCCCAGCTGATCTTCGCTGGGCATTTTCTCACGACGATCTTCGAACTCGACGTCGACGGCAAGAAGGAGCGCGCCATCCCGCGCGACTATCAGCTTGACGTCATCAAAGACACGCCGATGCACGTGGATTTCCTGCGCCTGAAGCCGGGTTCGCGGCTGCGCGTGCAAGTGCCGGTGCATTTCATCAACCAGGAAGCGGCGCCTGGCATCAAGCGCGGCGGCGCGCTCAACATCGTCTATCACACGGTGGAGATGTGGGTGCCGGCGGACAATATTCCGGAGGCCATCACCGCCGACCTGACGGGCTTGGACTTCAATGATTCGCTGCATATTTCGGCGATTCCGCTGCCGGAGGGCTGCAAGCCCACGAATCCCGACAAGAATTTCACCGTCGCGAGCCTAACGCCGCCGGCGGGCGGCGGCGCCGAGGAGGCTCCAGCCGCGGCGGCTGCGCCTGCGGCCGCTCCCGCCAAGGATGAAAAGAAGAAGTAAGCGCTGCGAAGCTTACCGTGATAATGGCCGGGTTCGCCCGGCCATTTTTATGTCAGAGGCTCACATGCTGCTCCTTGTCGGACTGGGCAATCCCGGACGCGCCTACGCCAAGAACCGGCACAATATCGGCTTTATGGCGCTCGAAGCGATCGCCAAGCGACACGGCTTTCCACAAGCGCGGGCGCGCTTCCGGGGCCTCGTCAGCGAAGGGGCGATCGGCGGCGAAAAGGTCATGCTCCTGCAGCCGCAGACCTTTATGAACGAGAGCGGCCGTTCGGTCGGCGAAGCCGCGCGTTTTCACAAGATCGGCGTCGATGAGATCGTGGTTCTTCACGACGAACTCGATCTCGCGCCGGCCAAATGCCGGATCAAGACAGGCGGCGGCGTCGCAGGCCACAACGGGCTGCGCTCGATCACCGCGCATATCGGCAACGACTATAAACGGCTGCGGCTCGGCATCGGCCACCCTGGCGATAAGGCGCTGGTCCATGCTTATGTGCTCAGCGATTTCGCCAAAAGCGAGGAGCCCTGGGTGGCGGCGCTCTGCGACGCGATCGCCGAAAACGCCGGACTGCTCGTCACGGGCGACGACGCCGGACTGCAGAATCGGCTGCACCTCGCCATGGACGCGAAGGGCTTTGGCGCTGTGAAGCGGATCGGCGCGCAATAGGTCCGTGCTCCGTCCCCTCGGCAAAAGCGCTGAAGACAAAGACGGTGGGGGACTTTCACAAAATCCCGCAAGCGCCTATATTCAGTCTGCCGTCGCTTGCGTCGGCTATGGCGATAAACGGACACCGTAATAAACCATTCGGACCCGGGGGCGGTACCCGGCGCCTCCACCAAAGCCCGTCCGGGCGGCGGGTTTTGGCGGGGGCGAAATAGGATTGACGAGGGTGTAAAGGGTGATTTTTTGCTCGGCATGATACCGCCGTTATCGGGTCAAACTTATAGTTGCCAACGACAACTATGCTCCGGTGGCCGTCGCCGCGTAATGCGGCGCCCAAACTGGGAATTAAGCCCTAGGGGTTAGCACTTCTAGGCGGGGTCAGGAGGCGCCTGGCAACAGAAGCCTCCACTTCATTTTCTCGCGCCGCGCCGCCGTGATGCAAGCGCGGCAGGCATGGCGGTCGGAAGCGGGAGCCGGTCGACCATACAGATGGCAGTCTGGCGCGACGCAATGGCTAAAGACATTATTCGCTACGATCTTCTCGTTCAGGACGCCATGCGCGGCGTCATGCGCAAAGTGCTGGGCGACGTCGCCGAGAGCGGCTATCTGCCCGGCGACCATCACTTCACCATCAGCTTCCGCACCGATGCGCCGGGCGTCACGATTTCGCGCCGCCTCGCCGAGCAATGGCCGAGCGAGCTGACCATCATCCTGCAGCATCAATGGTCGGATCTGGAAGTCGACGAAGAAGGTTTCGGCGTCACCCTGTCGTTCCGCTCGGTCGCCGAGCATCTCTATGTGCCCTTCTCGGCCGTCACCGGCTTTTTCGATCCTGCCGTCGAGTTCGGCCTGCGCTTTGAGAGCGCCGAAGACGGGCTTGAGGAAGGCGAAGAGGAGGACGCGCCTTCGGCCGGACCAAGCCTTGTCGTGAAAACGCCGGAGCCGGTAAGGGAATTCAAGCCGGCCAAGGTCGAGCCCGCCAAAGCAGAGCCGAACAAGACGCCGAGCGCCGATAAGCCAAGAAAACTTAAGCCGGTCGAAGCGAAGGAAGACGGCGACGAGAAGGTCGTCTCGATCGACGCCTTCCGCAAAAAACCCTGATGGGCGAGGTCGTCAATTTGCGGCGCGCGCGCAAACAGCGCGACCGCCACGCCAAGGAAGACGCCGCGCAAGCGAAGCGCGCAGCCTTCGGGCGCGCCAAATCCGAGCGGGAGTTGACCGCCGCGCAGGCGCAGCTGGAAAGCGCCAGGCTAGAGGCGCATAGGCGCGAGCGGGAAGAAGCGGACGATCAGGCGTGAGCGAGGCGCAGGCGCAAGACGCCAGTTCCCGCCTCGTCGTCAAGCATTCCGTCGTCATCGCCGGCCATCGCACCAGCGTCTCTCTCGAAGATGCCTTCTGGCGTGCGCTGAAAGACATCGCGGCGCAAGACGGCGTGTCGCTCGCGGGGCTCATCGCCCGCGTCGACGCCGGGCGCGGCGAAGCGAACCTGTCCTCGGCGCTCAGGGTGTTTGTGCTGGAGCGGGCGCTGGAAGTACACCCTCCCCTCGAGGGGGAGGGTCGGACTGCAAAGCAGGCCGGGGTGGGGTGAACTGCCGCCACACATATGTTTCTCACCCCCTCCCGCTCGCCTGCGGCGAGCAACCTCCCCCTCAAGGGGGAGGCGAAAGCGCCGCAAGCGTGATTCGCCTTCCGTTCTCCTATATGATTGAAGAATCATGAAGAGCCCTCCCCCCGAGATCGACGATTACGCGCCGCAGACGGGCGGGCTTGCCGCGCGCGTGGCGGCGAGCGCCGGACGGCCGCGCTATCTCGACGCGCTCAACCCCGAGCAGCGCGCCGCCGTCGAAACCCTCGACGGGCCGGTGCTCGTGCTCGCCGGCGCCGGCACCGGCAAGACGCGGGCGCTGACGACGCGGATCGGGCACATCCTGGCGCTCGGCAAGGCGCGCGCCTATGAAATCCTCGCCGTCACCTTCACCAATAAGGCGGCGCGCGAGATGCGCCAGCGCGTGGAGGCGCTCGTCGGCGAGGGCGCGCAGGCCATGCAATGGCTCGGCACCTTTCACGCGATCAGCGCCAAGATCCTGCGCCGCCACGCCGAACTTGTGGGCTTAAAACCCAACTTCACCATTCTCGACACGGACGATCAGATCCGCCTCTTGAAGCAGGTGCTGCGCGCGGAGAATATCGACGACAAGCGCTGGCCGGCGCGCGCGCTCGCCATGCGCATCGACGGCTGGAAGAACCGCGGCTTGACGCCGGCGCAGGTTCCCGCCGGCGACGCCGAGAGCTTCGCCAACGGCAAAGGCGCGGCGCTTTACGCGCTCTATCAGGAGCGGCTCAAGGTCTTGAACGCCGTCGATTTCGGCGATCTCTTGATGGAGAGCCTGCGGCTCTTTCGCGACAATCGCGATGTGCTCGCCGACTATCAGCGCCGCTTCAAATATATTCTGGTCGACGAATATCAGGACACGAATATCGCGCAATATCTGTGGCTGCGGCTGATCTCGCAGCGGGCGCCGGGGAAACAAAATCTCTGCTGCGTCGGCGACGACGATCAGAGCGTCTATGGCTGGCGCGGCGCCGAGGTCGAGAACATCCTGCGTTTCGAGCAGGATTTTCCCGGCGCCAAGGTCATCCGCCTGGAGCGCAACTACCGCTCGACCGGACATATTCTCGCCGCCGCCTCGCATCTCATATCTCATAACGAAGGCCGGCTCGGCAAAACCCTGTTCACCGATGGCGGCGAGGGCGAAAAGCCGACGCTCACCGGCGTCTGGGACAGCCAGGAAGAAGCGCGCAGCATCGGCGAGGACATCGAGCAGCTGAGCCGCAAGGACCATTCGCTCGAAGAGATCGCCATTCTCGTGCGCGCGTCCTTTCAGATGCGCGAATTCGAAGAGCGCTTCGTCGAGATCGGCCTGCCCTATCGGGTCATCGGCGGCCCGCGCTTTTACGAGCGGCTCGAAATTCGCGACGCGCTCGCCTATCTGCGCTGCGTCGCGCAGCCGGCCGACGATCTCGCCTTCGAGCGCATCATCAATACGCCCAAACGCGGTCTCGGCGACGCGACGCTGCAAATGCTGCATGAATATGCGCGGCGCGAAGCCATTCCGCTGATGCAGGCGGCGCGCGTTCTTGTCGAAAGCGAGGAGCTGAAGCCCAAGCCCCGCGGCGCGCTGCGCGGCCTCATCGGCGATCTCGACCGCTGGCGCACGCTGATCGATTCAAAGCCGCAGCATGAGCTGGCCGAGCAAGTGCTCGATGAATCCGGCTACACCGAGATGTGGCGTTCGGACAAGACGCCGGAAGCCACTGGGCGGCTCGACAATTTGAAAGAGCTGGTTCGCGCGATGGAGGCCTTTCCCGACCTCGAGTCCTTCCTCGAACATGTATCGCTGGTCATGGAGACCGACAGCGCCGCCGATCAAGAGCGCGTGTCGATCATGACGCTGCACGGCGCCAAGGGCCTTGAATTCGAAACCGTCTATCTTCCCGGCTGGGAGGAAGGGCTGTTTCCAAGCCAGCGCACGCTTGACGAGCAGGGACGCGCCGGCCTCGAGGAAGAGCGCCGTCTCGCCTATGTCGGCCTGACGCGCGCCAAGCGCCGCGCCAAGATCTATTTCGCCAGCAACCGGCGCATTCACGGTCTGTGGCAGGCGACCGTGCCCTCACGCTTCATCGACAATCTGCCGACGGGCAATGTCGAGGTGGTCGAGGCGCCGAGTGGCTCGCAATATGGCTCCTATGGCGTCTCGCGCTTCGCCAATCTCGACGTCTACGGCTCCGACTATTCGACGCCCGGATGGAAGCGGGCCAAGGCGGACGCCGAGTCGGCGCGGGGCGATTCCGCGCGTGGCGGCGCGGCGCGCGAGTCGCGCGGCGCACGCGGCAAGCAGCCCGTGACGATCGAGGGCGAAGTGATCGCGCGCTCGACCGGCGGTTCGCGCTTTGTAGTGGGCGCGCGGGTGTTTCACTTGAAGTTCGGGCCGGGCTCGGTGGCGGCGGTCGACGGCAACAAGCTCACGGTCGATTTCGATAAGGCCGGCAGGAAAATGGTGCTGGAGAGTTTTGTAGAGGCGGGGTGAGAACTTGGGCTGAGGCGCTCTTATATAAGCCTCTTAAGTTGACATTTTTATCTTGAGCCGCTCTTATCGTCGCAAGTGAACAATCTGATTCTGGTTGGCTCGATGACCCTTCCCATTCGCACTACCGTCGCTGATATCGAGGCGATCTGCGGCTATCTTGTTACAAAGCCAACCGGCGCAACTTTAGCAGAGGCGAAGGCCGTCTTAGACACCGCCGTTCTAGATGGCAGAAAATTAAATGCGTATAAGACTTGGAAATTTGTAGAAGAATCCGCCAACAAGCTTCGCATAACCGAACGCGGAAGGCTGATCGCGCGGTCTAACGGCACTAAGAAGGTCGACGCGCTACGAGCCGCCATCAAGGATTGCCCCCCCTATCAAGGAGCAATTGAAAGAGCGAAACACCGCCAAGAGCTCTCAGTGACGGCCAGTGACTTGGGTGCCTATTGGTACGACCATTACGGTGATGAAGCGTCGGACAGCGACAAAATTCTAAATGATCAAGCTGTATGTTTTTTCCAATTGGCAGAAGGCGCCGATCTTGGCCAGTTGATTGTAGGACGAAGGGGACAGCCAACTCGCTTCGAGTTCGACGCCGGGAACATCGATGCCTTCTTAGAAATCGAAGACTCCTTCGAGGAACCGCCCAGCGATCAGTTGCTAGAAAACACAGACATCGAGGAAGCAGCTAATCCTGGTGATTCAGGCGTGCACCCTAACCAGGTTCAGTGCTGCAAACCTGGCAACAACCGCGTTTTTATAACGCACGGCAAAAATCATAAGATACTCGAGCAACTGAAGGACATCGTTGCTTACGGAAAATTTGAGCCGGTTGTTGCACAAGATCGAGAAACCGCGGCCAAACCTGTCCCCGATAAAGTTATGGATGAGATGCGCGAATGTAGCGCTGCTGTGATCCACGTAAGCGTTGAAAAGGTCCTCTATGACAAAGAAGGTAACGAATACCCTCAACTGAATGGCAATGTGCTTATTGAGATCGGAGCAGCCATGGCGCTCTACGGCAAGAAATTCATCCTGCTCGTCGAGGACGGTGCCACGTTACCCTCGAACCTACAGGGCTTGTACGAGTGCCGCTATTCAGGAGACGAACTCAGTGGTGCTGCAACAATGAAGCTGTTGAAGGCATTCAACGAGTTCGCCTAGGTGCTCACCAACAGCCGCGACATCATTCGCCGCCTCGAAAAAGAGGGGTGGCGGCGCGTGCGCGTGACTGGTTCCCATCATCACTTCGCAAAGAGCGGTCGGCGAGACATCGTTACCGTGCCTCACCCGCGAAAAGACATCCCCATCGGAACCGTCAAGCACATTTACCGGCAAGCCGGCTGGGAGAAGAATTAATCAAGCGGCCTGTTGGATCAGTTCGGGACGCGGAGCCGGCAAGGCGATCACGAGTTCCGCGTCTTCGAAGCTATCAGCCCATTTTGGATCGGCTTTGATGTCCGACAAATCGCGCGTCGTCGGCAACGGATCGCCGAATTCGATCATCGCTTCGGTCCACCCTTCCAGCGCCTCAGCCGCCATGGCGAAGATGTCATCGATCTCGTCGGCGGCCGAAAAGCATCCCGGCGCGTCGGGAAAGCTCATGCCGTAGGCGCTGTGTTCGTCCTTATGGACGATGACGATGTAGGGCTTCATTGGCGGCCTCTGGGGTCCATGACAAATCATAGCGCGTTCGAGTCCGGCCCGCCATCGCCCGGCGCCACTGTACAGGGCTTCGAACTCGGGCTCATTTCAGCGCGCTTTCAGCCGTCATGCCCGGCCTGGCGCCGGGCGTCCACGCCGAGACATCACGAAACACATCGCGCGGAGACGGCACAATCGCATCGTGTCGTCGCGGGGATGGCCGCGACAAGCGCGGCCGTGACGCGGTGAGTACGCCTCGCTAACCTGGATACGGAGGCCGGCGCCATTGTGGCGTCGCCGCCACAGTCCGGCTTTTTCGGGGGCTGAGCAGGCCGCGTGGCCTCGCGCCGATTCACAAGCCTGACGCCGCGCGTTACTGTTCAGGCGAAGCAATGGAGGATTGCCGCGCGGCGGCGCTCCACCCATATCTTGACTGGAAAGGCGCCGCAGATCTCGCCGCGAGGGGATTTTGCGCAAGGAACCGCTATGACCGCTGGCGAAAAGGCCAAGCGATTTCTCCGCGCCGCGCTTGCGGCTGCGGCCGTATCGGCGCTCGCCGCTCCTGCGGTTGCGGCGCAGTATCCGCCGCGTCGCGCCGAGCTTTTTGACCCGCCGCCACTCGTCGCGCTGCTTGACGTGGTGCGTGTCCCGACGCGCGCGGCCTTAGACAATCCGAACTTCGCCGTCGCGAACGCCGCGCCCGCCGCGGTTTTGCTCGACGTCGAGTTGCGCGCCGAGCCTACCACGCCAGACCCGCTCGACCTTGCCTGGAGCCTTCAGCCGGAGGAAAAGCGCGATCTCGCCTTGGCGCTCGACGCCTGGGCGACCGGCGGCGCGGCTCTGGGAGCTGAGCGCCATCGGCTGCGCGCGGCGCTGGCCACCTCCTACGCCGCTCGGGATCTCGCGCCGTTCTGGATCGAGAAGGGAGAATGGCGCGCCTCGGCTCGGGCCGCGCTCGCGCGTCTCGCGCTCGCCGCCGACGACGGGCTCGATCTTCGCGCCTATGCCGCGCCGGACGCCGAAAAGGCTGCGCCCACGGCGGCGGACGAACTCGCTCTGTCGGAGGCGATCGCCGCCTATGCGTTACAGGCGCGCGGCGCCCGGATCGACCCTGAGCGCATTTCGCGACTCGTCGGGGCGAAAACGACCCTCCCCGATCCAGCGCTGGCCGTGGCCGAAGTCGCCGGCGCTGGCGCAACCGCCGGCGACGCGCTGCAGGCCTATAATCCCACGCATTATGGCTATCAGCAGCTGCGCGAAAAACTCATTGAGCTGAGAACGCTGCGCGCCGGCGCGCCGGCGTCTGACGGACTTTACGCCGCGGCGACTGTGGGCTCCCAGAGCGATGTCTTACCCGCAAGCAAGTCCAAGCGCCGCGCCGCCGGACTCGCCAAGGCTTCGACCTCGCGGGTCGAAGCCGAAATCATCGCCAATATGGAGCGGTGGCGCTGGTTGCCGCGCGACCTCGGCGAAGAACGGATCGAGGTGAATATCCCCGACTTCGAACTCGCCGTCGTGCGCAGCGGCGAGGTGACGCATCGCACGCGCGTCATCGTTGGCAAAGAGGCGACGCCGACGCCCATCTTCTCCAACGCGCTGCAGTACATCATCGTCAATCCGTTTTGGAACGTGCCGCCATCGATCCTGAACAAGGAGATGCTGCCGAAGGCCAATGGCGACGTCGCCGCCATCGCGGCGAACGGCTTCAACGTGTCCTATCGCGGCGGCAAGCTCGTGGTGCGTCAGCCGCCCGGCGAGCGCAACGCGCTTGGTCGCATCAAATTCATGTTCCCCAACGATTTCTCGGTCTATTTGCACGATACGCCGTCGCGCAACCTGTTCGCCGCGTCGCATCGCGCCTTCAGCCATGGCTGCATGCGCGTCGACGCGCCTTTCGCGTTCGCCGAAGCCGTGCTCGGCCCCGGCAGCGGCTGGTCGGAAAGCCGCGTTCGCCGGCTGATCGGCGGCTCGGAGCGCTACATCAACTTGGCGAAGCCGCTGCCGATCCACATCGAATATTTCACCGCCTATGTCGATGAAGGCGGGCGAATCGTGCTGCGCCCCGATCTCTACGGCTATTCGGCGCGGGTGCGGAAAGCTTTGGGGCTAGGCGCCTGAACCTTTCACCGTCGCGGAAAACAGCGCGGCGCAGCCGACCGTTTCAACGCTGACGGCGTCAAAGCGCTTTTCGAGTTCGCGCGTCAGCGTCTCCAGATCGTCCTGCGTATTCGAAAATATGCCCTTGGAATTGTAGAACGCCATCAGCCTCTGCGCGGCGAAGCTGCGCGCGACGCCGCCCTGCAGCAGCGTCGAGCCGAACACGACGGCGCCTGGGTTCATCAAGGGCGACAGACAATCAAACGCGCGCGCCTTCGTCGTCATGTCGCCCGGCAGGCAATGCAGGAGATAATTGACGCCAAGCGAGTCGAATTTGGCGCGGTCAAAATCGATCGTCTCCAGCACATTGCGCACATAGGTCTCGGGCCGGTAGCGCGCGATGCGTCGCGCCGAAAATTGCAGCGCCTCACGGTTTAAATCCATCAACGCGACGCGCGGCGTCGGAGTTGGAAAACGGCAGCGATCAAGAAAATAGCCGGTGCCGACGCCGACATCGAGATGATTGTCGCTGACATGCCGATCGTAATGGGCCAGCAGCCGCGGCGTCGGACATTTCCAGATCCAGCGATTGGACAGGCCGAGCACCAGCACATCGTAAATCGCCAGCATGTTCGGCGTGTAGACCGCCTGTCCGGCGTGAATTTGCTCGGTGGTGATCTGCATCGTGCTCGCTCCGGAACTATCGGCGGCTTCGGGGGTGACAACCGGCCCGCCTGCGTGGAAGAAGCTTATCTCATGTTCATAAGACGCTGCTAAGCTTCCAATGGCCCCTCCGCCCCTCCTCGCCCTCCAGGGCGTCATGCTCACGCTCGGCGGGAAGCCGCTGCTGGAAGGCGCCGATTTCGCCGTCGCGCCCGGCGCAAGGCTGTGCGTCGTCGGCCGCAATGGTTCGGGCAAATCGACGCTTCTCAAGATCGCGGCCGGCGAAATCGAGCCGGATGCCGGCGTGCGCTTTCTGCAGCCCGGCGCGTCGCTGCGCTATCTGCCGCAGGAGCCGGATTTTTCCGGCTTCGCCACGGCGCTTGCCTATGTCGAAGCTGGCCTCGGTCCCCTCGATGATCCCCACATCGCCAGAACCCTGCTCAACGATCTGGGGCTCGAGGGGGATGAAAACCCTGCGCGCCTCTCGGGCGGCGAAGCGCGACGGGCGGCGCTCGCCCGCGTTCTCGCGCCTGAGCCCGACATTTTGCTGCTCGACGAGCCGACGAACCACCTCGATCTGCCGACGATCCTGTGGCTCGAAGAAAGGCTCGCGGCGTTGCGCTCGGCGCTCGTGCTCATCAGCCACGACCGCCGCTTTCTTCAGGATCTGACCCGGGAAACGCTGTGGATCGACCGTGGCCGCACGCGCCATCTGGCGCGCGGCTTCAAGGAATTCGAGGCCTGGCGCGACCGCGAATTGGAGGAAGAGGAAAAGCAGCAGCACAAGTTGGAGCGCAAGATCGTCGCCGAAGAACATTGGCTGCGCCACGGCGTTTCGGGGCGGCGCAAGCGCAATATGAAGCGACTCGGGGGCCTGCATCATCTGCGCGCGGAGCGCCGCGATCGCGTCATGCCGACCGGCGACGTGAAGCTTGAAGCCAGCGAAGCGCAGCTGTCCGGCAAGCTAGTCCTCGAGGCGATCAAGATCGGCAAGTCTTACGGCGAACGCGTCATCATCGAGAATTTCACGACGCGCATTTTGCGGGGCGACCGCATCGGAATCATCGGCGCGAACGGCGCCGGCAAAACGACGCTCGTCAACCTGCTGACCGGCGCGCTCGCGCCCGACAGCGGCAAGGTGCGATTAGGCGCCAATCTCGAAATGGCGACCCTCGAGCAAAGCCGCGCGAGTCTCGATCCGGGAACCACCTTGCAGGACGCGCTGACCGGCGGCGGCTCCGACACGATCGAGATCAATGGCGAACGGCGTCACGTCATCGGCTACATGAAGGATTTCCTGTTCAAGCCGGAACAGGCGCGCACGCCCATCGGCAGGCTTTCGGGCGGCGAGCGCGGGCGCTTGCTGCTGGCGCGGGCGCTGGCGAAGCCGTCGAATCTCCTCGCGCTCGACGAACCAACGAACGACCTCGATCTCGAAACGCTCGATCTCTTAGAGGAAATGCTCGCCGATTATCCCGGCACGCTCATCGTCGTCAGCCATGATCGCGATTTTCTCGATCGCGTCGCGACGAGCGTTTTGATGAGCGATGGCGATGGCCGCTGGATTGAATATGCCGGCGGCTATAGCGACATGGTCGCTCAGCGCGGCAAGGGCGTGGAGACGCGGGTCGTGATCGCCTCAGCGCGGGAGACGAAAGAAAAGCCCGCGCCGCGCGAGAAGGCGGCGATACGGCAGAAGCTCTCCTTCAAGGAGCAGCACGCGCTCACGACCCTGCCCGCCAAGATCGATGCGTGGCGGGAACAATGCGCGAAATTGCAGAGACTGCTTGACGACCCGGAGCTCTATGCGCGCGATCCGGCTAAATTCGCCAAGGCGAGCGAAGCATTCGCCGTACTTCAAGCCGACATCGCCAAGGCCGAAGATGAGTGGCTTGCGCTCGAAATCAAGCGCGAGGAAGAGCGGTCAAACTAGAAGACTTCCGCTCTACAGAAGTCGGCACAATGGAAGTCTTCCATGCGAAGTTTTGCCGCTCGTTATTGATGATCGAAAACAGCATAGATAGATCTCGGGTTCTCTTCCAAGAGAAGCGCCGTTGCACGGAAATTTGCATTGGCGCGTCAACTAATAATAGTTCCAGGGAGAAAGCTTCGTGACACGCGCATATCTCACTCTTGGCCGCCCATTCGGCGCGACCGCTTTGGCTCTTGCGATCCTCATCGGATGGTCGCGCCCTTCGATGGCGGGCGAAACCGTCGAGATCAAAATGCTCAACAAGGGCGCGGACCGTTACATGGTGTTCGAGCCGGAGGTCGTGCGGATCAAACCGGGCGACACGATTAAATTCGTCGCGGCCGACAAGGGGCATAACGCCGTCACCATAAAGGAGTTGCTCCCTTCGGGCGCCGAGCCGTTCCGCGGCAAGATCAATGAGGAATTGGCGATCACGCTGTCAACGCCCGGCGTCTATGGCTTCCGTTGCGATCCGCACTACACGCTGGGAATGGTCGGCGTCGTCATCGTCGGAGAGCCGGCCAATCTCGACGCCGCCAAGCAGGCGAAGCTGCCCGGCAAGGCGGGCGAGGTCATGACGAAACTTCTGGGCAGCCTCTGAGTCTTCGCGCCTAATGCGGCGTTGGCGAACGCCCAATCAGCCGCAACGAGAGAGGCTTTCGCCGCGGCGAAAGCCTCTCTCCGGCAACGGGAAATGGCCGGAACGAGACGTCAGGCGCGACGAAATCGAAGGCTGACCCTGCCGATGCGGAGAATCAGCAAAGCCGCGATCAGCGGTCCCAGGGCGAGCGCGAGCAGCGCGTCAGAAAATTCGCCCGTCGCGCCTTTGACGAGACCGACGAGATACGGCCCGGCAAAACCCGAGATATTGCCGATCGAGTTGATCACCGCGACGCCAACCACGGCGTCGCCGGTTCCGAGCGCCAGCGTCGTGAAGCTCCAGAACGTCGGCAGCGCCGCGATCGCGCCGACAGCGGCGACGGACAGCGCGATCATCGACAGCAACGGTGTCGGCGCGTAGGCGGCGCAGGCCAGTCCGATTGCGCCGACGACGCCGGCGAGCGCCGTGTGGCAGACGGTCTCACGGCGCCGGTCGGAGCTGCGGCTCCAGGCCCACATCGCCAGCGCGGCGCAAATATAGGGAATTGACGCCAGCAAACTCGTCGCGATGACGCCGAATCCGAAGGCTTTGATGATTTGCGGGAGCCAGAAGCTCAAGCCGTAGAGGGCGATGACGATCCCGAAATAGGCGACGCCGAGAATGAGAATGCGCACATCCTTGAGCGCGCGCCAATGGTCGCCATGATCCTGCCCGGCCTCGCGCTCGAGCACGGCGCGCAACGACGCCTTTTCGCCGGAGGTGAGCCATTTCGCCGACCGAGGTCCGTCAGGCAGATAGAAAAAACAGACAATACCGAGAATGATCGAAGGCAGCGCCTCCATCAGGAACAGCCAGCGCCAGCCGCTGATCCCGCCGACGCCGTTCAGCGAGGCGAGGATGAATCCCGAGATCGGCGATCCGATCGCACTGGCGAGCGGAACCGCGATCAGGAAGCTGGCGAGAACGCGCGCGCGCTGGGCGGCGGGAATCCAATAGGTGAGATAGAGAATGACGCCCGGCGCGAAACCGGCTTCCATCACGCCGAGCAGCAGACGCAGAGCGACGAAGCTCGCCTCGCTCCAGACGAAGGCGGTGAGCGCCGAAACGAGGCCCCAACTCACCATGATGCGCGCGATCCACAGGCGCGCGCCGACGCGGTGCATGATGTAGTTGCTCGGCGCTTCGAACAGGCAATAGCCGATAAAGAAGACGCCGGCGGCCCAGCCGAAGAATTCCGGCGTGAAGCCAAGTTCGGCATTCATTGTCAGGGCGGCGAAGCCGATGTTCACCCGGTCGAGATAGGCGACGATAAAGGCCGTGACGAGAAAAGGGACCAGTCGCCGCGCCACTTTCGCGACGACGCGGTCGGCGTCGAGAGCCTCGCGCGCCGCGCCCGGCTTTGGAGCGGCTGCGACCGCCGCATCCGACATTAGTTAAGCCCGCTCAAAGCGCATGAGATGGTGCCAGCGATGCGGAACATCGCCGGGCAAGCGCTTAAGACCTGCCGCGCGCGCCTGCTGCTCCAGAAGCGACAAGGGCTCCGGATAGTCGCTTGTCGAGACATGATCGAAAATCGCGTCTTTTTCAGCCCGCGAAAGGCCGGTCCAGTCCTTTTCGATCCAGGCGAAATAATGCCTCAGATAGTCATCGCGCGTTTCGTCTTCCTCGCGCATCGTGTCGACCAGCAACAGCAGGCCGCCGGGCGCGAGCGCGCGCGACGCGCGGCGAAAGAACTCCGCTTTGTCCTCGGTCGACAGGTGATGCAGAACGAAGCTGCTGTGAAGGACATCGTAGGAGACGCCGTCGGAAAGAGCCGACAGCATGTCGCTGTGCGCGAGCTGCACCGGACACGGCAGAGATTTCAGGTTTTCGGCTGCGAGCGCGAGCGCGGTGTCCGAAAGATCGATCCCCTTGTAGCTTGCCGGCGGGATGCGGCGCAGAATCGGCGCAAAGACATGCGCATCGCCACAACCGAGATCGAGCAGAGAGAAGGCTCGCCCTTCGAAGCGCTCGCGCAAGGCGCGCTCGACCTCTTCGCCGAGCGCCGCATGGAACATAAAATCCTTGACGACGACTTTCTCATAGGTGTCCCAGAGATCGAAAATCTCGCCCGAGTATGCGCTCTTTACATCGGCGTTCATGAGCCAGCCTTTTTGTCGATTCACTTAAGAGCAAAGCCCAGTGCGTTGAGGGCTTCGCGAATGCGGTCGCGACCGCTCAACGCCTCCGGCCCGCGCACGCGCGACAGCGCCTGACGAATCCACCCCTGATCCGGCAGGCCCTGCTCCTTCTGGAATTCCTTGAACTTTTCGTCGAGCGTTTCGATCGCCTCGCGCTGCGCGTCGCCCCAGTCATATTGCTCGTGATGAAGCACGGCCGCCTGACCGAGGCGAGGCTTGACGGCGGCGTTGGCGGCCGGATCGGGAACGCCGACGACCATGCCGAAGACAGCGAAGACGTTCGGCGGCAGATTCAATTCCTTGGCGACCTCTTCCGGCTTATTGCGCATCGCGCCGATATAGCAGCAGCCGAGGCCGATCGATTCAAGCGCGCTGACCGCGTTCTGCGCGGCGAGCGCGGCGTCGACCGCGCCGGTCAGAAACATCTCGAAGTAAGACAATCCGGCGGCGTCACGCCCCCTCTCGCGCCCGATATTCTCGAGACGCGCGAGATCGCAGAGCCAGACGAGAAACAGCGGGGCGTGATGGACGTGCTTCTGGCCGCCGGCAAGATCGGCGAGACGTGTCTTGCGCGCCTCGTCCTGCACCGCGACGACGCTCCAGACTTGCAGATTCGACGATGTCGACGCCGACTGCGCCGCCGCGACGATGATCTCCAGCGCGCCCTCGGGCAGCGGCTCGGGCAGGAAATTGCGATGCGAACGATGCGCCAGAATGAGATCGAGCGTGTCGTTCCACTGCTGGGGCTTTGGCGAATCGTCACGGCGATAGCGTTCAAACATCGCCGCCGCGCCGCGCGGATCGAAGGTTTCCGGGCTCAAAGGCTTGTTCATGGCGCTTCCTTTAGGCGGGTTGCTCTGCTGGCGCAACATTCCGCCCTTTCGCTTTGTTGACTCTGTTGTATATTATGGAAATATACACAAATGGTCAATTTCGAGCATGTCGCCGGTTTCGAGTGGGATCACGGCAACGCGCGCAAGAGCGTCGAAAAGCACGACGTGAGCCAGGCGGAGGCTGAGCAGATTTTTGCCAATGATCCGCTGATCGTGACGGACGACTTGGCTCACAACCAGAGCGAGCCACGCTATCACGCCCTCGGTCGAACGGACGCATCTCGATTGCTGCATGTCACATTCACGCTGCGCTCAAACGGGACGCGCATTCGAGTGATCTCCGCCCGCGATATGAGTCGCAAGGAACGACAACGCTATGAGCAAGACGACTAAGACTCCGCCGCCGACGTTCGCAACCGAAGCAGACGAACGTGCTTACTGGGAAAGTCACGACTCCGCGGAACATGTCGACTGGAGCAAGGCGAAGCGCGTTCGCTTGCCGAATCTCAAACCGTCGACGACCTCGATCTCTCTACGACTCCCGGTCAGTCTGCTCGAGCAGATAAAGATCGCCGCCAATAAACGCGACGTGCCCTATCAGTCGCTGATAAAAATCTGGCTCGCCGAAAAGGTCCGCTGAGTCCTAGGAAATCCGGTTATCCGTTCGCTTGGACGGCGTCATTCCCGGCAGGCCGAAGGCCTGACCGGGAATCCAGAGCAACGTCGCGAAAGATTGGTTTTTTCTGGATTCCCGATCGCGCGCGTCGGGAATGACATTCGGCCAGATGCGTATTTACACCCGCTTCGGCACCAGGATCGCGCGAAAATCATTCACATTCGTGCGCGTCGGCTTGGTTACGATGAGATCGCCGAGCTTCTCGAACGCCGTGTAGGCGTCATTGTTGGCGAAATGCGCCTTCAGATCGACGCCGGCCTTTTTCGCGCGCTCGAACGAATCCGCCGTCATGATCGCGCCAGCGTTGTCCTCGCTGCCGTCGATGCCGTCGGTGTCGCAAGCGATCGCCGATACGCCGCCGAAGCCTTCGAGCGCCAGCGTCAGTCCGAGCAGGAACTCGGCGTCACGTCCGCCGCGTCCCTTGCCGCGCACGGTGACGGTCGTCTCGCCGCCCGAGATGATGGCGACGGGCGGCGCGAAGGGCTGGCCATGGAGGGCGATCTGCTTTGCGATGCCGGCGTGCACGAGCGCCACGTCGCGCGACTCGCCTTCAAGATCGCCGAGAATGCAGGGCGTAAATCCTGCCGCTTTCGCTACAGCCGCAGCCGCGTCGAGCGAGCCTTGCGGCGTGGCGATGAGAATGTTCTGCACTTTCTCAAAGATGGCGTCGCCGGGCTTGGGCGTTTCGCATCCGGGCTCTTGCAGATGCGCCAGCACCGCCGCCGGCGCGTCGATCTTATATTTTGCGATGACGGCGAGCGCGTCTTCGCGCGTGGTCGGATCGGGAACCGTGGGGCCCGAGGCGATCACCGATAGATCGTCATTCGGCACATCGGAAATCATCAGCGCCACGACGCGCGCCGGCGCCGCGGCGCGGGCGAGACGCCCGCCCTTGATGGCGGAGAGATGCTTGCGCACGCAATTCATCTCAGAGATGTTCGCGCCGCTCCTCAGCAGCGCCTTGTTCACCGCCTGCTTTTCCTCGAGCGTGACGCCTTCGGCCGGCAGCGCCATCAGCGCCGAGCCGCCGCCGGAAATCAGCGCGAGAACGAGATCGTCCTCGGAAAGCCCCTGCACCTTCTGCAAAATGCGCTTGGCCGCTTCGCGGCCGGCGGCGTCAGGCACCGGATGCGACGCTTCGATCACTTCAATGTGTTTTGTCGGCGCGCCATGCTCGTAGCGCGTCACGACGAGCCCTTCGAGCGGGCCTTGCCAATGCGCCTCCACCGCGGCCGCCATGGAGGCGGCGGCCTTGCCGGCGCCGACGACGATGGTGCGGCCCTTCGGCGGGGCGATCTTCGCGAGATAGGGCGGCAGGCAGACCGTT
Source organism: Methylocystis sp. H62 (assembly GCF_015709515.1). GTDB lineage: Bacteria > Pseudomonadota > Alphaproteobacteria > Rhizobiales > Beijerinckiaceae > Methylocystis. Next base: position 117,414 of record NZ_JADNQZ010000054.1, read on the forward strand.
GGCGACGCAGCGGCGACGGCGGCGTCAAACATGGCGCGAAGGAGGGTGCGGAAATCGTCGGACATCGCGCATTTTACCTTGTTCTTCTGGCAATCCGTCGGTCAACGCCGTGGAGCTGCGACAACCGTCGGCGCTGTCTTTTCAGCATCTCAAGCGCCCGTCAACCGGGCGCGGAGTCGCGCGCCGCGGTGGCCCACTCATCGCGGTGGATTACGCAAAAACACGACATAGCCGCGAAAATAGGGGTGACGCGCCAGTGTTTCCGGCGGCGACCAGACGGCGCCCTCCGCGAGGCCGAGCCGGAAAGGCGTATGGACGCGTCCGACGCGCGCCAGATAATCGTCGATATGGTCCACCGTGGCGCGGCCGCGATAGGTCTGAAACACGACCTCGTCGACGCTCCGACCAAGTCTGTCAATGTCTTCCGGCGTGGCCTGAGAGGCCCAGTCCATCAGGCCGCTAACGCCGAGCGCGCAATCCGCCGGCAACGTCTGACGTAGCTCTGCAAGGAAGGCTGCGTATGTGGTCAGGCCGCGCGTCGCGGCGTCAAAGTCGATCTGAACGCCGATGACCTTGTCCGACTTGGCGCGCCATTCGGCAAGACGATGCTTGACCGCCGCAAAAATCGCGGGCGTCCAGTCGATGCTGCGAACGCGATAGACCAGCCATAATGTTTGTGGATGAGGGCTCGGCTCGGTGGCGCCCTGCGCCTTTACACGCATCTTGCCTGAATCATCGGGTCCGATTTCAGCCTGGAGCAGATAGATGGTCTTGGCGGAAGCCAGTTCGGGACGCGCCCGCACGCCCGCCCATAGCCAATAGGCGTCGTAATCCGCCGCCCGCACAATCGTATCGGCCGCCGCTGTCCAAACCAGGCCAACAGCGAGAAGACAGGCGGCGGCGACACGCCGCGATATCGTCACCAGTAAAATCTCAGGCTTTTCGCCCATGTCGTCGCGCCATATTGCGCCTTTAGCTGGTCATACCAGGCTTTGCGCTGCGCCTTCTCGACGTCCTTGCCGCCGCACGTGTTGTTGTTCGCCGGCGCGTAGCAATTGATCGCGCGGTAGAGCGCATAGGCCCGGTCGCGCGCAGGCGTCGCCGGCGCGCCGATGAGCTGCTTATAGACCTCGCCACGCGCATAGGGTTCGCCGGGAAAAATGGATTTGCCGCCGCCAAGCTCGTCGGGCGCCGGCCGGGACGCCTCAAAGCCGTCGAGACCGTTCATGCGGATGAAGTCGCCAAAGCACAACATGGCGTGCGGGTCCTGGGGATTGGCGGCGAGTTCGCCGACAACCGACTTGAGGTCCTTACAAGCGTAGCCCTTGTCGGCGCCGCCGCTCCACAGCAGGACGCTGGACTGGTAATTGGGATATTGCCCGGGCCGCGCGGTGTCGGCGTCGTCCTTCGCCAGTCCCTCCGCAGAATAATCCCGAAGGAAGCCCGCATACTGGCCGTGCGTCGCCTCTTTGAGGAGAAGCACGAAGCGCGCAAGCTTGCGCTCCTCAGCCGAGGCCGGATCCGCGACGGCCATCCGCAGCAGGATCGGACCTGCAACATATCGCAGCAGCATCGCACGAATCCGCGGAGACGACAGTTGCGTGTCCTTCAAGAAGACTTTGTTGACCTCTCCAGAGCGTTCCCAGCTCAGCGCGAGGCCGAGTTCGACCGCCTCTTTCTGCCAGGGCTGCGTGGCGCGCGGCAGCAGCCGCGTCCAGTGGTCGATCGCCGCCGCATATTGCCCCGACGCCATCAGCGCCTGACCGCGAAGAACTTCGCGGCTGAAGCCCAGATAGGGCGGCGACAACGGCCCGGGCGTCGCATCGCCCAAAAGCTTCAACGCCGTCGCATGGTCGCCGTCGACATAGTAGGCGCGCGCCGCCTTCAGAAAGGCGAACAGCGCGTCATGGCCGGCGAAGTCTCGCGCCTGCACGTCGAGATCGGCCGCCGAGAACTTCTTCTGCGACGCATCGGCGGGCCGCATCTTCGTCAAATCGTCGATCGCGAGAAGATTTGCGTCATGGACGTCTTTTGAGTCGAGACCGAGCTTCGAGTCGATTTCAGCGGCGAGATCCGAACTGCGCAGATTGGCGTCCGGATCGCGCGCATGCGTCAACTGCCACGCATACTCGGTCGCGGCTTGCGATCGGTCGCCAGCAAGCCAGTAGACGCGACGCAACAGGCCGCGCGCCGACGCCGCGTAGCGTCCGTGCGGATAGTCGGCGAGATAGGATTTGAATTCGGATTCCGCCGCTTGCAGCGACTGGCGATCCGACACTTTTGGCTCGGGCGCGCCATCCAGTTCGGCGAAGGCGCCGACCGACGCCTTGTTCAAAAGCGTGCGGGCGATCATGTAGCGTGCGCTCTCGCGCAGCCACAGATTCTGCGCTTTCGCGCGGCTGCGAAAAGCTGTGAGCGCAGCGTCGAATTCGCCGTCATAGAAGGATTTGGCGCCGGCGAGATAAGCGGCGAATTCGCGCGCGGCCGCCGATGCGTCGGCGCCCGCGACATAAGCCTTCGAGGCGCTAGACGCCGCATCCTTTCCCTGGCAGGCCGTCGTCATCTCCTTGCGTGAACGGATAAGCGCGTCGCGCTCCGCTTCGCTAAGAGCCTTTTCGGCCTGCGCAGCCTGAATAAAGGCGTCCTCGCCGCTTTGAGCCGAGACGCAGCGCGTCCCTTCGTCAAAGAAGTCGCTCGGCGTCGTCGCCACGTCTTTGACGGGCCGGCCCGCATAATCGCAAGAGTTTCGTGCGAACGCGTCGTTAAAAGCGTCGCGCGCGAAAAGCACGAAATAGTCGGGATAGATGTCGAGCTTCACCTCGTCTTTTCGCGCGTCGACGGGCCAAGGCCGCGCATCCATCATCAGGAACTGCGCGTTGACGCGGCTGTCATTGCCCGGACTGAGGAACGGCAAGTTGTCGCGATTGGAAAAGTCCTTGTGATCCAGCTTCCATCCGGCGCGGCCGAGGCCATCGCCGGCGCAGGCGAGCGCCTGGCTTGCGGAACACAGCAGCATGAGAGAGGCGAGAGTCGAAAAAAGCTGGCGCATGACGGTTCCCTGAACGTGGCCGGCAAGCTGCGTCAGACGGCGAACTGCTGGATTGGCGGGCGCGCGTCTGTCGAAAATAATCAAGAAATATTGATCCGTCTAACAATAGGGCGAGGGTGGCGCTATGCCGTCCCTCGCCCTTATATGCCCCGCGCTTTGAAGCGCTGCGGCTTACGCCGCCATCGCGTTGGCCTTTTCGATCAGCGCCTCGGCCATGCGGATCGAGGCGATGTCGATCAGGCGGCCATCGAGAGAGACGGCGCCCTTGCCTTCCTTGGCGGCCTGGCTCATCGCCTCGAGAATGCGGCGCGCCTTCGTGACCTCGGCGTCGGATGGCGTGAAGACCTGATTGGCGAGTTCGATCTGCGAGGGATGGATCGCCCACTTGCCCTCATAACCGAGCACCGCGGCGCGCTTGGCGGCGGCGATATAACCGTCCGGATCGCCGAAGTCGCCGAAGGGGCCGTCGATCGGACGCAGGCCGTAGGCGCGGCAGGCGACCATCATGCGCGTCTGCGCCGCATGCCACTGATCGGCCCAGTAATATTCGCGATTGCCGCTCTCGTCTTTGTCGGTGAGAACGCCGTAGTCCGGATTGACGCCGCCGATGACGGTGGTGCGGGCGCGGGTCGACGCCGCATAGTCGGCGACGCCGAAGGACATGGCCTCAAGGCGCTTTGACGACTGCGCGATGGCTTCGACATTGGCCATGCCGAGCGCGGTCTCGATCAGGATTTCGATGCCGATCTTCTTGGTGCGCTTCTTGTACTGCTCGATCTGCGTGATCATCATGTCGATCGCGTAGACGTCGGCCGGAACCCCGACCTTCGGGATCAGCACGATGTCGAGGCGCGGGCAGTTCTCGAGAACGTCAACGACGTCGCGATAGCAGTATTGCGTATCGAGACCGTTGATGCGCAGCGTCATCACCTTCTTGCCCCAGTCGATGTCGTTGAGGCCTTGGATGATGTTCTTGCGCGCCTGTTCCTTGTCGTCGGGCGCGACGGCGTCTTCGAGATCCAAGAAGATCTGATCGGCCTTTGACTGCGCGGCCTTTTCGAACATGCCCGGCGCGGAGCCCGGCACGGCGAGTTCCGAGCGATGCAGACGCGGCGTGGCCTGCTCGATTAACGTGAAGCTCATATTTTTCCCCTTCCTGTTGAAATTAGCCTGTGGCGCCGAGACCGGCGGCGACGCAGCTGATCGAGAGCAGCAGAGGCACTTTGACAGCCTCTTTCTCCGCTTCGTCCTTTGCCTCGCGGAACCGGCGAAGCAGCGCCACCTGCTCGCGATTGACCTCGTTGATGGTCTGCAGGCGATGCGAAAGCCTCGCCTGATATTCCTTGAAGCGCTCCGCCAGTTCGACGCCGCCGGTGACGCGCAAGGCCATCTCGCGCGTCAATGCAAATTCCTCTTCGATCGCCTTGAAGATTTTAGTTCGCACGGCTTCGTCAGCGACAAGCCCCGCATATTGTTTGGCGATCGAGAGATCGACGAGCGCGAGCGTCTTTTCGACCTCATCGATAATGAGCCGGAACATGCGCGAATCTTCGAACATCCGGCGCAACAGCTCGAAACCGCGGTCGCCGCGCACGTCAACGAAATTCTTCAGACCGGATCCGACGCCGTACCAGCCGGTGATCGAATGGCGGTTCTGCGCCCAGGCGAAGACCCAGGGAATCGCGCGTAAGTCCGCCAGGCTTTTGGCGCCGAAGCGCCGCGCCGGACGGGACCCGATGTTGAGCAGCGAAATCTCTTCAAGCGGGCTTGCAGCCTGAAAGTAAGCCACAAGGTCGGGATCGCCGATGAATTTGGCGTATGCGGCGAAAGAGGCGCCGGAAATCTCCTCGAGAGCCTCGTCGAACTCCGCGTGCGGCGCCAGCGCTTCCTCGCGTTCGGACTTCAGCGCATGCTGGAACACGGAGGACGCCAACAGCTCCATCTGATAGGCCGCCGTCCCGCGATTGGCGTATTTGAACGAGACGACCTCGCCCTGTTCGGTGACGCGAAAACGGCCGCGGATAGAGCCCGCCGGCTGCGCCGCGATGGCATGGCCGGTCGGCGCGCCGCCGCGCGACACCGAGCCGCCGCGTCCATGGAAGAAGGCGATGGAGACTCCCTGCTCGCGTCCGACCTCAGTGAGGCGGGCCTGCGCCTTGAACAGCTCCCAATTCGACGACAGAAAGCCGCCGTCCTTGTTGGAGTCGGAATAGCCGATCATCACCTCTTGCAGATTGCCCTGCCAGCGCGTCGAGCGGCGCACCACCGGAACCTGCAAAAGGTCGCGCATGATCGCTGGCGCGGCGCGCAGATCGCCGATCGTCTCGAAGAGCGGCACGATCGGCAGCGTGAGGATCTCGACGCCGGGTTCGTCGAGAAATAGCCCCGCCTCCTTGGCGAGCAGATAGACGCCGAGGACGTCGACCGCCGAACGCGTCATCGACAAAATGAATCCGCCAAAGGCTTCGCGGTCGAGCTGCGTGCGCATCTCGGCGACGACCTCGAACATTTCGATGACATCGCGCGTATCGGCGGAAAGCGTGTCGCGCGAAAGAGGCGTCGTCCGCGGCTTTGCAAGCTCGGCGATCAGCCATTCGCGCCATTCGGGCGCGTCGAGGTCAGGCGGCGTCTCGCCGCCCGTCTTCAGGCGCCACAGCTCCTCGAGCGCCTGCGTCGTGCGCGTCGTGTTCTGGCGAATGTCGAGGCGCACCGTGCTGAAGCGGAACGTTTCGACCGCGCGGCGCAGCGGACGCACGAGATCCGTCGCGAGCGCGTCGCTCTTGGCTTCATTGAGCGCCTTTTCGAGCGCCAGCAGGTCGGCGATGAGTTCGTCCGCGCTTGCATAGCGCGGGCCTGTCGCCGGCTCGCCGTTCACGGCGCGCAGCGTCTGATCGAGTTTCCGCAGGATAGCGCCGACGAACTGCCGGTAGGGTTCATTCTGATTGCGCGCTTCGATCGCTGCGCCGTCCGGCAGCGCGGCGAGGCGTTCAGCCAACTCGTCCCGGAAAGACTGAGGGATATCGGCGGCGCGCTGGCTGATCGACAGCATGCGCGCGAGATCGACGAAGCGGGTACGGTAATAATTCAAGCTCGCCGCAGCGTTTTCGCGCATGGTGCGGCGGGTGACGTCATTCGTCACGAAAGGATTGCCGTCGCGGTCGCCGCCGATCCAGGAACCGAACTGGAAGAAAGGCGCGACCTCGAATGTCTCGTTGGGATAGTGGCGTCGCAGCGCGCGTTCGCAGGATGACAGAAGCTCCGGCGCAAGATCGAAAATGCTCTCGTGGAAGAAGTGCTGACCCCAAGCGACTTCCTGGTCGACCGTGGGCTTTTCGAGATGCAATTCGCCGGTAAGCCAGAGAAGCTCGATCTGATCATAGATCGACTTCACCAGCGCTTCGCGCTCGCGGTCCGTCCAGCGGGTCGATTCGAGTTCGCGCATCAGCAGATAGATGCGGCGATACTTTTCGAGGATCGAAACGCGCTTCGCCTCCGTCGGATGGGCGGTGATCACGGGCCGGATGCGCAGCGTGTGCAATTGCGCGCGTATTTCGTCGGGGGCGACGCCCGAGGCCGCGGCGCTCGACAAGACGTAATCGAACGTGCCGAGCAGCTTGTCGTGGCCCTTTTCGCGCTCGATTCGGCGGCGACGGCGCATCGCGTACGCCTGCTCTGCGATGGAGACGAGCTGAAATAGGATGCCCTGCGCCTGAAGCGCGCGCGCCATCTGGCGCGGCTCCAGACCGGCGCCCGCCTTTGAGTCGCGCACGACGGCCTCGATCTCCGGCGTGTGACGGCGAATCACGGTGAGCAATTGCTCGCGCAGGAAGTCGGAAGCTTCGGTGACCGAACGAGTCGCGTAAGCAGACGGCAGGCCGGTCGAAGACAGGCTCTTGAATGTCTGGGTCTCGGCGGTCATCAAAACTCCTTAGGCGCTCACGACGCCGCGCAGGATGAACGGCTTCGCGGGGAATACAGACCGGCGGCGGCGCACGACGGCGCCGACGCCGACGCTGCATTTCTCAGGCGCTCTGCAATACCTTGGCGACGGTCGATCCGAATTCCGCCGGGCTCGGCGCGACCGTGAGCCCGTAAGACTTCATGATCTCGGTTTTTTCCGCGGCGCTGTCGCCCGTCGCCGAAATGATGGCGCCGGCGTGGCCCATGCGGCGGCCCTTGGGCGCCGTGAGGCCGGCGACAAAGCCGATCACCGGCTTGGAGAAATTCTCCTTGATCCAGGCGGAGGCTTCGGCCTCCTGCGGACCGCCAATTTCGCCGATGATCAGCACGGCCTCGGTCTCCGGGTCCTTGTCGAACAGCACCAGATGATCGAGGAACGACGAGCCGTTGATCGGATCGCCGCCGATGCCGACGGATGTCGATATGCCGATGCCAAGCGCCTTCAGCTGCGACGCCGCTTCATAGCCGAGCGTGCCGGAGCGCGAGATCAGTCCCACCGCGCCCTGCTTGTAGATATGGCCCGGCATGATGCCGAGCATCGCCTTGCCCGGCGAAATAATGCCGGCGCAATTCGGGCCGACCAGCATCGGCCGGCGATCCTTGGGAAAGCGCAGGAAGTAGCGCTTCACGCGCATCATGTCCTGCGCCGGAATGCCGTCGGTGATCGAGCAGATCAGGCGGACGCCGGCGTCGGCGGCCTCCATGATCGCGTCGGCGCAAAAGGCCGGCGCGACGAAGGTGATCGACGCCTGCGCGCCGGTTTCGCGCACCGCTTCGCGCACGGTGTTGAACACCGGCACGCCGTGGTGAGTCTTGCCGCCCTTTCCGGGCGTGACGCCGGCGACGACATTGCTGCCGTAGTCGATCATCTCCTTGGTGTGGAAACTGCCCTTGTCGCCGGTGATGCCCTGGACCAGGATCGGCGTCTTTTCGTCAATGAGAATGCTCATGTGTCGTTCTCCGGCGCTTACTTGGCGCCCTGATAGGCGGCGACAGCCTTCTCGGCGGCTTCGGCCAGCGTGTCGGCCTGGATGATCGGAATGCCGCTTTCGGCGATGATCTTTTTGCCCGCTTCGACATTGGTGCCGGCGAGACGCACGACGAGCGGCACGCCCTCGATTTTTTCGGCGCGGACCGCGTCAACGACGCCCTGCGCGACCCAGTCGCAACGATTGATGCCGGCGAAAATGTTGACGAGCACGACCTTCACGCGTCGATCCGACAGAACGAGACGGAACGCGGTCGCGACGCGCTCGGGCGAAGCGCCGCCGCCGACGTCGAGGAAGTTGGCCGGATTGCCGCCGGCGTGCTTGATCATGTCCATCGTCGCCATGGCGAGTCCGGCGCCATTGACGATGCAGCCGATCTCGCCGTCGAGGCCGATGTAATTGAGGCTGTGCTCCGACGCCTGCGCCTCGCGCGGGTCGCTCTGCGAGGGATCGTTCATGTCGACGATGTTGCGGCGGCGGAACAGCGCATTGTCGTCGAAGGACATCTTCGCGTCGAGCGCCAGCACCTTATCGTCCTTGGTGACGACGAGCGGATTGATCTCCAGCATGGTCGCGTCATTGTCGCGGAAGGCGCGATAGGCGCCCATGATCGTCTTCACGGCGCGCGAGACCTGCTTGATATTGAGGCCGAGCTGAAAGGCGAGTTCGCGCGCCTGAAACGGCTGCAGGCCGACGGCGGGCTCGACGATGACCTGGAGCAGTTCGTCAGGGGTGTTCTTGGCGATCTCTTCGATATCCATGCCGCCGTGCTTCGAAGCGATGACGCGCACGCGCTCCAATTTGCGGTCGAGAACATAGCCAAGATAAATCTCGCGCTCGAAAGGATCGGCGACTTCGACATAGACGCGCTGCACCGGCTTGCCTTCCGGCCCGGTCTGCGACGTGACGAGCCGTTTGCCGAGCAGATCGCGCGCCGCCTGCTGCACTTCATGATAGGTGCGGCAGAGCTTGACGCCGCCCGCCTTGCCGCGCGCGCCGGCATGAATCTGCGCCTTGACGACCCAATGCGAGCCGCCAAGCTCCGTCGCGGCGTAGACCGCCTGATCCGGGCTGAAAGCGACGGTGCCGGGCGGAACTTCGACGCCGTGGCTCGCCAGTATTTCCTTGGCCTGATACTCGTGGACGTCCATTTCAGTCCTCTCTTCGCAATTCAACGCGGCTTCAGCCGCCTATTTTGGTTTTGACCGTCTCATAGACCGCTTCCGTTTCGGCCGCGGCCTTGGCGAGCAGCGCATTGACGTCGGCAAGCTGCTGCTCGGCGAAGCCGCGATCCTTGATCGCCTTGGCGTTGATGAAGACATTGAGCGCGCAGCTGCGCAGTCCGGCATTGGCGGCAAGCACCGCGACTCCGGCGTCGCTGATGACGTTGAGGTTGCCCTTGTCGGCGGCCTCTTTCGACAGGCTGATGACCTCATAACAGATTTTGCACGTCTTCAGCGGCGCCAGCGTCGCTTCTTTCAGCGCCGACTGAATCGTCTCCGAGCGCTTCGCCTTCTCCTCATCGGTGCCGCGCGGCAGGCCATAGGCGGCCATCAGCGTGTTGAAGGCGACAACGTCTTCATCGACGCCCGCAGTCAGCTCGGCGCGCAGCTTTTCAGCCTTGGCGAGGGTCTGCTGCAGATCGGCGGAAACGGCTTCGTAATTCTTTTTGCCGATGGTGAGATTGCACACCATCGAAACCAGCGCCGCGCCCATGGCGCCCGAAAGCGCCGCCGCGCCGCCGCCGCCGGGAGTCGGCGCATCGCTGGCGAGTTCGTCGAGGAATTTTCCAATCGTATCGGTCTTGGCGCTCATATCTTTCCTCGCTCAGGCGAGCTCTTTGGCTTGCGCATAAATGTTTTCGCAGTCGAACACCTGATCGGCGGCGTCAAACAGCTTGCCGACGCATTCGCGATGCAATTTCAGCTTGAGTCCGCCCAGTCCCAGCGCGCCGATGACGATCTTGCCGTGGCGCTCTTTGGCCTTGTCGGTCGCCTCGACCCCGCCGACGCCGAGCGGCGGCTGCGCGTTGCAGTCGGCGATGAGCTCGATCGTCGGATCGTTCTGCCAATCCGTCTCGTCGAGCAGCGGAACGCCGATGGCGCCTGCCGCGAAGACGATCTGAGCGCCTTTGACGGCCTGAGCGCGCGCCGCATTGTCCGCGGCTTCGATCGCCGCGGGCATGAAGCCGAAGCGCTCCTGAATGGCTTTGGCGGCCGCCTCGGCGCGCGCCTTCTGACGCGAGGTAATTGTCACTTCGGCGCCTTCGATGTTGAGCATCGCCGCGGCGCGCATGCCGACCGGGCCGGTGCCGGCGAGAACGACGGCCTTCTTGCCCTTGAGCGAACTTGCCTTGGCGAGCAGCGCGACGCCGGCGGCGGCGGTCGTGTTCGATCCGTTCGAATCGAGCATCGCCGACACGCGGAAATTCGAGAAGAAACGCTTCTTCACCGCTTTGAACACGGCTTCGCCGGCCGCCATGTCGCCGCCGCCGACGAAGATCGCCGTATATTGCTTCTCTTTCGGACCGCGCGTGTAGATGCAGCCGTCGACCAGCGCCCCGACGCTCGCGGGCGTCACGCCGCCATAGCCGATGATGCGGTCGGCGCCGCCGTCATAGCCGACCACCGTGTCGAAAACGCTCGGAACCGGATCGGTGTCAAAAAGGAAAAGCAGCTTCTTGGTCATAGGAACTCGAACCTTTCACTGACCCCCTCCCCAACCCTCCCCCGCGCTTCGCGCAGAAGAGGGAGCAGACTCGGCCATCGACGCGCATTCGCGCAACCTCGGGCGTTGGTCCCCTCTCCCGCTTGCGGGGGAGGGTGGCGCGAAGCGCCGGGAGGGGGCGTAAGACTCACCCCGTCACGACGTTGCGCGGGCTGCCGGCGACAAAGGCGTCGATGTTGTCAACAAGCTGGTCGGCGAGCACCTGCATCGCTTCTTTCGAGGCCCAGGCCACATGTGGCGTGATGATGAGATTGGGAATCGTCGGATCGAGCAGAATGTTGCCGTTCTTGGGCGGCTCGACGGTCAGCACGTCGAAGCCGGCGCCGCCAATGACGCCCTTGCGCAGCGCGTCGGCCAGCGCCGCTTCGTCGACGATGCCGCCGCGCGCCGTATTGATGATGCAGGCGCTCTTCTTCATCGACGCAAGCTCCTTCGCGCCGATCATGTTCTTGGTCTCCGGGGTGAGCGGCAGGTTAAGCGTGATGACGTCCGCCTCGCGCAGGATCGTCGGGATGTCGACCTTGTTCGGCACGTCCGTGACGTCGTTGATCAGCACTTTCATGCCGAGCGCGACGGCCCGCTTTTCGATTTCCCTGCCGAGCGCGCCATAGCCGATAATGCCAAGCGTAGAGCCGGCGATGTCATAGATCGGATAGTCGAAGTAGCAGAACTGATTGGCTTCGCCCCAGCGCCCCTGCCGAACAGAATTATAATAGTTCACCAAATTGCGCCGCAGCGCGAACAGCAGCGCGAACACATGCTCGGGCAGCGTATTGAATGCGTAGTTGCGAATGTTGGAGACGACGATCCCGTTGCCGCTCGTATAGGCCTTGTCGATGACGTCCGTGCCGGTCGCGGCGACGGCGATGAGCTTGAGGCCCGGAAGCTGCTTCAACGTCGCTTCGCGCAGCGGCACCTTATTGGTGATGCAGATCGTCGCGCCCTTCAGGCGTTCAACGATCTGGTCGGGCGCCGTCTGGGCGTATTCCGTGTATTCGTGAGGAAAATTCGGCTTGCGCACATTGGCGTCGAGCGTTTCCCGATCGAGAAAGACGATTTTGTGCGACATGTCCTGGTATCCCCCTCTTTCTCAATTCTTTTTTTGGCAGTCGTGCATCGGGCTCCGGCGGTCGGAAGGCTCCGACCGCCGGTCGCCGATTACATCTTAAGCAGCGGATTGGCGCGATAGACCGCCTGCGCGGCCGCAGCGCCTGAACCCGGAGTCACGGGGATACCGACGTCACACATGGCCATCTCCGCGCCGCCAATGGCGCCGAGCAGCATCAGCTCGTTGAGGTCGCCGAGATGGCCGATGCGGAACACCTTGCCCGCGACTTCGGACAGACCGGCGCCGAGCGCGAGATTGTAGCGCTTGTAGGCGATCTCGATCACCTTGGCGGCGTCAAAGCCCTCCGGCACGACGATTGCCGTGACGGTGTCAGAGTTCCACTTCGGCTCCTTGGCGCAGCACTTGAGGCCCCATGCGGAAACAGCCGCGCGGACGCCCTCGGCGAGATGATGGTGCCGCTTGTAGACCTGATCGAGGCCCTCTTCGAACAGGACCGAGAGCGATTCCTTCAGGCCATAGAGCAGCGGCACGGAGGGCGTATAAGGGAAATAGCCGTTCGCGTTCTGGGCGATCATGTCCTGGAACTCGAAATAGGCGCGGCGCCCCTTGTTGCTCTTGCCGGCGGCGATCGCCTTCGGGCTCGCCGCCATCAGCAGCAGGCCGGCCGGCAGCATGAAGCCCTTCTGCGAGCCCGACACGATCACGTCGACGCCCCACTCGTCCATTTTGAACTCGAGCGACGCGACCGAGGACACGCCGTCGACGAAGAGCAGCGCCGGGTGCTTGGCGTTGTCCATCGCGCGGCGCACCGCGGCGATGTCGGAGGTGACGCCCGTCGCCGTTTCGTTATGCGTGGCGAGAACCGCCTTGATTTCGTGATTCTTGTCGGCCTTCAGCGTCTCTTCGATCAGCTCCGGATCATTGCCCGTGCCCCATTCGCGCTCCTGCACGACGACTTCCAGGCCCTGACGCTTACAAAGATCAATCCACAGATGGGAGAACTGGCCGAAGCGCTGCGCCAGAACCTTGTCGCCGGGCGACAGCGTGTTGGTGATCGCGGCTTCCCAGCCGCCGGTGCCGGACGCCGGGAAAATGAACGCATGGCCCTTGTCGGTGCCGAAGATCTTCTTCAGGCCGGGGAAGAGCGGCTTGACGAGATCGGGGAACGTCGGCGAGCGATGATCTTCGGACGCGACCGACATGGCGCGCACGATGCGGTCGGGCAGATTGGTCGGGCCCGGCACAAACAGGAAGTTCTTGCCGGGAATTCTGGAATTCAACATTTCTCAAGCTCCTTTCGAGCGGCGGGTTTCAATATGGCGCGGCGGCGACGATGCCGAGAACGCGCTAGAACAGGCCGGCGATGCGGCCGGAGTCGTCAACGTAGATGTTGTTGGCGGCTGGGACCTTCGGCAGTCCCGGCATCGTCATGATGTCGCCGCACACCACCACGATGAACTCGGCGCCTGCGGAGAGACGCAATTCGCGGATCGGGATCGTGAAGGCCGAGGGCGCGCCTTTGGCGTTCGCATCCGTCGAGAAGCTGTATTGCGTCTTGGCGATGCAGACCGGGAAGTTGCCGAAGCCTTCCTTCTCCAGTTCGGCAAAGCGCGCCTTGATGCTCGAATCATAGGAGATATCAGCGGCGCCATAGAGCTCCTTGGCGATCGTGCGCACCTTCTCGGCAAGCGGCATGTCGTCCGGATAGAGCGGCTTGAACTTCGAGGGCTGCGTCTCGATGGTGTTGACGACCGCCCTGGCGAGATCCGCCGCGCCGGCGCCGCCGGAGCCCCAATTGTCGGCGACGACGCATTCGACGCCTTCCGCCTTGCAGAGCTTGTCGAGCGCCGCCATTTCGGCCGCGGTGTCGGCCGAGAACTTATTGATCGAGACAAGCACCGGCACGCCGAATTTGCGGACATTGCCGATATGGCGCTTCAGATTCTCGAAGCCCTTCTCGACAGCGGCGACATTCTCGGCCTTCAGATCGTCCTTGGCGACGCCGCCATGCATCTTGAGCGCGCGGATCGTCGCGACGATCACCGTGATGTCGGGCGTGAGGCCCGCCTTGCGGCACTTGATGTCGAAGAACTTCTCCGCGCCGAGATCCGCGCCGAAGCCCGCCTCCGTCACGACGTAGTCGGCGAGCTTCAGGCCGGCTTTCGTCGCGATCACCGAATTGCAGCCATGCGCGATATTGGCGAAAGGCCCGCCGTGGATGATCGCCGGGTTGTTCTCCAACGTCTGCACGAGATTGGGCGCGATCGCGTCCTTAAGCAGCGCGGCCATGGAGCCCGCCGCCTTCACTTCCGAGGCGCGCACGCTCTTTTTCTCACGGGTCTGGCCGACGATGATGTCGCCGAGCCGCCGCTGCAGATCGGCGAAGTCCGAAGCGAGGCAAAAGATCGCCATCACTTCCGACGCGACGGTGATGTCGAATCCGTCCTCGCGGGCGAAGCCGTTCGTGACGCCGCCGAGAGACGAGACGATCGAGCGCAACGCGCGGTCGTTCATATCGACGACGCGCCGCCATGCGACGCGGCGCGAGTCGATCTTGGGCTCGCCGCCCCAATAAATATGATTGTCGATCAGCGCCGCGAGCAGATTGTTCGCCGCGCCGATGGCGTGGAAGTCGCCGGTGAAGTGGAGGTTGATGTCCTCCATCGGCACGACCTGCGCATAGCCGCCGCCGGCGGCGCCGCCCTTGACGCCGAAACAGGGACCGAGCGAAGGCTCGCGCAGACAGCACAGCGCCTTTTTGCCGATGTGATTGAGGCCGTCCGTGAGGCCGACGGTCGTCGTCGTCTTGCCTTCGCCGGCGGGCGTGGGCGTGATGGCCGTGACCAGGATCAGCTTGCCGTCGGCCTGGCTGTCGAGCGAGGAGATGTAGTCGAGGGAGATCTTGCCCTTGTAGTGGCCATACGGCTGCACATGTTCGGCCGGGATGCCGAGCTTGTCGCGCGCGACGTCGATAATCGGCCGCATCTTGGCGGCCTGCGAAATCTCGATGTCGGACTTCGGCGCAAGATGCTGATTGTCCTTTCCGCTCGCGCCCGGCGCGGCGGCTGACCGTTCTGACATGCAGTCCACTCCCTATCAGGCCTGCGTCGCACAAGCCCAGAATTCGTTTTTTTCGGTCGTCGAGAACCGAGCGTCGGCGCCGCCGATCCCGCTCCCGGCCGACCGGGCTGAAATCCTGCCGATGCAGGCTGCAGCCTTTTTTGCGACCGTAGTTTTATCCAATTCGCGCATCAAGGCCCGCGGTTCGCCGCAACGAGCCGACGCGCGCATGAATCCGCTTACTGAAAATTCATTGGCGGACACCTCGTATGACGGGAATCAAAATTGATCGTCAAGCCGGCAGAGCCGTGAGCGGCGTGACGACGTCACCGGCGCCGCGACGCGGCTCCCGCTCGCGCGACACACGCGCGAGGCGAATCGCTTATTCGACAAGCCGGGCCGACCGCCTATCCTTCACCTACCCAACAGAACAGGAAGAGGCAGGCTGCACGCACATCGATCAATGCGCGCATTTGCTACAAGAATTGTGACGTTTCCTACACGGCCGAAAAGCTGATGCGACGGGTCTGGACAGGCTTGCCGCTTGCGCCGGGAAGAAACCGAGCCCCATCCTTACCTATCCGAAGAAACCGCAAGCCAGCGGGCGCAGCATGCGTTGCGACGTCCCTCGAAAAAAATTTGTCGCAGTCAGCGTCGCAGCCTTGACTCTATCGGGCGATCGCGAGGCTCGATAGTCTTTAGACGCCTAATCGGGCTGAAAATCGAGCGCGACGCCATTGATGCAATAGCGCAGGCCGGTCGGCGGCGGGCCATCGTTGAAGACATGCCCGAGATGGGAGCCGCAGCGGCTGCAATGCACTTCCGTGCGCGCCATGCCATAGCTGCGATCGACCGTCGAGCCGAGCGCGCCGGGAAGCGGATCGAAGAAACTCGGCCAGCCGGTGCCGCTTTCGAACTTCTCGCCCGAGCGAAACAACGGCTGGCCGCAGCCGGCGCAATTGAATGCGCCGCGACGCTTTTCATGATTGAGCGCGCAGCTTCCCGGGCGTTCGGTGCCATGCCCGCGCATGACGTCATATTGCTCGGGAGTGAGAAGCGCGCGCCATTCGGCGTCGGTGCGGGTTACGGGGAAGATCTCGTCGGCCATCGCCAGCGCCTTGTCTGAGATTCTTGGGCTGGGTCCTATCTTGTATCGCCCGCCGCCTTTCGCCAGAGGGGCGTGGCGGGATAGAGTGACGATCTTTCAGTGGGAAAGACGATTCGAGAATGAGCGACAAGAAATTCGACGCCGTGGTGATCGGCTCGGGACTGGGCGGATTGACGGCGGGCGCGATGCTTGCGCATGACGGCTACAGCGTCTGTCTGCTCGAACGTAATTTCAGCCTCGGTGGCGCGGCGTCGGTTTACAAGGTCGGTCCGCTGACTGTCGAAGCCTCGCTTCATCAGACCTCCGACGCGCGCAACCCCCGCGACGTGAAGCACGATATTCTCCGCCGCCTGGGGATTCTCGATGAAATCGAATGGCTGCCCACCGGCGCGCTCTATACGGTGCGCGGCGGGCCGGTTGGCGAGGCCTTCGAACTGCCTTTCGGCTTTGCCCCCGCCTATGAGGCGCTCGCCGCCCGTTTCCCCGACAAGCGCGCCGCCATCCAAAGATTTCTCGGCGAAGTCGAGCAGATTCACGACGCGCTGTGGACCTTGAAACAGGCCCGCGAGGAAAGCTCCTTCGCCAAATTGGCGCGCGGACTTTGGGAAGTCGCGCCGGCCGCGGCCGGCTGGCAGAATTCATTGCACGAGATCATGGAGCGCGATTTCGCCGGCTGCGAGGCCCTGAAATGCGCGCTGGGCGCCAATCTCGCCTATTACGGCGACGACCCGCGCCGGCTGTGGTGGATTTTCTACGCGCTCGCTCAGGGCGGCTATATCGCGTCCGGCGGCGCCTATATCAAAGGCGGCTCGCGACAGTTGAGCCTCAAGCTCGCCAAGTGCATCACCAAGACCGGCGGTGTGGTGCGCATGGGCCGGCAGGTCAGCGCCATCGAGACCGATGCGGGCGGCAATGTGATCGCCATACGCCATGTCGCGCGGCGCGCCGGCGACAGCGAGGAACGCATAGAAGCGCGGGTGGCGATGGCGAATTGCGCGCCTTCGGAGGCGGCGGCGATGATGGACGCGCCGGCGCGCGCGAAAATGGAGGAGACCTTCGGGTCCCGCCGGCTTTCAACATCGCTGTTTGCGGCCAATTTCGGCTTGAGCGCGAAACCGTCCACAGTCGGGTTGACGGATTTCACGACCGTCGTGATGCCGCAAAATATGCGGCGCTTCGATCAATATGGCGATGGCGCCGGCGCGATGGCGGAAGATCCCAAGGGGGAACTGCCCCTGCATACGATCGCCAATTTCACCGCAGTCGACTCAGGTCTTTGGGACGAGCCGCCAATCCTCGTCAGCGTGCTGGGCCTCGATCGCCTCGACAATTGGCGCGATCTGCCGCGCGAAGAAGCGATCGCCCGGCGCGAGCGCTGGCTCGACGCCATCCAGGCGTCTCTCGACCGCGACTATCCCGGCTTTTCCGGCCTGGTCACGACGCGCATGCTGCTCAACGCCTATTCGATGGCGAGCTATCTCAACACGCCGGAGGGCGCGGTGTACGGCTTTGCGGCGCTGCCCGCCGAAGCGCCGATCTTGATGGGATTTCCGCGCACGCCGCACACGCCGATCGCCGGACTCTATCTCGCCTCGGCTTTTGGCGGCGAGCATGGCTTCAACGGCGCGATGTTGTCGGGCGCCGAGGCCGCGCGGCTCGCCGAAAGGCGGCTCGCCGTCGCGACCTGATGCT
Organism: Methylocystis sp. H62; assembly: GCF_015709515.1. Taxonomy (GTDB): domain Bacteria; phylum Pseudomonadota; class Alphaproteobacteria; order Rhizobiales; family Beijerinckiaceae; genus Methylocystis. Next base: position 135,068 of record NZ_JADNQZ010000054.1, read on the forward strand.
GTGTAAGGCGCGGATTGAGGGGGCGCGGCCTCGTTGCGCCGCGCGTTGTTAGCGCTTGCGCTTTTTGCCGCCCGCCGACGCGAGGCCGAGTTCGGCTTTGCAGGCGGCGCTGATCGATCCCGCATTGGCTCTCAGGCATCGCTCGATGGCGACGGCGTCCGGAATATACGCCTCGCAGACGCGATTCGCGTCGCCTTCACAAGCCTCGCGCTGTTCGGGCGTGCCCTGAGCGTAAGCCGGCGCGAGCGCAAAAAGAGCCAGAATAGCCGATAGCCTCAGAATGATGCGCATTCAGATTGTCCTTCCTGTTGTCCGCGCTTCGAGGCGTACCGCAGGCGCGCCACTCGCCAGGCGCGCTTCCTCGAGCGACAATGGGGACGTTGATTGCATCGCGCCCGCCGGGAATCAAGTCGCATTTATCCTTCGAGGACGGACTCCTTCTCCGGCTCCGCGGAACGAACGTGCTGCGGCGCCGTCTCTTGGGGCAGCCGATGGCGCGGCAAATAAAGACTATTCGCAATCATCGTGGGCACGATCGCCGTCGCGATGATCGCGGCGACGAGCGTCGAATATTGGTTTTCGTCGATGATATTGTTCGACAGGCCGAAAAGCGCCGAAATCGTGCCGAATGTGAGGCCGGAGGCCATCAGCAGCGTCGTGTACATCGCGTCCTTGTGCGGCGACCCGAATCGGCGCGCCACGGGATAGACGCTGACGACCTTGGTCGCCATCTCGACGGCAAGAAAGGCGGCGACGCCAAGCGGCGCGGCGAGAACGGTCGGGATGGAGACAAAATATCCGGCTCGGATGAAATAGAAGGGCGTCAGCAGGCCGATGGTCACCGCCCGAATCTTGCGAATGAGCGCATGGTCGCGCCCGACGGAGCCTGCGAGCGCCATGCCGATCAGATAGGCGGGCAAGACGCCTTCGCTTCCGGCCCAGGTCGCGAGCGCGCCAAGCGCCATCAGCGCGAAGAACAGGAATTTCGTCTCGAATTCCGAAGGACGTCCGCCGAACTTCGTAAAGATCACAGGCGTCGCCCGCGGCAATCCGACAAACGCCGCGCCGACCGCTGCGACGAAAACGGCGGTCTTCCAGGTGAACGGCGCGAAGACGAGGCCAAGCGTCACGACCGTGCCGAGATCGGTGATGAAACAGGCGGCGAGAATGGTCTTGCCGAAATCGGTGCGGTTGAAGCCATATTCCATCATCACCGTATAAACGACGGCGACGGAGGTGGCGGCGAGCGCGATGCCGGCAAGCAGCGCCGGCGAACTCTCCCAACCCAGCAGATAACAGGCGACCGCCCAGCAGCCGATGGCGGGCGCGAGGAAGCTCGCAGCGCCGACCGACGCAGCCTCCTTCCACTTCAGCTTAAAAACGTCGGGATCAAGTTCGGCGCCTGCGAGAAACGTCAGCGCGATGGCGCCAAGTCCGGCGAGCGTTTTGACCCAAGGCTCCTGGGCGCTAAAAATTTCGACGCCGACCGTCGCGGCGAACAGCGTTCGCGCGCACATGCCGACGATAATTTCGGTCAGCGCGGTCGAGATGCGAAATCTCGCAGCGATCATCGCGGCGATGAGCGCGAGGCCGAGTATGAGCGCCACCTGAAACCAGATCCCCGTCATCGGGCTTCCCCTTGCAAGCGGCTGGTATGGCGCATGGCGCCCGCCATTGACAAGCCTGCGGCGTTATTCGCGCACATGCGCTTCGTGACAAATGCGCGTTTTTGAGCCATGACTCGCACGCGCATAATGAGAAAACGGATGAACCTGCGCTCTTCAGGCGACCTGCGATCGGCTTGGCGCTCCGCGCTCACGGCTGGAACGTAACGGTGGTCACACAGGCGCGAATGACAGGCTGGCGATTCCTGCTGCTCAACGTCGCGGCGGGCGCGGCGAACGTCGTCATGTTGTCGAATGTGCCGGGCTACACGGTGCTCGCGCCCTACGCCGCCGGAAGCCTCGAGGGCGTCACGCCGAGCTACGGCACCTGGGCGACGACCGACCATATGGTTGGGATCGCACTCGGCCTTCCGTTATCGCGGTGGCTCTCGGGACGACTTGGCGCCTATCGCGTGCTGGTCGGCGCCCTTGTGGCCTACGCCGCCGTTTCCCTGATGTGCGCGGCGAGCGAGACGATCTGGTTCTTCGCGCCGATGCGCTTTCTGCTCGGCCTGATTGGCGGCGTCGCCCTTCCGCTCGCGCAATCCGTGACGCTTGGGCAATATCGGGACGATCAGCGCACGCTTGGCGTCGGCTTTTGGGGCGTCATGAGCATGGCGCCCTTCACCATCGGCGTCTTCATGGGCGGCTTCTGGGCCGAATATTTCAACTGGCGCTGGCTATTTTATTCCAATGTCCTGGTCGCCTTACCCGCGGCAGGCGTTGTTGCTGCGCTGTTCTATGGGAGCGGCTTCGAGCGCCGCATGACGCGCTTCGACACGATCGGCTTCATTCTGCTCGCGACCGTGCTGATCGGCGTGCAGACGATTCTCAACATGGGCAATGATTTCGACTGGTTCGCCTCGCCCGTGCTCGCATGGCTGCTCCTGGTCGTTCTCCTCGCTTTGCCGATGTTCATCTTCTGGGAGTTCGGCGAGAGGCGGCCCGCCCTCGACCTGCGGCTGTTTCTGCACCGCAATTTCGCGATCGCGACATTCTGTTCGCTGATCGGCTTTCTGATCATTCAGGGCCTGCTGTCGGTGTTCATCGTGCAACTGCAGGTGCTGCTCGGCTACACGTCCTCGCTCGCCGGCATGGTCTATCTGGCCATGATCTTTCTGGCGATCGCCGCCGCCGCCGTGGTGCATGAGATCACGAGAAACGTCGACGCGCGACTCATCGTCTTCCTCAATTTCATCGGCCTCGCGGTGACATTCGTGTGGCTCGGCCACTACGACAAGAGCGCCTCTTTCGATAATGTTACGACGCCGATGTTCTTCTTCGGCTTCTCGCTCGCGATGTTCTTTGCGCCGCTCGCGACGCTCGCCATGACCGGACTCGCCGGCGAACGACTGATCCGCGCCGCGGAGGAGCTCGCGATGCTGCGCACCGTGTTCGGCGCCATGGGCATCACGCTGCTCGGCGTGCTCTTTTTCCGCCGCACGCCCTTCCATCAGCTCGACCTCGCTGATCATTTCGGCGGACGCCGCTTCGCCTCGCTCGACCTGCTCGCCTCGTTCCTGGAACGCATGCAGGCGATGGGCATGTCGCCGAACGCCGCGCGCGCCCGGGCGGCGCAGCTCATCCGCCAACAGGCCGGGATCCTGGCGCTCAACGACGCCTTTCTGTTCGGCGCGATGACGTTCATCCTGCTGGCGGGAGTCATCTGGCTCGCCTACCCCAGCTACGCATCCAAGAAGCGCAGTCAGAAGCTTACCCGGCTTACAGCCGAGGAGCTGATGGAGCAGCCGTAAGAGCCGACCTGTGGCCGGCGCAATCGAATTGCGCCTCGTCAGCTTCAACGCAACAGTTTCGATCAGGATTCGCGCTGCCACATGCAAGGCCTTGAATAAAGATTAGCTTTGGATTGGGAACACAGCGCAGCTTCATTCGTTACAGTTTCGAATTTTTCGAGTCTTCGAAGGCGCCCGTGGTTCATCGCACACTGATCGCCGACTCCGCGCCCATGTCCGTATGCATTGTGCGTAAGCATGGAGCCGATGCGCGCGCGATGGGCGTCCCGGATGGCTGCGCGAAACCTCAGGACCGGCTTCGGTGATCGGTCCGCTCACGCCCCTGGTCCCCCATTTCCTAGCGTTCCACGTCTTAACGCTTGCGCTATGGTGCGCAGGCCTCATCGCGTTGCCTTTGATGCTGTCGCGCCACGACCCAGCGATCAGCCAGGCGGACTATGCGCGAATCCGGCGCTATACGCATTTCGCCTATACGCTTGGCGTAACGCCTGCCGCGGTTCTGGCGGTAGCCTCAGGGACAGTGCTCGTCTTTCTGCGCGACGCGTTCACGCCATGGATGTTCTTGAAGCTCGTCTTCGTCGGCGCTCTGGTCCTCACCCATGGCTGGGTCGGGCACACGGTCACGTCGATGGAGGAAACCCAGGGTCTTCATCAGCCGCCGCATCCTGTCCTGCAGCCGGTGGCGGCGTTTATCCCGATCCTCGCGATCCTGTTTCTCGTGCTCGACAAGCCTGACTTCAGCGAGCTTCGCTTTCCGCACTGGCTCTCGCAGCCGCAGGGCGGTCAGCTCCCCTTTTTGGCGCCCAGCCGATAGTCGAAGACGAGCTTGCCGCCATGCCATCCTGTCACCGACACCATGATCACGCAAAAGATCGACAAAAGAAGTCCGTAGGGCAGCACGACGGCTTCGTAGTCGTACAGCCTATAGCCCCAGTTCACGCCAAGAAGAGCGAGCAGCAACACGGCAAGAATGAAATGCGACCAGGCCGCGGTCCTCGCGCGTATGCCGGCGACGAGCAACAATTCCGCGGTTCCCGACAGCCCCGCGACGAGGCCGAGCAGGAAACCTCCGCCCGCCGACCATACGCCGGCGCGGGCCCAGAAGGCGTCGCCTGTCCACCAGTACAGGAGATCGGCGCCGAGCAGGGTGAATGTCAGCGCAATCGGAAAGGCGACGGACATCGCGTGAATCGGATGGCCGAGCACCGCCACTCGAGATTCGGTGTCGTAAAACTCTGGAAGCTGTTCGATCGGATCAATGAAGCCTCGTGGCTCACCGTCTTGTGTGTTCGGCATCGGCGTTCCTCCGCGCGTCGTCTCGTCCTCTTAACGCCGCTGGCGGTCACAGGTTGCGCCGGCGGCCTCTCAACAGTCGATCCGGCGGGCCCGGCCGCCGCACGGATCGCCGCGCTATGGTGGACGATGTTGGCGGGGTCAGCGGCGATTTTCGCGCTGGTAATGCTGCTGCTGCTGATCGCCTATCGGCGAACGCCTGCCTCTCATCAGAGCGAGCGTCGGCAGGAGCGCTTCTGGCTGTATGGCCTCGGCCTCGCCTTCCCGCTCGTCACCCTGGCCGCACTGCTGATCTATGGGCTGGTTCTGGGGGAAACGCTTCTTCCCAAAGCTAGCGAAAACGTCGTGACGGTGCGCGCAGAGGCGCGTCAGTGGTCCTGGAGCTTCGGCTACGCTGACGCCGCCGGGCGGCGCACGCAAGGCGTTCTGCACATCCCCGCCGGCCGGCCTGTCGACGTCGAGATCACTTCGCTCGACGTGGTCCACAGTTTCTGGGCCCCTCGGCTCGCGGGCAAGCTCGACGCCATTCCGGGGCAGGTGAACGTGCTGAGGATCGAAGCCGCGGCGCCGGGAGAATATCACGGAGTCGACGCGGAATTCAGCGGTCCCGGATACAGCGGCGACGCCTTCACCGTGATCGCGCATGATCCGGCGGGCTGGGGCGCCTTCCTCGGGCGCTCAAAAGAATGAACGCGCTCGCGCGCCATCGCGCCCTCAGCCGCATCTGGTCTTCCGAGCCGGGCTGGAGAGGCGTCATTTCGACCGTCAATCACAGCGATATCGGCAGAATGTTTCTTCTCGTCGCGACGCTTTTCTTTCTGATCGGCGGCGTTCTCGCAATGTTGATCCGAACGCAGCTCGCCACGCCGCATTCGGCGTTCGTCGCGCCTGCGATCTACGATCAGATCTTCACGATGCATGGAACAGTGATGATGTTCCTCTTCGCGATTCCGCTGTTCGAAGGCGCGGCCGTCTATCTGCTGCCGAAGCTGCTGGGCACGCGCGACCTCGCCTATCCGCGCCTCTCGGCCTATGGCTTCTGGTGTTACGTGTTCGGCGGGTTGATGCTGGTCTTCGCGATGCTGGCCGGCCTTGCGCCGGACAGCGGCTGGTTCATGTATCCGCCGCTGTCTTCGAGCGCGCATTCGCCCGGCGTCAACGCCGACTTCTGGCTCATCGGCGTCACCTTCGTCGAAGTGTCAGCGATCGCCGCGGCCGTCGAGATTTGCGTCTCGATCCTGAAGTTTCGCGCGCCAGGCATGTCGCTCGACCTCATGCCGATCTTCGCCTGGTACGCGCTCGTCACCGCGCTGATGATCCTGATGGGATTTCCGCCGTTGATCCTTGGCTCGATTTTGCTCGAACTGGAGCGCGCCTTCGGCTTTCCCTTTTTCGAATCCGCGCTTGGCGGGAGCCCCCTGCTTTGGCAGCACCTCTTTTGGCTCTTCGGCCATCCCGAGGTCTACATCATCTTTTTGCCCGCGGCCGGCGTCATTTCCACAGTCCTTCCGGTGATGGCGCGCACGAGGCTGCTTGGTTATCGCTGGATCGTGGCGGCGGCCGTCGCGCTCGCATTCCTGAGCTTCGGGCTCTGGGTGCACCACATGTTCGCGACAGGCATCCCGCATATGGGACTGGCGTTCTTCTCGGCCGCCTCGACGCTTGTCGCCGTTCCCACGGGGATTCAGATCTTCGCCTGGCTCGGCACGCTATGGAAGGGCCAGCCGCGCCTGACGCTGCCGATGCTCTACATCATCGGCTTTTTCTTCACCTTCGTCATCGGGGGCCTGACCGGCGTGATGGTGGCGATCGTGCCGTTCGACTGGCAGGCGCATGACACGGCTTTCGTCACGGCGCATCTGCATTATGTGCTGTTTGGCGGATTCGTCTTTCCGATGCTCGCCGGGCTGTATTACTGGCTCCCCCAGTTCACCGGCCGCAAGCGCTTCTTTCGAATCGGCGAGATGGCGTTTTGGCTCATCTTTCTGGGATTCAACGGCGCCTTCCTGGCGATGCATTGGGTTGGCCTTCTCGGCCAGCGGCGCCGAATCGCCTGGTATCCCGAGGACGCCGGCTGGACCGAGATCAATCTGATGTCCTCGATCAGCGCTTTCATCATGGCGATCGGCGTCGCAATGGTGGTCTTCGACATCGCGCTGCATGCGCTTCTCGCGATCCGAGGGTCTCGCAATCCCTGGGGCGCCGGGACGCTCGAATGGGCGATGCCGACGCCGCCCGCCGCGTATAACTTCGCCAGCATACCGATCGTCGGCGATCGTGAGCCGCTGGCGAAGGACCCGGCGCTCGCGAATAAAATCGCCCGCGGCGAATATTTCCTTGGCGCGCCGCGCGGAGATTTGCGCGAGACGTTGACCGTCGACGCGGCGAGCGGAAGGCCTGAAGCTCTGGTCATCTTCCCCGGCAATTCGACGCTGCCCATCGCGCTTGCGGCGGCCACCGGCGCGGCCTTCCTCGGCGCTTTGATAAGAGTCTATTGGGTGATTCCACTGGCCTTGCTGTTCGTTGTCGGCTTGTCGCTGCGCTGGGGCTGGTCGCAAAGACAGGCGACGCATTCCGGACTTCAGAATGTCGGGCGCGCGACGCTTCTGCCCCAGGCCATCGAGACCGATCGGTCTCCCGGCTGGTGGGGATCGGTCTTCCTGCTTGGCGCGGACACCGTTCTCTACGGTTCCCTCTTCTTCGGATACGCCTTTCTTTGGACGGTCGGACCGAACTGGCCGCCGCCGCAATGGCTGTCGCTCTCCATTCTCGAACTGGCCCTCGGTCTCATCGGCGCGGCGGCGGCAGCCGTTGGCCTCCAGGCCGCGGCGCGCGCCGTTTCGCGCGGCTCGCCGCCCTCGCTCGGAGTTCTCCTTGCCCTCACCGGCGTCGCCATCACAATCGCGGCGCTTGCGATGACGCTAACGCGCGCGGGCCAACTGACGGATTACGCCTATGGCGCGACGATTTTCGTGATGATCGCCTATGCGCTCATTCATGCTGCGATCGCGGCGATCATGACGTCCTCGCTCGCGTATCGAACCTGGCGCGGCGGCGCGGCGCGCCCCCGAACATCCAACGTCAACATTGTGCGCCTCTGGACCGATTACGCGGCCTTCGTCGCCGCAACCAGCCTCATCGCGACGCAATTCTCGAGCTATCTCACATGAAGGAAATCGTTCGGATCGTCATCGCCATGCTCGTGTGGCTCGCCGTGTTCAGCGCCCTCTATGGACTGGAAGGCGTCGGTTGCGCAGCAGGCTGGCATCGCATCCCGGTCAATGGCGCGACGCTCTTCCAAGCCGCCATGACGATCGCGTTTTTTGTCGCGCTTCTTATCCTTGTCGCCGTTCTCGTCGCGCTGCGCGCGCCGCGCTTTCGCTCCGCCTCACCCTTTGTCGCGCACATCAGCATTGTTCTCGCGGTCGCGGCTCTCATCGCGGGCGCATGGACTCTGTTTCCGGCCCTGGCGCTTTCACATTGCGCCTGAGGGCTTCAGGCCGAGCGCTCAGACGCGGCGCGGCTTTTTACGGAAAGCGCTCCAGCGGCTGGTCGGCGCGAACATAGAGCGGATGACGCGGCGCTCCGTTCCGTGTTCTGCCAAGGCAGGCGAGACGCGCGCCCGATGCGTGAAACATCCGCAGCGTGCCGTCGATTTGATCTTGTCGGGCCAGCGCGCCCCACGCGCAGATGATGGGGAGCGACTGAGCGACCGCTTGCGCGGCAAGGCCAATGAGCGTGCGCCGATTCCTCGGGCCGATCGGATCGCGCGCCGCCCACAGGGCCTCGGGCAAGGGCGAGCGCAGCGCATAAAGATTGGCGACGATGAGTCCGCCGGCGCCTTCGCGCCGCGCAAAGCCGATGCAGCGGCGAAGCGTCGGATCGTCCTCTTTCGCGTCGGCCGTCGACGGATTGAGCATGACGAAGGACAGAATCGGCGCGCCGCTCCATTTGCGCATGAGGCTGTAACGATAAGCGCCGCACTTTGAGATGACGGCGGCTCTCTCGATCTCGCACGCTACGCCGGAGAGGTGAGGCATTGAGTTGACCCTTCGGCGCTCTGTTCCGGCGTTGGCGCTTTCAAATATACCGAATGATCTAACAATCGTCCTTGCCTCGAAGCCCAACTAATAAATCGGCCGAAACCGGAACATATCTGCAGCACGGCAGTTATTCATTTGTCTTGACCGTGGCGATGGTCACGTAGCTATCTTCACAAGGAGGAAGTTTTCATGAGTTCGACCAGCGATAAACTTAAAGGCGCCCTGAATGAAGCCACAGGGTCTGCGAAGCAGGCGGCCGGAAAGGTGATCGACTCTCCCCAACTGGAAGGCGAGGGCGTGTTGCAGGAAATGAAGGGGAAGGGCCAGACGGCGCTCGGAGAGGCCAAGGACGCCATTGCCGATGCGCTGGATGCCGCGGCGACCAAGGCGAAGGAAGTCGCCAAAAACGCCAAGGACGCCGTTCACCGCGCGACCGAATAGAGTTCCGCTCGCGAGCCTCCCTCTTCTTACGAGGGAGGTTCGCCGTGCGACGCTTATGGTGGGCGGCACAGGGATTGAACCTGTGACCCCTCCCGTGTGAAGGAACCCCTTTACTGTTTTCTGCGGTTTACTGCGTCTCTCTAACTCTTACTAATATTCTGTTTTCATGTGCTGTATCCCCTCGGGCGAATAGATTTGGTCGCCAATCTGGTAAAAGGCCGGCTGACCTTGTGGTGTGTAAATCCAACGCGTGTCCATTGAACCCCCGCGGGAGTCGTTTTATTTCGGGTGCTGTTTTCCGCGCGCCACAGCTTTTTGTTTAAGTCTCTTAGCGATCTTTCCCTGCTGACTAACGTTGTGAGTTGAGAAGTCTGCAACGGCGTGAGCCGGATTTGCTTTCATCTTTTCCGAAGCCTCCACCGGATCTTCAACGCAATTTATTTTCTCACCGGTGAATTCGCCCACGGAAAGTGCGTAGACAGCGATCGATTTTCGGCCATTCGAAATATAGAGGTCGAACGCCTCCTCGGCCGTCGCCAAAGATGATCGATCAACCGAAAGCATATTCTCGTCACTTGGCTTTGGCTTGAAATTGCTGCTCGCCGGGATATCGCCGTCTAACAGATCCGGGTGAACCTGTCTGAAAAGCAATTCTTCTTCGTCGGTCAATTGCGTAGACATGCCTATTTCGTCAGCTCGTTAAACCTGGAGAGAAATGCGTCATCGACTCCATCGAATATAATTTCATCGATTACGTGATCACCGCTGATCTCGATCCCATAGATTTTGACTTTCCCATCAGACAGGAACTCAACCGACAGATCCCAGCCTTTGACTTCAAGCTCAAAAAGGATGCCGCCTTCGTCAGTCGGGTAGATCCGATAGTACTCACAGAGCGCGACTCGGAGAACCAAAAACCAATTAGCGGATCTAACCGCCTCGATACTCGGTGCGCTTCCTTCTCCGTCATGCCAGCCGTCTTGCAGGGCAGCCACCTGACTCAATCGGTCCTTACATCGTTTTACTTGGGCGGCGATTTGCTCGTCGATCAGGCTAATGCTGTGAACGTCTATCACGCCCTTTACGCGATCCTCATTATCCAACTGAACCGTCAAGTTCAGCTCTATCGGCTGATCGATGTTGCCATCGAATTCCAGCTTTATGGTCTCGTTGTCGATCGGAATGTCGAATGCGCCATGGCTGTCAGATCGAACGCGGATATGCCCGAGGTCGCCCTCAGGGTTCGAGACAGAGCCTAGGAGCATGCCGACGTCGGCGATTTGGGAATCGTATCGGTCTCTTAAACTTCCGATCAGCCGTTTCCGGACGTCCGACGATAAATAGATGACCTCGCCACGAGCGTTCGTTCTGCCTTCGAATTCGATCCGTTCTTTATCGCGAAGGTTCGCCCCAAATTTGTTCAGTGCCCTGATTTGCTCGGGCGCCATAGCTGCCGGAAATTGCCCAACTGCCGCTTCGTCGAAAAGCTTAACGACTCCGTCGAATGAGGACAGTAGGACATCCTCAATCTGATCGGTGAAACCAGGGAGTCTAGACTGCGTCGTCTCTCGATTCCATTCTAGGACGGGAACCGCGCTGCCATCTTCGACCGCGACCAAGTCAAAAGCCAAGCTGGCGTCAAATCCCTTTGGTACGCGCTTCCGGTCCTCGTGCAACTTGCGCCACTCAGCTTTCGCGAAAGCGACAAGTAGTTCACGAAATGCAGGCAAGTCGACCAGCACGTCGACCGGCAGGCGTTTACCGCTGAAACGAGCGCCAACATACCTCAACCTAAATGACGTTATTTGGGACATAAATCCGCGCTGAGCTCCAAGCGAGTTCAGGGTGCCATGCTTCAGTCAATCACTCGTTAAACACATTGAGACAATAATTCATAGCGAGTGCATAGGCCCTCCTCATGCCGTCAGCTCGTTGTCTAGCTAGACGCCCTACCCAGGCGTTCGCTGGACCGCAATAGATTCTGGACAACAGGAAACGGGAGCGCCAACCGCATCTAGTCACCATAGACGAGTGGTGACTATTTTGTGACTCGCCTCACGCTCTAGCTTTATATTATTGCTTAAGTCTTTGATTTAATGGTGGGCGGCACAGGGATTGAACCTGTGACCCCTCCCGTGTGAAGGGAGTGCTCTCCCGCTGAGCTAGCCGCCCGTCGCCATCGGCGATCGATCCTCATCCTGTAGGAGAGCCCGGCGCCCTCCGTCAAGATCGGAGATCGCCCTCCACCGCCGGAGATCGCCGCCTCGCCGCCGACTGCCCTCCGCCGAGGCTCAAGCCTGGGCGCCGAGCCGCCGGCCGCTCACGGCGGGGTCCAATCCTTCGAGAGAACGCGCCGCACCATCGGCTCGAAGGTCGCGAGCGGCTCGTTTTTATAAGCGGGATCGAACGACACTTCGTCATATTTGGCGCAGAACTCGATCGTCTGCTCATAGGCCGGGTCCGACCGGAATTTGTCGCGGGCGTTGGGATCGAGGCCAAGGTGGGCGGCGTAGAAATAGGTCTGAAACAGGCCGTGCTGCGCCAGCATCCAGTAATTGTCGCGGCTGATGAAGGGCCTCAGAATCGCGGCGATCACCTCGCCATGATTGAACGGTCCCAGCGTTTCGCATGCGTCGTGCAGCAGCGCGACGACCACATATTCTTCGTCCTTGCCGTCGCGCAGCGCGCGCGTCGCCGATTGCAGACAGTGATCGCGGCGCGTGATGTTATAGGCGGTGTCCTTGCCTAGATCGCTAAGCAGTCCAAAGAGCCGGTCCGGCAGCTCCTTGAGCGTGTGCTCGTGGACCTGTTTGAGGATCTGAAAATCTTCATCGGTGCCCTGGTCCATCCGCGTGAAATGCATTTTCTCCATATTGCGAACCTTTCCCGGAACGTGCGCGGCGCCGGCCTCGACGCCGAAGCGGGGCTCAAAAGATCAAGACGCCTCAATCGCGCGCTGGAACAGCGCCTCGTCCAGCGACGCCACCGCATCCCACAGCTCGTCGAAATGCGAAATCACGCGATCGGGCGAAAACGCCGCGACCGGCGTGTCGGTATAGCCGAAATCCACCGCCACCGACGGCGTTCCGGCGGCGCGGGCGGTGTCGATGTCGGTCTTGGAATCCCCGACCATCACCGCGCGCCTCGGGTCGCCGTCCGCCGCCTCGACCGTCAGCCACAGCGTGCGCGGATCGGGCTTGTGCATCGGAAAGCTGCCGCGGCCGCAGATCGCCGCGAAGCGGTCCGCCGCCGAGAGTTTCTGCAACAGCAGCCGCGCCAGTTCTTCAGTCTTATTGGTGCAGACGGCGAGGCGAAAGCCGGCCGCCTTAAACCGGTCGAGCGCCGCGAGCGCGCCGGGGAACAGCCGGCTTTCATCGGCGATGTGCGCCTCGTAATACACCAGGAAATCGCGCACCAGCCCCTCGGCGCGCGCCGGATCGAGCGGCGCGCCCTGATGGGCGAAGCCGCGCTCGATCAGCGCCCGCGCGCCGGCGCCGACAAGCGGCCGTCCGGCCTCGAGCGCGAGCGGCGTCAGTCCCTCGCGCATGAGCAGCACATTGAGCGTGCCGATGAGATCATAGGCGGTGTCGGCCAATGTGCCGTCGAGATCGAAAACGAGAACAGGGAAGCGGGCTGTCATAGCGAAGGGGGTAGCCGCGCCGCCCCCCGGGATCAAGCGCCGTTGATTCGATAGGCGTATTTTGCCGCCTCCGCACGCGACGGCTCAGCGTGTAGACTGCGCCGACCGATTCGCGACAGGGAGCGCAAATATGCGTGGAACGCGCCATTTCCATACGCGTCGACGTGCAGCTTTGACGGCCGGCGCGCTTGTCTTCGTCCTTTCCGGGGCGTCGATGGCGGCGGCCGGAAATTACGAATTTCTGGCGGCGCCGCAGACGGATCTCAATCGCGTGTTTCGCCTGGACCGTTCCAATGGCGAGGTCGGCGCCTGCCAATACGGCTTGAAGGAAGGCGCCGCGATCGGCGTGACGCTGTGCTATCCGCCTGGCGAAGGCGCGCGCGCCGGCGTTTTCAGCGAATATGCGCTGGTCGCATCGCGTCATACCGGAGAAGGCGGCGTATTCCGCGTCGATCTGCGTTCCGGCATAATGTCGATCTGCTTCGTGCTGAACGAAACGTCGGTGGTCTGCACGCCGCCGGCCAAATGAGCGAACGAAGAAGCGAAGCGAATGTCCGCATGAGCGCTTTTTCCGCCGAGGCCATGAAGCGCGCCGCCGCGCAAGCGGCGCTCGAGTCCGTCACGCATGGCATGCGGTTGGGGCTCGGCACGGGATCAACGGCGGCGCATTTCGTCGATCTTCTTGGCGCCCGCGTCAGGGAGGGGCTGGAGGTCGTTTGCGTGCCGACCTCCGAGCGCACCCGCGCGCAGACCGAAAGCCTCGGGATACCGCTCTCCACCCTCGACGAGACCCCGCAACTCGATCTCACCGTCGACGGCGCTGATGAATTCGACGCGGCGCTTCGCCTGATCAAAGGCGGCGGCGGCGCGCTGCTGCGCGAAAAGATCGTCGCCGCCGCCTCGACGCGCATGTTCGTCATCGCCGACGCGACAAAGGAAGTAAAAACGCTCGGCGCCTTTCCCCTGCCGGTCGAAATCGATCGGTTCGGCGCGCGCTCCACCATGCTGCATATCGAACGGGTCGCGCGCGGTCTGGGACTCATCGGCCCGCTGACGATGCGCGACGCGGAGCCTGGCGAGCGCTTCATCACCGACGGCGGCCATTACATCGTTGACTGCGCATTCGGCGCCATCGACGATGCTGACGCCCTCGCTGCGCGGCTTTCGGCGATACCCGGAGTCGTGGATCACGGGCTGTTCATCGGACTCGCGACGGCGATCTTCATCGCCGGCGCCGAGGGCGTGCGCGTCCTGGGAAACATATCGGGCGACCCCTTATGACTTTCGACTATGACCTTATCGTCGTGGGCGCCGGATCCGGCGGCGTCCGTGCGGCGCGCGTCGCCGCCAGCCATGGCGCGAAAGTCGCGATCGCCGAGGAATTTCGCGTCGGCGGCACCTGCGTCATTCGCGGCTGCGTTCCCAAAAAGCTTTACGTGCTGGCGAGCCGCTTCCACGATGATTTCCAGGACGCCGCCGGTTTCGGCTGGCGCGTCGGCGACGTGTCTTTTGACTGGCCGACTCTCGTCGCCGCAAAAGAAAAGGAGATCACGCGGCTTTCAGGACTTTACGCTGAAACGCTCGCGAGTTCCGGCGTCGAGCTCATCCGCGCGCGCGCGACGCTCACCGATCCAAACGGCGTGCGTTTTTCCAACGGCCGCTCCGCCCGCGCTCGCTACATTCTCATCGCCACCGGCGGCGCGCCGGTGCTCGCCCCCCACATTCCGGGCATCGAATTCGGCGTATCTTCAAACGAGATTTTCGATCTGCCGAAGTTTCCGCAAAGGCTGCTGATCGTTGGAGCGGGATATATCGCCGTCGAATTCGCCAGCGTCTTCGCGCGGCTCGGCGCTAAGGTGCATCTCGCCTATCGCGGCGATCTGCCGCTGCGCGGCTTCGACGACGATCTGCGTTCGCGCCTCTGCGAAGCGCTCAAGACGGCGGGCGTCGAACATCGGGCCGGCGTCCTGCCGACGCGCGTTACGAAAAGCGCTGACGTTCTGGAGGTCGAGATGAGCGACGGCGCGCCGCTTGAGGTCGACTGCCTGCTCATCGCGACCGGGCGCAGGCCGATGACGCAGAATCTCGGCCTGGAGGCGGCGGGCGTCGAGCTGCGTGAGAACGGCGCGGTCGCGGTCGATGAGAATTCACGCACGAACCTTGAATCCATCTACGCCGTCGGCGACGTCACCGATCGGATCAATCTGACGCCTGTCGCCATTCGCGAGGGGCAAGCCTTCGCCGACAGCGTCTTCGGCGCGACGCCGACGACGGTCGATTACGAATGCACGCCAAGCGCCGTCTTCACGACGCCCGAAATCGGAACGGTGGGTCTGACCGAGGCCGAGGCGCTCGCGCAGCATGGCGCGATCGACATTTATGAGACGCAGTTTCGCCCCATGCGCGCGACGCTCTCTGGACGCGGCGAACGCGTTTATATGAAGCTGATCATCCACGGCTCGAATGGACGTGTGCTTGGCGCGCATATTTTGGGTCCCGAGGCGGGGGAGATGGCGCAGCTCATCGCCGTCTCCCTGCGGATGGGCGCGACGAAGAGCGATTTCGACGCGACGATGGCCGTGCATCCGACGATGGCGGAAGAACTCGTGACGATGCGCGCGCCGTCACGACTGCTCAGGCCGCAGGCTTAGGCTTCGATCCGCTGGCGCGGCGGCTGCGCCGCAACAGGCTGCTGCTCCGGAGCGGGAGCGGCGGGCCCTGGCGCCCATCTATCGAGAAGGGCGCGAAGCTTGCGCCGCGCCGCGCCCGTTTTCGCCTCCGTGACCCGGGAGAAGAAATAGCCGGCGACGATGGCGACCCCCATCACCGAGAAGGCCACAGCATAATTTTGCGGGGTGGCGAGCTGCGTCGCCCAGTCATTCCCCAATGTGCTGCCGACCGCCGCGCGGGCGAAGATCAGAATCGGCATGTGGATGCTGTAGAGCGAGAAGGAAAAATCCGCGAGCGTCTTGTGGAACTTCGGACGCAGCAATGAAAAGCCTTCGGCCGGCCCATAGCGGAAGGCGAGCAGGACATTGACGAACAAGCCCGACGCGAGAAGATCGCCAGCATCGGCGAGCCAGGGATGGGCCTCGAGAAGATGGCCGCGCACGACGAGCCGGATGACCGCGACGACGGCGGCATAGAGGATGAGCGCCTGCCAGCGCGAGCGGATGATCGGCCGGCCGATCAGCGTGGCGAAGGCGCCGCCGGCCCAGAGAATATAGCCGAATTTGAACCAGCTCGGCGGCATGGAAAGCGCCAGGAAGAGCGCCGCGCCCAGCGCGAAACCCAAAAAGCGCAGCGCCAGCGGGTAGTTGCGCGCGAAGGGCAGCAGCAGCAGCGGAAACGTCACGTAGTACCAGAATTCGCAGGCGAGCGACCACAAGGGCCCGTTGGTGCCGAAATAGTCGAAGGCGATGCCTTGCAGATTGAGAAAGCTTGCAAGAAACAGAACCGGGGAGAAATGGCCCTTGAACAGCGGCCATTCGTAGACGCCGCTGCTGGCGAACAGCCACCTGCCGAGCGAATCAAGAACGAGGGTGAGCGCGACGGCTGGCCCCACGACGAGATAGATTCGCGACACGCGATGAATGAAATATTCGCGCAGGAAGCCCTGATTCTTGCGCATATGGGCGAGAACGGCGCCGCCGACGAGATAGCCCGACATCACGAAGAAGGCGAGCACCGCCTGATGCCCCAGCTCGAAGGCCGAGTAGAACCACCAGACATAGGCGAGCGGCCCGTGCGGCGCGCTCATGATGTCCGCCTGGTTGGTGAACATGTTGTTCGTGTGGACCGCCAGCACGACCAGCGCGCCGAGCCAGCGGGACGCCTCGATGAATTGCGATAGAATGAACGGCATCGCCCCGGTTCGCCCCTCGCTCTCGGCCGCGCTCGCGCCCCGGCGTTATAGCGGGTCTCCCCCGGCTTCGCCAAATCGCCGCGGCCAAGCGCAGGGTCGCATTAAGGGCAATAATCCACTATAAGCGCCGCTGGCGTCGCTGCGAGAACGACCCCAGCGCCTATCGGGCCTGATTTTGCGGAGTTTTGCGAAGTGGAACGTTGGTCGCCGGGCAGCTGGAGAAATCTACCGATCGAGCAGACGCCGGTCTATCGGGACCAGACGGGGCTCGCCGACGTCGAGCGCCAGCTCGCCGGCTTCCCGCCGCTCGTTTTCGCCGGTGAAGCGCGCAACCTGAAGCGCCACCTGGCCGAAGTCGCCGCCGGCAAGGCGTTCCTGCTGCAGGGCGGGGACTGCGCCGAGAGCTTCTCGGAACATTCGGCGGACAATATCCGCGACTTTTTCCGCGTCTTCCTGCAGATGGCCGTCGTGTTGACCTATGCCGCCGCGTCGCCGGTGGTGAAGGTCGGACGCATCGCCGGCCAGTTCGCCAAGCCGCGCTCCTCGCCGCTCGAGAAGCAGGGCGACCTTGAGCTGCCGAGCTATCGCGGCGACATCATCAACGATCTCGCGTTCAATCCGCAGGCGCGCGAACCCGATCCGCAGCGCCAGCTGCTCGCCTATCGGCAATCCGCGGCGACGCTGAACCTCATCCGCGCCTTTGCGGCGGGCGGCTTCGCCAATCTCGAAAACGTCCACCGCTGGATGCTCGGCTTCGTCAAAAGCAGCCCGCAGTCCGAGCGCTACCAGAAGCTCGCCGATCAGATCACCGAGACCCTAAGCTTCATGCGCGCGATCGGTCTCGATCCGGAGCATCATCCGGAGTTGCGCGGCACCGACTTCTACACGTCGCATGAGGCGCTGCTGCTCTGCTACGAACAGGCGCTGACCCGCATCGACTCGACGACAGGCGACTATTACGCGACCTCCGGCCATATGCTGTGGGTCGGCGACCGCACCCGTCAGGAAGACGGCGCCCATATCGAATTCGTCCGCGGCGTCAAAAACCCGCTTGGACTGAAATGCGGTCCGAGCCTGAAGCCCGATGCGCTGCTGCGCCTCATCGACGCGCTCGATCCCGAGAACGAGCCCGGCAGGCTCACGCTGATCTGCCGTTTCGGCGCGGACAAGGTCGAGGACGCGCTGCCGGCGCTGGTGCGGGCGGTGACGCGCGAAGGCCGCAACATCGTCTGGTCCTGCGATCCGATGCATGGCAACACGGTCAGCGCCGGAGGCTATAAAACACGGCCGTTCGATCGAATCATGTCGGAAATTCGCAACTTCTTCGCCGTGCATCAGGCGGAAGGCTCTTACGCTGGCGGCATCCATCTCGAGATGACCGGCAAGGACGTCACCGAATGCATGGGCGGCGCGCGGGCGATTTCGGAGAGCGATCTGCGCGACCGCTATCACACCTATTGCGATCCGCGCCTCAACGCCGAACAGGCGATCGAAGTGGCCTTCCTGGTGGCCGAGCTGTTGAAGGCGGAACGTGTCGCCCGCGGCGTGCGGGAGCAGCACGCGGCGGAGTGAGCCAAGAGTTAAGCCAAGAAGACGCGCGGGCTGGTTAGCCCGTCGTCTCCTCCGCCTCGCGCACCGTCATCTCGGCGCCGTGCCAGACGAAATCGTCGTAAAGCAGCGCGTCGATGAACATCACCGGCAGCATCAGGTCGCGCACCATCAGCGCGAAGGGCGTGCGCCAGTCGAGCGGGAAGCCGCAGACGCGCGCCAGCCAGATCTCGCCGCCGTGCAGCGAAAAGACGATGAGCGTCGTGACCAGCGCCACCGTGGAGATCCCGCCGTCGAGCTGAACAGCGGCATAGGCGCCAAGCACGATCGCCGCAAAACTGCCGTTCATGAATTCCGGGACGTAATGCGCGGGAAAGGTCGCGCGCCGCAGCCGCGCCCAGCGCACATGCCGTGAATAGACCTCACGGGCGGTGCGTCGGCCAAGCGGCTGTTCGAAAGGCATGTCGACGAGGCGCACATCCATGCCTTGAGCGCGGATGACTTTGGTCGAGGCGGCGTCCTCGGCGATTTCACTCGCCAGCGCGCGAATGCCGCCAGCCCTGTCGAGCACGTCGCGCCGCCACATCATGTTCTTGCCCTGAGCGAAGGCGGCGCCGATCGCCTCGGCGCCATATTGCCAGCGCGCCTGGAATGTATTGAGGATCGCGCATTCGACCATCGCCCAGAAGCCCTTCGGACGCGAACCGATCGGCATCGACACGCTCATCGCCGTATTGTCGCGGAACGCGGCAAGCATGGTCTGGATATAGTCGCGGGGCGGCAGCGCGTTGGAGTCGGCGAGGATGACATGATGATGCCGCGCCGCGTCCCACCCCTTGACGCAGTTGTTGAGCTTGGGATTGGCGCTGACATAATCGTCGCCGACGAGCAGCCGCGCCTCGCGCTGGGGATGCGCCGCGATCAGCCGCTCGACCAGCGGAATGACCGGATCGCTCGGCGACTGCACGCAGAAGACGATCTCATAGTCGGGATAGTCGAGGTTGAAGGTCGCGCCGAGCGTCTCCTCGCTGAAAGGCTCCAGCCCGCGCAAGGGCCGCACGATGCTCACCGGCGGCGCATTCTCCGGTGCAGGCAGAGTCCGCGCCCGCGCCCGACATTTTCGGGACATCAGGGCCACGCTTGTGAAATTGAGGATGAGAATGACGGCGCACCAGCCGGCGCAGATATAGGCCAGGATCATGAACGGCGCTTTTTCTTAAGAGTCGTAACGCAGAGAATCGGAACGCCGAACGCCCACGGAGTGGCTCGGCTTGCGGCGCGAGACGCCGGGGCGCGGCCATTTCGAAATTCCGCCTGACAAAGACGCGGCGTCTTGGCAAAAGGAGGGTGGCGCGAGAATCTTCTCCCGACGCGCGGCTGTTGAAAATTCCTGCTGAAAGCTCTGCTGCCGAATTCCCTGTTGAAACTCCTGACGAAGCTTCCTCATGACCTCTCCGATCGTTCGTTTCGCGCCTTCGCCGACCGGCCGCATTCACATCGGCAACGCGCGCGTCGCGCTATTCAATTTTCTGTTCGCCGCCGCCAACCTTGGACGATTCGCGCTACGGTTCGATGACACTGATTTTGCTAGATCCAGCGAGGAATTCGCGCGTGGAATCGAGATTGATCTCGCCTGGCTGGGCGTCGTTCCGCACGAGGTTTTCCGCCAGTCGGAGCGCGTCGCGCTCTATGAGGACGCCGCCGATCGCCTGCGGCGATCCGGCCGTCTCTATCCTTGCTACGAAACCCAGGAAGAGTTGGATAAGCGCCGCAAAATGCAGCAGGCGCGCGGACTGCCGCCGGTCTACGATCGCGCCGCGCTGCGCCTCTCCGCGTCTGATCGCGCCGCGCTCGAAGCCGAGGGACGCCGGCCGCATTGGCGATTCATGCTCGAGCCGGGCGTCGCCGAATGGAACGATATGGTTCGCGGTCCGGCGCACATCGACTGTTCGGCGCTGTCGGACCCGGTGCTGATCCGCGGGGACGGCAGTTTTCTATACACGCTGCCCTCGGTCGTCGACGACATCGATATGGGAATCACCCATGTCATTCGGGGCGAAGACCACGTCACCAATACGGCCGTGCAGTTGCAGCTCATCCGAGCGCTTGCGCCGCATGCGCCGGCGCCGATTTTCGCCCATCACAATCTTCTCATCGGCGCGGGCGGCGAAGCCCTATCGAAGCGGACGGGGTCGCTCTCCATCGCTTCGCTGCGCGAAGACGGCTATGAGCCCCTCGCCGTCGCTGCGCTGGCGACGCTGACCGGCTCCTCGGACAATGTCCATGCGGTGCGCTCGCTCGGCGAACTGGCGCAGAGGTTCGATCTGTCGCATGTCTCGCGCAATCCGGCGCGTTTCGACCCCGCCGATCTCGAAACGCTGACGCATCGGACGCTCGCGCTCTACGAATATGATGACGTGCGCGAGCGGCTCGAAGCCTTGACGATCGTCGGCCGCAAGGCGGAGCCTCTATGGCACGCGGCGCGCGGCAATCTTGCGCGTTTCGACGATATTCTGACATGGTGGCGCGTCGTGGACGCGGAGATCGAGCCGGTCCGCGAGGATGAATCATTCCTGAAAGACGCGGCAAAGCTTTTACCGTCGGAGCCTTGGGACGAGACCACATGGGCGGCCTGGACGAGCGACATCAAGACGGCGACCGGCAGGAAGGGCAAGGCGCTCTTTCATCCGCTGCGGCTGGCGCTGACCAGCGCCGAGAGCGGGCCGGAGCTCGCCGCGCTGCTGCCGCTCATCGGCCACGCCAAGGCGTTGTCGCGGCTCGTGGGCGCCGGCGCATGAAAGCGATGCGCTAGTGCCCTATCTCGCGAGCATCCACGAGATCATCAACTTCGCCGGTCTGGCGCTCGACGTCGTCGGCGTGCTGATCATCGTCATTGGCGCGGTCCTGTCGACGCTCGCTTTTCTGACGCCCTGGAGAGCGCACCCCCTCACCTATCGCGGCTACCGAAAGAATGTCGGCCGCTCGATCCTGCTCGGGCTGGAGTTTCTCGTCGGCGGCGACATCATCCGCACCGTCTCCGTCGAACATCCCAGCCTCGAGAACGTCTTCGTGCTCGGCCTGATCGTGATGATCCGCACGGAGATGAGCTTTACGATGGAGGCGGAGCTCGAAGGCCGCTGGCCGTGGCAGGGCCGAAGCCTGGAGACGGCGGCGCCAAGCGAAGACGAATCGGCGCCGTCATAGCGCTGCTCACCCAGGCAGCACCGAAACGCCGAACAGCCACGGATGCAGATAGAGCACGGTGAGGAACAGCGCCGTTCCGACGCCGAGCGCGATCGCATCGCCGCGCGTGAACTGCGAAATCCGCGGCGCGCCGCCGTCCCCGCGCTTCTTCACCGCGATGCGGTCGAAGACGCCCCAGGCGAGAAAAGACCCGAACAGGATCATGCCGCCGAGATCGCCATTGACGAGCAGATGCGCCAGCGCCCAGCTCTTGATCGCGACGAGCGTCGGATGTCGCAGCGCGCCGCGAATCCGGCCCGGAGGCGCGCGACGGCTCGCGATCGCGACGAAGGCGAACCAGACGAGCGGCATGGCGAGATGGCGTCCCCATGACGGCGGCGTCCAGACATAAATCAGGCCCTCCGCGCGATACCGAATGAAGCCATAGACGATGAGGCCAAGACCGATGGCGGCGACGATCCCGTAGGCGGCCTTATAGGTTTGAAGGCCATAACGCTCGATCAGGCTGGCGCGCGTCTCGCGAAACGCCGTAAGCGTATGGACCCCGAGAAAAATCACGATTCCGAGAATGAGGATAAGCATGGTCTCTCCAGCTCTTGCATTCAATTAGCTTCTAAAAGCACCGCACCTGCGCCTCGGCCTGGGCGCGGCGCAATTCCTGGAGCGCATCGCGCGCCGCATCCGTATTGCGCATCAGCGCGCCGACCTGCCCCGCCTGCTGATTGACGCTCGCGACGGTCTCGGCCGTGACATACCGCTCATAAGGCAGAATGGTCGCGATGACGTCTATGGAGCAAGAGCACTGTTCCAAGGAGAGGCGCGTATCGCCGTTCGCCTTCATGCAGCCGAAGACGTAATCGGCGCGCGCGGCGGTCGGATAGTCATTGAGATCCGTCGCCCGCGCCCAGCCGCCCGGAAGCGAAAGCAGCGCGATCATGAGGAATTTCGATACCGGGCGCATCTTTTTCGTTCCTGCCGGGTTCTTTCCTTGGACAGCCTATCGCATGCGCGTGGGCGACAACCGAACCGCTATTCGACGAAGGGATGACGCGCAAGCTGAGTTTCAGGGCAGCGTCGTCCAGCATTTGAACGGGGAGGACGGCATGTCGAAGCTTCTTACTCCTATCTGGTTGCTGATGATGGCGGCGCTCGTCTGCGCGCCTCTGTCATTCGCTTTCGCTCATGGCGCGATGCAGCGCCAGCAGAACGCCTGCATGCTGAAGATCGGGCCGGACTTGATGTATTTCTCCGGCTACCAGCCCGCAGTGTCGCGAAACAGGTTCTGCGAGGACATACCCACGCTTGGCGCGACAATTTTCGTCCTCGATTATGCTCAGGACGAGCTGCGGGAGATGTCGACCGACTTTCGCATCATCCGCGCCATCGGCGACACGGAGCCGCTGCAGCGCCTCGACGCCGTCACCGTGGCCTATCTGCCGCCAAAGGTCTATCCGGCCGGCACGCTGAATTTTGAACATGTCTTCAACGAGACCGGCCAATTCGTCGGGATCGTCACGGCCAAAGGTCCCAACGGCGAGCACTGGGTGTCGCGATTCCCCTTCACCGTCGGCGGCCGGCCGCTGCTCGCGCGGATGCCTTACTTTCTTTTTGCGGCCGCCGGCGTTCTCGCTCTCGTGCTTTTCGTTTGGGGAAAGGATGACGAGAGCGCGCGCGGCGGTTAGAACGTGCGGCGCAGCGTCATGCGGCCGTCAATTTGGACGCGCATAGACTGCGGCCGAGCCTTCCGAACGTGTTGCGTATAAAGGAAGGCTCAAACGCCGGGCCGGAGGTACGTCCGGCGTTTTTTATTTTAGGGAGCCCCTCGGAACGGCCTGATTTCAAAAAACTATGCAATTTTGAAGACTTAACCCTATTCTGCCTCTTGCCGAAGCCGCGCTGTCTTGCCATCATCGCGGCAGGTTGGGGGCTGCCATGGGCGAGTTGGTGAAGCGATTTTCAGGATTTAGTTACAGCGCGCAGGGCGGACTGCTGCGCGACGGAAAGCGCATTCAGCTGGGCCCGCAGGCGCGTCAACTCCTTGAAATGCTTCTGGAGTCGCCTGGCGTCCTGCTCACCAAGGCCGAAATCGCCGCGCGCCTGTGGCCGGATCGCGCCGCTTCC
The DNA here is from genome assembly GCF_015709515.1 of Methylocystis sp. H62. GTDB lineage: Bacteria > Pseudomonadota > Alphaproteobacteria > Rhizobiales > Beijerinckiaceae > Methylocystis. The sequence continues at coordinate 158,641 of NZ_JADNQZ010000054.1, forward strand.
GACGATTCAATCGACCGGTGCGCCTATCTTTTGCGGAAGCCGCTGCGCGACGCCGGCGGCGAGGAGCTGATCGCCACCGCCTACGGCCGAGGGCTGTTGCTCCGCGGGACGGTCGAAACCATCGACGAAGGCGCGGCGCAAACGCTCCGTCTCGCGCCGTTGAGCGAGCCGCATATTCTCGATCTCTGGCAGACCGCCTACGAACTCGCCGGCGACCGCACGCGAGAGGGCTTCGCCCGCGCGCAGGAAGCGATCGCCTCCGCCGCCCAGATCGACCCCGGCAATCCGGCGGTCTGGTCGCTCGCCGCCGACATCGCCGCCGGCCGAGTCGTGCGCGGGTTTCTCCGTCCCGCCCAGGCGGCGGCGATGATCGAGGACTTCGCCGGCCGGGCGCTCGGCGTCCTGCGCGATCATACGCCGGCGCTGGCCGTTCTCGGCTGGGCCCGCGGCTCGCTCAGGGGCAAGGTTGCCGAGGGCCTCGCGCTCCTCGAGCAGGCGGTCGCCGATGATCCTCTCTACGGCAAAGCGCGAGTCTACCGCAGTTGGCTGCTCGCGGCGGCCGATCGTCTCGACGACGGCCTCGCCGATTGCGAAGAGGGCCTCGTCAATTCGCCGCACGATCAGGCGCTGCTGTCGTTGCGCGCGTGGCTCCTGCTCTGCGCCGGCGACCTCGAGCGGGCGCGCCGCTATGCGCGCGACGGACTCGATTTAAGGCCCGACGCCGCGACGCTGCACTTGGTGATGTCCATCGCCTACAGCCTTCAGGGCGTTCACGAACAGGCGGTAAGCACGGCGCGCCGCGCCGTCGCCTCGAGCCCAGACGATCCCTTCCAATTGACCGTGCTCGCCTATGCGCTCGCCCGCGCCGGCCGCGCCGAGGAAGCGCAAGCGCTCATCGGCAGGCTCGTCGAGGACGCCGAGCTCTATGCGCCGCCGTGCTTTCTCGGCGCGGCGTATTTCGCTCTGGGCAAGCGCGCTGAAGCGCTTGAAGCGATTCGGCGTGGCCTTTCCGAAGGCTGTCCCTGGAGCTCCTTCGCACGCGTCGACCCGCGCTTCGTCGCCTTGCGCGGCGCGATCGACGGATTTGGCCGCTCGCAGCAGGCCGAGGCGCGCCCGGCCGGTTGAAATTGCCCGCGTCAGCGCTTATTGGCGCTGCACAGCATTCTTCCGGAAGGTGAAAATGATCGGCCGTCTGAACCATGTCGCTATCGCTGTCGATAGCGTCGAAAAGGCTTCCGCCGTCTATCGCGACGCCCTGGGGGCGAAGGTCTCGGCGCCAGAACGCGTCGCTGAGCACGGCGTTACGGTCGTTTTCGTCGAATTGCCGAACACCAAGATCGAGTTGCTCGAGCCTTACGGCGAAAACTCGCCGATCGCCGGCTTCGTCGCGAAAAATCCGGCGGGCGGCATCCACCACATCTGCTACGAGGTCGAAGACATCATCGCGGCGCGCGAGCAGCTCAAGGCCTCGGGCGCGCGCGTATTGGGCGACGGGGAGCCCAGGATCGGCGCGCATGGCAAGCCCGTGCTGTTTCTGCATCCCAAGGACTTCTGCGGCGCCTTGATCGAACTCGAGCAGGCTTAGGCGCATGCCCTTTTCATGGCCGTTGGCGGCGGCGATCTACCTGACGATCTGGTGGATCGTGCTGTTCGCCGTGCTGCCGCTTGGCGTGCGCTCTTCCGAAGAAGCCGACGAAGATCTTCCCGAAGGCGCCGACCCTGGCGCCCCCGCCTCGCCCGATCTCTTGAAAAAAGCCGGGATCACGACGGTCGTCTCGGCTGTCCTCTTCGGCCTGCTGGTGCTTTTCGCCAAGGTGACGGCATGAGAGGGGCGCGGCGCTCCGGGGGTTGACCGGCCCGCCGCCCGCCGGTAGTTGATCGCGAGGCGCGGGACAGACGACCCGCACGGCCGAACGGACCGACCCGCTCAGTCGACTTCGGCGGCGCCGCCCGCCGCCTCTGGAGCGAGCGCGTAGCTCAGTCGGTAGAGCACCTGACTTTTAATCAGGGGGTCGTGGGTTCGAGCCCCACCGCGCTCACCAACAAAATCAATTAGATATCTTCTAGCCCGCTGTCGTGCTTAGCAGTCTGGTGACCACATGGTGACCAGTCACGGGCCGCAAACTTTTTCTTGTGGATGATCGTGTGCTGTCGGCGCCGCATACCTCAATAGGCGAGCCCGCGAGACACGAGAGTGAGAGCGGGGTCGGGTTTCCGAGACGGGTTGAGGACCGGGAGAGAGTTTCCTGGCGGCCCGTCAGGGAGACGAACCGTGACTCAGGTGGAAATTCTGGACGCCGCGCGCGGACATGACGGCGGCTACAAGGTGGATGCGAGCCGCGGCGTGCGGATTGGACGCGTGTCCTCTGAATGGTTCTCGCGGCCCGCGGATGAGCGGTATCTGTCGCTGTCGGAGCTGTTCGCGGCCGTGTACGGCCGGACCGAGCGCAGCCGAACGCGCACGGTAGAGAGCGCTGCGATCCGCGTCGAAGCCAGACGCGACGATTCCGATAAGCTTGCGCTCTCGCTGCCTGGTTCCGATGCGCCAATCGCGCCGACGCATTGGAGCTTCGGGCAACTCGCCAGTCTCGTCGGCGCGCCCGCGACATATCTGCGTCAGCTGCCGGCATCGCTCGCGGGGATCAATCTGCAATATGGGCTGAGCTCGCATCGCGCCGAGCAGGTCAAGACCCTCGAGATCGACGACGGTCGCGTTGAGCTGCGCGCAGTGACCGGTCCAGACTATGGCCGGATCTTCGATTATGAACTCGTATCCGCAGTGCAGCGCATCGCGGGCAATGGGACAGGCGACACGCGCTGGAAAGTTCCGGGCGTGCTCGACTGGTCGACAGGAATCTACAACCCCAATGTCGACGTGACACAGGATACGACGACACTCTATGCCTCAGACCGCGACGTCTTCCTCTTCCTCGTCGATGATATGAACCCGATCGAGGCCGGCCGTCTGCCTGACGGGTCGCCTGATCTTTTCTTTCGAGGTTTCTACTGCTGGAACTCAGAAGTCGGCGCGAAAACGCTAGGCATTGCGAGCTTTTATCTTCGGGCCGTTTGTCAGAACCGCAATCTTTGGGGCGTCGAGGATTTCGAAGAGATCACGATCCGCCATTCCAAATATGCAGCATCGCGCTTCGCGCATGAGGCGGCGCCGGCGCTGACACGATTCGCCAATTCCTCGCCCATGCCCTTTATCAATGGCGTCAAGGCTGCGCGAGAACGGATTGTCGCCCACAATGACGATGATCGCGCCGAATTCCTGCGCAAGCGCGGCTTTTCGAAACCGGAGACCGCGAAGATCATCGAAACGGTGCTGACTGAGGAAGGTCGCAAGCCGGAAAGTGTCTTCGATTTCGTGCAGGGGATTACAGCGATCGCGCGTAAGAAGACGCATCAGGACGCAAGGCTCGATCTCGAGACGCGTGCAAAGAAACTGTTCGACCGCGCGGCGTAATTCCAGGCCCTACTGGCGCAGTGGCAAGCGCTGTGTGCGGCGCCCCTTGCTACCCTTGCCCTCAACTCCGTGATGTCCCGGCGTCGCCCTTAAAGTCAGAGGGCGGCGCCGCGCTTCGTGACGGGTTGGAGGCCAGGAGAGAGGCTCTCGGCCACCCGTCGCGGAGTTCATTGCCATGGCCAAGTCGGCTCAGAAAATTCAGCTCAGCGCCTCGCGCGATATCCCTTTCAACAAGCTGGTCCTGTCTCAGGCGAATGTCCGCCGGATCAAGGCCGGCGTCTCGATCGAAGAACTCGCGGAGGATATCGCCCGCCGCACGCTCCTGCAGAGTATCACCGTGCGGCCGGTCTTCGATGATCAGGGCGCAGAGACCGGCATGTTCGAAATTCCCGCGGGAGGGCGCCGTTACCGCGCCCTGGAGCTGCTGGTGAAGCAGAGGCGCCTCGCACGCAACGCCCCAATCCCTTGCGTCATTCGTCTGGGGGGGACCCCTGAGGAAGACAGCCTCGCCGAGAACGTCCAGCGCGCGCCTTTGCACCCCCTAGATCAATTCCGGGCCTTTCTGACCTTGCGCGAGAAAGGCCAAAGTGAGGAGGAGATCGCCGCCGCCTTTTTCGTCAGCGTCGCCGTCGTGAAGCAGCGGCTGCGGCTTGCCTCGGTGTCCTCAAACCTTCTCGACATCTACGCCGAGGATGGCATGACGCTCGACCAGCTCATGGCCTTTACCGTCAATTCTGATCATGAGCGTCAGGAGCAGGTCTGGGAGGCGGTCCAGCGCTCCTACAACAAAGAGGCGTATCAGATCCGCCGGCTTCTCACGGAAGGCGCGGTGCGGGCTTCAGACAAGCGCGCGCAATATGTCGGCGAAGACTATCTCGCCGCCGGCGGGCCCATCATGCGCGACCTTTTCCAGAGCGATGACGGCGGCTGGCTACAGGATGCCGCTCTACTTGAACGGCTGGTCGCCGAAAAATTAGCACGCGACGCCGAGCCCGTCCGGGCCGAGGGGTGGAAATGGGTCCAGACGGCGATCGACTTCCCCTATGGCCACACCTATGGGCTCCGCCACCTTCAGGGCGAACGCCAGCCTTTGATCGAAGAGGAAGTCGCAACCCGTGAGTCGCTTCGTCTCGAAGCCGCTCAGCTCGAAGCGGACTATTCCGAAGCCGACGAAATCCCCGAGGAAGTCGATATGCGACTTGGGGAGATCGAGGCGGCGCTCGAAGCGATGGAAGACCGCCCGGTTATTTACGCGCAGGAGGATATCGCCCGCGCGGGCGTTTTTGTCAGCATCGACGGCTCTGGACGGCTGCGGGTCGAGCGCGGCTACGTCCGCCCCAAGGACGAAGCGCAAAGCGAGAAGCCCGAAGCATCAACCGCCAGAAGCGAGATCGAAAAAGCCGCTGGCGCAGGTTCGACTGCGGCCGTTGTGCCTCATCCCGACGCATCCGATGGCGATGACGCTGTTCGAACGAGTCCAGCGGAAGACGAGGAAGACGAAGGCGTTAGGCCGCTACCAGACAAATTGCTGACCGAACTCACCGCCTATCGCACGCTGGCGCTGCGCGAGGCGCTCGGCAATGACCCGGACACCGCGTTCCTCGCGGCGCTTCATGCCCTGTGTCTGCGGCTCTTCTATCGCTACGGCTCCGACACCTGTCTTGAGATCGAAGCAAAGAATGTTTGTTTCGGCGCACAGGCGCCAGGTCTCTCGGATACGCCGCTCGCAGCGAAGGTCGACGCGCGTCATCTCGACTGGTCGCAGCAACTCCCGGCGGAGCCGCAAGACCTCTGGGACGCACTCACGACCTTTGACGTCGAAGCGCGCCAGCAACTCTTCGCACATTGCGTCTCGCTGACGGTAAACGCCGTGCACGAGCCCTGGAGCCGACGGCCGCGCGCTATCGCCCATGCGGATTGTCTCGCGGTTTCGCTTTCCCTCGACATCGCAGCAACGGGGTGGACGCCAACGGTCGACAATTTCCTCGGCCGCGTCACCAAGGTGCGGATGGTCCAGGCGGTTCGCGAAGCAAAAGGTGCCGGCGCCGCCCGGCGCATCGAGGGGCTGAAGAAGGGCGACATGGCGCAAGAAGTGGAACAGCTTCTTTCCGGAACGAACTGGCTTCCTGAGCCGCTCCGCACGCCCGGACATCCGCTGAATGTTTCGGCGCACGCATCTTCCGATGCCGCCGGTCCGGAAGACTACGCGGCCGTCGAACAATCGGCGGCGATCGAAAGCGAATCGGCCATCGACGAAACCACGCCCAGGGACGATGCTGATCGGGCGTCGGTCGGCCCCCAGGGCATCGCCGCCGAGTAGACCTCCCCGAGGCCGATAGCGAGGGGCTCGCCAGAGATGGCGGGTCCCTTTTTTCTTGGAGGATGAATCAGTGTCGAGCTCGGTCGCCTCGGAACTGGCCCGCCGCCTCGCGCAAGAGGCTGAGGCGGTCTGCCGCCGGTATTTATCGAACGGTCGTCGCTCGGGCGGCTATTGGCTCGTCGGCGACATCAACAATACGCCGGGCCGCTCGCTTTTTGTGCGCCTGAATGGCAACGCATATGGAAGAACCGCCGCCGGCAAATGGGTGGATGCGGCGACGGGCGAGCACGGCGATTTGCTCGACGTCATCCGCATCCGATGCAATTTGAGCAATTTCGGCGACGTGCTCGACGAGGCGCGGCGCTTGTTGAACAGCCCGCGATGCCACCCAGCACCCATGTCGACAAACCCTACTTCGCTCTCTCCGACCGGCTCTTCCGAGTCGGCGCGCCGATTGTTCCATATGTCGTACCCGATCGCGAGCACGCTGGCGGAAGCCTATCTCAGACATCGCGGCATCACGGTCTTTCTCGAAACAAGCGAGCTTCGCTTTCATCCACGCTGCTACTACCGCCCCGATCGACACGCGCCGACGCAGACCTTTCCGGCGCTGATCGCCGCTATCGCCGACGCGTCGGGCGCTATCGTCGGCGTTCAGCGCACTTGGCTCGATCCGTCTGGCAAGGACAAAGCCGCGATCGAAACGCCAAGGCGCGCCATGGGCCAGCTGCGCGGTCATGGCGTCAGGTTCGGATCCGTCGAGGACACTGCGGCGGCCGGTGAAGGCGTCGAGACCATGATGTCGCTTCGGTGTGCACTACCGCGCCTGCCTATGATCGCGGCGCTCTCCGCCAGCAATCTGGCGGCCCTGTCGCTCCCGCCGACTTTGCGCCGCCTCTACATCGCGCGCGACAATGACGCCGCCGGAGACGATGCGACGGACCAACTCGCGCAACGCGCTTCATCAGCCGGCATTGAGACGATCGTCCTGTCGCCGATGCTCGCCGACTTCAACGACGACCTCCGCCTTCTCGGTATCGCCGAACTTCTTGCGGCGCTGCGAACGCAGCTCGCTCCTGAAGATGTCGTTCGCTTCATCCCACGAATGTCAACGCACAGCGCGGTCGGTTGGCCGACGGTCCAAATCTGACGGCGCAATCGACGAATTGCTCGTGGCGATCCTGATCGCCGAAAGGGCCGCGCCTGCGGCCTTCAAAAGGGGTTGGTCCTGCGGCAAGCGATCCGGCGCCGCAACGGCGGACGGCAACTATTTTCCGCCGCACCCTCAAGGGCGCTTTGCAGCGCGAAACAAAATAGCCGCCGCCCGCCATCCTCCGCTGCGCTACGGCCGCTGCGCGGTGCGCGCCGGCTCTTGCTTGCCGCTTCGGACGCCCATGAAGGCCGCGAAGGGCGCGGCCAATCCGGCAAAGAGCAACACCATGACAGTCCATTCCGATGATTTGCGCTCGGCTTCGTCGCTCTCGACGTCCCCAACTGGGCGCGTTCTCACCGAGTTGCAGCTCTATGGCTTTCGTCCCTTCGAGGGCGAACCCGACCCTCGGCAATTGCCGGAAGCGCAGTCTATCGCCGGCGCGGTCGCGGACATCTTCGACGCGCTCGTCTCGACGTTGTCAGATACCCGTCTCGAACCGGATATCGAAGATCTGCTGTGGTCGACGGTCAATATCTTTCATCGCGCCGTGCTGCGGACCGAACGTGGGCTCGCCGACAATGAAGCCGCCCAAAAGCGCAGCCAGAGCGAACAAGACGGCTCCGAAATCCGTTCCGTGGAATTGGAGCGTCTGATCGCCGAAGGCGTCACCCTCATCGAGCGCCGCGACAGCATGGAGCTTTTCCGCGACGAGGCCGCCAATCAATTCGAGCGCCATACCGGCTCGGCCTGGCGACCCCGGTCGGGTTCCAGAGTCAATCACCGCGCTTTGACCTCCGCGATGATCGACAGCCGCGATTTTATCGCCGCCAAACGTCGCGCCGATTCCGACGCACTTCTTCCCCCCGGTCCAAAAATCGCCTTTACCGGCGGACTCGATTTCAACGATCATCGGGCAATCTGGGATCGTCTCGACAAGGCTCTCGCGAAACATCCCGATATGGCGCTATTGCACGGCGGATCGCCTAGGGGCGCCGAACGCATCGCCGCCTGCTGGGCCGAGAACCGCGCGGTTCCGCAGATCATCTTCAAACCCGACTGGAAGCGTCACGCCAAGGCTGCGCCGTTCAAGCGAAACGACCACATGCTCGCGACGCTGCCAATCGGCGTCATCGTCTTTCCCGGGTCAGGCATCTCCGCCAATCTCGCCGATAAGGCGCGAATGCTCGGCATCCCGGTATGGAAATTCATCGATGGCGGCGCATGAACGTCACAACCTCACGCCATTCAGAGGATTGAAACCTATGAACTATCCGCATCACGCGACCGGCTCTTGATCGTCAGACCCTCCGATAGCCAAGCGCTGTATCTCAAATCGACGACTGCTTCTGACCCGAAGCGGACGCTACTGGCGAGCAGTGGTCAAGCGTTCCATTGAGCATCCCGCTCATCATCGTCGCGCTTAGCGGCTTCGACCTTCTTGCGAATTTGCAAGTGTGCTTCTCTCGCCCAGCGACGGAGAGAGCCGATAGGGTGGTCGAAGAGCGAACGCAGCGGCTCTTCATAGAGGGCATAGTAGGTCGTGAGAGAGCCAGTCCAGCCGAAGGTGTGCATGTTCTGTGTAAGGTAGCGGCGCACGTCATCGCGGTCGCCGAACTCGTTTAGAAGCCGGGTCATCAATGGATGGAACGTGCGGTCGGCGCCTTCGGCACGGGTTGTTAGAACTGGCAGAACACGCGCCAGAAATGCGGGGCCTGCGTCCGGATGGGCGTGAGCCCAAGCAAACAGAACGTCTTCCGGTAAGTGCAGGATCGCAGGCTGCTTTCTGTCGGCGAACGAAAAACCATCACCAAGCGCGTGTTCAATCAGCCAAGCCGCAGCTCGGTCCTGCACAATCGCATTCCCCAACGGCGGCCACACAGTCGAAGCGAAGTTCTTCATCATGATCGGCAACAGCGGTTTGATAAGGTCCGCTGCGTTGCCGTCGGGTTCGGATGCGAGGTACGACGCGAGCGTGCCCGCTGCCGCGCGCGCATCAGCGTCATCGTGCCCCTTCCTGAGTAGCCAACCGACAATGTGCTCGAAGTGGTGAGCATCCCTTTGCGAGCCCCGTCGCTTTGGCCGTTTGCTAACGTTCTGGACCGCCAGCATCACCTGTGGCCGGAGCTCATTCAGGCGATCAAGTTTCCCGTGAACGAACATTCCCATCACGTCGAGAGCGACCGAATAGCCAATCCCATTCATCGTGAGGAGTTGATCGAACAACGGCGCAGCTGAGGTCGCGTCGAGCTTTGCGAGCACACCGCCGAACCCCCAGTGTGACATTGCACCCGGAGGCAAGATGCCCGCTTTGAGACTTTCACAGACAAGACGAACATCATTCGCCGTGATGCCGATAAGTAGGCAGACGAACGGCAGCGTGTGCGCATAGACCCTCGAATGAACCGCTTCGCGCTTGTATGCGGCGACCGCCTCCGGCTTTCGCGTTGCCAGGCCCGAGTAGTAGCCCGCGACCAATCCATAATTTCGGCTGTCATCGGCGACAGAAGCGTAGGCGCTTTTGATCGGCTCTTCCCATAACAGCGGATCATCCGCCATCTCGGCAATCGCTTTGCCGAACTCAACTGACATCCGCTGCTCGCCAACAGACAGGTCGGCTAGGCACCCGCGCAATGCCTCCGGCTGCGTCAGCATCTCGCGCGCTAGATCGCGCACGATTTCAACCTGTCGCTTTCCGCGCTCGTCGAATTCGAGATCCTCGTCGACCGGATAGTCCCAAGGCATCTCGGTGACAAGAAAGCGGACGCGGCTCGCCGCATCCAGCGGAGAAAGATCAGCAATGAGTTTGCGGACACGTTCTTCTTCGCCTTCCTTGAGCCCGCTCAGGTCGTATTGGAGGACATCGCCCAGGGCATTCAAAGCTGCTGGCCAATACGGATGAACCGCCCTGGTGCGCGCTACCCAGCGTTCGATTTGTTCGATTTGGCCCCCGCCAATGTAGGAGCGAAACTGATGGGCAATGCCATTTCGTGCTCGGGCGCCGATCGCGTCGTCGCGCAGGCCAAGGTCAACCAGCCTATCAACACACGCGATGATGTAGTCCCAAGCGTCACTCCAATATTTTGGCTGCCACGGAATTAACTGCGGCCGACTGCCGTGCGTTCCAGGACCCATCATCCGCGCGTGCGAGTGCATGCTCGATGCTTCAAGTAATGCGTCCACCACGAGTGCCATTTGCATCGGATCGTTGGCTTGCAGCAATTCATCAAGGAGTTGAAGGCGAGGCTTTGCGGGCGCTGTCGTGTTGGCGCCGAGTACCGGAAAGAGCGCCTTAAATTGCCCGACCGAGTTGTCACCCCAAGTTTCGTTTTCAGCGACGGCTAGCTTTAGCAGCAACAGCGCACCGCGCTCGAAGGTGTTCTCAATGAAGGAGATGTTTTCCAGCGCATGAACAAGCCCACGACGCAAGTCGCCATCGATGCGCTTTAACTCTTCGACGGTGAGCGGGTTCAGTATCCGCTGCAGAAGTGTGACCACGGCCGCGGCGTCGATCTCAGACATGGCGCTTAAAACGTCAGGGCTGCCCTTGCGATTGAGGGCTGTCAGCGACGCAAACGGTCCATCGAGACGCATCGCGTGGCGCGCGACCTGGGGACCGATGTCTTGCGTGTTCAACAGCGTGAGCTGATTCGCCACGTTCTTGCGCAACCGTTCCGGCAAATCGCCTGCTAACACCTCGTCCCATCTGGCTTGGCCCCATTGCCGCCACTGGCGTTCAGCAAGCTTAAGCGCAAGGGGCTTGGGCTGAAGGCTCGCTAGGCGTCCGTGTTGCTGCACGACGCCGCGTTCCTGAAGATCAGCCAAGGCGGCGCGCAGGTCTTCGGGAGATCGGTCTCGCGTGAACTTGGCGACGTGCGCAAGGTCGTCCAGTTCGTCGGTCGTGCCAAGGAGCCTAAAAGCGCCGAGCAACATGCCGGCATCTTTCAGCAAGGCGGGATCTAACGGTTTCCGCCCAAGCAGAATACGATCGATTAGTTCATCGTTTGTGGCGGCGGCAATGGGCATATCGTTCAGCCACGCCTGACCAAGCAAGGTTGCCATCTGCGGGAAACCGCGCGCGAACTTTAGGAGCCGGCGATGATCTTCGCTCGGCAAGTCGGGAGCGATCTGCTTGATCATCCCCTCCACGACGGCGTCGGCAGCCGGTTCAACCATCAACAGCTCGTCATCACCTTTCAACGACGGCGGCACTTCGTGATCGATCGTCACTAGCGAAATCCGGCTGCCGGTCCGCTTCACCATCCCGACCAGGTCATGGTGCGAATCCAAGGAGCAGCGGTCCACAACGACGATCGCCCGGAAGCCGGAATCGACGAGATTCTGAATGATGTTCTTAATAGCCACCGATCCTGCTTCAGATTCCACCGTATAGAGAACCAGATCGCAGAGCCGCGCGCCGGAAGTCTCTTCTTCGTCCGTAGGGCCGAGGGCTTCGTGCGTGAGCCGCGACTTGCCAACGCCCGAAAGGCCAACGACTCGAGCGACGCCTCTCGGCTTCGCTACAAGAGAGCGCAGCTTCTCGCGGAACGCTGGCAAGCGAGCATCTGAAATCCAGGGCGATGCGTCGTAGCGACCAGCCCAATGGGTCCAATCCTTAAGTGGTCCGACGAGTCCCGGCTGGGTCTGCTCCAGTACCCAGGCCGCAACGGGCGGCAAGGAATTCACCCAAGAGGCAATCTGGTCGGCATCGCGGAACTGGACTTGGTCCGGACGAATCTTGAGTCCGGCCTTGGCAAGCGCCTCCCGTATGCGATCGGCCCGCGCCTTGACGAGTTTGTTTTCGTACGAATGGGCGCACGCCATAATGTAGCAGCCGCCCTGCGCTAGGGCGTCGCGCACCATCACCTTCACCTCGCCAGCCGGCGTCAACAGATCGTCGCCCGCTTCTTTGGGTGTGATTGGGCCGGCCTTCAGCTGAAACTGCGAGATGCGGTTCGGCAGGAACTTGGTTCGCTCGGGCTCGCCCTGCCATTCGATGCGCGCATCCTCTCCCCCGTCGGCAGCGGTGATGTTTGCCGCCACGTGGATTCCGTCCATGGGCAAGTCACCGCTGAAGGCCTCGCCGTCCAGCAGCCGCCGCGTTAGGAGAACCAGTTTTCGTGGACTCAACGCCGCGATGTGCCTGCCGGTCACCTCAAATAGCCGCGTGTCGTCCGATTCCATCGGTGCGACCTTTCCCCCGGACAACGTGATGATGGCGGAAGGCTTGACATCCAGCAGGCGCAACAAGTTCGCGGTCGCCGTCGTCGGCTTGATGGTGCCGCTCTCGTATTTCGTGAAGGCGCGGGGCCCACCACCCAAGAGCTCTCCCGCCTCGACCTGGGTCAGACCGATCTTCTCCCGGATACGCCGGATTTCTGGTGGCGAAAGTTCGCCCGAGGCTTTTAGTTCCATGCAACACCACCATGGTCACTTTAATGCGCTTTACACCATTATGGTCACCTAATGGATTTTATCGCCGATCGCAATGATTTTTTAGGGCGTGTCACGCCGTCGAAGCCGAGAAACTCTCGTTGGCGCTACAGATCGCTTGTCGGAAGCATAAGCGGCGGCTTGCGCAGGTCTGCTCCGCTTCCGTCGCCAGAGCCGCCCGTGGACAGTTTGTCCGAAGGTGGGTTGGCGGCCACCGCACTCGCGCCCGAACCAATGTCCGTTCATGGCGCTAAGCGGAAATGCACTACTGTGGCGATTCCTGAGCGGTTTCTTTGTCCGGCGTGCCGGCTTCGATTATCGTAGCGGTGGCGCTGCGGCCGATTGGTGTGTCAAGGAAACCCGCGGATGCTCAGCCTTATATTTCATCAACGTCATCGCATTCGCTATTCGGCGTGGCTTCTGTTCAATCTCACGGTTCGTGCGCGTACCAACCGCTGGCGGGTCGCTGGGCGCTTGTAGGCACGTTGACGGACCGATTAGACTCGCCGGCCGCATTTTCCTTCTTCTAGGCAGATATGTTCGAAGCGACCTATCCCTGACGCCGCCGCCTTTTCGTGCGCTGCTACTTCTTTTCCCTCGCTTTGAATTCTGCCGGTCTTGTGCTTTTTCCCTCTCGTTGGCGAAGTCATTCATAGAGGTTGCTGTCTGGCCAGCTACGACCATCACGACCTCTCTTATGGCTTCATCTGGCCGAAGACCGGCTCCGCCTCGATCGCCATAGCCGCAACAGCATAGGCGCAACCTTCTTCCCCTGACGCCTGCGGCGTCATTCCTCGCGAAGCAAGAAAGCCGCGCCCATGCCGTCCTCCGCTTCGCTGCGGCCCTGGGGGTGCGTCGACGAATCGCCTTCGGCTGCGAAGCGCCATCGAGGCCGCGATGGTCGCGGGCTCGAAGACAGCAGAACCTAAGGAGACTTACAATGGCGAACATCGGCTCTTTCAAGAAGTCCGGCAATGAATTCCTCGGCGAAATCGTGACGCTCAGCGTCCAGGCCAAAGGCGTCCGCATCGTTCCGGAAGCCAACCGTTCTAACGATAACGCCCCGAGCCACCGGGTTTTCGTCAGACGCGCGGAAATCGGCGCCGCCTGGTCCAAGCGCTCGAACGAGGGTCGCGACTATCTCTCGGTCAAGCTCGACGATCCGAGCTTCACGGCTCCGATTTACGCCAATCTCTTCGACGACGAGGATGGCGACGGCCACTCGCTGATCTGGTCGCGGGGGCGGAAGCCGAATGGAGACTGAACGCCAATGCCCCGCCTGAGAAATCGGGCGGGGCAGTCCTTCACTTTCGGATAAGTCACGCTTTGGCGCATGATTTTCCACTTACTCGCGCTGTTATCTTCGAGCCTTTGACTCCCGTCGCTTCGCGCTACTTTTCGACCGCCCGCGCGCTTTCCCTTCGAGGCGTCGGGCCTCTTCTTCGCGCGCTTCGTCATCCGGGGTGATCAAGGCGACATGATTGACGCCGAGCGCAAGCGCGATTTCATAAAGGCTCACGATCGTTGGATTTCGGAGACCACGCTCAAGGCCGCTCACATATTGCTGGGTAAATCCCGACTGTTCGGCAAACTTCTCTTGCGTCAGGCCTTTCTCGAGCCTGATTCTTCGCACGTTTCTTCCGACCAGCCTCCGCATATCCATGGGGAAAGGCTGGACCGACACACACTATGAGGTTTATCCACTATAGTATGTATTTGCGCCGTAATTTCGCGCGAGACGATCGCAGGAAAGATTGGCTAGAGTAAACATCTAATGTTCCCGGAATCGGAAATCGTGCCGCACACCAAAGCCAGTTCAATCGCCGACGTCGCGCCCACTGACAACCACGTGGTCGACTACGACCGCGCGCATTCGATCATTTATCTGCGATTGCTAGACGCCGCTAAGGAAGGGGCCGCCTGGGAGGAGGTTTCGAAGAACGTCCTTGGAATCGATCCGGAACGTGAGCCAGAACGCGCGAAGCGCGCCTATGATACGCACCTTCAGCGTGCGAAATGGATGACGACGAGCGGCTACAGGGACTTTCTCGACGGGTCGCCGTGAATGGTTCTTTGGGCCGAGTTTTGCAGCGCTAAATTGATATGGTTCGGTCAGGACGCCATTGGGAAGGTGATGTAACGGCCGTTCGCCGAGAACGATCACGCCGTAGTTCCGGGATTTCTTAGACAAATTATCGACAAATAGTCTTTCGAACATGGGCTTAGCCACTCCTATCCGAGAATTTCCATGACCATCGGCGATTGGCGCTCAGAAGGCGCATATGAGCATTTGCGAGATACGAATTGGCGCGACTACGCCTGGGAATATCTACGGCGCAACGATGACTATCAGGCGCAATACGCCGATCCCGAGTTCCGGTCGCGGCTCGACGCTGGCATAGATGGACCCGAGCGGTGTTGGGGGCTTCGATTTCGCGGCTGACCCAGCGCTGAACGCCACTGAAGCCGAAATTTTCTGGCGTCCCGAATGCTGCTCCAGCGTTGTGATGCTCGACGCGCATCCAGCTCTTACCTCGATGCTCGCCTACGCGCCGCAAAATTGGCCCGACCTACGGTCTCGCCGCACGACGTCGGACGGAGACTATGTGATCCTTGGCGCGAGACGCCGGGAACATCGGCTCTGGTTGCCCGGCCCTCCGGCGCCAGGCGCCGCGCTTTCAGCGCTTATTCCCGTCGATAAGTCGACACAGACGCGTTCCGCAGCAACCTTGCGCTTTCTCCGTCATGTCAATGGATCGTCCCCGGGCGCGGCGAAGATCGACGATAAGCGATTTTCAGAAATGCTCTGTGCGCTCGATGGACACCTCGCGAAGGCGTCCTATCGCGACATTGCAGAGCAGCTATTCGGTCATGAACGACTGAATCGTGAGCCCTGGAAGACATCCTCGATACGCGCCATGACGATCCGTCTTGTGAAAGGCGGCATTGCGCTGATGCGCGGCGGCTATCGTAAGTTTCTGACGAAATAGCCGATCCGCTCGCGGACAATTCCGCTCAGTCGTTCGCGGCGCCTCGACAACTCGCAGCTGCGAGGGTGACGAATCTCGCACTCAACATATCCGTCATCCCTCCCTCCGGACCTTCTCCGCCAATGTGATCGACGACGCCCGTCGGCTGTCGGCGGCGCGCTTCGCTATTCGAAGGTTCGATCATGTCCGCACAACCAGCAGAACTCCCGCCGCGCTACCTCCGCACGCCCGAAGCCGCACGCTTCCTCGGCCTCTCCGGCCGCACGCTCGAAAAGCACCGTACCTATGGCACCGGTCCCCGCTACTCCAAGCTCGGCGGCCGCGTCGTTTATCGCGTCGACGACCTCCAGGCATGGGTGGAACGCGGAACCAAAGCCTCGACGTCCGATCCTGGCTCCGGGACCGTTCTACCCGCGCGTCGGCACGCCAGCGACGTGCTCCTGCGCGCCCATCTGCCGCTTCGCTGAAGCGTCCGACGCACGCCATGAACGGCCGACCTATGCGCCTTCGCAACGACGAACGCGAGCAGCTCAAATTGTTTCGCGCGCTCCCCGGCGATCTCGCGGCGCGCGACGCCCAGGACCTGATGTCCTACCCATTTTTCAGCCTCGCCAAATCCAAACGCCTGACGCCGATCGACTTCCGGATGGGAGAGATCGTCATCAAGGTCGAAGCGACGCCTGAACACGGCATGGCGACCATTTGGGACGCAGACGTGCTCATTTGGGCGGCCTCACAGATCGTTCAGGCGCGCGACAACGGCTTAAAAACCTCGCGCCTGATGGCGGCGACTCCGTATGAAATTTTGACCTTTATCGGGCGTGCGACGAGCGCCCGAGACTATCAGCGGCTGAAGGCCGCGCTCGACAGGCTGCAGTCGACAAGCGTCGCGACATCCATTCGCCAGTCGGCAGAGCGGCGGCGCCACCGCTTCTCCTGGATCAACGAATGGAAGGAAACATCCGACGCGAACGGCCGGCCGCTCGGCGTCGAATTGATCCTACCGGATTGGTTCTACGCCGGAGTCATGAACGAAGCTTTGGTGCTGACGATCGATCGGGAATATTTCGCGCTGACGGGCGGTCTCGAGCGTTGGCTCTATCGCCTCGTGCGAAAGCATGGCGGACGTAAGGGCGGCGGCTGGAGTTTCGATTTCCGGCATCTCCACGTGAAGTCCGGCGCGCTGTCGCCGCTCAAACATTTTGCGTTTGACCTGCGCGACATCGTACGTCGGCAGCCGCTTCCAAACTACCAGCTCTCCATCCGTCACGACCCGCTTGGCGACGAGCGTCTCGTCTTCGCGCCAATTCCATTCGACCCGTTCAAGCGCGCTTTAGGCCGCCTCGATCCCTCTCTCCCCTCTGTGGATAAGCTGTGAAAACGTTCGTGCTATCGGGGACCTACCCTATCGTGCCATCAGGGACCAGATCCTCGTGCTATCGGGGACCAAAATGGGCACTAACGCCGTGCTATGTCATCGTTCACGGCGTTCCTAACTGTACTAACATTGAATCCTTCGGATTCATCCTAACGGACCACGCCGCAATCCACCGTATGGATGATCGCGGCAAAGCTTTGCCGGAAAGAGAGGACAGGCAGCGACATCGGTTCGGAGCAATCGCCGCTTCTTGGCTTCCGAGCGGCACGCATCAAAGTCGCGCACCTGCGCAAAAGCGGCGCATTCAAAGAACTCCCTCCGTCGATTCAAACGTCGCAAGAAACTCAGCCAGCTCTGTGCCTCGCGGAGGCGCGCCATGACCGCGCTCACCGAAGTGGAGCTCTATTTTCTTAAAGGCAAGATCGAGCGCTGGATTCGTTTCGGCGCGCCCGTTAATGAACGCACGCTCGACCGCAGACGACGCATTGCTTACTTCGCGCCGGGATCCATTTTCGCATTCGTCCGTTGGGCGTCGAACGGTTACGGGACGCTTGTTTCGCGCATCGATATCCTGCGCGCCTGTGAATCGATTGAGCCCCATTCCACTATCCCCGCCGTCAAGCCCGGCGCCGAAATTCTTCTTAGAGCGGCGGGTTGGGACAGAGTTCAGCGGGTTCTGCGCGCCATCGATGCTGTTGAGTCGCTGGGCTTTGCGCCACAAGATATCTGTCCGGATCATTGGCGGCATATCCACAATCGATCGGCTGCCGGCCTGTCTACGCGACCCTATTCGCGAGAACGCCATCAAGCCTGGCTCCTGCGCGCGAGGGTCAATTCCAAATGATCAGATCCATCGTTCTCACATTGCTCGCAAGCTGCGCCGTCGCTTCAACATTCGTGACGACACACGACCCGCTTCTGGTTTGGAACGCCTCCGCCAGCGTCCCAATAGGTCTCTATGCCGTCCAGCCTAAAGGAAAACTCGCCGTTACCAATCTTGTTGTCGCGCGACCACCGGAAGCGCTCGAAGACTGGCTAGCTGAGCGTCGCTATCTCGCTAAGGGCGCGCTGCTGATCAAGCGCGTCGCTGCATTACCCGGCCAGCGAGTCTGCCGCAATAGGCGCACCGTGATCGTCGACGGCATTGAGATGGCGGTGGCGCAGGAACGCGACCATGCCGGACGACCCCTGCCCGTTTGGAACGGCTGCCTTTCGGTGGCTGAAGACCAGGTTTTTCTCATCAACTGGGATGAACCCTCGTCGCTCGATGGACGATACTTCGGAACCATTCCTTCCGAAAAATTGATTGGACGCGCAGTCCCGCTTTGGACATTGGAGTGACGCCATTGACGCCAAGCGAAATTCGAACACTCTCCAGCAGACGTCGCCGCCGATTGGCGTTTCCCGCGGCTATGCTCGCCTCTATGACAGCCTCCGCCGCGACTTCGCATGCGCAGGCCCGCGCCGCCCAGATCGCCAAATGCGCGCTAAATTCGACTCAGGCATCGGCGGAAGCCATCAGCAGTGCGACTGACGAGGCGTCGCGCCGCTTCCATATCCCGCCTCAATGGATTCGCGCCGTCATGCGCGCTGAAAGTTATGGCGACGCATGCGCCGTCTCCGGCAAAGGCGCAATCGGTCTGATGCAGATCATGCCGGCGACATACGAGGAGCTACGCCTCAAGCATGCTCTTGGACCCGATCCCTTCGATCCAGGCGACAATATTTTGGCGGGCGCAGCCTATCTTTCCGAGGTGTTCGAGCGTTATCGCGAAGGCGGCTTCCTCGCCGCCTATAACGCCGGTCCACAGCGCTATGAACAATATTTGCGTGGACGCCCATTGCCGACTGAGACGATAATTTACGTTACGGGACTTGCATCAAAACTCGGCCTCGAGGAGCTTGCTGCGACGCAAAGTTCCCCATCCGCCGACATCAGCAAACCGTCAACCTTCGTCGCTCTAACCAAACTGAATTCTACGCGGCAAATCGCCCAAAACAGCGCGGCCAGCGCCGGAGCGACTACCGGGGAATCCGTCGATCACCCTCTTTTTCCGGCGCAGCGCGATGACAAGATATTTGCGCGAGTTTCGCTTTCGGACGGTGGCTCGATTGCACGCTTGCGCGTGGTCCAGCATTCGCCTGCCGATATTTTTGTAGATCGTCGCGCTCGATGATCCCTTTCAAGCTCTATCGCATGTTAGCGCAGCAACTCGCGCCTTTGTGCGCGAGCGTGGCGGAGGGAGCGCAAGTGAGTGACCTATGGCAAGATAAAAGGGACAGCCTGCGGCTTTGTCCAGCGGTCGGTTTGTCGTTGTGCATCAATGCATTCGCGCAGGCTGTCAATTCCATCCGCAGCCTCCCCCAAACAATAACTCATTGCGCCCGCACCTTCATTTCCACTTCGCGAGACTTTTGACATGGCCAGCGATGACGATATCCGCATTCGTCCCGAGCGCATTCGGCAGACGAAGCCCGGAAAGGTAAAGTCTTTCGTTTCCCGCGTGTTGGCCGCGACGCAGAAGGCGGGCGGACTAAATCGTTCGAGTTCACACGGAAAGGGACGCCACGCTTTCGGTCGTGGCCGCGCCGCGAGCTTCTCCGCGCTGCGCGGACTGACCTCCCGACCGCGAATTGTGGTGGTGAAGGCCCGTGTGGTTCGACATCGCGGAAAGTCGATGTCCCTCGCGGCGCATCTTTCCTATCTGCGTCGCGACGGCGTCACGCGCGATGGCGCGCCCGGAAAAATGTTTGATGCCAGTGGCGATGGCGTTGACGTCAAGTCCTTCACCGAGCGATGCCAGAGCGATCGCCATCACTTTC
This sequence comes from Methylocystis sp. H62, assembly GCF_015709515.1. Classification (GTDB taxonomy): domain Bacteria; phylum Pseudomonadota; class Alphaproteobacteria; order Rhizobiales; family Beijerinckiaceae; genus Methylocystis. The sequence continues at coordinate 178,204 of NZ_JADNQZ010000054.1, forward strand.
GCTTTATCGTCGCGCCGGATGACGCGATGGAGCTTAGCGACCTGCGGGCCTTCACGCGGGATCTCATGGCCGACATGGCGCGCGATCTTGGGACCAAGCTCGACTGGGTCGCGATCGACCATTGGAACACCGAGCATCCGCATATCCATGTCCTCTTGCGCGGACGCGCCGATGACGGCGCCGATCTCGTCATCAGTCGCGACTATATCAGCCGGGGTCTTCGCGCCCGCGCCGAGCGGCTCGCCACCCTAGAGCTCGGTCAACGCAGCGAACAAGAGATTCGCCAATCGCTCGAACGCCGGGTCGACGCCGACCGCTGGACGCCGCTTGATCAGGCGCTGGCCCGCGAAGCCGGGGAAAGGGACGGCCTCATTGATCTCCGGCCGGATGTGGAACAGGCGAACGACATGGAGCGAAGCCTCCTCGTTGGACGGGCGCGCAAGCTGGAGAAGCTCGGTCTCGCCGCCCCCGTCGGCGTGGGCAAATGGGTGATGGCCGAGGAGGCCGAGAGCGTGCTTCGCAAGCTTGGAGAACGCGGTGACATCATCAAGCGGATTCATCAAGGCCTCGCCGCCCAGGGCGTCGATCGTGCGACGGGCGATTTCTGCTGGGACGGCGAAACGCGCGGCGATCCGATCATCGGACGACTCATCTCGCGCGGCCTCGACGACGAATTAAAGGGCTCCGCCTTCGCGATCGTGGATGGCGTCGACGGTCGCACCTATCACCTCCGCTTCAACGACATCGATGCGACGGGTGACGCCGCTCCAGGCGCGATTGTCGAAGTTCGACGCCTCACATCTGGCGACGATCGGACAGCGCGTCTTGTTCTCGCCGTTCGTTCCGATCTTTCCATTGAAAATCAGATCGACGCGAACGGCGCTACCTGGCTTGATCGACGCCTCGTCGCCAAAGAGTCTATGCCGATATCGGAATCGGGCTTTGGTCAGGATGTCCGTGACGCGATGGAGGCGCGGGCCGACCACCTTATCGCCGACGGGCTTGCCAGGCGACAAGGTCAGCGACTGGTCTTCGCCAGCAATCTCATCGAAACGCTGCGCGCTCGCGAGCTGAACGAAGCGTCCGCCCGACTCACGTCCGAGACCGGCTTATCCCAACATTCGGTCACCGAGGGAGATTCCGTCGCTGGCGTCTATCGGCGGCGTGTGACCCTGGCGTCCGGTCGCTACGCCATGATCGATGACGGGCTCGGCTTCAGTCTTGTCCCTTGGACCCCTTCGCTCGAAAAGCAACTTGGACGGCAGGTGTCAGGCGTGCTGGGCCCAGGGGGCGGCGTGGACTGGAGCTTCGGTCGCAAGAGAGGCATCGGTTTGTAGGAGCGTTGCCGAATGGGCTCTCACGGCATCCCTTGGCGCGGACCGCTTGGTCTCCTCCGGTATTTGTGCGCTGTGGCGCGCCGATCTGCGACGCGAGGTTAATTTTCCTTGCAGACACAAAACTGGAAGCCACAAGCTGGCGTTATGTCGGCAACGCGCATCCTCTGGGACCAGATCTTAATCGTCTTCGCCATTGTGCTCGCGACGACGTGGAGCGCGACGCAATGGACGGCCTGGCGATTGGCGTTCCAACCGGAATTGGGCCCGCCCTGGTTTCTACTCGGAACATGGCGACTCTATCCGCCGCCGGCTTTCTTTTGGTGGTGGTATCACTTCGACGCCTATGCGCCCGATATTTTTGTCGAAGGCGCCGTCATCGCCGCATCGGGCGGCTTTGCTTCCATCGCGGTCGCCATCGGCATGTCGGTGCATCGCGCCGGCGAAGCTAAGAACGTTGTCACTTATGGTTCTGCCCGCTGGGCGACGCCGGAAGAAGTTCGACAGGCGGGGCTTCTCGAATCAGATGGCGTCATGCTCGGAAAATTCGAGGACAAATATCTGCGCCATGACGGACCCGAGCATGTCCTGTGTTTTGCTCCAACCCGTTCTGGCAAGGGCGTCGGCCTAGTCGTTCCGACGCTTCTTACCTGGCCCGGGTCCATCATCGTCCATGACATCAAGGGCGAGAACTGGTCCCTTACCGCCGGCTGGCGTGCGCGATTTGGCCGCGTGCTGCTGTTCGATCCAACGAACGCCAGCTCCTCTACCTACAATCCCTTGCTCGAAGTTCGGCGCGGCCCCGCGGAAGTGCGAGACGTCCAGAATGTCGCCGATATTCTTGTTGACCCGGAAGGGGCTCTTGAGCGACGCAATCACTGGGAAAAGACCAGCCATTCGCTTCTCGTCGGCGCCATTCTTCACGTCCTTTATGCCGAACCCGAAAAGACGCTCGCGGGCGTCGCCAACTTCCTCTCTGATCCGAAGCGCCCAATCGAAACGACGCTGCGAGCCATGATGACGACGCAGCATCTTGGCGCGGCCGGCCCGCACCCGGTCGTCGCTTCAACCGCCCGCGAGCTCCTCAACAAATCCGAGAATGAACGCTCAGGCGTACTTTCCACCGCAATGTCTTTTCTTGGTCTCTATCGCGACCCCGTCGTCGCTGAGGTCACGCGCCGCTGCGACTGGCGCATCGCCGACCTTGTCTCCGGGGAGACGCCCACAACGCTGTATCTCGTCGTTCCCCCGTCCGACATCTCGCGGACCAAGCCGCTCGTGCGCCTCGTGCTCAATCAGATCGGCCGTCGGCTGACGGAGGAGCTGGAGTCAAGGGAGCGCCGGCATCGCCTACTGCTCATGCTCGATGAGTTTCCGGCGCTCGGCCGGCTCGACTTCTTCGAATCCGCGCTGGCCTTCATGGCTGGCTATGGACTGAAAAGTTTCCTCATCGCCCAGTCGCTCAATCAGATCGAGAAGGCTTACGGCCCCAACAACGCCATTCTCGATAATTGCCACGTCAGAGTGTCCTTCGCGACCAATGACGAACGCACGGCCAAGCGGGTCTCAGACGCGCTCGGCACCGCAACCGAAATGCGGGCGATGAAGAACTACGCCGGCCATCGTCTCAGTCCATGGCTTGGACATTTGATGGTGTCGCGTCAGGAAACCGCGCGTGCGCTGCTGACGCCGGGCGAGGTGATGCAATTGCCGCCCGATAACGAAATCGTCCTTGTCTCCGGCCTACCGCCGATCAGAGCAAAAAAAACGCGCTATTACGAGGACCGCCGATTGGCGGCGCGAATTATGTCGCCGCCGGCGCCCCGCCCCGTCCGCGCGTCCGCGGCGCCCATGATGGCAGGCAACAGCATAACCAAGGACGATTGGACCGCGTTGCGGACACCGCAACCGAAAACGCCAAGCGACGAGGATTTCGCCAACTGCGGGATCCGCCGTGAACCTGAGCTCCCCGAGCACGAAGACATCGCGCTTCCAGAACCAAATTTGGTGCTGAAACCAGAAGTCTTCCTTGTCGAAGACGCGGATGACGACGAGGCGATCAGAGCTCGCATTCTACGAGCTCAATCTCGCTCGCTGGCGCGACAGGCGACGATGGACCCCGATGACGGCATAGCGCTGTAGGAAACCTACATGGCGGTGAAGCAGCGCCTTTCCGTCTATCTCGACGCCGACATGATGGCGCAGCTCGAAAAGCTTGCAAGCAAGGAACGCGCAGCGAAGTCTTCGATCGCGGAAGCCGCGATCATTTCGTTCCTGACGGCGGACGATGCCGACCGCTGGGAAGCCGCAGTGACGCGCCGGCTCGATCGCCTAACGCGCTCCGTTGATCGCCTTGAGCGTGATCTTGAATTCTCCGTCGAGGCGCTCGCGCTCTATGTCCGCGCCTGGCTCACCGCGACGCCGCCATTGCCCGAAGGTACGCAGCCGGCGGCGCAAGCCAAGGGACGAGAACGCTACGAGAGTTTTATCGAGGCGTTGGGGCGAAGGATGGCTAAAGGACAAAGACTGACAAAAGAAATCTCGGAGGAATTCCAGTCCGAAACTGCTGGCGAGATTTCGTGAAAGGTCGCACTGAGATCACGGGACTGCAAGGCATCAATCAACCCAGGCACGGTGAGCATCATGCCATAGTTTACGTCCGGTGAGCTGTTCCGTCGGGTCCGGAAACATGGATTGCTACCGCCACTTCCACGCCGTTAAAAGCACCGGCCCACCGCCCAGCTGGGTGTCGACGCCATAGCAGATCGTGTTCGCCTGATTGCCGCTCCCCTGAAGAGGTCCGGTTGCCGTCTGTTGCGTCTGATTGTACTTATTGAGGGCCCCGACGCGCCGTAATTTCGGCGGAGGGCCATCGGCGCCATAGCCGGTGACTCCCGGGCCATTGGCCCTTGGTTAGAAACACGAGATTCGATGTCGAAGTGATCCGAACGAAGGCCCCTTGCCGTGCAACTGCCCCCCATAGGATCAGCGACGAGTACGGCTCAGTCGTTGGCGCCGTATTCGTAGTCGGCCAACCTCAATTTATAGATGTCATCAGGGTTGTACGCAGCGGCGCAATAGTCGGCCATTGAGCGTCGCATATTGCGGCCGCGTGGCGGCGTAAAGTCCGCACAGTTTTAGGCTGACTTCCCGAACATTGATTCGGGAGGGCGGCCGGGGACGGTGGAGATTTACGCGGCGGCTCGACGCTTTGTTTTCATTGAGGGCAATAGCCAGCGCGAAGCGGCGCGCGTGTTTGGACTGAGCCGGGACACGATCGCGAAGATGTGCCGCCATTCCGCACGGCCGGATTACGTGCGCACAAAGGCGCCGAAGCGGCCGAAGCTCGGGCTGCTGCTCACGGTGATTGACGCGATCCTGGAGACGGACAAGACTGCTCCGCAGTGCAAGCCGACATCAGTGGTCAGATTGCTCTTTTCATCCCAAGAGACGGCGTCGGTCACCCAGCGGCGGCCAGCAAGACACGTTTCGGACGGGCCTGCACACCCCTGGGCCTCCAGCCTTAATGATGAGCTACCCGTTGAAATGATCCGCCTGCAAAAGCCTGTTCCCTTCACATCCCCCAGATCGACCCAAATTGGTTCAATTCTGCTCCGCTTCGGCCAGGCATTGTGCGAGATCGTCATAGCCATACAAGAGCGCCAGCTCCCTTGGCGTCAGGCCTGCGTGCGATCTCAGGTCCAGGCGCGCGCCAGCGGCGATGAGCGCTCGCGCCGCTTCCAGATGGCCGTGCCAGACCGCATCGTGCAGCGCTGTCAAGCCGTTGTAGGCACCCTGCGCATCCAACTCTGACGCTGGCCCAACAGCGCGAGTGCGCTTTTCCGTTAGCGCCTGGATGACCTCGGCGTGCCCGAAATAACTCGCCTCGTGGACCGGCGTGCCCCGCATCAATCCGATGGCCCGTCGCGGGTCCGCTCCCGCGTCCAGCAGTAAGCGCACGATGTCGGCCCGGCCTTGACGAGCAGCGATGCCAAGCGAGGTATAATTGTCGTCGGGGCTCCCCACGATCGGCGCCCGTTCGTCAACGCAGGCGCCGTTCGCAAGCAGCCGCTTGACCTCGCCGATGTCGCCTGCCTTGACTGCCCCCATCAGCGCAAGCGCACCTATCTGCTTGGTGTGAGCCTCCTCTTGCGCCTCGATCAGACGCGCGATCGCGTCGAGCTTGTCCTCTCTCGCAAGGTCGAGGGCTGTTTGCCGCCAATGGTTGCTGATTGCCGCTCGGGCGCCCCGCTCCAGGAGAAGTCGGACCGCCTCCACGTGCTTGTGCAGCACCGCATCCATTAGCGCAGTATTTCCGAGGACGGGAGACTGTTGATCGATAAAGGCGCCATGGTTCAGGAGTAGCCGGATGACGTCGGTATTGCCGGATTGCGCCGCCTTGTGAAACGCCGTCGCGCCCATCCTCGGCTCTATCACGTGGACCTCCGCACCAGCCGTGAGCAGAAGTTCGACCAATTGCGACTGGCCGAGTCCGGAGGCGACCATTAGCGGCGTGAAGCCCTCGGGGCCGCGGCGGTTTACTTCGGCGCCTGAGCGGAGACTGTCGATAACACCCGCAAGGTCGCCGGCCCGGACCGACGCTTCGAGCGTCACGTGGGAGTTCCGTCAGATGAACCGATAGCGCCGAGGAATTTGACAAGCTCGGCGTTGACGCGATCGGCCGCCTCGTGCTGGAGCCAATGGCCGGCATTCTCCACGCGGACGACGTCGAGCAGGCCAGGCTGAGATTGCTGAAGCTGCGAGGCTGTGGGTGGCTCAGGATGAAACAGCCGGCAGAGGCCATCGTCAGCGCCCCAGATGTAGAGCGTGGGCTGCCGGATGACTGCATTCTTGAACGCCGCCGTGAGATCGAACGACGTCTGCATGGCGCGGTAGTAATTGAGCCCGCCGCGAAAGCCCGTCCTATCGAACGAGCGAATCGTGTGTTGGACGTATGCCGGATTCGCCCAACTCGGCACACCGACCGGAGAAGGCCGTAGCATGTGCTTGGTCGGGTCGATCGGGTCCCATCTCTCGTCGGGTCGCGGGCTTGCCGAAAGCCAGTACAAAACGCTCGGTATCGTTCTCGGAGCGTCCGCGTAGCGGATCTCGGCGTCGGGCTCCATCATGTCGAACGCATAGTAGCGATTGCCCAGGCCTTTCCGGCGAAGCTCGTCCCAGAAACTGATCTCGCCACGGGGCGCAAAAGGAATGCTCAAGCTGACGAGCGCGCGAAATCGGTCGGGCCGCATCAGCATTGCGCGCTGGGCATGGTCGGCGCCCCAGTCGTGGCCGACGAGAACGGCCGACTTGATCTCGAGAGCGTCGAGCACGCCCACGAGGTCGCCTACGATGTGCAGGGAGCTGTAAAGATTGACGTCCGGGGGAGCATAGCTTTCGCCATAGCCCCGCATGTCGATCGCCACCGCGCGATAGCCCGCCTCTTCAACAGCGCGCATTTGGCTGCGCCAAGTCTCCGCCGTGTCAGGAAAGCCGTGACAGAACAGAACGGCGGGGCCCTGACCCCGGTGGATGACATGGAATGGTGCGCTGTTGACTTGCACCTGCGCCATTTGAGCCATGCTCCGCCTTTGCTCCGATCAGAGTCTGTCTTCTGATCAATGAAACGTCGCCCCACCATCGACGACTATGATCTGGCCGGTAACGAAGCAGGCCGCCTCGCTCGCTAAAAACAGGCAGGCGCCGACGAGATCCTCCGGCCGCTCCTCGCGCGCGATCGCGCGCGACGCAATGACGCCCGCCAGCATCTCCTCTGAATAATCCTTGTTGCGTCGTATGCCTCCGGTCACGGTGAGGCCGGGCGCGATGGCGTTGACGGTGATGCCGTCACGGCCGACTTCCGCTGCGAGTGAGCGCGTCATCGCAACGATCGCTCCTTTGCTCGCAACGTAATGCAGCATGTATGGGGTGCCGACAAAGACCGTGGCCGAGGTCAGATTGACGATGCGCCCCCATTTCTTTTTCCGCATACGCGGGATGACCGCCTTGCTGCAGAGGAACTGGCTAAGCGTATTGACGGTCAGAACGCGCGTCCAATCCTCCGGCGTGATCTGCTCGAAGGGCTTGGGCGAGATCTTCGCCGCCAGCGCGGCATTGTTGACCAGGATATCTACGCCTCCCTGACCCAGCTCTATCTGATCAATGCATGCCTGGACGCTGGAAGGATCGGCGACATTGCAATGAACCCGCCGAACGCCGGGCGGGCTTGCGTCTTTCTTCCACGCGATGTCGGCGCCGATCACCTGCGCCCCCTGCGCCGCAAGCTCCTTTGCGATGACGGCGCCGATGCCCGTGGCCGCACCAGTGACAAGCGCGATTTTTCCTTCAAGGGTCATGGCGTAAAGCTCTTCTGGTCATGCGCTGAGCGCGCCGCTCGTCATCCGCAAGGAGGCCGAAAATAAGCTCAACGGTTCGACCGCCTGTCGGCTGGCAAATCCCGTGATCAGAAAGAACGAAAGTTGCTCCCGGTCGGTTCCCAATGGGTCCCGCCGCTTATTCATATCGGGTACGTCGCGTTCCTCATGCTGGCTAGCCCCTCGGCGCCCGTGCTGCTGGCGTTGTAGGCGATCGCGACGGTCGCGCCGTCGGCCGCGAGCCGTTCAGCGATCGCCCTACCGATTCCGCGCGAACCTCCGGTCACGAGCGCGGTTTTTCCATGGGGGCCTGCGACATAAGAATCTCCTCGTTACGCGAGATGCGATTTCTGTGATTGCGGGGTGAGCTTGCGCGGCAGTTCATGCGTTCGCGGACGATCGGCCCCGGGTTTGCCTCGGTGACCGTGAGAGCCAGGCGAACGAGATCAGCGTCACCGCGCCATATTCATGGTGGGTCACGTGGTGCTGCGGAACACCGACCTGCTCCAGTTAACGGGCGCCCCTCAGGGGCCCGGCGCGCGCTGGCCAGACAAAGAGCCCAAGAAATTATAGCTTCACGCCGACGCTCGCCAGGAAGGTGTCGAAACGATTGTCGACTTCAGCCTTCGTTTCAGCCCACGCCGGGAACGACTGCAACAGATTGTCGTGCCAAGCGATGAGGTTTAGATAATCCCCGAACGGAAACTTTGCGCGATCGACCTGAGAGAAGGGAGCGGCAATGTCGATGTCCGCAAAGGTCAACGCATCGCCAACCATGAACTTGCGGCCTTCGAGATGCTTGTCGAGCACCTTCGCTGCGGCACGGATCTTGCCCTCGGCGAATGCGATGAGGGCCTCGTCCTTCGGCAGATTCATGATCGTCTTCCCGACTCGCTCGTCGAAGATGGTGGTGGTGAAGGTGCGCCACTGCTCGCCGGACCAGAACATCCACTGAAGGACCTGAAAGCGCCCCTCCTGCGTGGTGCCGACCAATGGCGAATTCACCTTGTCGGCAAGGTACAGATTGATCGCCGAGGCCTCATAGAGGATGGTGTCTCCATCTTCAAGAACCGGCGTCAAACCGTGGGGATTGAGGCGCGATTTGAACTCGTCGGTCTGGCTCTCGCCTTTAAACAGGTCAACGTTCACGCGTTCGAGTTCGATGCCCATGATCTTCGCAGCGGTGGTCACGCGACGCAAGCTGCCCGAGCCGGGATCGCCGTAAATCTTCATCGTCATAACAGTTCCTTTCGGTTCGAGTCCCGTAACCGGGATCGAAGTTGTCCTTTCGACCGAGAATCTAAGTCACTTAAACAATCTGATAAGATCGGAAGCCGTTATGCCTTCTATTCTTGTTTGGAATGAAAGTGATGGATAAGCTTGATGCGATACGGATGTTCGTACGCGTCGTCGAAAGCGGAAGCTTTTCACAGGCAGCGCGGGACCTAAAAGTCAGCCAGCCGACGGTCAGCAAACAGCTTGCTGCGCTTGAGGCGCGGCTCGGGACACAACTCGTCGCGAGAAATTCCCGTACCCTTGCCGTGACGCCCGCAGGACAGGACTATTACGAGGCCACCTTCCGTATCCTTCAGGATCTCGACTTCGTCGAAGAACGAGTCCTTGAAGGGCAATCGGCCCCCACAGGACTGGTCCGCGTGACCCTCTCGCCAGCCTTCGGGAGGATGTTCGTTATTCCCCGGCTTTTAGGTTTCAGGGAACGTTTTCCCGACGTCTCAATCGAGATGGAAGTGTCTGGCCGCCATGTAGACCTCATCGAAGAGGGAATAGACGTCGCTATCCGCATCGGTCGGCTTTCAGACTCAGCGCTCGTCGCCCAGCACATTGGCGACATGCGGATGATAACCCTAGCCTCCTCCAGCTATCTTGCCCAACACGGCACGCCGCAGACGCTGGACGAACTGCGCAGCCACCAGCGTATCAGCTATGTCTACCGGGGCGATATCATGGGGTGGGGTTTCGACGTAGACGGCCGGCAGGTCACGGTCGACGGAGGAGGAGCATTCCGCACAAATGACGCAGAGCATGTCCGGGGCGCGGTCCTCGCGGGCCTCGGCATCGCCCATCATGCGAGTTGGTTGTTCACGGATGTGCTGGCCTCCGGCGAGGTTGTACGAATTCTGGGCCAGCATGCGCCGCCGCCCTTTCCGATTAACGCGGTTACCGTCGCCGGACGGCGCATGCCCTCCCGAGTGCGGCAATTCATCGATTTCCTCGCTGCGATTTGCGCCGAGGAGCCGGAATTACGGGTCGGCTAGGGCTAGGGCGTCAGGCAGCGAACGGCTCAGGAGTGGCCTCGCACAGGAGGACGCTGACCAGGCCCTTTTTGTCGGTCCACTCTGCCATTGGCGAAGATCCCGCTGCACGCAGTAACAACGTGGCGCCCGCATGGCTGTGTTTGTGGCTATTCTCGGCGACAAGATCGGCGTCACCATAGGCTTGCTACGCGTCAGGGCGATCGGGATCGCCCCCGTCAGGTTCGCCAGCTGGATGGCGCCGAGATGAGTAATGGCTCGCCGGGCTGAATCTTTGCTTCCTCGATCAGGGGCCATAGGCGGTTAGGAAACATGATCCAGAAGGATGCCCACTCCTCGAAGGAAAGCGATTTCGGTTGCTTGATCACCGAGCGCGCAGGCGCAATGATCATCTCCCGGTAGACGTTGTAATCGCCCAGCCAGAAGCCGGGGACCACGTTGACGCGATCGCCGACCGCGTCGTGTGCGACGCCTGTCGCCGAAACATCGCTTCGGCACGGTTCGGACCGATCGCGTAAACGCGGATCAGTACCCCGTTGGCACCGGTGCCGGAGGTCTGGGTCTCGACGAACCGCGTGACTTCAAGGCCGCCGAATTCGGAGAATTCGATGTGGCGCGGCCAAGTCTCGGCCCTTCCTGAATTGTTGTCAGACCCGCCCGCGATGGAGGGGTGGCGTTCGGCTGGTGAACATCGGTGGGGAGGCCGGATTACACCTGCTGCCTGATCTGAACAGATCGGCTTCTGTGATGTACTGGGAAGGATGGCGAAAGGGCCTCCGGTTCACGCGTCCCGAGGCCCCACGTCGGTCTAGAGAGCTGCCGACAGGCCACCATCGACAGGTAGGTCGATGCCGGAGATGTAGCTGCTTTCGTCGCTCGCGAGGAACAGCGCGGCCGCAGCGACTTCTTCTGGCTCGCCGATCCGCTTCATCGGCACCATCGCCGCGAAATTCTTGCGCAGCTCTGCGAGTTCCTCTGGCGAGGAGACCTGCTTCTCGAGGATCGGAGTGTCGATCGGGCCGGGGCTAATTGTATTGACGCGAATGCCGCGCTCGATCAGCTCCGTCGACCAGGTGCGGCCAAGCGACTGGATCGCCGCCTTCGAGGCGCTATAGGCACCGTAGCCGGAGAACGAGAAGTTGCCCAGCACCGAAGAGGTCAGAATTATCGATCCACCTTGGGTGAGCAGGGGACGTGCGTGGCTGATGGTGAAGTAGATGCCACGCAGATTCGTATTCAGCGTTTCGTCGAAATTTAGCTCGGTCGCATCGGAGATGGTTTCGGGGCTTATGGTGCCCGCATTGGCCATCACGATGTCCAGCCGGCCATGGTCGGAGCCGATGCGGTCCATAAGGCGCTTGATGTCCGCACTGTTCTGGACATCGCCTTGGACGGCGATGGTTCCATTACCAATTTCGCTGGCTGCAGCGTCGAGTTTCGTCTGTCGACGTCCGAAGATATATACGGACGCACCTTCATCGACGAAGAGCTTCGCTGTCGCGCGTCCGATGCCGGTGCCGCCACCGGTGATTACTGCGATCTTTCCTGTGAGTCTGCCCATGATAATCCTTTCCGAAGATATCTTGAGGCCGCGAAGCACTATTTAGTTAGCCGTCCGAGTTGTTGGCGCGGCGAGAACGGAATAGCTGATATTATTCGCAGGAATATCTACCTGCGTTGATACTCCGTTTGCAGCAAACTCTATGTCTACCGAAACAACTTAAATTTGACCGAAGGGCTATCTTACTGCGAATGCGAAGGATAGGACGACTGCAGGCCGATGAAGGCGACCGCCATTGCCCACGGTGAGCACCCAATCGCATCCGTCGCACTCACAAATGGCATTCCGGATTGCGGCCCAAGCGGGCGAAAAGGGTCATTGAAGTGCGTGTCTAATCCATCGTGCGTCTTGGCGCGCCGGCGTCGTGAGACCGTCAGTCTGCTTCGGCCCTCTAGATCAGCAAAACGCGCGTCGAGAGATTCGAGTTGGAAGCGCAGCGCGCCCAGCGTCGTGAGACCCGCCAGCTGCTATTACGATCGTGTTAACGATCGCGCCGAGTAAAATAGCGTAATCAATATTGATCCTCGCTCCTCCCCCTCGCGAATCTTGTGGACCGAACAGCCTGGCGAACGGATTGCGGAAAGCTGTCGCCGCTTCCACTCCCGACGCGGGTTCTTGCGACTTCTTCGGGCCGTTCTAAGAGCGGAGCCATCGAGCTCCTATGGCGCGCTGGCGGCTCCATTTGGTTCGAGTGTCCCTCGCATCGTGCGCGGCGCGAAGTTCTTTAAGAGCCGAGGAGAGAAATCCGAATATTTTTCGTACCATAGCGAACTCGGCCCTCGGGAATGCTTTTACATCTCCCAAGGACTGAGACGAAGGGTCAGGCACGACTATCTCGATGCCTCGTCAAGAGCGAACTGCGAGATGTGGCTCAAATATTGCCGCATCTCGACCTGATGACATTGCAAATCCCGGACCTCAGCCTTTCGCCTGTCTTTGTACGCTGTAGCCCTAATCTCCCAACTGACTTGTTGCATTCGACCCATTCCCGCCTTTCCTAATCGACCCGACTCCGAACCGTCAACTGACGATTTGAAGGGAAACGGGGACAAACTTGCCAACCCATTTCAACAACGTCGAGGCGCTATCGCGCGGCGCGCGCATGTTGCGGACGGCGCTGGGACCCGAGATTGCCTCCTGGCTAAACGACGAGAGAGTCGTTGAGATCATGCTCAATCCCGACGGCCGGCTCTGGCTCGATCGCTTAACGAGCGGGCTAGAGGACACGGGCGCCCGACTTTCGGCGGAGGATGGTGAACGCATCATACGCCTTGTTGCGCATCATGTCGGCGCCGAGGTTCATTCGGGCGCACCGCGCGTTGCGGCTGAGCTCCCCGAAACCGGCGAGCGCTTTGAGGGCGTGTTACCGCCAATCGTCTGTGCCCCCGCCTTTTCCATCCGTAAGCCTGCTGTCGCCGTTTTCTCGCTCGACGACTACGTCACCGCGGGCGTTATATCGAGGCGCCAAGCCGCGATCCTTCGAGCGTCTGTGGTGGAACGCAAAAATATCCTCGTCGCCGGCGGCACTTCGACAGGCAAGACGACACTGGTCAATGCGCTGCTGGCCGAAGTCGCCAAGTCAAACGATCGCGTTGTCCTCATCGAAGACACGCGCGAACTGCAGTGCGCCGCGCCGAATCTTGTTTCGCTGCGGACCAAGGACGGCGTTGCGTCCCTCTCCGACCTTGTTCGTTCCTCACTGCGCCTTCGGCCCGATCGCATTCCGATTGGCGAAGTGCGGGGCAGCGAAGCGCTGGATTTGCTCAAGGCTTGGGGCACGGGCCATCCAGGCGGTGTCGGCACCATTCACGCGGGTTCAGCCCTCGGCGCGCTGCGCCGTCTCGAACAGCTCATCCAGGAAGCCGTCGTCACCGTTCCGCGCGCGCTCATCGCCGAGACCATCCAGATCGTCGCCGTGCTTGCCGGCCGAGGGGCTGAGCGCAGGTTGATCGAGTGCGCGGCTGTCACAGGCCTCGGCGAACACGGCGACTACGCGCTCATCGATCTTACCCACATCAGCTTCGGAGAAGAGCATGAATAGGTTTCATAGTGGCGCGTTTCGGACGCGCTTTGGAATTGCGGTTCTCGGACTTGGCATTGCAATCGTTTCGTCGCCGGCTCTCGCCGCTGGCTCGAACATGCCCTGGGAGCAGCCGCTCCAACAGATCCTGCAATCAATCGAAGGCCCGGTCGCCAAGATCATCGCTGTGATCATCATCATCACGACCGGCCTGACCCTCGCCTTTGGCGACACTTCAGGTGGGTTCCGACGCCTCGTGCAAATCGTCTTCGGCCTGTCCATCGCTTTTGCCGCATCGAGCTTCTTTCTCTCCTTCTTCTCCTTCGGCGGCGGAGCGCTGATCTGATGGAAACAATTTCGTCCCCCGACGCGTCGGTCCCGGGCTTCCGTGTGTCCGTTCGCCGATCCTTGACCGAGCCGATCTTTCTTGGCGGCGCGCCGCGTTCGATCGCGATCTTGAACGGCACGCTCGCGGCGGCGCTTGGGCTCGGATTGCGGCTCTGGATCGCCGGTCTCGTCTTCTGGGTCGTCGCGCAAGCCGCCGCCGTGTGGGCGGGAAAGCGCGATCCCGACTTCGTCGAGGTCGTGCGTCGCCACCTGCGCTATCCGGCGCATTTTGGCGCTTGAGGGAAAGCCTCCATGCTGAACCTCGCCGAATATCGAAAGAAGCCGCAAAGCCTCGCCGATTTCCTGCCATGGGCGGCGCTCGTCGCGCCCGGCGTCGTCCTGAACAAGGACGGCTCGTTTCAACGCACGGCGCGATTTCGCGGACCTGATCTGGAGAGCGCGACTCCAGCCGAACTCGTCGGCGTAACGGCGCGGCTTAACAACGCTCTACGGCGCCTTGGCTCCGGCTGGGCAATCTTTTTTGAGGCGCAGCGCAATCCAGCCCAGGATTATCCCGCAGGCTCATTTCCAGATCCAGTTTCAGTGCTTGTCGACGAAGAGCGCCGCGCGCAGTTCGAGGAGGAGGGCGCGCATTTCGAAAGTGAGTATTTTCTCACGCTTGTCTATCTGCCGCCCGAAGACGACGCATCGAGCGCCGAGAGCTGGCTCTATGAGGGCCGTTCCTCAGAGCATGATTCGAATAGCGTCCTCTCAAGCTTTATCGACCGCAGCAACCGACTTCTTCAGCTGATCGAAGGCTTCGCGCCGGAAGCCGAGTGGCTTGGCGACGCCGAAACCCTGTCGTTCCTTCATTCCTGCGTCTCGACCAAGCGCCATCGGGTGCGCGTCCCCGAGACGCCGATGCATCTCGACGCCATCCTCGTCGACGAGCCCTTAACCGGCGGGCTCGGGCCGCGTTTGGGGAATGCCCATCTGCGCACCCTGACAATCCTCGGCTTTCCGTCATCGACCCATCCCGGGATTCTAGACGAACTTAATCGTCTCGCCTTTTCCTATCGCTGGTCGACGCGGGCGATCTCGCTCGACAAGGGAGACGCGAGTAAGGTTCTCACCCGCATTCGCCGCCAGTGGTTCGCCAAGCGCAAATCGATCCTCGCCATCCTCAAGGAGGTCATGACCAATGAGGCGGCGACGCTCGTCGACACCGACGCGCATAACAAGGCGCTCGAAACCGACGCCGCGCTTCAGGACCTCGGCTCCGATCTTATTGGCGAAGCCTATGTGACGGCGACGCTCACTGTCTGGGACGAAGATCTACGTCTCGCCGACGAGAAGCTGCGGCTTGCCGAAAAGATCATCCAGAGCCGCGACTTCAGCTGCATGATCGAGACGGTCAACGCCATTGAGGCATGGCTAGGGTCGCTGCCTGGACACGTCTACGCCAATGTCCGCCAGCCGCCGGTCTCGACCATCAATCTCGCCCATATGATCCCGCTCTCAGCAGTCTGGGCGGGACCACTGACCGATGCCCACCTCAACGCTCCGCCGTTGCTCTTTGCCAAGACCGAAGGCTCGACGCCATTCCGCTTCTCGCTGCATGTCGGCGATGTCGGGCATACGCTCGTTGTCGGTCCGACCGGCGCCGGCAAGAGCGTGCTGCTGGCGTTGATGGCGCTGCAGTTTCGCCGCTACCACAATGCTCAAATCTTCATCTTCGATTTCGGGGGATCGGCGCGGGCGGCGACGCTCGCCATGGGCGGCGACTGGAACGATCTCGGCGGCTCGTTCAATGATGACGCCATCGACCCGGTCTCCCTGCAGCCGCTGGCGTGCATTGATGAAGTCGCGGAGCGCGCCTGGGCCGCCGAATGGATCGCCGCGATCCTCGCCCGCGAAAATGTCGGCGTCACGCCGGAGGTCAAAGAACATCTCTGGACGGCGCTCGGCTCCCTCGCGTCAGCGCCAGTTATTGAGCGCACCCTCACCGGCCTTTCGGTCCTTCTGCAATCGAATGCGCTTAAGCGGGCGCTGCAACCTTTTTGTCTTGGCGGGCCGCATGGACGGCTTCTCGATGCGGAGGCCGAAGTTCTGGGCGCTGGCGACATCCAATCCTTCGAGACCGAAGGCCTGATTGGCTCATCGGCCGCGCCCGCCGTTCTCGCCTATCTCTTTCATCTTATCGAAGGCCAACTCGACGGCTCGCCCACTTTGCTCATCATCGATGAAGGCTGGCTCGCCCTCGACGACAAGGGCTTTGCCAGCCAGTTGCGCGAATGGCTGAAAACCCTACGCAAGAAGAACGCTTCCGTCGTCTTCGCCACACAGTCGCTCGCCGATATCGAAACGAGCCCCATTGCGCCGGCGATCGTCGAGAGCTGCCCGACGCGCTTGTTCCTGCCGAATGAACGCGCCTTCGAGCCGCAGATCGCCGCCATCTATCGCCGCTTCGGCTTGAACGACCGCCAGATCGAGATCATCGCGCGGGCGACGCCAAAGCGCGACTACTACTGCCAATCGCGGCGGGGCAATCGGTTGTTCGAACTGGGTCTCGGTCCCCTGGCGCTGGCGCTCTGCGCGGCGTCCTCAAAGACAGATCAAAAACTCATCTCCGGGCTCCTTGCCGAATATGGCCGTGACGGTTTTGCGCGCGCCTGGCTCGTCGCCCGCGGCCTCGTCTGGGCGGCCGATCTTCTCACCCAACAAAACGAACTGGAGGCCGCGTCATGAATCGCAGTCGTTTACCTATCTCCGCAAGCCGCCTCGCGCTCGCTCTAGCGCTGTCCCTCGCGCCGCTTGGGGCGACGCGCGCGCAGTTCATGGTGTTCGACCCGAGCAATTACGCCCAGAACGTGATGACGGCGGCGAATACGCTGCAGCAGATCAACAATCAGATCACCAGCCTCCAGAACGAGGCGACGATGATCATGAATCAGGCGCGCAACCTCGCCAATCTTCCCTATTCGTCGCTGCAGACCATCCAGCAATCGATCGCGCAGACCCAGCAGCTCCTGCATCAGGCCCAGCGCATCGCCTATGACGTCCAGCAGATCGATCAGGCCTTCTCGACGCAGTATGGCGCGGCGAATGTCTCGATGAGCAGCGCATCGCTGATCGATGGCGCACGGCAGCGCTGGCAGAATTCTCTCGGGGCACTGCAAGACGCGATGCGCGTCCAGGCCGGCATCGTGCAATCGATCGACACGGCCAAATTCGAAGCCGGGACGCTTCTGTCATCGAGCCAGTCGGCCGTCGGGGCGCTGCAAGCCTCGCAAGCCGGCAATCAGCTGCTGGCGCTACAGACCAAGCAACTCGCCGATGTGACGGCGCTACTCGCCTCGCAGGGACGCGCCCAGTCGCTCGAACTCGCGCGTCAGGCCGAAGCGCAGGAACAGGCGCGCGAACAGATGCGCCGCTTCATCGCGCCTGGCCAGGGCTATCAGCCCGGCAATGTCGCCATGTTTCATTGAGGGCGCGCCGCGATGAAGATCGAACAATGGTTTAGCCCCGAAAATCTAGGACTTATCGCCGTTGGCATTGTCATCGGCGCGGTATCGCTGATTGGGGTTGAAGCCGCCTGCGACGCCGATGTCGCGGCAAGATTGCGCGCGTCGAAAAGTTTTGAACTGATCGCGCCCTCGAAGGCTTCGCCGATCGACAGCGAAACGCTGCGCTGCGCGACGCTTCCCATTGAGCAGGCCGACGATCCCAAGTGCCAGGCGCTCTGGGCGTCGCAGCGCCGAAAGTTTCTGGCGCCGAAGAAGAAGGAAGGCGACTCGGGCGCTGCGCCAGAGATGTTTCCCTCAGTCCCGCGCGCGCTCGAGAAGCCGGCGCCCAAATCCGCGCCCGACCAGAGCGAGTAAGGCTATGGGTGGAACTGGAGTCATCGATCGCTTCCTCGAGGTTTTCACTCGCTATATCGATAGCGGCTTTGGCCTCCTTGGCGACGAAGCCTCTTTCCTGGCTTCGAACCTCGTCGTCATCGATGTGACGCTTGCCGCTCTCTTTTGGAGCTGGGGCCCTGACGAGGACATCATCGCTCGCCTCGTCAAGAAGACCCTCTTCGTCGGCGTCTTCGCCTTTCTCATCGGCAATTGGAACAATCTCGCGAGGATCGTCTTCGAGAGCTTTTCTGGCCTTGGCCTCAAAGCCGCCGGCAGCAGCCTGTCGTCAGCGGATTTCCTGCGTCCAGGGCGCATCGCTCAGGCCGGGATAGATGGTGGCCGCCCGATCCTGGAATCGATCTCATCACTCCTCGGTTACGTCTCCTTCTTCGAAAACTTCGTTCAGATCGTCGTTCTGATGTTCGCCTGGACGGTGGTTCTCCTAAGCTTCTTCATTCTTGCCATTCAGCTCTTTGTGACGCTGATCGAATTCAAGCTGACGACGCTTGCCGGCTTCATCCTCATTCCCTTCGGTCTCTTCGGCAAGACCGCCTTTCTCGCTGAACGCGTTCTCGGCAATGTCGTTTCGTCCGGCGTCAAGATCCTCGTTCTCGCCGTTATCGTCGGCGTCGGCTCGACGCTTTTCGCGCAATTTACGCAGAGCGCGACTGGCGCTCAACCGACCGTCGACGACGCGATGGCGCTCGTCCTCGCGGCGCTGTCGCTTCTGGGTCTCGGCATATTCGGACCAGGCGTCGCCAATGGCATCGTCTCGGGCGGACCGCAACTTGGCGCGGGCGCAGTTGTCGGAACCGGTCTTACAGTTGGCGGCGCGGTTCTCGCCGGAGCCGGCGCGGCGCGAATGGCTGGCGGTGCTTTGATGGGGCCGGCCGGAAAGAGCGAGACGCAGGCCGCCGCCCTGCTGCCGCCCTCACGCGGTCCCGACCCGCCCGGCGGCGGTCCGTCAGGCGGATATTCTCCGGGCCCAGGCGGAACGCCCGGAGGCGGAACAGCCGCCGCTGCCGAATCCTCTGCTGCGCAGTTTTCCGGCGCGCGACCGATCGGCTCTTCTGCGGCTCCAGCTTCCGCCGCTTCTCCTTCAGGCGAACCCGCCTGGGCCAAACGCCTCAAACGCAGCCAGTCCATGGCTCACGGCGTCTCGCTCGCCGCCCATTCCATCCGCGCCGGCGACGCCCATGGCACCGGAACATCCATCAATCTTTCTGAAGGCAGCTAAATGTTCAAACGCTCTTCCGTTCGCTACGGACGCACGCCCGAACCTGTCACTCCTTACCAGAAAGCCGCGCAAGTCTGGGACGAGCGCATCGGCTCGGCGCGCATTCAGGCGAAGAACTGGCGTCTTATCGCCTTTGGCAATCTGATCCTCGCCGGAGGACTAGCAATGGCGCTCGTCTGGCAAGGCGCGCGCGGGTCTATCGTTCCCTGGGTGGTGCAGATCGACAAATTGGGTGAAGCGCAGGCCGTCGCCCCGGCGATCGCCGATTATCAACCAACCGATGCGCAGATCGCCTGGCATCTCGCGCGCTTCATCGAGAATGTCCGCGCCATTCCCGCCGATCCGATCATCGTTCGTCAGAACTGGTTCAAGGCTTATGACTTTGTGACTGACAGGGGTGCGCACGCTCTCAACGACTACGCCCGCGCCAATGATCCTTTCGCCAAAGTCGGGCAAATCCAGATCGCCGTTGACGTAACGAGCGTCATTCGCGCCTCGACCGATTCTTTCCGCGTCGCTTGGACCGAGCGGCGCTACGAGAACGCCAGCCTCGCTTCGACCGAACGCTGGAGCGCGATTCTGACCATCGTCGTTCAGCCTCCGCGCGACGCCGAGCGCCTGCGCAAAAATCCGCTCGGGCTTTTCATCCACGCCGTCAACTGGTCGAAGGAGCTCGGGTAATGACGCCGATCAGATCCAAGAAATTCATCGCCGCCCTACTCGCTTCGAATTCGCTTTCCGCCTGCATGAGCTTCAGGCCGCCCGAGATCGCCTATGACGATATTCCCGCCCCCGCGGTGATGGAGAGCGATCCGGAGAAGCCGGTCAAGATCGTCGAGATTCCGAAGATCCTGCCGCTCCCGGGGCAGCTTAAACCCTTGTCGAACTTCAAGGAGACGCCGGAAGCGCCGGATCCCAAAGTCAGGGTGGCGCAGGCGAACGCTGCGGCGCGGGTGCAGCCCCGACGCGCCGGCTATATCAACGCCGTCCAAATCTATCCCTTCACCGAAGGCGCGCTCTATCAGGTCTATGCGTCGCCGGGAGAGATCACCGATATCGCCCTCCAGGAAGGCGAGCAGCTCGTCGGCTCTGGTCCCGTCGCCGCCGGCGATACGGTGCGCTGGATCATCGGAGATACGGAAAGCGGCGTGGGCGCATCGAAGAAAACCCACATCATGGTCAAGCCGACGCGGCCTGACATTATGACCAATCTCGTCATCAACACGGATCGGCGCACCTATCATCTTGAGCTCAGAGCAACGGAAAAGACCTATATGGCTTCCGTCTCCTGGCAATATCCGCAGGACGAACTCATTGCGCTTCGCCGGCGCAACGCTGCGGCCGAAGAAGTTATGCCTGTCGATACAGGCGTCGATCTCGGGAGCCTCAATTTCCGCTATGCGATCGAAGGCGACGCAGCGCCCTGGCGCCCGCTTAGAGCCTTTGATGACGGCCGCAAGGTCTATATCGAATTCCCGCGCGGCATCTCCCAAGGCGAAATGCCGCCGCTCTTCATCATCGGCGCTTCCGGCGACATTGGGCTCGTCAATTATCGCGTGCGCGGCCATCACATGGTCATCGATCGGCTTTTCGCCGCCGCGGAGCTACGCTTTGGATCGGACGATCAAAGAGTGGTCCGTATCGTACGCAGCGATGGAAGACCGGCGATATGAGCCCGCCGGAGCACGAGAAGAAGCTCGCTGAGGAACTGCGGCTGCGGCCTGAACGGACGACAGTAACCCGGCTCTCGCGCAAGGTGCTCATTGCGCTCGCCGGCGTCGCGTCTTCGCTCATTCTCGGCCTGACGCTCTGGGCGCTGCATGAGCGTTCGGGCGCCAAGGCGCCGCCCGAACTCTACAACACCGACGCCAAGACGACCGCCGACGGCCTCGCCACGCTGGCGCGCGACTATACGGGGCTTCCGAAAAATGTGCCAAAGCTCGGACCGCCATTGCCCGGTGATCTTGGGCGGCCGATCCTCGCAGCACAGGGTCAACTCCCGCAATCTACAATCGATCCCGAAGAGCAGCGCATGGGTCAGGAGCGCGAAGCCGCGCGCACGGCGAAGCTCTTCGCATCGACCAATACCCATGAACGCGCCACGACAGCGATGCGATTGACTCAGTCATCGGATGGCGAGTCTTCATCTCAACACTCGCCCTTTTCCTTCGAACCGGCGCAGATCGATCCTGGCGCGATTCAAAATATGCAGGATCGCAAGCTCGCCTTCGTGAATGCGCCAGCCGATCGTCGAACCATCAGCTCCGACCGGCTCGCAAATCCGGCCTCGCGTTACGTCCTGCAAGCCGGCGCGGTCATTCCAGCCGCGCTGATTACCGGCATCCGTTCCGATCTTCCCGGTCAGATCACCGCGCAGGTGACCGAAAGCGTCTATGACAGCCCGACGGGGAAATTTCTGCTGATCCCTCAGGGCTCGAAACTGATCGGCCCTTATGACTCAGCAATAGCCTTCGGACAGTCGCGGGCGCTGCTCGTTTGGAGCCGGCTCATTCTTCCTGATGGCCGCTCGATTATTCTCGAGCGCCAGCCGGGAGCCGACACATCCGGCTATTCCGGGCTTGAGGACGAAGTTGATCATCATTGGCTCCGGCTGGCCGGCGCCGCGGCGCTCTCGACCATTCTCGGCGTCGGCACGCAGCTTGGGACGACGGGCGGTGAAAACGCGCTCATTCAGGCGCTGCGCCGCGGCGGCGCGCAAAGCCTCAACCAAACCGGCCAACAAATCGTCGGCCGCAATTTCAATATCCAGCCGACGCTCACGATCCGTCCGGGGTTTCCCGTGCGGGTGATCATCACGCGCGACCTGGTGCTCGCGCCTTATCAAGAGCGCGCAACAATCGCTCAAAGCGAGTTGATCCATGACCAAGTTGAAACTCGCCGAGATCGATGACGACAAACCCGTTAAGCTCACCGTCACGCTGCCGGCCTCGTTGCACCGCAATCTGGTCGCCTATGCGGAGATTCTCGCGAAGGAAACGGGAAAGCCGGTCGAGCCAGGAAAACTCATTGTGCCGATGCTAGAAAAATTCATTGCAAGCGATCGAGGATTTGCGAAAGCGCGGAATAACACGAAGAAAGATAAGTCGTTAACATCACTTTCTCCCGCACCTTCATTCGACTTTTCTTTGCCATCGTCCGGGCAGGGCTGAGATGCGACGCCTGATTCTTCCGGCCGGCGCATAGGTCGGCGGCTCGCGGCATCTCGCGCCAGGCGAGTTCCGCCATCAACTCTCGGCGAGGTAAAAACCTACCGTGTGCTCGTACCCAAAGACTCGCAGCTCAACTGCTGTCGTTGGTTGCAGGAAGGCCGAGGCTACCAGCGTGGCGCGAAGGCGCGGCGACGCAAAGTCGATGAAAGCTTGGCGCGCGGCGGACATGGAGCCTTGATGAAGCCAGCGGATTGTCGACGAAGCTTTGGCGCCCGACGCGTCTGTTGCGGCGGTTGCGCGTCGGTACGGTCTGAACGCCAATCTCGTTTTCAAATGGATACGCCGTGCGCGCGAGGGGAGGCTCGACCGGCGACGCGCGCCAGCGCAAGAGGCTGATGCCTCTGCTGTAGCGCGAGATAGCGACGCGCCGGCGTTTGTGCCCGTGAAGCTCGTGGAGCTGAACGCCGTGACGATTCCAGCATTGGCGCCGCCGCTGGCGTTGGCGAAGCCGGTTCGCGAGCCGCGAAGAATCACGCGACGCGGGGCAATGGAGATCAGCCTGCCAAATGGCGCGCGGGTGTCGCTCGACGCGGATGTCGACGCCGAAGCGCTGCGTCGCGTCTTATCCGCGCTAGGCGATCTTTGATGCTTCAGTTCGCGCCGGGCGTGAAGGTCTATTTGGCGTGCAAGCCGGTTGATATGCGGCGCGGCTTTGATGGACTTGCCGCCGATGTCGCGCAGGTTCTGCGCGCTGATCCTTATTCGGGCGCGGCCTTCGTGTTCAGGAGCAAGCGCGGCGACTATGTGAAGATTTTGACCTGGGACGGATCTGGTCTGGGTCTGTCCGCCAAACGGCTTGAGAAGGGTCGGTTTGTTTGGCCGCCGATTGTCGAGGGCGCGTTCGGCGGCGCAACTGGCGCTCTTGATCGAAGGGATCGACTGGCGCCGGACGGTTGTGCCGGACGCGCCGAAATGCCCTGCATTCCTATAGATTCCAGGCATTCTTGAGCTGCGCCGACGTGTGTTTTGTAGTAGACAAAATCATGTTGTGCGCCCTGCTGATTTGCCGGAAGACCCCGCCGAACTGCGTCGCTTCGAGGCGACGCTCGCCGCGGAAGTTCACGCCAAAACGCTGCTGATCGAGAAGCTGAAAATGCAGCTCGCCATTTTGCGTCGCGCGCGCTTCGGGAGATCTGGGTCCACCGCCGCCGGCGGCCTTCTATCTCTATTCGGCGGACCGCAAGGCGGAGCATGCCCGCGCCTTGTTGAAGGATTGTCGCGGTCATCTCCATGCCGACGGCTATGCGGGCTTTGGCGGACTTAACGAGGCCGATCCAAAAACCGGCGCGCCGGCGCCGCTGATAGAGGTCGCCTGCTGGGCGCATGCGCGGCGCAAAATCTACGACGTGCATTTCGAGACAAAATCGCCGGCGGCGGCGCAGGCGCTCGAAATGATTGCGCGGCTCTTCGCCATCGAAGCCGACATCAAGGGTAGATCGCCGGCCGAGCGCGTCGACGCGCGCCGGGATTGCGCGGTCCCCATCTTGGATAAACTACGCGCCTTTCTCGACGCGACGCTCGCGAAAATCAGCGGCAAGAGCGCCTTCGCCAAAGCCATCCGCTACGCGACCTCACGCTGGACGGCGTTGACCCGCTACGTCGATGATGGGTGCCTCGAAATGTCGAACAACGCCGCCGAGCGCGCCATCAGACCACTTACTTTGGGCAGAAAGAATTACCTGTTTGCCGGCTCCGACGACGGCGGACGTCGCGCGGCGATCATGTATACGCTGATCGAAACCGCGCGCTTCAACAATGTCGACCCCGAAGCCTGGCTTGCGGACGTCGTCGCCCGCATCGCCGATCATCCGATCAACCGCGTCGACGAACTGCTCCCCTGGAAATGGGAGAAAGCCACTCCGCAAGCAATCGCCGCTTAGCGACGCGTGGTCGTCGGATCACGCTTACGCTTTTTTGCCGTCGAGAAAGCGCCACTCCCTGTTCGGCATAAGGCCCGTGAACGCAATCATGGAGTGGAGACGTAGATCGGCTGGAGTCTGCGGCATCGCGCCGCGCGAGATATTCCGGACTCGCGACCAAATTTTAACTCGGCAACGGACCGATGCGGACCGCAAGATCGATTCCTTCGTGACTAGAGCCAGCTCGCCGCCCCGCTGGCCCAAGTTCTAGTCCCTCCGCACCATGCCGAGGAATTCCTCACGCGAGCGGGCGTCGTCGCGGATTACGCCGAGTAACCGGCTAGTGGTCAATGTGAATCCGAGCGTGTTCATGCCGCACAGGGTCATGCAACTGTGTTCGGCCTCGACAACCACTTCTACTCCATGCGGCTCGAGAATTTCCTTGGATCGTTTCGGCAATCTCAGCGGCAAGCTTCTCTTGAGACTGTAACGACGCGCGAATCCGTGCACCATTCGCGCCAGTTTGGAGAGTCCAACCTCCCGATTTGTCGGGAGGTAATCGACATGCGTGTCCGATCACCGGCAGCATGTAATGTTCGCAAACAAGTAACGACGCGGATGTCCTTCAAATACGACCAGTTCATCACAACCGCCCACTTCCTCGAACGTGCGCTTGACATATTTAGGAGGATCGGCGGCGTAGCCAGCGAACAATTCGCTATAAGATCGCGCCACCCGCTCGGGCGTATCGACCAAGCCTTTCGCGGTTCGGATCGTCACCCGCCCATTCGATCGAAACCGCACAGCTGCCAGCTTCAGCCTGGCAGATTGATGTCGCGAACTGCAGCGTCATCGCCATCGCTTCCTGGACCGTCTCGGCGATGCCCACGATCTCGAAGCCCTAAGTTTCAAGCAGCAATTCTAGGGACATCGCCACGATCGGCTTATCCTCCACGATAAGAATTCGCCGCTTGTGCTTCAGCTCGCTCGGCTCGTTCATGGTGTTAGATCCTCAAACTAGAGTTCCATCCCCTGCCGGAGTTACTTGCTTTTATCCTGTCATTGCTGCGGCGCAACCCTTTGAAGGCCTTAGCCGCCTCCTTCAGCAGCCGATCACGTCTCCATTACTGGAGCATGTCCGCGATAATTGCAGTATTCGCGTCCCGATCGCGGGCCGCCGCTTTCGAGGTCGGCGGCGATCTCCATCGCGAACAGCGTCTCGTCCCTCGACGACGAACACGCGTCCGCGTGCGGCCTATGGCGCCGAGCCTGCTGCGGTCGCTCCGTTCAAACGCGGCGTCGACGGCGCGCTGCGGCCTTCGAGCACGCGTTCGGCCGCGCAATCGATGCGCCACACAAAGCCGGTCGGCGCGAAGTCGATCTCAGCGTCGCAGCCGAAGCTCATCTTGATCATGCGGCCGATCACCGTCGAGCCGAAACCGCGCCGTGTAGGCTTTGCGACCAGTGGACCGCCGCTTTCGACCCATTCCATCTTGAACCGAGTATTGCCCGGTGCGTCGGAAAGCACGGCCCAACTGATCGCCACGCGGCCAGCGTCGTTCGACAAGGCCCCGTACTTGGCGGCGTTGGTGGCGAGCTCATGCAGCGCCATGCCAAGTCCCTGAGACGCGGAGGCGGCGATCTCGACCGGCGGGCCGTGAAGCGAAACGCGCGTGCCGCGCGCGCCGCCGAAGTGCGCGAGTTGAGAGCGCACAAGATCGCCGAGCGCCACGTTCTTCCAATCGCTGTTGACCAGCAGGTCCTGGCTGGCGGCCAACGCCTGCACGCGCTGCTCGAAGCTCTCGATGAAGTCTTCGGACCGCGTCGCCGCCGTCTGCCGGGCGATGGCCTGGACCAAGCCCAGCATGTTCTTGGACCGGTGGCTGACCTCGCGCATGAGGAGCTGGACATGGTCCTCGGCTTGCTTGCGCTCCGTGATGTCTTGCACCATGCCGACTGAGCGGACGATCCTGCCCTCGTCGTCGCGCAGGTGCTCGCATCGCTCGTGAACAATACGGACCTCGCCGGTGGATTTGCGGAGGATGCGGTGCTCGATCTCGTAGGTGTCGCGATTGTCGCGCACCGAGGCGGAATAAGCCGCATCCACTGTGTCGCGGTCGTCGGGATGCACGGCCTCCAGGAAGGCTTCGTAGGAGGCGCTGAACTCCTGCGGACGAAGCCCGAATATCCTGTAGGTTTCGTCGGACCAGGAGAGACGGTCCCCGACAATGTCCAGCTCCCAGCTGCCAATATGCGCGATGTTCTGCGCGCGGCTGAGCCCCTCTTCGCTCTCGCACAGCTCGCGCTCGAGGCGAGCCCGCTCCAGGCTCGTCGCGATCTGGTCGCAGATGGTCTGCAATACCTGCATGTCGCCGTCGCGAAAGTGCACGCGCTCGCGCGAGATGAACGCGACGGTGCCCACAAGCTCGCCGTACGCGACCAGCGGGAAGCCGGCGTAGCTCGTCGCCCCGGCCGCATTCAGCACCTCACTGCCGGGTTGCGTGCTGTGCTGCAGGTCCTCCACGATCAA
Organism: Methylocystis sp. H62; assembly: GCF_015709515.1. GTDB lineage: Bacteria > Pseudomonadota > Alphaproteobacteria > Rhizobiales > Beijerinckiaceae > Methylocystis. The sequence continues at coordinate 204,851 of NZ_JADNQZ010000054.1, forward strand.
GCGTTCACGCGTTTCGGCGACGCGTCCGCACAACAGCTCGCCGAACCGCATGGTCGCGAAGAGTTGCCGCTCCTGCGCGCTGATGCCGCCGCACGCGTCGAGGCGCAAAAGGCGCGGCTGCTCGGCCGGGCGGTAATGATAGAACATTTCGACCCCAAGGTGCTCGGCAGTCTCCCGGAAGATCGACTCGAGCAGCACGCGCTCCACCTCGCGTCCGAACAGCAGCTTCTGCGAGATGCGCGCCAGCAGATCGAGCTGCCGGACGCGCTCGTGCAGTCGCTCCTCGGCCTCCACGATGTCATGAATGTCGGTGTTGCTGCCGAACCATTTTTGGATTGCCCCATTGCCATCACGCAGTGGCACGGCGAGCGTGCGAAACCAACGGTAGGCGCCATCGTGCCGCCGGATGCGGAACTCGCCGGCGTAGTCCTTGCCGGCACCGGCCGCTTCCCGCCAAGCGGCGATCGTCGGCTCGCGATCGCCGGGGTGCAATTGCTCGAGCCACCCATAGCCGAGTTGCGTTGCCTCGGGTATGCCGGTGTAGCGGACCCATTGTGAGCTCAACCAGTCGCACGGGCCATCGGCCTCGCACGTCCAAACCATCTGTGGCAGTGATTCGGCGACTTGCCGGAACCGCGCCTCGCTCTCCCGCAGCGCGTCCTCGCTTCGGGCCCGTTCCAGTCGCAGATAAACTCGCGTCGCCACCTCGCGGAGCAACTCCACCTGGTCGTCTCGCCATTCAGTTGGCTCGGCTCGCGCGAGACTCAGCATGAACTTCCAGCGTCCGCGATGCATGTGCGGGATATTGACCAGGGCGCCGACGCCAAGTGAGGCAAAGCGATCGGCGGCTTCTGCCGGGCGCCCCGCGCGTGTATCCTGGATGACGATCGGCTTACCCTCAACGAGCTGCGCTCTTTCCTGCTTGGGATGGAATTCAAAGATCGGGTAGCTCCCGACGAGGCTCGGCAGGCCGTCCGCCGCGTAATCGTGAAACACCATGGCGCGATCCTGCGCCTCGTCGATAGTGACCAGCATGCAGCGCGCGGCGGCAAAGTAGTCGACAAGTCGCTGCGTCGCGATGCGGGCCACATCCTCGCTCGCCTCGAGCGGCGCTAAAGCCTGACCGAGCTCGGCCAGGAACGCCATATTGGCCTCCGCCCGCTTGCGCTCGGCGATGTCGCGGATAACGACCGAGATGCCGCTCACCACGCCCGCGCCATTGAACATCGGCGAAGCGTTGATCTCGACGGGCAGGAGGCTGCCGTCCTTACGGCGGCGTTCGCTCTCGAGCGCGATGGCGACATGACCGGCCCGGACGTCCGCGTACAGCTTGCGCCGCTGCTCAATCATGGGCGGCGGCACGATCAACTCCTCGATCGTGCGTCCGACCGCCTCGTGCTCGGCGTAGCCGAACATGGTCTCTGCGCCCGGATTCCAGCTCATTACGCGATCGTTGACGCCGGTCGAGACGATGGCATCGGTGGAGGCGGCCACGATCGCGGCGAGATAGGCGTTGCGCTCCTCCGTCCGGCGGCCCTCCTCGATCAGCCGGTGGCGCTCGACGGCACCCTGCACGGCGCGCCGGAGGTTATCCTCGAAAAGGCGCTCCTTGCGGAGGTAATCGAGCGCGCCGGCCTTGATCAGCCTTGCCGCCGTCTCGCCATTGCTGGAACCGGTCAGCATGACAACGGCGCAGGGCATGGCGCCGTCGGATCGGCGCAAGGCGTCGAGCACCTCGTCGCCGTCGAGGTCGGGCAGGTGGTAGTCGAGCAAGATGCAGTCCGGCTGCAGCGCCGCAGCTGCCGCCAGCCCGCGCTCGCCGGTGTCGACCTCGTTCAGCAGGTAGCCTTGCGACTCGAGTGCGAGGCGCACGACCATGCGGTCCTCAGGCGTGTCGTCGATGATGAGGACGCTGAGCGGCGCCTCGGCGGCAACTCTCGGCGCTTCTTTCGTTCGCGGGCGCGCAACCGACCGCGATGTGAGTGCGATGACGTTGCTGTCACTAGTCTGCATCAGGTGCTGCTCTTCAATCAGGGCTCGTCTAAGGTGGGAGCGCAACCGTTTCTAGCCAATACGTCGCCACCCTCGCAATCATCTCCTGCCAGCGGTCGTATTCGAGCGGCTTCACCAAATAGCCGTTCGCTCCCTTGTCATAGCAAAAAGCGATATCGTCCGGGTAAGACGAGGTGGAGAGCACGATCACAGGCACGCTTCGCTCGCGGCTGCGGAACAGCTCCAGGAGCCCGCGGCCGTCGGCGCCAGGCATGTTGAGATCGAGCAGCACGAAGGCGGCCTTTCGGGTAGCGACGCAGCCCTTGTCCGAGCTGAGCGCGTCCAGCGCCGCCCGGCCGCTGGCGCAGCGCTGCACTGGATTGGTGACGCCCGCGTCGTTCAACGCTTGGCACAAGCTCGCAAAATCCTCATCGCTATCCTCAACGGAGACGATCGGGCGATTTTGATGCTCGCTCATAGCTGGGCCCCTTGTGCCGCCGGCTGCAGCGTGAAGAAGAAGGTCGTGCCCACGTCCGGGGTAGAGGCGAGCCAGATGCGCCCACCGTGGCGCTCTATGGTCTTCTTCGCGATGGTCAGTCCGGCTCCGGACCCGCCGCCAAACTCGTCGCGCGTGTGCAGCCGCCGGAAGATCTGGAAGATGCGCTCGTGATAGCGCTCGGCGATGCCGATGCCGTTGTCGCGCACATAGATGACGGGAGGGCCGCCCCCCGCTGCCGGCTCCACCCCGATCTCGACCCATCGCTCCGACTTGTCGTTGTAATTGATGGCGTTGCCGATAAGGTTGCTCAGCGCCTCCCGCAAACGAATGCGGTCGGCCTTTACTGTCGGCAGCTTGGCCGGGCGGCGGATCACGCAGCCGGCCTCGCTGATTCTCAGCTTGAGACCCAGCAGCGTCTCGTCGAGCACCGTATCGAGGTCGCAATCAACGAGCGCCATATCGGCGCGGCCGGTGCGCGAATACTGCAGCAGGCTCTCGATCAGATCGTCCATGCGCTTGGTGAGCCGCAGGATGGTCTGGGTCTGCTCGGCCGCATCGCCGTGCCCGCGCTTGAGGAATGTCGCCATGTGGTGAATGCCGCGCAGCGGCTCCTTCAGGTCGTGCGAGGCTATATAGGCGAAGCTGTCGAGTTCGATATTGACGTCGCGCAGCTCGCGGTTGAGCAGCTCCGTCTCTTCGGCACGCTCCAGGATCACTTCGACGATCGCCCATCTGAGGTCGGCCGCCGCCTTGACCTCGAAATCGCCCCATGGCCGAGAGCGCCCCGCGACGCTATCCTTCCAGATCGCGAACGAGGTGCGTGGCATCAGCCGGATTGTGCCGTCGGAGGTGTCGACCTCGACCGGCTTGTTCGGGTCGCCCGCCCAGGCGACCGTCTGCGCCTGCTCGACCCGGAACCACATCACGTGTTCCGGCCGCCGTTTCGACAGCCGCACCGCCAGGAGGCCCGCCGCCGACGACGCGAGCTTGGCTGCCAGCGGATAGCGCCCGGGCAGGCGGTCCGTCGCCGTGATCAGTTCTTCGCTATTGGCGAGGAGCCAAGCGCTGAGCTCGCGAATGTCGGACTCTGCGGGCGTGGCGCCGAGACAGGTGACCCTGTCCTCGGTCACGAGCGCCGCGCCATCCGCCTCGATGTAGGCGGCGATGCTGGCGCGGCCGTTACCTCCGCCGAGGCCGGCGTGCAGGTCGGAGCGCTCGTGCAGTGTCTGCATCATACTGTCGAGCACCGTTTTCATGCGCAGACGATAGGCGTAGCTCTCCGCGTCCTCCTTGGCGGCCATCATCAAGGACAGCATGTGCGCCAGGAATTCGGCCGCCATGCGCGCCTCGTAGGGCACATGCCGCGGCGCCGACTCGTGCATGCACGAGATGAGCCCCCATAGCTTGCCGTCCTTCATCAGCGGCATGACCATGGTCGACTTGACGCCCATGTTCTTCAGATAGCCCGAATACATCACCGAGACGCTGCGCAGGAAGGCGTAGCTGAGGTCGACGGGGTCGCCGGTGCGCGGATGCGCCTCGGGCGCCAGCGGCGCAGGCTGGTAGTCGACATTCGGCAGGTGGCGAAGCCAGGCCATAGCGAACAATCGACGGGCGGGCGCAGGGATGTCGGTTGCGGGATAGTGCAGGCCGAGATAAGGCGAGAACCCTTCGGCGTTGGACTCGGCCATTACGTGGCCGCTGCCGTCCTCCAGGAACTTGTATGCCATCACCCGCTCGAAGCCGGTAAAATGGCGGATCTTGGCCACCGCCTCGTCGAAAAAGGCCTGCAGCGACTGGGTCGTCTGCAGCCGAGAGATGGTGGCACGCAGCTGGGAGTAGAGCTCGAGCATCGGTCGCTCGGCGGCTTCCGGTACGACCTCGAACTCCAGAATGAGCACGCCGCCGGCGCGGTGCGCGAACAGGTTGAGCGGACGCTTCATCCGTTGTTGCTCGGCTATCAGGCAGGCGAGGTGCACCGGGCCGTTGTCGAGCGACTCACTCTTGAGGCGGGCTGTGATCTCGGCCGTGCGCGCTCCGAGCACCGCCTCGACCGTGCCCCGCCGCAGCGTGTCCGGAGCAATGCCGATCAGATCGCCCGTGTTGACCGACGCCTGTAAAATGGCGAGCGACGCCTCCTCGACCACCAGCAGGCAGCCATGCGGCTGCACCGCGCCCGAGAACTGCACCTGCTCGCGATCGCAATTGGAAAGGTCCACGTTTTTCGCAGTGATGATGTCGCTCATCAGTATTCTACCCGCTCAAAGGGTCTGTTTCGAGCGCCGCCAACATCACGCGGCAGCCTAGTTAATTTTGTTTGTAAGACGTTGTACGCGGGCAAGTATAGCACACACTCACCCGAAAATGCTTCCTCCTGCGCGGTTCCGTGAAGAAGCTGCTCCGGTGCCGTCGGGTTCCGTACGGGCTCGAGTGTGCACGCCGCGCGCGACGGTCCCGCCTTTTGACACATAGAAGATCCCCAGCTGCACTGCACAACAGTCCATACCCTTCCTCGCGGGACAGTTGAATGCGGGTTCGCGCTAAACGAGCGGAAGGGAGGTGAGCCCGTCGGCGGCGAGCCAGAGCGCCAGCGGCGGTAAAAATGAAGCTATGCGCTCGATGCGGGGCCCCGTTCGGATCTAAGTCGTACCCCATCCAAAATCATAAGAGCTTTGCCTCTAGACAGGCGCTGTGACGCGATGCCGACGTCTGTTTTCTTTGCGGCCGCGCCTGCCGTCGCTCAATCCGGAAGGCAGTCGGCGGCTTCTTGATTCATTCGCGTTAAAAGCACGGGAGACGGACGAAAGGTCACGACCCTGCGGGCGCTAATTACCGCCTCCACCCCGGTCTTTGGGTTACGCCCGGTGCGCTGTCGCTTGGCGCGGAGGTTAAACGTTCCAAAGTTGCGCAGTTTGACGGCTTCGCCGCGAACAAGCGCGTCGGACAGCTCATCAAAGGTCTCATCGAAAATCTTGCGAGCTTCAGCGCGGGACAGCGTTGGGCAACAGTTATAAATCGCCGCTCTCAAGTCGTGTCGCGTGAAAGTTCGCACTCCTTCGCTCTTCTTCGGTATGCGACCGCCGTCAGTTGATCCGAACCTTGCTCGTCCGCCTACAAAGATGCTCACGACCATCTCTCCAACGGGATGTATTTCGCAGAATCTTCCATGATTATGAGACCTTTACGAGTTACGCAAGAGGCCCGCCGTTGGCGATTGCCGTTCGAGCATCACCGTCGATTTTTGCTGTGAAAAGGCATTAGGGCGGTTCAACGCTTTTTCGTCTCACCTAGCTTCGCCGATGGAGCGAGTTGCGTTTCCCTTTGTCAACTTTTTTTGGCTCGATGAGATTTGTAGAACTTCGTCAAATCGTTCTTTCATTGGCTGTTGTCAGGATCTACGGCGTTCGTCGCCTACCGGCTTGCACGGATCGTAGCGGCAGCGCTACAACTCAGAAATGATGAAGTTACCGCGGAGGCTGCAGGCGCTTGGTGCCGACGACGCCGTCCGTACTAGCTCATGCCGAGCACGTTCGACAATGACACCAATCGACTGCTCCCAAAATATCGACATGTGCCGTGATGCACGTCGTAAGGACGGCGTCCGAACAGCAACAAAACAGCCCCGAATCATCCGGCTTCGATGTGGTGCGCGCAGGCGTGCGCGATCGTAAGGCCGATCACCTCGACGAGGACAGATGCATATCGGTCGCGCCGGCCGAGTAGAAGCATGGCAAAGGCAGATCGGCGGGCCGTGCGGGTTCTTTTCGGCCGAGGCTGAAGCGGTGACTGCGGCGGCTTGCGCGGCTTAGGACGCGTTTTTGGCAGGGCCCCCGCTATCGCTTAGGCTCCTGCTGGCGCGCACTCCGGGGCCGCGGGGTATCGGTTCGGACGGGATCACCTCGACATCTGCGATGTGATAAGCGGTTTTGGTGCGAGCGCCCGACCGTCGCTTGCCGAACTCGCTACACTCTCTGGAATACCGGCGAAGATCGGCGGCATAGACGGACCGCGTCCTATGGAGAAAAGCCGACCGGAACGGTTTTTGCTCCGACCGGGATGAACATGTGAAAGTCTACTCTGGTGTCATCGCCGCGCGAGGGATGTCAGAATGTGCACGCCGGAGCGTACACGCGCTTACTCTGGTCTCGTCTATGACAGCGCGCGCTGGGACAAGCTCACGCTGCGCGCGGGAGACATCGTCGTCTGCACACCGGCCAAATGCGGCACGACATGGACGCAGATGATCTGCGCGCTTCTTGTGCATCAAAGCGCAACTCTACCGCAACCCCTGACGCGCCTTTCGCGATGGCTCGACCGTCTAGCACAGCCGATCGACGAAGTCGTTGCCGACTTCGAGGCGCAGCCATTCCGCCGCGTGATCAAAACCCATACGCCACTCGACGGCCTTCCGTTCGACGCTAGAGTATCTTACGTCGTCTGCGGTCGCGATCCGCGCGATGCATTTCTTTCGATGGTGGACCACGTCAGTAATCTCTCCGACGAAACCGTGAATGAAATTATGGCCCGGCTGGGCGCTGCTGGCGACAGTCTGCCGATCCCCAACGATCCAAACGCGCTGTTCCCGGTATGGATGACAACGCCCGAAATGCCATGGATGGAGGATGGTTTTCCATGGGGTTCCATCTTCTACTACATGCGCAGCTTCTGGAAGTTCCGTCAGCTGAATAATATTGCCTTCCTGCATTATGCCAATTTGAGTGACAACCTCGACGCCGAAATGCGCCGGCTGAGCGCCATTCTAGGTATCCCAATTGACGAGGCGAAATGGCCGTCGCTCGTTGCGGCCGGCCGCTTCGACGCAATGAAGACGATCGGCGAAGAAACTGCGCCGGGCGCGCATCTGGGCGAATGGCGGGACGCAAATGCGTTTTTCAAGATGGCGCGACGCGGGCAATGGCGCGACGCGCTCTCGCCAGCGAATCAGGCGCTCTATGACAAACTGTCGGCGGAGCGTCTCGATCCAAGGCTAAAGGCCTGGCTTGAGGGCGGCCGTCAAGCCGCTGACCCCAAGAGCGGTGCGAGCCTTTAGCGCTGGCGCATACGCAGTGACAGGTCAAATTCTATCCTGCTGCTCGTTTCTCGATAAAGTGGGTGTTGAACGCGAGACGGGGGACGGTTAAATTAACTGGGGAAGCTATGATACTTGATGAGCAATGGCGGCGGCTTGAACAGCCAGTCGAAGCGCGATTTAGAAGGTTGGCGGTAGGACAACTGCAAGCGCTTAGCCGATTCCCTCCAGAAGAAAAATTTCTGGTCATGCGAAGAAGCCCTTGCTTTTTAGGGTGGCTGTATGACCAGAGACGTCAAAATGGACGCCCACATGGGCGTCTCGAAGGAAGGCTACGCGGGACGGATTGAGGTGGTTACCGGCCCCACGGGCCGTCGGCGACGCTCTGAGGCGGAGAAGGCTCTGATCGCCGCCGAGAGTCTGACGCCGAACGCCATCTGGCCGATATCGCTCGCCGATACGGAGCGACGCGCTGCAGATCTACGATTGGCACCGGCGCTTTCGGCGTGGTCTTTTGGCCGCGCCGAAAGAGGATGTCGCGTCGCCCGCGTTCGTTCCGCTAACCGTCGACGATGATCTACAACGAACGCCGAAAGCCGATATCGTCGAGGTCGCGATTGGCGACATCTTGATCCGTGTGGGACGAGACGTGGGTGAGGCGCATCTGGCGCGGATTTTCCGCGCGGCGCGCGCCGCGTCATGATCGGGCTCGGCGGGCAGCCGCTGACGATCTACCTGGCCACGCGGCCGGTGGATTTCCGCAAGGGACACGATGGCCTCTCGTCGCTTGTGCAGGAAACGTTCGGGCGCGATCCGTTCAGCGGCGCCGTGTTCGTGTTCAGATCGAAACGCGCGGACAGAATCAAGTTCTTGGTCTTCGATCGAACCGGGCTGGAGTTGGAGCACAAGCGGCTTGAAGGTGGCGAGTTCGTTTGGCCCGGCATACGCTACGGCGTCATGCGATTGTCGTCCGCGCAGTTCGCGGCGCTGTTTGAAGGGCTCGGCCGGCCACTGTTCGGCCTGAGCGCGTGCGTCGTCCAGAGTTTGCTGGATGAACGCGACGAATTGGCTCGGGCATCTATTTCGACGTGGCGAAAACGTCACGAATATGATTGCCTGCGGGTAAGGATGCCGCTTCTCTTGCAGAAGAAAACGCCGCCTGAAAGCGCTGCTCGCGCGGTCGCCATCGGATCTGGCGGGCCATCAGGCGGCGCTCGCCGCCTCCGAGGAGGCGCGCCGTCGGCTGGAAATCATCATCGACGATCTGCGACGCGAGAAGTTCGGTTCGAAGTCGGAGAAGCTGACGCCGGATCAGTTTAGTCTTCCGCTCGAGGACGTCGAGATTGCTCAGGGCGCCCAAAGATAGGGGGTATTCACCACCCTACCGCCTGCCCGAGCGCCTCCACCGCTGCATCGGCCATTTTCTCGGCATCCTCGCGTTTGAGTATATAATTGCGATAGGCGAGCGTCATCGTTAACTGATCACAGGCTGTGGAAACACCTACGGTTAAATCCCCCTCGCCAGAATTTACTGCCGGGCCATAAACGGCCTCCAACTTCAGTGAACCGCCTCTGGCAGGCAAAGAAAGCCGTCCCAAGTTCGTGAGCGAAATATCGTAAAGGGGCGGAGTGACCGCAAAAGCAGGGAGCGCCTGCCGCAGAGTGCCCAATGACAAATCCGTTAAACCAATCAAGGTGAGGACCCAGTGATACACACGCCCCGTATGGATGTCTTGTTCTAGCTGCGTCTTGATTTGACGAGCTACGATCCAAAAATCCCGGTTGGGATCGCATTTCACGAAGGTGAAAGCGATGGACATATAGACACCGAAGGCACCTTCGGCTCTTAGGTCTTCTCGCAAATTGACTGCGCTCCAAATGACTTGTTTCCGCCGCCGGCGGGCGGGATTGTTCTGCAAGCGAGCGCGCAACCAAGCAGCGCTTAGGGCGGCGTGAACCGACGTCCCTTCTTCCCGACACCGCGCCATGAGAAGATCGGTTTGTGCTGGGGTCAAGCGACGGCTAGTCGCGTAAATATGTTGCCAGGGCGGTCGGCCGTCAATCAGACGATCTGCTCGTCGAAAGGGAATTCCAAGGCGCCTCCCGTGCCGAATAAACCACAACGCGGTCTTCATAACCAATACCAAGCTCTTGGTGCGAAGCGCGCGTTTTGCTCGCTCCGGGATTACGCTGTGCAACTCAGGAGATGGAGGCATATTTGGCAGTTGAGCCTCTGGATCGTCCAACAGGCAAAGCAGATCACGCAAGAAAAAAACTGCGGACATCCCATCCGCAACACCATGATGGAAAGTGAGTATTAATTCAGCGGTGGAGGGGACGCCTTTGGCGGAGTTTGAGCTTCGCTTAAGCAGGACAACGCGAATAAATGGTCCCTGTGCGGAGGGGAAGTTCTCGCCCAGCTGGTCTGCCACTACTTGGTGCCAATCGCCCTCTTGGGTGTTCTTGATCACGCGCAGTGGGAAATCCGGGACTTCGGTTGTGTTGAAGCAAACTTCTCCACGCTCATCCTTGTCGAGCCGCACGGCAGCTGTGAGACAACGCTCGCGTAAGCTAATTAGCGCCCGGCTTATGGCGATTTCGTCTGGGTCGCCAGTAAATAAGGCGACCAGCGAAAAATTTGTCGGAACAGGCGGTTCGCTGAGGAAGAAGACTTTCTCGAAGCCAGGAGACAAAGGTCGCTGCACGGCTCTATTCCTTGTTGCGGTTCCTTTCGACTGCTGAGACGAAGGCGCGGGTTGTTCAGAACATGGTTACGCAGTCGCGAAAATGTCTACAGGCGCTAGCTCGTTCATGTCGCCACTTGTTTGAGAACGCGCTCGCTGAAGGACATAGAACTCGCGGCGCAAAACGCGCAATCCGGAAGTTGCCGCAAACCGTCGCGCTCGCCGTGTGCGCGGAAAAAGGTCTCAAGCATGTCATAATAGCGAGGTCGGCGTAGCTTATCGGCCAATCCTCGCCGACGCCGTCGCGCCTCGCCACACTGAATTCGTGATCAGAGAGGCGCTGCATAGGGGAGCGGTCTCCAACTTGACGTCCCCGAATCCAGCGGAATGGCTTGTCCCGGAGCTTGGAGTAAAACATGGCGGGTGTCGTCGACAAACAGCCGCGGGTTCGCTTGCCAAAAGATCGCGTGGCGCTCTTGGATGTGCTGTCGAACAGTGACGTGCGCATGGAGCTGGCGCACGAAATTCGTCGCCGGCGAACTATAGCATTTGTCACTCCGGACCGCTGAACCGGCTTCGACTACTAGAGCGGGTTCGTTGTTTTCCGATTCTGTTCGGGATTCCCGAATCGGCGAGAGCATGATTCTTTCATCGCGATAGCGATGGAGGCGACGCATGGCGAGGGCCTACAGCCAGGATTTGCGTGATCGCGTGATTGACGCCGCGTTGGCGGGAGTGCCGGCTCGCCATGCGGCAGCAAGGTTTGGGGTCGGCGACGCCACGGCGATTGTCTGGGTGCGGCGGGCGCGAGAGACCGGGGAGCGCACGGCGCGCAAGCAGGGACAGCCTCGACGCTCGAAGCTCGATCCCCATCGGGACTATCTGCTGGGATTGATCGAGGCGACGCCGGACTTGACGATCAGCGAACTCCTGGAGCGGCTGCTTGCCGAGCGCGGCGTGAAGGCCAGTCGCGCGACATTGTGGACGTTTCTCGACCGTTTGCGGTCTGACGTTCAAAAAAAGACCGCCCATGCGAGCGAACAGGACCGCCCGGACGTAAAGGCGCGGCGCGAAGCCTGGTTCGAGAGCCAGCTCGATCTCGATCCGGAAAGGCTCGTCTTCATCGATGAGACCTGGACCACGACCAACATGGCGCGCAAATGCGGGCGCGAACAGAAAGGCGAGCGGCTGCGCGCGAGCGTTCCGCACGGACATTGGAAGACGACGACCTTCATCGGCGGTCTGCGCTGCGACCGCATGACGGCGCCGATGGTTCTCGACGGGCCGGTCAACGGCCAATGGTTCCAAGCCTATGTCGATCAGGTTCTCGTCCCGACGCTCTCGCGGGACGACATCGTGATCATGGACATGTATGGACGCCCCCGCCGGTGCAAGAAGAATCTTCGAAGTTGCGCAGCGCATGGTCAGGTGCTGACATGTATCCGGCCTCTGATGCGGCGCAGTCACATGCCGCGGGCCCGTATGGGAGTTCGCGGATCGGATCCATTACAATCTCGCGCGCTCGTGGCGCTCGTCCATGAACTGGTTTTCCCGATCCCGTCTCGTCGACCGTTGCGCCATACC
>NZ_JADNQZ010000055.1:0-5230 GCF_015709515.1 Methylocystis sp. H62
CCGCCCGGTCGCCTCGGGAACACCAGCAGCGCGCGTGCGACGCCGAGCATCGTATCCCTGCCCAGATCCTCCTCCACCAGAGATAGGGCGAGGTCGATGCCTGCTGTGATCCCGCCTGATGTGTAGACATTCCCATCGCGGACAAAGATGCGGCTCGCGTCGACTTCGATGGACGGATACGCCTTCGCGAGACGGTCTGCATAAGTCCAGTGCGTTGTCGCGCGCCTGTGGTCCAAGAGGCCTGCTCGCGCGAGAACAAACGCGCCAGTGCAAATCGAAACGATCCGCCGCGTCCTGGGCGCGATCCACCGCACCCATTGGAGGAGCGCAGAGTCTTCGGTGACGGCCTCGCAACCCATGCCGCCGACCACGACTAAGGTGTCCAATCCCTCAACCATATCGCCGTAGCTGTGGGAGGCGACGATCTGCAGTCCGGACATCGTCGGGACAGGTCCCGCCGCTTCAGCGATCACGATGGACTGGTAGGTCGGCGGCTTCCTCAGCACGCTCAACATAAGGTTGGCCCAGTGGAACGTTTCGAACGGACCTGAAAGATCAAGGCTCTGGCAGTCGGGGTAGACCAAAAACCCGACCCGACGGAACCGGGCGTCTTCAGGGGATCGCTTTTTTGAGAGTTCCTTTTCCATGACGCGATCGTCACGCCGGCCTCGACTCGCCGCAAGGACAAAATACCCACGTTTTCGGCCAAGCAGTCGGAGCCAAAAAGCGGCCCTGGCGTCCGCCGCAGCCATTGGCGCAGCGCGCGCCTCTGCCACATGCGGATTCGGAGCCTTCGGCCGTTCCGCTGCATGCCCCTGCCCCACACCCTCGCTTCGCTCGACCTCTTCCCGCGCACAGCGAGGTTTGCAGTGTGCGACACTTCCCCGCTGCGGACGCGTCCTTTCCAATCGCCTCGCTCGCAGCGGTTGTGCCCCGCCGCACTTTGTTAACCTAGCTGTCCGTGCTACCCGCAATTCGTTACGCGTGGACCTTGGGGGCCATGTTTCGGGGGGCATGTCATGACCATCATTGCAGCGAACCGCCGCGGATTTTTGGGCGCGATGCTTCTGGCGAGCGCCGTCATCGCCGGGCGCCGCGCCTTCGGCGACGAGAAGATGGCGGAGATCGGCCGGCTCAAGCCGGGCGAATACATCTGGCGCCCCGAGCTCGCCTTGAAGGGACCCGTCTCCGTCGTCGTGTCGCTTCCCCAGCAGCGCGTGCATGTCTATCGCAACGGCATCCGCATCGCCGCCTCCACCTGTTCGACCGGCAAGCCCGGACATACGACGCCGACCGGCGTCTTCGTCGTGCTGGAGAAGGACCGGAATCATCACTCGTCGCTGTACGACGACGCGCCGATGCCGAACATGAACCGCCTCACCTGGTCGGGCGTCGCGCTGCACGCCGGCAATCTGCCCGGCTATCCGGCGTCGCATGGCTGCGTGCGGCTGCCGGCGAAATTCTCCGAATTGCTGTTCGGCGTCACCCATATCGGCACGCCGGTCATCATCGCCGGCGCCCATACCGACCCCTGGGAGCTGACCCATCCGGGCATGGTGCTGAGCGGCTATGCCGAACAGGAGTTCGAACAGGTGCTCTCCGGGCTTGAGGGCAAGAAGCATCCCTCCGACTGGACGGAAGCCGAGAATTTCCCCGTCACCAGCGTCGTCGCCTCATCCGCCGATCATGTGATCGAGCTGATCGAGAACGACCATGTGGTCGCGAAATCCGTCCTTGGCTTGGAGGGCGCCGACAAGCTCGGCTCGCATGTGTTCGTGCTGAACGGCGCCGACCAGACGTCGCGCGGCATGCATTGGAGCGCGATCACGCATCATCACGAGGATGCGACGCTCGCGCCGAACCAGGATGTGATCCAGCGGCTTCGCGCCGACCCGGCCTTCAACGCGGCCATGCAGGCGCGCATGCATCCCGGCATGACCATGGTGCTGACCGACGCGCCGCTGTCGCCCGACAGCCGCTCGGGCAAGGATTTCGTCATCGTCACCACGGAGTGATGGGGGCGCCGGACGTCGGGTTTTGGCGGGGGCGAGCCGCGGCGGCGCCGTCGGGTGAAGGGCTCCTCATCCTGAGGAGCGTGCGCAGCACGCGCCTCGAAGGGCGAGGACGCCCTGCACCCGATCGCCCGGGCGCCCCGCCCCTGACGCCCGCGCCAAAATGCGCTAGACTCGCCGCTTCGCGCCTTCCGGAACAAAGACTGAAATGTCGGATTTCTATCGCATCAAGCGTCTGCCGCCTTACGTCTTCGAGCAGGTGAACCGCCTCAAGGCGCGCGCCCGCGCCGGCGGCGCCGACATCATCGACCTCGGCATGGGCAATCCCGACCTGCCCGCCCCCAAGCATGTCATCGAGAAACTCGTCGAGACCGCCGGCAAGCCGCGCACCGACCGCTATTCGGCCAGCAAGGGCATCGCCGGGCTGCGCCGCGCCCAGGCGGGCTATTACGCGCGCCGCTTCGGCGTGACGCTTGACCCGGAGTCGCAGGTCGTCGCGACGCTCGGCTCCAAGGAGGGCTTCGCCAATATGGCGCAGGCGATCACCGCGCCGGGCGACGTGGTGCTGGTGCCAAACCCCTCCTACCCGATCCACGCCTTCGGCTTTCTGATGGCCGGCGGCGTCATCCGCTCCGTGCCCTCGGCGCCGACGCCCGACTATTTCGTGGCGCTGGAGCGCGCCATCATCCACTCGATTCCCAAGCCGATCGCGGTCGTCGTCTGCTATCCGTCCAATCCGACGGCGGAAGTGGCCTCGCTCGACTTCTACAAGGACCTCGTCGCCTTCGCGAAGAAGCACGAGATCTTCGTGCTCTCGGACCTCGCCTACGCCGAAGTCTATTTCGACGACAATCCGCCGCCCTCGATGCTGCAGGTGCCGGGCGCGATGGATGTGACGGTCGAATTCACCTCGATGTCGAAGACCTTCTCGATGGCCGGCTGGCGCATCGGCTTCGCGGTCGGCAATGAGCGGCTGCTCTCGGCGCTGGCGCGGGTGAAGAGCTATCTCGACTACGGCGCCTTCACGCCCGTGCAGGTCGCCGCGGTCGCGGCGCTCAACGGGTCCGACGACTGCGTCAAGGAGATGCGCGCGATCTACAAGCGGCGGCGCGACGTGATGGTCGAGAGCTTCGCCCAGGCGGGCTGGCCGATTCCGGCGCCGCGCGCATCGATGTTCGCCTGGGCGCCGGCGCCCGAGCGCTTCCGCAACATCTCGACACTGGAATTTTCGAAGCTGCTGATCGAGAAGGCCGACGTCGCCGTCGCGCCGGGCGAGGGCTTTGGCGAACATGGTGAGGGGTTTGTGCGCCTCGCGCTCGTCGAGAACGAGCAGCGAATCCGTCAGGCGGCGCGTAATCTGCGGCGCTTCTTCGAGACGGCGGATGCGCAGCTGCACAATGTCGTGCCGCTCGCCGCGCGGGGGTGACGAGGCCTCGCCGTCTCGGGAAACGCAGCGCGTGAGATAGGCAGGCGTCCGAATCCAGGTTAACGAGGAACCATCGGAGCCCTGATGACAGAGGCCATGGCCGATCCCGCCGACATCTACAATTGGCTGCGTCTCGATGCGCGGACCACGACATCCGGCCAGCCGACGCAAGCGCAGTTCGATGAGATCGCCGCGCTTGGCGTGCGCGAGGTGATCAATCTTGCGCCCGCCACAAGCGAGAAGGCGCTGAAGAACGAGGCGGAGATTCTGGCGGCGCTGGGCCTGCGCTACACGTATATTCCGGTCGATTTTCAAAATCCCACCGAAGAGGACTTCGATCGCTTCCGCGCGGCGTTCGAAAGCGCGGGGGAATCCGCGACGCATGTTCACTGCATCGCGAACTACCGGGTCTCGGCCTTCCTCTATCTCTACCGGATCAGCGCAGGCGTGGAAGAAGCCCGCGCCCGGGCCGACCTCGACAGAATATGGACGCCTAACCCGATTTGGGCCGGTTTCATCGAGCGGATGCGGAGTCGAAATAGCGCTCGATGATGCGCGCATAGACCGCGCAGAGCCCGTCGATGTCGGCGACGCGAGCGTTCTCGTCAACGGCGTGGATCGTCTCGTTGGTGAGGCCGAACTCCAGCACCGGACAATAATTGGTGATGAAGCGCGCGTCGGAGGTGCCGCCGGTCGTCGAGAGTTCCGGCGTCATTCCCGTCACCTGCCGCACGGCGTCAACAACGAGTTCGGTGAAGGCGCCGGGCTTGGTGATGAAGGACTTGGCGTTCGAGGGCGGGAATTCAACTTCGACATTCGCGGTCGGCGCCGCTTCCTTGATGACCTGCAGAATGCGCTCTTTCAGCGAATTATGCGTCCAGACGTCGTTGAAGCGAACATTGAACTGCGCGCGCGCCTCGCCGGGGATGACATTGACCGCAGGATTGCCGATGTCGATCGTCGAAAATTCGAGGTTGGAGCGCTCGAAATGCGTCGTGCCCTTATCGAGCTCGTGCCCCGAGAGCGCAGAGACGATGCGCGCGATGATCGGCGCCGGATTTTCCGCGCGCTGCGGATAGGCGACATGGCCCTGCTTGCCGATGACGCGAATGCGTCCGCTGAGCGAACCGCGCCGGCCGATCTTGATCATGTCGCCGAGCGTCGACGCATTGCTGGGCTCGCCGACGATGCAGTGATCGAACCGCTCCCCCCGCGCACGCGCCCATTCAAGCAGCTTCACCGTGCCATTGATCGACACGCCTTCCTCATCGCCGGTGATGAGCAGCGAGACCGTTCCCTGCTGCGGGCCACGCCGCTCGACATAGGCGATCGCGGCGGCGACGAATGCGGCGATGGCGCCCTTCATGTCCGAGGCGCCGCGGCCGTAGACGCGGCCATCCGAGATTTCCGCCGCGAAGGGTTCGAAGCGCCAGCGCGCCGGATCGCCCGGCGGCACGACGTCGGTGTGCCCAGCGAAAGCGAGATGCGGCGCGCCCGAACCGATCTTGGCGAAGAGATTGTCGATGTCGGGCGTACCCGGCGCGGAGAAGACGATTCGATGCGTCTCGAAGCCGACGGCTTTCAACGCCTTCTCGACGACGTCAAGCGCGCCGGCGTCGGCCGGCGTCACGGACGGACAGCGGATGAGTTCGCGGGTAAGCGCGACAGCGCGGGACTCCGACATCGTCAATTCGCTTTGTTCAGTTCGAGCAGGTCAGCATCATTGACGTTGCAGACGCTCACCCTCCCCTCGATGGGGAGGGTCGCCTTGCGCAAGCAAGGCGGGGTGGGG
>NZ_JADNQZ010000055.1:5649-220292 GCF_015709515.1 Methylocystis sp. H62
TGGGGTGAATACTGCATCTCCCCCCCTCCCGGCAGGCTCCGCCTGCCGACCTCCCCCTCAAGGGGGAGGTAAAGCGCGCTACGACAGCGACTCCTCCCGCCAACCCAATTCATAGATGGTCCACAGAGCGGCGGCGACAAAAAGCGCGTCGACGCCCCAGACATACCAGCGCGACATGACCTCGGCGACGCGCGGCTGCAGAAAATGCGCCGCGCCGGCAAGCAGCGCCAGGAGCGGCGCGACGCTCGCGAGGCCGAGCGGCGGGTTTAGGCCGCGGTCGCGACAGCGCTTGGCTGAAAGATTGATGAAGCTCACGACGATCAGCATCACGGCGAAGGCGTAAAAGATGACATAGACGTAGGCGAGAATCGTCATCGGCGCGAAGAAGGGCGTCGTCGCCAGATCATGGACCGAATAGGGCGCAAGCGCGAACCAGATCAGCGTCAGCGGCAAAAGCACCGCGATGAGCGCGCCCGCGCCGCGCCGCCAGGTCGCGCGATCAATGCGGCCCTGATCGGTTCGGTAGAGAAATCGCAGGCGCTCGGCGTCCATTCAATCCCTCAAAAGCTCGTTGATGCCCGTCTTGCTGCGCGTCTGCGCGTCGACCGTCTTGACGATCACCGCGCAATAGAGCGACGGGCCGGGCGTTCCGTCCGGCAAGGGCTTGCCCGGCAGACTGCCGGAGACGACCACCGAATAGGGCGGCACATAGCCCATGTGGATCTTGCCGGTGGCGCGATCGATGATCTTGGTCGAGGCGCCGATGAAGACGCCCATCGACAGCACCGAGCCCTTGCCGACGACGACGCCTTCGACCACCTCGGAACGCGCGCCGATAAAGCAGTCGTCCTCGATGATGGTGGGATTGGCCTGCAAGGGCTCAAGCACGCCGCCAATGCCGACGCCGCCAGACAGGTGAACATTCTTGCCGATCTGCGCGCAGGAGCCCACCGTCACCCAGGTGTCGACCATCGTGCCGCTGTCGACATAGGCGCCGAGATTGACGAAGGACGGCATCAGAATCGCGCCAGGCGCCACATAAGCCGAATGGCGCACGATCGCCCCTGGCACGGAGCGAAAGCCCGACGCCGCGTGCTCGCGCGCGCCCCAACCGACGAATTTGGAGGGGACCTTGTCCCACCAGGTCGCGCCGCCGGGTCCGCCGGCGATCACCGCCATGTCGTTCAAGCGGAAGGACAGCAGCACGGCCTTTTTCAGCCACTGATTGACGTTCCAGCTTTCCGGGCCGTCCTTGCCTTCGATCTTTTCGGCGACGCGCAGCTTGCCGGCGTCGAGCAGACGCAGCGCGCTGTCGACGGCGCGGCGGACGTCGCCCTGCGTCTCGGCGGTGATATTGGCGCGATCCTCGAAAGCGGCGCTGATGAGCGTCTCAAGTCCTGTGTGCGACATGAAATTCCCGAAATTGATGCGGTGAAGGCTGGCGCGGTTGTAAGGCCATGGCGAGGGGAGTTCAACAAGGGCGACGCGCCATGAGGACGACCCGGCGCAATGAAGACAAGCATGGCGCGCACTCTCAGCGTCATGCCCGGCCTTGTGCCGGGCATCCACGCGGCGCCTTTACGCAAGTCCCGCAGCATTGGCGCAACGTCTGGCGTGGATGGCCGGGACGAGCCCGGCCATGACGCGGAACCCCTCGGCAAGCGCTGCGGCGAAAGCCTATCCATTTGAAGTCCCGCTCGCCGGCGCGAAGCCTTCGGCCGCGCTCGCCGATCAGGTGAAGAGCCTCGACTGGCGCGCGCTTAAGGCGAAGAAGAAAGGCGCAGCGACGAAATCGGAAGTGACGCTGGCCTTGGCGAAGGCAATCACGCTACTGCGATAGGCTTCCAGGAGGCAAGACAATCACATGGCAAGTTCGACATTTGTAAAAACCATGGCGCGCTACAATCGCTGGCAAAACGCCAGCCTTTACGCCGCCGCCGACAGCCTGTCGGATGACGACCGGCGCAAGGACCGCGGCGCTTACTTCAAATCAATTCATGCAACTTTCAGCCATCTTCTTTGGGCGGACCATATGTGGCTGAGCCGCATTTCCGACGCCCCGAAGCCCTCCACGCCGCTGAGCGAATCAGCTTCCTATCGCGACGATTGGTACAGCTTGAAACAGGACCGCCTCGCCTGCGACGAAAGGCTGATCGCCTGGGCCGACGCCGTCACCGACGACTGGCTCGCCGGCGATCTCATCTGGCGTTCAAGCCTGATGCAATCGGATATGATCAAGCCGAAGTGGCTCGTCGTCAGCCACATCTTCAATCACCAGACCCATCATCGGGGCCAGATTCATGCGATGCTGACGGCCGCCGGAGCCAAGCCGCAAGACACCGATCTGATCTTGCTGGAACGCATCACAACTTAATCCGCGATCAATCCCTCCAAAAACCCCACGAGATCGTCCGTGACGAAATCCACATGCGGCTCGTCGCCCGTCGCGATTTCCCAGATTTCGCGCTCGGGGCCTTCATCATGGGCCGGCAGCACCAGCACCGTCGCCATGCCGCGCGCATGCGGCACGACGAGATTGCGGTCGATGTCCTCAAAGATCGCGGCGCGCTTGGGCTCGATCTTCAGCTTCTCGAAAAAGCGCATATAGGCGCCTTCCTCGGGCTTATTGATGAAGTCAGCGGCGATGATGTCGAAGATGTCCTCAAAGCAATGGTCGATGCCGAGCTGCTTCGCTGTTTCGACCGCGTGATGGCGCGAGGCGTTGGTGAGGATGAGCTTGCGGCCGGGCAGCGCGGCGATCGCCTCGGCGAGCGAATGATTATGCGCCAGCGACGAGCGGTCGATGTCGTGCACAAAGGCCAGATAGGCTTCGGGGTCGATCCCATGTTCGGTCATTAGCCCGCGCAGCGTCGTGCCGTATTGACGATAATAATGTTTCTGCAACGCACGCAGCGAAATGGCGTCGAGGCCGAACAGCCGCATCATGAACAGCGTGATGCGCGCGTCGATCTTGGGCCAGAGATCGGCGGTCTGCGGATAGAGCGTATTGTCGAGATCGAACACCCAGGTGTCGATCGCGGCGAAGCGCGATCTGTCGGGCAAGAGTTTGGTCATCGCAACCTGTCGCAGATCGACCGACGCGGCGCAACGCGCGCTCCCCTCCCCCTTGCGGGGAGGGGCTGGGGGTGGAGGTCGCAGGTGGTAGAGATTGCGCGCCTACCCCCCCGCCCTAACCCTCCCCCGCAAGGGGGGAGGGAATGACCGCGCACCGTTCCATCGTTGCGCATTACAACGCCAATGTTTCATCGACCCATGACGGCACGATCTCGCTCGCGCGGCCATAAATTCTGTCGTCGAATTGCTTTGCGTTTTCCGACGCCTCCAGGTTGATCTCGCAGCAGCGCAGACCTCTTGCGCGCGCCTCGCGCGCGAAGCCCGCCGCCGGATAGACCGCGCCCGACGTGCCGATGGCGACGAAAAGATCCGCCGCTCCGAGCGCCGCATAGATCTCTTCCATATAGAGCGGCGTCTCGCCGAACCAAACGACATGCGGCCGCAACGCGCCATCGCATCCGCAACGCGAGTCGGTCGAAAGATCGTCGCGGCAATCGCTCACCGCGCCGCATGAGGCGCAGCGCGCTTTGAGCAATTCGCCGTGCATGTGAATGACGCGCGTCGAGCCGGCGCGCTCATGCAGATCGTCGATGTTCTGCGTGACGAGAGTCACTGCGCCGCCGCGCTGCGCGAGGCCGGCTTCGAGCCGCGCCAGCGCGGCATGGGCGGCGTTGGGAGAAGCGGCGAGCAGATTGCGCCGACGCGCATTATAGAACGCATGCACCAGCGCCGGATCGCGCATGAAAGCCTCGGGCGTCGCGAGCTGCATCGGATCGTAGCGCTTCCACAGCGCCGCCCCCGGTCCGCGAAAGACGCCAAGGCCGCTTTCGGCGGAAACGCCAGCGCCGGTGAGGATGAAGAGGTTCACTAAATGGCCCTCATCCGACCCTCGCTACGCGAGGGCAAGCGCCAATCATCGCCGCAAACGCAATCGCGAAGCGTCGCCGTTCTTCCTTCTCCCGCAAGCGGGAGAAGGTGTCGCCACGCAGTGGCGACGGATGAGGGCTTCGTTCGTCACCGCGTGATCAGCGTGCCGGCGCCATGATCGGTGAGCAATTCGATCAGCACGGCGTGCGGCAGTTTCCCGTCGAGAATGACGACGCCCTCGACGCCGCGCTCGATGGCGTACATGCAGGTCTCGACCTTTGGAATCATGCCGCCGGTGATCACGCCCTCGGCGATGAGGCCGGGAATATCGCCGACCTTCAGCTCCTGGATGATCTGCTTGTCCTTGTCGAGCACGCCCGGCACGTCGGTGAGGAAGATGAGGCGCTTGGCGTGAAGCGCGCCGGCGATCGCGCCGGCGAAGGTGTCGGCGTTGACATTATAGCTTTCGCCGCGCGGACCTTCGGCGACGGGCGCCAGCACCGGGATGAGCTCGCGCCCCAGCACCTGATCGAGCACGGTCGTGTCGACCTTGTCGGGTTCGCCGACAAAGCCGAGGTCGACGCCGTCGGGGCGTTCGATCTTTTTGGCGGTGACCATGCGCCCGTCCTTGCCGGTCAGCCCGATGGCGCGTCCGCCTTCCGAATTGATGTAGCCGACGATCTGCTTGTTGATGGAGCCGGCGAGCACCATCTCGACGACGTCCATCGTCTCTTCGTCGGTGATGCGCAGGCCATCGGCGAAGCGCGATTCGACGCCGAGACGCTTCAGCATCGCGCCGATCTGCGGCCCGCCGCCATGCACGACGACCGGATTCACGCCGGACTGTTCGAGCAGCACCATGTCGCGCGAAAAATCGCGCGCCACCTGATCGTCGCCCATGGCGTGGCCGCCGTATTTCACCACGACGATGGCGTCGTCGTAGCGCAGCATATGCGGCAGCGCCTGCATGAGAATGCGGGCTTGCTGGAGCGCGGTGTCGACGGCGTCGGTCATCTGAGAATCCTGACTGAAGGCTGCCTCAAAAACGCCCCCTCCCTGTCCCTCCCCCGCTTCGCAAACCGGGTGTTCCCGGTTTGCGCATCGACCCCGAAGTCGGCGACAGCCGACTTCGAATGGGAGAGGGGACGCTAACGAGCGGCGTGAGCGACCTCTACAAAGCGCCGAATCTACTCCCTCTCCCGCGAAGCGGGGGAGGGTTGGGGTGGGGGTTCTAAATTGACCTAGCCCGCCCCGCCCGTCGCATTCAAGCGTTTCGTTCGGCCAGGAGCTTGGCGATCGCGGCGCGAAGCTCGGGAATTCCTTCGCCGCTCTGCGCCGAGGTGAAAATCACTTCAGGAAAGGCGGCGGGGCGCTTCTCCAGCGCCTTCATCGTTGCGGCGAGGACCTCGTCGCGCTCGGCGATCTTCAATTCGTCATGCTTGGTCAGAATGACCTGATAGGAGACGGCCGACTGATCGAGGAGATCGAACATCTCTTCGTCGAGCGGCTTCACGCCGCGGCGCCCGTCGACGAGCACGAAGACGCGGGCGAGGCTGGCTCTTCCCTTCAGATAGTCGCGCATCAGCTGCGACCAGTTCGCCACCTTCTCCTTGCCGACCGCCGCATAGCCGTAGCCGGGCATGTCGACGAGACGCAGCCGCTCGGCGCCTGGCGCGCCGCCAAGCGCAAAGAAATTGAGCTGCTGCGTGCGCCCCGGCGTGTTCGAGACGCGCGCGAGCGTCTTGCGGTTCGTCAACGCGTTGAGGAGCGAGGATTTGCCGACGTTGGAGCGCCCTGCGAAAGCGATCTCCGGCGGGCCGATCGGCGGCAGATCGCTCGCCTTGACGCTCGCGAAGATGAAGTCGCAGGGGCCGGCAAAGAGCAGCCGGCCCGGTTCGGTGAAGTCGGATTCGGTCACGCTCTCTGGAACGTCTTGCGCAGATTGTCCCAGAACTCGAACCTCACGCCGGCGCGCTTCATGATGACCCCCTGCTGGACGATCGACAGGAGATTGTTCCACGTCCAGTAGATCAGCAGGCCGGAGGCGAAGCCGCCCATGGTGAAGGTGAAGATCACCGGCATCCAGGCGAACATCGTCTTCTGAATCTCGTCGGCGGGCTCCGGATTCATCTTCATCTGCAGCCACATCGAGACGCCCATCAGCAGCGGCCAGACGCCGAGCGCGAGATAGGGGCCGAAGATCGCAACATGCGTCGGGTCGAAAGGCAGCAACCCGAACAGGTTGAAGACATTGGTCGGGTCCGGCGCCGAGAGGTCATGGATCCAGCCGAAGAACGGCGCGTGACGCATTTCGATCGTCACGACCAGCACCTTATAGAGCGAGAAGAACACCGGGATCTGCACGATCACCGGCAGACAGCCGCTCGCGGGGTTAACCTTCTCCCGCTTGAAGAGCTCCATCTGCTCCGTGTTGAACTTGTGCTTGTCGTCGCCGTATTTTTCCTTCAACTCTTTGATTCTTGGCTGAATCGCCTTCATTTTGGCGATCGACTGATAGCTTTTATTGGCGAGCGGCAGGAAGGCGAGCTTGACGACAACGGTCACCGCCAGAATGGCGAGGCCGAAGTTCCCCAAGAGCTTGTAAAGGAAGTCGATCAGCCGGAACATCGGCCTGGTGATGAAGTAGAACCATCCCCAGTCGATGAGAAGATCGAAACGCTTCAGGCCAGGATTCGTCTTATAGGCGTCGAGCACGTCGACGACCTTGGCGCCGGCGAACACATAGGTCGTCGCCTCCGCCGATTTCCCGGGCTCGATCGTCTTCTTGTCGCTGACCGTATCGGCCTGATAGGTCTTCACCGCGCCGCCCATCGAGGCGTAGCGCGCCTCCATCGGCAGATTCTGGTCGGGAGCGACCACGGCGGCCCAATATTTGTCCGTCAGTCCAACCCAGCCGCCGACGCCCTTGTAGGTCGTGACCGCGTTGTCCTCCTTCTCGATCTTGTCGTAGGTGACTTCCTGTCCCGCGTCGCCGATGACGCCGACGAAGCCTTCATGCAGGGCCGCGTAGCCCGCGGATGGCGGGTGGCCGACGCGGCTGATGCGCGCGTAGTTAAAAAGCGTGACGGCGGCGCCCGCTTTGTTCTCGACGCTGTCTTTGACGGTGAAGAGATATTCGTCGTCGACCGAGATGACGCGCTTGAAAACGAGGCCGTGGCCATTGTCCCAGGTCAGCGTCACCGGCTTTGCCGTCGTCAGCCCGTCGGCATCCGCGGTCCACAGCGTCTCGGTGGTCGGCAGAACGGGCGCATTTTCCGTTTCGGCGGTCAGATAGCCGAGTTCCGCGTAATAGGGGCTGGGGCCGTCCTCGGGCGAGAGCAGCGTGATGATCGGACTCGAGGGGTCGACGGTCTCGCGATAATTCTTCAAGGAGACGTCGTCGATGCGTCCGCCTTTCAGCGCGATCGAGCCGGAGATTGATCTGGTGTCGATGGCGATCCGGGGGCTCAGCGCCAGCGCTTCAGCGCGTGTCTTGGGCGCGGCCTTTACGGGAGGCTGGCCGGCTGTGACCCGCTCGGGCGCGCCGAGCTGAGGAACCTTGGCGATCTGCTCCTGCTGCGTCTGCGCCCGGCGCTGCTTGTCGATCTCGGGGAAGGCGTAAAAATAGTCCCACAGGCCGATGAAGACCAGCGACAACGCCGCGGCGAGGATCATGTTCTTGATGTTTTCACTCATGGCCGCGTAAGCCTGTCTTCCTGTTTGCGTCTCGGGCGCGCCGCGCCGCGATCATTCAACCTGGCGAGTCCTTCGGTCATCTGCGCGAGCAGTTCGGCGAATGGCGCGGAGAGGGACACGGGCCGCGCGACGAAGACGTAATCGCGACCAGGCTTCGCGCCAAGGGCGCCGCCGAGCCGCAGCGCCTCGCGGAGCCTGCGGCGGATGCGGTTGCGACCCACCGCGCCCGCGACCTTCCGCGTAACGGTGAGGCCGAAACGGGCCGGCGCATGCGAGTCCGTGGGTTCCCGCGGCGCCATCTGCACCGTAAAGGCGGGCATGGCGACTCGCGCGCCGCGCGCAGTACGCACGAAATCTTTGCGCCGGCGCAGAGTCTCCGGGCGCGAGGCCTTCTCATCTTCGGCGGGGACTTGCGCCTTCATGCAGTCATCCGCCTCGTCCGCATCGAGCCGGATCAGGCCGAGAGGCGCTTGCGTCCGCGGGCGCGCCGCGCCGCGATAACGTTGCGGCCGCCGACCGTGGCCATGCGGGCGCGAAAGCCGTGACGGCGCTTGCGCACAATGATGCTGGGCTGAAATGTCCGTTTCACCGTTTTTCTCCGCTGGCGAAAGGGGCTTGCGCCCGGCTCCCGCGCTCGTCTTGCCTGTCGCCGTCGACGGCCGCGCCGCAGACAGCTCAAAAAAGTTTCGGCGCCGCGACGGCGCACAGCCGTCACAAAACATTCGCCGCCCCTTTTGGAGCGGCGCCGATCGCAGGCATATAGGAGAAAGCGCAGGTTCAAGTCAATGTTCGTCCCGCCGGTTTTGCGCCGGCGCCGCGCGAAAATGCCCGAATGCGGCGCGACGGATGATCGGCGCGTTCTCGCCCGCCGGTCGCCGAGTCAAAGCGCCTCGAGAAAGGCGACGATCGCCGCTTTTTCGTCTGGAGTCAGCTCCAGCGGACGGATTTTAGGGTCGAGCGACGGATTGGCGCCCCCGCCGCGATCGTAGAACTCGATGACCTCGGCAAGCGTCCTCAGGCTTCCGTCGTGCATATAGGGCGCGCTCTCGCTGACGCCGCGCAGCATCGGCGTCGTATAGGCCCAACGGTCGGCCGGCGCATTGGTGATCTCGAAACGGCCGACGTCGCTGGGCGCGCCGGTCTGCGCCAGGCCGATCGCGGCGATGTCGACATTTTGGAAAACCCCGGGCGCGAGCTGCACCAGCCTTTCGCCGCCCCTCGCCCCGGAGCGAAACGCGACGCCTGTGTTGTGCCAGGACTGGTCCGTGAACAGCGCCGTCTCAGGTCCAATCGCGTGGCAGGCGGCGCAGCCGGCCTTGCCGGTGAAAAGCGCATAGCCCCGCCACTCCTGAGCCGTCAGGGCCGACCGTTCGCCGCCATAGATGGCGCGATCGAAACGCCCGCCGCCGCGCAGCAGCGACGCTTCATAGGCGGCGATGGCGCGCCCGAGCGTCATCATCGTCGCGCCCTCGCCCGGAAAGGACGCCTCGAACAATGGCCCATATTCGGCGTCGGCGCGAAGCCTTGCGATGAGCGGACCGATCCCGGCATTGCCCATTTCGTCGGCCGCGAGCAGCGGCCCCCAGACCTGCGCGGCGAGATCGGTCTCGCGGCCGTCGTGAAACAGGAAATTCTTGAAGGCGACATTATAGAGCGAGGGCGCGTTGCGCCGCAGCGACCGCCCCTCCATGCCGATCGAGAGCGCGCTTTGGTTCGAGGCGAAGCCCTGCGCGGGAATATGGCACATGGCGCAGGACAGCGTGCCGTTCGCCGAAATGCTGCGGTCGAAGAACAGTTTCTCGCCGAGCCTGCGCATGGCGGGCGTTCCCGCGACCGTCGCGGGGATTGGCGGGAGCCCCAGCGGCGATTGGATGTCCTGCGCTGCGGCGTGGCCGACGCAAAACAATAGCGCCAGCGCGTGCAGAACGCGCGCAATGTCTCCCCCTTGCGCGGAGGTCGCGACGCGCAGCGTCGCGGGTGGGGGAAAAAGCCACCCCACCCCGAACCGCTTTGCGGTTCGACCCTCCCCGTGAAGGGAAGGGATGACGCGCCCGTCCGAATGACCTCCGTTATAGCAAGGGAAGCGAAGCGATCCAGAGCTTCGCGTGCGGCGCTTGGATGCTTTCGTCGCTCCGCTCCTACGAATGACGAAGGGCGGGACGCTCATCTCGCAGCGGCCGCATTGCTCGCCTCCGGAAACTCCATCGCGAGCGTCCGCGCGTCATTGAGCAGGCCATCCGCCGTCAGAAACGCTGTGCTGTAAATCTCGCGGACCCAGCCTTCGGGATCAATCAAGAACACTTTCAGCATATGATTGATTGCGCCCGTGCGCCTGCCGACGCGATCCCTCACATGGGCGATGTCCTGTCCCAGGGCGGAAAAGAGCGGCGTCATCTCGCCTTCGCTCGCGCCGGTCAGAAAGACCCAGGGGACGTCGCCGCCTTTCTCTTCCGTCTCCAGCATGCGCATGACAGAAGGCGTGTCGCGCATCGGATCGAGGCTGACGAAAACGAGACGCAGCCTCCCCTTCAGCAACGGATCGGTTTCGGCCTCCTTTCGCGCCCCGTCGAAAGTCGACCAGGCGACAGGGCAACCGAGTGGATCGGCGCAGCGCGAATAGAAGAAGCCGAGCGCCGTCACTGCGCCGCGCGTGTGAGCGGAAAGCGGCGTCGGCTTGCCTTGCGCATCGAGGAGCGCGGCGTCCGGCGTGCGCTGGATCGGATGCAGCGCATAGCTTCCGGGCGCCGGCAGTCTTGTGACCGCCGGGTCCACTGCGAAGGCCGATGGCGCTGCGAGCGCGAGGGCGACAGCGACCGCCGCCCTTGCGATGTTGCGGCTTGCGCTCACGGCAGCTCGGCCTTCTGGGCGCGCGCGGTGAATTTCATATGATGCGCGCGGCCGAGTCCCTCCTTGTGGAAGTCGACGACGAAATCTTCCCTAAGCTCTTTCCCGTCCCACGAGTAGGCTTTGAGGAACTGCTCGTTTTCGGCGCCCTTCTTGTCCCAGTTGGCGAGCAGCGAGGTGGTGAAATACACGCGCTTCCCGTCCCAGCTTTGCGAGACCATATTCACCTGCGCGCCGATCTTTTTCGCATAGACCTGTTTCGGCGCTTCCGGATTGGCGAGGTCAAAGAGCCGCGCCGTTCCGTCCATGAAGGTGTTGACCCAGAGCGACGACGCGTCGGACGATATCGAGATGTCGACGGGCAAGGGAATTTTCGATGGATCGCCGACGTCGGCGACGGCTTTCGCCTGCCACTCGTGCTTGTCGTCCTGCTTGATCAGGTAAAGTTTCGAGGTGAGCGCGCCGGCGGTGATCGCCCAATTGGCGCCGGGCTTCAGCGCCCAGCGTATTTCGAGCGGCGCGCCGGGAACGGAAAACACCTTTAGAGGCTTCATCGCCTTCAGATCCCACATCACCATCGTGTTCCCGAAATTCTTCATCGCGGAATCGTCTTGGATGAGCTGGGATAGATCCATCATGTAATTGGTCCAGCCGGTGAAGCTCGACGTCAGCATGCGGTTCTGGGCGGGATTGATGGCGATGTCGTAGCCATAGCCGTCGCCGCCGTCAGTGAGCGGCGCCGCCGTCGTCGTCACGAGTTCGCCGGCGTTGTTGTAGGTGATCAGCCCGGTGACGCCGCCATGATCCTTCTTGTTGGAGAGCGCCTGCACCAGCATGCGGCCGGGCAGCGCATAGAAGGTGTGCGGGCCGACATAGCCCGTGCTCTCGGCAAGATTGTCGATGGTTTTGACGAGCTTCGGCGTCGACGGATCGGAGCCGACGTCGAAGATGAAAATCTTGCTGTCGTCGAGACGGCCAGCCCAGAGATATTTGCGATCGTCGGTGAATCCCATGTGATGCGCCTCGCCGCGCCCGCCGACGGAAATCGCGTGGAGCACCTTTCCATAGGTCGCGGAGCCGGGAACGACGTCGATCGTCACCAGCTTGTCGGATCCATCGCCGACGCCCTTCTCGCCGAGCGTCCAGACGTGGAGATATTGTTCCTGTCCCTTGATCAGCCCGCTCATGAACGGCGAGTTGCAGGTCTCATCCGCGATGGCGGGCGCAAGCGCGCCTCCCAAAAGAAGCGCGCAGAGAGCTGCGCGTGACGGCAAGCTTTTCATTTGAACCACTCTCCCTTGTTGGTCAGTCCCCGGTCAGGCCGTCGCAGGGTCTATGATCGCCCTGATTTCGCTGATCCGGTTGGCCGGAAAGCCTCCTTGCGCCGCATGTTCTTTGATCGCCGCCGCATTCTCGGCGATGTAGACGCAATAGATCTTGTCGTCGGTGACGTAGCTTTCGATCCATTGCGTCTGCGGGCCGAGCGCGCGCAGGACGGCGCAGGAGCGCTGCGAGATCGCCTGGAGATCGTCTTGCGTCATCTTCCCGGCGCCGGGGATGTCCCGTTCGATGATGAATTTCGGCATCGTCTTTCCCCTACTTAGAGCCCATATCAATATGACCGGTCGTCTCATTGGAGCGCAAATCGATCACGCCTTGAAGTAGCCGTTGAGCAGCATGTCGCAGAACTGCGTCAGCGGACGCACCGAGCGCTCGATCTTCATGCGCAGCAACGCGCCCTGCCAGAAATTGACGAGAAGGTCCGCCATTTCCTTCGCGTCCATATCCGTGCGGAAACCGCCTTCCCGCTGAGCGCGGGCGATTCCCTCGCGCAGCTTGTCGCGATAGCGGTGCACGGCCTCGCGCAGCGACGTCTGGCAGAGATCGCTCGTGTCGCCGATCTCGCCGATGAGATTGCCAAGCAGGCATCCGCCCCGGAAATCCAGGCGCTCCGTCTCTTCGATCAGCTCATCGAAGTAGGCGCGCAGCGCCGCCGCGGCGCCCAAATCCTTGCGCTGAAGCTGTGCGTCGAGCCGTTTGATGAACGGTTCAATGTAATGTGCGACGACCTCGGCGCTGAAGGCTTCCTTGCTTTCGAAATAATTATAGAAGGAGCCTTTCGGCACGCCGACGCTCTTGACCAGCTCCTGCAGCCCGGTGCCGTGATAGCCCTGCTCCATCAGCAGGGCCACTCCCCGGTCCAGAAGCTTCTCTCTCAGCTCTTTGACGTCGCGTCGGCTCATTTGGACATAATACGACCAGTCGTCTCAGTTTGGCAAGCGCCGCTCGTCGCAAGCATATCGTCGCGCAGCCTCATTGGCGCCGCGCATGGGACCCAATCATGACGCAGATGCGGCGAGAAGCGCGCGCGCGAAGCTTCGTGGGGGCGTGCGCGCATTTCGTTACGCGCCGCGTATTTTGTCTTTGCCCACCGGACTCGCCGCAGCGTATAGATTGGAAATGACGCGTGATTCGCGCGTCGCTGTCCGTGTCCTTCCAGACGTAGCGTGACGCGTCCGCCTTGCTTACCGCCCAAGATTAAGATTTAGGGCAGCGTTTGAGGCGTAAGTGAAGGTTTATTAACCAATTCCGCTTACCTTCGCAGGAAGGTCGGTCAGGTCGCTGAGGCGAGGACTCTCGCCGGCCGCCGGCGCGCGTCCTTCGCGCGATCGGTCGCGGACGATGGAGCTCGGTGGGGAACCAACATGCGCGTTTTATTGATCGAAGACGACAGCGCGACGGCTCAAAGTATTGAGCTCATGCTCAAATCCGAGAACTTCAACGTCTATACGACCGATCTGGGCGAAGAGGGCATCGACCTCGGCAAGCTCTACGACTACGACATTATTCTTCTCGACCTCAACCTGCCCGACATGTCCGGCTATGAGGTGCTGCGCACGCTGCGCGTCGCAAAAGTGAAGACCCCGATCCTCATCCTCTCCGGACTCGCCGGCATCGAAGACAAGGTAAAGGGTCTAGGCTTCGGCGCCGACGACTATCTGACGAAGCCCTTTCATAAGGACGAACTCGTCGCGCGCATTCACGCCATCGTCCGCCGCTCGAAGGGCCACGCCCAATCGATCATCATCACCGGCGACCTCATCGTCAATCTCGACCAGAAGACGGTGGAAGTCAGCGGCGCTCGCGTGCATCTGACCGGCAAGGAATATCAGATGCTGGAGCTGCTCTCGCTGCGCAAGGGCACGACGCTGACGAAGGAGATGTTCCTCAATCATCTTTATGGCGGGATGGACGAGCCCGAATTGAAGATCATCGACGTGTTCATTTGCAAATTGCGCAAGAAGCTCGCCAACGCCAGCGAAGGCCGCAACTACATCGAGACCGTCTGGGGCCGCGGCTATGTGCTGCGAGAGCCCAGCGAAGCGGAAGAACGCATCACCGCCTGATACGACGCCGTGCAACATGACGCCATCAAGCGCTCCGCAAAAATTTGCGGGAGATTTTGCGCCGTCCGTGAGCAATCCGCATAATCATCACCGTGTCGTCGGCGGCTATATGCTCGTAGATCACGACGTAAGGGGAGATGACGCCAATGCGGACATGCTTCCCGATGGCGGGGCGAGGCGCCCCACTGTCGGGATGCTGCATCAGGCGTTCATAGAATTTTTCAAAAGCGGCGGCGTATGCGCGGGAGACAGCGCGCCCCGCCTTGTCTCGAAGATCGGTGAGAATGTCAGCTGTATCGGCTTGCGCCAGCAGCGAGACGATGACCCGCGCCATTAATCCTTGAGAGACGCAAGGAGCGCCGCGTTATGTGCTTTGTGTTCCTCAAGAGAAACAAATTCGCCCCGCGCGATCGCGGCCCGCGCTTCATCGACTAAAGGCTTCGCCCATGCCATGTCATCGTCGTCGTCTTCGGCGGCGAGTTCGGCGATGCGGTCGTCAAGCAACTGGCGGGCCGCCTCCTCAATCGAAGCGAAATCGCCAGTCGCAATATGGGCTTTAATCCAAGCCTCTTGTTCGGGGGTGAGCGTGATTGACATAGCCGTCTTATACCACAAAAAATCCGTTCCCGCACGGTGCATTTCGCCGTCCTTCCTCGTTCACGGATGGCGCCTCGGCTTGTCGCTCGCGGGTTGCACGCCCTTCTTCCGAGGTACGGCCTTCTTTGCCTTGGTTGGTTTGGCGGCCATATCCCTCTCCAACCTCAGCGGCACGATGCGCTTTTGAGAGCCGAGCGAAGCGGAAGAACGCATCACCGCCTGATACGGCGCCATCGCCAGCGCTGAAGCAAAAGCGCGATCACGAGCGATACGCAAAACGCCGCGCCCGAGGATGCGGCGTTTTCTTTTTGCCAACTGAAGCATCTCGCGGAACAGGCGTGTGCGCGATCGGTTTACGGTGCGGGGGCGGAACGTCGAGGAGACGAAGATGAGGAAACCCCTGCTGGCGGGAGCCGTTGCGCTTGCGTTTATGGTCCCCGGTTACGCGCTTGCCGCGTCGTGGTCGAAATCCGGCTCAACAGCCACGATGACCCGATCAAACCGAGTGGACGCCACGACCCAGAACTTCGTGGACAAGGCCTGGAACATCGGCAATTTTGAAATTCAGGCCGGACGCGAAGCTCAGAACAAGGCAAACACTCAGGACTTCCTCGACTATGCCCGTAGGATCGTAAGAGATCACACGAACATGGACGACGAACTGAAGCCAATCCTGCGGCAAGGCGGGATTAACGCTCCGACCGCGCTCGACAAGGAACACCAGAATCTTCTGCAGCAATTGACCTCAGTGACTGGCGCGCGCTTCGAAGAGCGCTTCCGGACGCAGCAGATCGACGGACATGAGAAGGCGGTGAAGCTTTTCGAAAGTTACGCCAGGAACGGTCAGAACGCCGATCTGAAGCGGTGGGCGCAGAGCGCCATTCCGATGCTGGAGAACCATCTGCGCGACGCCAAGGCGTTGCCGCGCGCGACTCAGCGAAGCACCCGCGCCGACTAGCACGTCTGCGCATAGCTGATACGTTTCATCGAAACGGCAGGATCCGCGCGGGTCTCGCGCGGGTCCCGCAAGGGCGTTTGGCTTCAGGCGACGGCGCTCTCTGCGGGCGCATCCATCCCCGCCGCCGCTTGGACGGGGATCGCCTCGATCGTCACAAGTTCCGGCTCGCTGGAAACAACAACCTGCATGTCGCAGGCGTTGGCCACGAGACCCGCGTAATAGGCCTGAATGGCGCGGGCGTCGATCGCGCCCTCTTCCGATTCGCCTTCGAGAAGGCGGGGAACGTTCGACGCGACGCGCGCATTGACGCCTTTCGCCTCGATCCTGAACGTCACCCGATCGTCTTCACCCGTTGAGCTAACGGAAATCACGCCGCCACGCGGGATCGCCGCATCAGCCAAGACACAGAGGTTCAGCAGCAGCTTGACCTTGTTCTTGGACATCAGCACGCGAGGAACGCTCCAAAACAGCTGCGTGCGCTCGTCGGCGATCAGCTGGCGCGTCACCAGTTCGGCGTCGCCCGTGTCGATCGACGCGCCCTTCGAACCCGCCGCGCCGAAAGCGAGCCGGCAAAACTGCAGCCGCGCCGACGCCTCATTGGCGCTCGATTTGATCAGCGCTAGCGCATGGCCGCGCATCTCGGCGTCCTTCTCCTCCTCGAGCACTTCAAGACCATTGACGATCGCGCCCACCGGCGAAATGACGTCGTGACAGACCCGCGAGGACAGGAGCGCGGCGAGATCGAGTGGGTCGAGCGAGAATTTGGTCATGATGCCATCCAAAGCGGGTGAAGGCGGCGACGTCTCAAGGAAGCTTATCCGGTCTTCCTGTACGATGCGCGGCGGACTGACGCGGCGCGCGAATCACTGCGTTCAGGCTAAAACGAAACTAGCGGGCGCCGCGCGGATTGCAAATGACGCGCGCCTTTAATCGTAAACAGACGTTGGGGGAATCGAACGATGGCGGCGGAGAATTTTGTACAGTCGGCGGGCGCGCTCAATGACATCGAAGACCTCGCCCGCCTGTTCGCGAATATGGCGATCGCGGCCGGCGCGCTGGCGATGGAGACGCTGGCCAATGCAAACATCGAGTCGCGACTCAAAGGCGATACGTCGCCCGTGACCGAGGCGGACGAGCGGATCGAGGCCTATCTGCTCCGCGAGCTGGAAGCGGCGCTGCCCGGCGTGCCCTTTTTGGCCGAGGAGAGCGTCGCGCGTGGCATCACGCTCGGCGCCGGCGACGCCTTTTTGTTGATCGATCCGATTGACGGCACGCGCGAGTTTCTCGCCCGCAGCTCGGATTTCACCATCAATGTGGCGCTCGCGGAGAACAACGCGCCGCGCGTCGGCGCGGTTTACGCCCCGGCGCAAGGCCGCGTCTGGTTCGCCGGCGCGCAGGGCTATGAGGCGCAGGCGGTCCCCGGCGGGTCCTTGCCGCCGATGCAGGACTGGCGTCCGCTGCGCACGCGGCGGCGTCCCCCGGAAGGACTGGTCGCGTTGATTTCGAAGTCTCACCTCGACGAGGCGACGAAGACGTTTCTCTCGAAACAGCGCATCGCGCGCAGCGCGCCCGTCGGCTCCTCGATTAAATTCTGCCTGCTCGCCAACGGCGAGGCGGACGTCTATCCGCGTTTCGGACCGACGATGGAATGGGACACCGCCGCGGGCGACGCCGTGCTGCGCGCGGCCGGCGGCGTCACGCTCGATCCGGAGGGCGCGCCGCTGCGCTACGGCAAGAAGGCCGACGATTATCGCAATGGTCCGTTCGTCGCGTGGGCCGACGCGGCCGCGCTGGAAGCCGCCGCAACGCTTCCTTAACTACGGCGCGCGACTTTGGCGGGCGCAAACCCGCCTGTCGCCTTTGCGACGCAACTGCGCCGCGGGTCGGCCATCGTTGACGCCGACGCATGGCGTTTGAACACGTTCGTCCTGGAGTTCGTCGTCATGAGCAAATCTTCGTTCAACGCCGCCTCGCGCCGCGACCTGTTTCGCCTCGCCGCCGCCTCGGCCTGCGCTTGGGCGGCTCCTGGTTCTTTCGCCCGCGCGGCGCAGCGGCCCGAAACCTATTCCAGCGGTGAGATCGTCGAGAACGGCCACCGCTTCTTCGGTTCGATTTCCCGCGGCCTCGCCGAAGGCGTCGAGCGCGCATCGCGGCAGTGGGGCAGTCCAAACGCCTACATCCTCGGCGAGGAGGCGAGCGGCGCGTTCGTCGGCGGGCTCCGCTATGGCCAGGGCAGGATGTATACGCGCAACGCCGGCCAGCAGCGCGTGTTTTGGCAGGGCCCATCGATTGGCCTCGACGCCGGCGCCGACGGCGATCGGACGATGATGCTCGTTTATAATCTGCCGTCGGTCGACTCGATCTATCGGCGGTTCTCCGGCGCCGCCGGATCAGCCTATCTCGTCGGCGGCCTCGGATTCACCGCGCTCAACAGTGACGAAGTCGTCGTCATGCCGGTGCGCTCGGGACTTGGCGCGCGGCTCGGCCTCAATCTCGGCTATCTGAAATTCACGCCCGAATCGACCTGGAACCCGTTCTGATCCGATTCTCACGCGCCGACTTAAGGCGCGTCCTAAACGACCGGCTGGCGGCCCGCCCCCACGCGCGGCGGAAACGGATCGAGCGGCTCCCGGGCGACGAATCCGCAGATGCCGCAGGCCTCGTCGCCGCGCTGCCCCCGCCAGCGGCAATCATGACGAATGCTGCAGTCGTAGGCGGGACTCGGCTTCACCGGCGCAGCCGCCTTGGCGAGCAGCTGCGCGATGCGGCCGAGCAAGGCGCATCCGCCGCCGCTCCAATGCGCGCAGTCGTTTTCAACGCAAATCGGCGCGAATCGGATGCGCGCAGCCGGCGCTGCCAGCGTTTGCGCGGCGGCGAGAACGCTTTCATCCGCCGCAAGGGTGGTGGCGAAGACTCGCTCATTGGCGCCTTGCAGGCTTCTTTCGGCCGGATCGCCGACAAGGAGCGCGGGCGCGCCCGGACAGCGCATGGCGCTCATCGCCGAGCCCGCCGCAATCGCGGCGCGCCGCGCGCGCGGCCAAAACAAAAAACGCCAGCGGATAAAATCATTTGGCTTCTTCTGCTTTCCGCGAGCAACGCCCGCGGCCGTTGCGTCCGCCGTTCTGCAGCCCGCTAGGGGGAAAGTCGTCATCCAAATGGACGACGGCGAAAGCCACGGTCGCATTGCATCGCGCGCGCCGACCAACCGTAGCTCGTGCTTTGCGTTCTGCGTCATTACGTGGCAAAATCCGCAGCGCCGTCCGCCTTGAGACGGATCAAGGATTGCTGCGTCTTGATCGAACAAGCGATGTATTTCGCGCTCGGCTTCCTCGTCGCCGGGCTTTTCGCCTTGATGTTCCTCCCCGCTTTCTGGCGGCGCGCGCTTCGTCTGTCGATGCGACGGCTGCAGATGCTTGCGCCGATGTCGATGGAGGAAGTCGTCGCCGAGCGCGATCTGCTGCGCGCCGAATTCGCCGTGCGCGAGCGGCGGCTCGAGCAGGCGATGGAGGCGACGCAAGCCGCGCGGGCGCATGATCTGGCGACGGTCGGCCGCCATGTCGCGCGGATCGCCGATCTCGAAACGCAGCTCAATCGCGCCGAAGCCGACAATCGCGACATGAACCTGCGCGCCAATGAGGCGGAGAAGGTTTTGGGCGAGCGCACCGAGCTTCTGAACGCCACGGAGAGAGCGCTGCACGAAATGACCGACCGCGCCGAAGGCCGCGTCGCGCAACTGCGGCTGATTCGATCGGAGACGGCGGCGCAGGACGAAGGCGCCGGGGCTCAGCTGGACGGTTTCGTGGCGGCCTATGAGGCGCGCGTCGCGGCGCTGCATCAGCATAATAGCGAGATGCAGCGCGAGCTGCAGGTCTTGCGCGACGAGCATGTGCGCGCCGTGCAGTCGGGCGCGCGGGCCACGGAGCTTGAAGATCTGCTGACGCGCATGTCGGGCGAACTTGCCGCGACCCGCACGCTGGGCGAGACGCTCGCCGCCGAACTCGACGCGGCACGGGCGCAGCTCAAAGCCGCCGAAGAACGCCAAAAGAGCGACGGCGACCAGTTGGAAGGCGCGCTGCGCGTGGCGCGCGCCGAAGCGAACGACGCCGCCGGAAAGCTCGAATCGGCGCGCGCCGACAACGCCATGCTGCAAGGCGCCGTCGAGGCGCTGCGCGCGGAGCGGGCCAATCTGCGCCGCGCCGCCAACGGGTCCAAGGGGTTGTCCGTTGTTCCCGTCGCAGCGAGCGACGCCGAAATCGCCGCCCTGCGCGACGCCATCATCGGTTTTGGCGACCGCGTCGTCGCGCAGGAGCTCGAGGCGCCGGCGACGCGCGCCTGAAGCGCGCCTTCCCCCCAGAGAATCGGGTGAAGGATTGTTATATGCGGCTTGCGGCTTCCTCGCCCTTCGAGAC
Organism: Methylocystis sp. H62; assembly: GCF_015709515.1. Lineage (GTDB taxonomy): Bacteria > Pseudomonadota > Alphaproteobacteria > Rhizobiales > Beijerinckiaceae > Methylocystis. Next base: position 25,503 of record NZ_JADNQZ010000055.1, read on the forward strand.
GCGTGCTGCGCACGCTCCTCAGGATGAGGAAGCCCTTCAGGCGCCTTGCATTTCCCGAAGCCCTCGCCTCTTCGAACATGAAATCGTCATTTCGGCGGCGGCGCTGTTGACCCGCGGCGCGGGCTTTGGAACAAGTTGCGCCTTCGTCACGCTTACGCGAGGCCGCCTGTGCTCTTCGTCGCCCTTTGCCTGGATAAGCCCGGTCATGTCGATCTGCGCCTATCGACCCGCGCCGCGCATCTCGCCTTTCTCGAAAAGCATGCTTCGCGCGTAAAACTCGGCGGTCCGTTTCTGGACGGCGAGACCCCCGTCGGCTCCATGCTCATTCTCGACTGCGAGAACGAGGCCGCCGCCCGCGCGCTGCTCAGCGAAGACCCTTACGCCGCCGCCGGCCTCTTCGCCTCGGTGGAGCTGAAACCCTGGAAACGCGTGGTGGGAGCGCAGCTCTAGTGGCGCATTGGCTACTCAAAAGCGAGCCGTCGAGCTGGTCCTGGGATCAACAGGTCGAGGCCGCCGCCAAGGGCACGTTCTGGAACGGCGTGCGCAACCATTCGGCCAAACTCAATCTGATGGCGATGAAGAAGGGCGAAAAAGGCTTCTTCTATCATTCGAACGAGGACAAGGCGGTCGTCGGCGTCGTCGAGATCATCAAGACCTATTATCCCGACCACACCGACGAGAGCGGCAAATTCGGCATGGTCGATGTGAAGGCTGTGAAGGCGCTGAAAAAGCCGGTGACGCTTGCGCAGATCAAAGCCGAGCCGCGCCTCAAGGACATGGTCCTCGTCAACAATTCGCGCCTCTCGGTGCAGCCGGTGAGCGACGAAGAATGGCGCGTCGTGCTGGAAATGGCGGACGAGTAAAAGCTAGTTTGCGTCGACATCATGAATTTGCAAATACCCCCACAATGAACTTGTTCAACAAAGCTCGAACTTCGCTGACGCGGACCGTGGGATGACCATCTTAAACGAAAGGGGTCTTTTTTGGTGGCATCACGACCCCATCCCTGAAAAACATTTCGCTCCAGACTCCAGTGTCGCAGGTCTACTCAAAATTCACGACGATGGTCGAACAACGCTCGAGTTGGACGGGTGTTTAACGCGCGAGAATGGCATCAAGCTCTTTCTTGGCCAAGACGATGCTTGGTTAGACGGAAAACAAATCCAAGGCATTTTGAAGGGAACTAATAATCATGTGCTGCTAAGCGAACTTTCGCGTTATGGTGGCAGATACGGTAGCGGTCTTTCCTATGAGAACTACTTCGCTGCAGAATGTTTATTAAGCGATCTCTTGACTCGGCCCTTCAAGCATTTGGCTTTCAAAGAGTTTGAGATAAATTTGGAAGGATTCGAAGGATGGCTGCGACTGGGGTCGATAAAAATAATAAGAAATAAATCAAGCCTATCGGTCCGGCACCAGGTTCCCAAGCAAGTCAATTACACTCTTGAAGGCGGAGCCAAACTGAAAATAAAATTCGGTATCCTGGCACCAATTCAAGGGAGCCATAAGGATAATAAACTTGAATTACAGGAAAGCGCAACTTTGGTCTATTCTCAGCGAACGACAATGGTTTTGAATGACGTAAAGCGTATATTCAATTCTCTAGATGATTTGTTCACATTGCTCACAGATTCCGAATATCCTCTTGCTTGGCCTTCCGTACTGCTTAAGATAAAATCCATGCCATACCCAATTAAATTTAAATTCTATTTTGTTCGGATCGTAGACAATTCAGACCCACCAAGTCCACCAGAGAGTCACACCTGTCCGACGAACTTTTTGCAGCTCCGGGACCGTTTTGGAGAAATCGTCTCCCGTTGGCTTAGCAAGAAGGAAAAAATTGGCTCAGGGTTTTATTTATACACTGGTCTCCGTCGAGGCATGAGGCTCTACACTGAACACCAATTCGTGAGCCTGGTATGGGGCCTCGAATCTTTCCATAGGAGTACGGAATTTACGCGAGCGCCGCTAAAAAAACTGGAGGATAAGATCGCTCGCATACTTCAGCAGATTACATGCCGTAGAGACAGAGAATGGGCAAAACGACAATTGCGCGCCGAGCCGAGTCTGGAAGCTCGGTTATTTGAGGTTCTTTCGACCGTTAAAATCGATATGAGCCCCGACAAGCTGCGTATCTTTTGCTGCGAATGTGCCAAACGTCGCAATGACCTGTCGCACTTTGGAGCGCCGCAGGATCAAGACGTCAGCCCACCATCATTCTATGAAGATTTACAGAAAAAGATCGGCGCACTTTCTATTTTATACCACTTGTTGATACTGACTGAAATCGGCATTGAGGAAGATTCCGTAAGGTCGTGGGTAAATCAAGGTTTTCGTTCCTACCGAATAAAAAATACCCTGATCGAAGCCGGACTGCTGCATGAGGATACGATGTCCTAACAGCAAAGTTCCCTACCCGCCGTTCTGCGCCGCCTTGTCATGGGCGAGCGTCGGCGCGTCCGACATGCCGTGGTTGATCTTATCGACGATCTTCGGCAGTTCGTCGGGCTCGGGATTGAGGTCGCGCGCATGGTTCCACTGGAAGTGCGCTTCGAGCTTGCGGCCCACGCGCCAATAGGCGTCGCCGAGATGATCATTGATCACCGGGTCTGACGGCTTCAGGTCGATCGCCTTCTCCAATTCGCGCACGGCGTCGTCATAGCGCCCCAGGCGGTAATAGGCCCAGCCGAGACTGTCGACGACATAGCCGTCGCGCTGCCGCAGATCGACGGCGCGGCGCAGCATCTTGAAGGCTTCGTCGAGATTGGAGCCCTTGTCGACCCAGGAATAGCCGAGATAGTTCAACACCAGCGGCTGGTCGGGGTTGAGATCCAGCGCCTTCTTCAGATCGGCTTCCGCTGCCGGCCAATCCTTGCGCCGTTCATTGGCGATGCCGCGATAATAGTAGAGCAGCCACAGACTCTTGTCCGCCTTGGACCGCAAATCGAGCACGCGCGTATAGGTCACGGCGGCGTCGGCGAAAGCCTTGCGCGAGCGCTGAAGATTGCCGAGCGCCGTCAACGCCTCCTGATTCTTGGGGTTGGCGGCGACGATCGCGGAGAGATTATCGCTCGCCTCTTTGGTTTTGCCGAGCGTCTCCAGCAGCAGCGCCGCCTGCACGTCGGCGTTGACGCGCAGCGGACTGTCTTTGGGCACGCTTTGATAAAGATCGATGGCGGCCTCTTCCTGCTTCATCCGCTCATAGACGTCGCCGAGCGTGACGATGGCGAGAGCGTTCTCCGGCGCAAGATGCAGCGCGAGGCGCAGATAGATGAGCGAGGCGAGATCGTCGCCCTGACGGCCGCCGACGGCGCCCAGCCCGTACAGCACTTCACCCGCGCCTTCGTCGGCGGTGCGCACGAAGGCCGGCAGCGGCTTGCCCTCCTCGAGCGCGGCGAGGCCGGCGACGACGATCGGGTGATTGGGCGCGACCTCGTCGAAGGCGAGGTAGAGCTGCTTCGCCTCGTCGCGGCGTCCGTGGGTCGCGAGAAAGCGCGCATAGGCGTCGACAAGCCGCAGCGTGTTCTTTTCGGCGGCATAGGCGGACTTGAAGCGCTTTTCAGCCTCCGCCTTGTCGCCGCCGAGATCGGCTATCAGACCCGCATGATAGTCGCGAAACACCACGAAGGCGTCGTCGGTCAGCGTATCGAGCGTTGCGAGGGCGCGACGCGTGTCCTTGGCCCCGGCGTAACTCCAAGCCGAGAGCAGCGTCGAGGTGATGTCGCGGCGACGGTCGCCGCCGCCCTTGGCGAGTTCGGCGCGCGCGGCGGCGTATTTGCGAGTCTTAATCAGATCGACGCCGCGGGCGAGATGCGCGAGCCCGTTCGTGCGGTCATGCGCGATCACGCGGCCGGTCAGCGAGAGGGCCTCCGACATATTGCCGTTGGCGAGCGCCGCGACGAAGGCGCGGTCGGCGAGATCGGTGTTCTTGGGATCGTCGCGCAAGGCCTCGCGGAAGAAGGTCGAGGCGGCGAGCGTGTCGCGCTGCGCGCCGGCGACGATGGCCGCGAGATAATTGCCCGACAGGCTGGAGCCGACCTCGAAAGGCCGCGCGACGACGATATTTTCCCGCGCCGCGAGGCTGCTGTCGCAGGAGAGCCCGAACGCGCCGGAGCCCGCAACCAAGAGGCACGACAGACGCGCCAGAGCGCGTCTCGCGCGGCTGGCCGGAGACGCAAACAGAAGAGCTGATTTGGGCACTGGCGCTTCCCTAAAAGGCGACGATCGCGCGCGAAGGCCGCCCCACGGGGAACAGCGGCCTAAAAGTCCAAGGTCGCGCCTAAAGATGGCCCTTTTGGGCCGATGACGCAAGGCGGAAGAGAAAGGGGCGATTGATCAAGGCGACTTAAGCGCGACTTTCCCAGAAAGATCCAAGCCGCAGCCCCGCGCCGCTTCCGGAGACGCGCGACTCCTTCTCCCGTTTACGGGAGAAGGAAGAACCCAAAGATTGCGCGACGGCGGTCGAGGAGCGGTGGTTTCGCGAAACTTACGCCTGTCTGATCGCGGCGACGATCTTTTGCGCCGCGTCGTCGAGGTCGTCGGCGGGAATGACGTTCAGCCCCGACTCATTGATGATCTTCTTGCCGAGATCGACGTTGGTGCCCTCGAGCCGCACGACGAGCGGCACTTTGAGGCCCACTTCCTTCACGGCCGCGATCACGCCTTCCGCGATGGTGTCGCAGCGCATGATGCCGCCGAAGATATTGACGAGAATGCCCTTCACGTTCGGATCGGCGGTGATGATCTTGAACGCGGCCGTGACCTTCTCGGTCGTGGCGCCGCCGCCGACGTCGAGGAAGTTCGCCGGAAACTCGCCGTAGAGCTTGATGATGTCCATCGTCGCCATGGCGAGGCCGGCGCCATTGACCATGCAGCCGATATTGCCCGGGAGCGAAATATAGGCGAGGTCGTATTTCGACGCCTCGATCTCCTTCTCGTCCTCCTCGCTCTTGTCGCGCAGCTCGACCATGTCGGGATGGCGGTAGAGCGCATTGTTTTCAAAGCTGACCTTGGCGTCGAGGCAGCGCAGCTTGCCATCCTTGGTGACGATCAGCGGATTAATCTCCAGGAGCTCCATGTCCTTGGCCACAAACGCGGCGTAGAGCTTTTCGGTCAGCGCGCCCGCCTGCTTGGCGAGATCGCCGGTGAGGCCGAGCGCGGCGGCGACCTGGCGGCCGTGATGCGGCATCAGCCCCGTCGCCGGATCGACCGAGAAGGTCACGATCTTCTCGGGCGTGTCATGCGCCACCTTCTCGATGTCCATGCCGCCTTCGGTCGAGACCACATAGGCGATGCGCGACGTCGCGCGGTCGATCAGCATCGACAGGTAGAATTCCTTGTCGATCGCGGCGCCGTCTTCGATGTAGAGGCGGTTGACCTGCTTGCCGGCCTCGCCGGTCTGCTGCGTGACGAGCGTCGCGCCCAGCATCTCTTTGGCGAAGGCTTCGGCCTCGTCGATCGACTTGGCGATGCGCACGCCGCCCTTGTCGCCGGCGCTCGCTTCCTTGAACTTGCCCTTGCCGCGCCCGCCGGCGTGGATCTGCGCCTTCACCACATAGACCGGGCCGGGGAGCTTTTCAGCCGCCGCGCGCGAATCTTCGGCGCGCAGCACGGCGAAGCCTTCAGCGACGGGCGCGCCGAACTCGCGCAGAACGGCCTTGGCCTGGTACTCGTGGATGTTCATGGGCTCTGTCTCCCTGGCGCAATGGCGCGCCGGCGCGGCGAAAAATCGCGCTCAATGGGCATAGGCGGAGCCGTTTCGTCAAGGCGGCGCGGGGACGCGGGCCGAACTGCGGCTGTTGTCTTTGGCGGGCGCTTTGGGCGGTGCGGCGGAGGGAGATGCGACAGGGGAGGCGTACCGCTCATTCGCTGCGGCGGGCGACAGCGCCGGCGGATATTTATTCAGCGCCGCCGCCTTGATCTCCTGCAGGCGCTCCTTGTCGGCGTCCGTCAGCGCAGTCGACACGGGGCAATCCTTTCCCGTAAGAATGTCCTCGATCAGCGCTGGTGCCTCTTGGCCGGTGGCGGTGAGACGCCCGTTCGTCGCGAGTCCGCGCAAAATTTGGATGGCGTTCGCCTCGGAGGCGCAGATCAATGGGCGCAGCAGCATCGCGAGTACCTGCTCATAGGTCGCCTCGTCAGTGCGAGCGCCTTCTATAACCTCGCGCACTTTTGGCACCGCCGCCGCATTTGCTTTGCAAGGTGCAAGATCATCCCCGCTTTTCTTGCAGTCAAGCCGTGCGATGCGCCTTAGCGTGTCATCGCGTGCAGCGCCTTGTGGGACCTCCTTCTCAATCATCTTGCGCAGTTCGTCATATGTATTAGCGGTCCATGGCTCATCGTACCCAAAAAAGCCATCGAAGCTATAATTCACAGCTTTCCATTTCTGCTGGATGAAGCGGATCGGCTTCATCGAACCAGCGTACAATTCATCCCAATACGTACGCCACAGATAGGTGCCTTCGAGCCACGCGCCCTGGAGCTGCGCCCAAACCAGCGTGGCGCCTTGAAGCTGCGCTTCATAGAGCGACGCGCCCTGAAGCCGCGCTTTATAGAGCAACGCGCCCTGAAGCTGCGCTTTATAGAGCGACGCGCCATGAAGCTGCGCTTCATCGAGCGACGCGCCCTGAAGCCGCGCGTTACTGAGAGACCCGCCCTGAAGCCCCGCGTTACTGAGAGAAGCGCCCTGAAGCCGCGCATCATTTAGTTTCGCGCCCTGGAGCTGCGCCAAAAGCAGCGACGCGCCTTGAATCTGCGCCAGAACGAGCGACGCGCCCCTCAACCGGGCTTCGCTAAGGTCGGCTTTTTTCAGCTTCGCCCGGTCAAGCAAACTGCCGTCGAGACTTGCCCCACGCAGATCGATATTGTCGAGCCGCGCGTCGCGCAGATCGGCATGTTCGAGACGACGATGTTTGAGGCTGAAACTGTATGGCTTCCAATCAAGCTTGTCCGGGCCTTCGACTCCCAGCGCTGCGTAAATGTCAAATTCGCGCAATCGCAGCGTATTTACGGGCCAGTTTCCAGTAACGCGCTCTTTCTCGTCACTTTTGAGCGCGTCGACCTTGCCGAATACGAATTCGGTGGCCGTGGTGATCCTGCGTTCGAGCTTCTGCGGCAGCCGGAAAGGCCAGTCATCCCACTCGCCGGGGAAAGTAGCAATGACCACGGAAAAAATAGCGACCAGCGCTGTCGCCAATTGAGAGCCTATTCTTCGAAAGAACCATAGAAAGTCGTCCCAACCTTTCATCCATCGGTCCAGATGCTTCGGTTTGCTTCGGTCGCGGCCGGCGAGGATTTTCATCCACAGCCACCAGATGACGCCAAGATCGGCGCAAAGAACAACGCGGTGCAGCCAGGTCACGCGCGTGTCGTGATAGGGGAGAAACTGCAATTGCAGCAGTAACAGGACGAGGACCGGCGCACCGACCAGAGTCGTCCAGGCGATGATCCAGAGCATGACGCCAAAAGCGCTTTCGCGGATGTCGGTCGGCCCGGCGAGAAACTGCACAAAGACATTGATCGGCAGCTGCTGGCGCAGGCCCTCTCGGATCGCATGGTCGTTGTCGACCTCGGCATTGACTTTGGCGGTAAGGCGGTCGTGAAAGGCTTTCGCCTTGTCCGACAGCATAGCGAAATGTGCGAGCACGTAAGCGTGGACGATCAGGAACAGAATCGGCGCTAAGACAAAGAAAGCCTTCAGTGGCAGCTTGATGTTGAGAAACGGAAGATCGACCGGGCTTTCGAGCAGGAGTTCCTTATGCGTTACCGCTCCGGCCGCGATCGCGATGTAAAACAACAGAAAGATGTATGAGAGCCAAAGCGGCGCGCCGACCGCCGCGGCGTCCGAGACAGATTTTTGAATGGCGTCGAGATCATCCGCCTTTTTTTTGATCGCGGCCACTTCTTCAGCGGAAATTTTGTCGCTCGAACGTGATTTAGAGCGCTCGGCGAAAGCCATCGCCCGCTGCAATCGAGATCTTCGCAATTCTTCCGACGCCATCGCGCCTACCCCGGCAATAACGGCAATTTTGCGCCTAAGACGCCGCTTTGGGCAAGAGGTCGGCGAGAGCGAATAGCGATCACTCGAGAACAACCGCGCCGCTTGGAACAATCCCGAGCGCCGGCGGTTCAATGACACGGAGCTCCCCTCTCCCCTCTTCGACTGCGCTCGGCCAACCTGGCCGGGCGCTTTTTCTTGAGCCGAGGCGTTTGGCGATCGGCGTGAGGGCGTCCCTCCCTTGCCTGGGATCGATCCCTATGATCGAGTGAGAAAGCTCAGCCCCATGCGCGCGTGATGACCAGCATCGAAAATCCCTTCGGCGAAGGCGCCCAAAAATATTGGGATCGTCGTTACGAGCTGTTTTCGAAATGGGATGAGGGCGTCGAAACCGACGAGGTGGGGCTGTTCTCCGTCAAGCCGGAGCGCTTTGCGCTGGAGATCGGCAATCTCCTGAGCGGTCACACCGTGCTGGACGCCTTTTGCGGCATCGGCGGCTCGGCGATCGCATTCGCCCGATGCGGCAAGCGCGTCATCGCCGTCGACATTGACCGCGACAGGCTGTCCATGGCGAAGCATAACGCCGAGATCTATGGCGTCTCGCAAAACATCGAATTCATTCATGACGACGTCATGGAGGCCTATCCCAAGCTCTCATTCGATGCGCTGAATGTTGACCCGCCCTGGGGCGGACCGGACTACTTCAAGAAGGCGCGCTTCGGCTGGCGGGATTTTTCGCCAAACCCGCTGCCGCTCATTCGGGAAGCGATCCGTTCGGGGATCGCCGTCGCCATCGGACTGCCGGCGAATTTTTCAGAAGGCGAACTGCGCGAACTGCCGCCTGAAACCATTGTGCGAGAGTCTCGGGACGCAACGCGCGTTCTCTTTCGGACGGCCTATTATCCGCCCGTGGCGTGAGGTTTATGCCTTCCTCTGCAATGTTTCAAAATGATTCGAATTACAGCCCCGTATCGTGAAATAATTGGACGAGACGCCGCATATCTGCAAATCTGGCGAACCACGAACCCCGAGCGCCCGCTTTGTGGGGCCCCGGCTTGCCAAGACCCAGCTGACGGCACAGATTTGCGTCCGCACGATTCCGTTTGGCCATTTTGAATGGACGATTCTCTCTGTGAGCGATGGATTTAAACTGGCCCCGCCTGAACCTGCGCCAGCCGTGCCGGCCGAGAAGGCGATTGGCTTGGTCCCGGTCGACGAAGAACAAAAGTCGAAACTGAAGGGGCGAGTCGTCGAATTCGTGGACGACCTCGTCGCGCAGGATTGTCATTCGCCCGAATTCGGCCGGCGCGTCGACCAGATCACCAATTTGGGCCGTCGCGAAATTTCCGAAGCTGCGAACCACTCAAACCGTTTCCTGCATCGGCCGGTCCGCGCGATGGATGAGACGTCGAGCCTGGGCGCCGACGTTGCCGAGCTGCGCCGCACCGTCGAGGATCTCGATCCGCTCCGGCAGGGCGACCTCTTCGCCCCGCGCAGGCTGTTTGGCGTTATCCCGTTCGGCAACCGGCTCCGCGGCTATTTCGACGCTTACAGGAGCGCGCAAAGCCACATCGCGACGATCCTTGCCCGCCTGAAGAGCGGCAAGGACGAATTGCTGAAGGACAACACCGCGATTGATGTGGAGCGGCAGAATTTGTGGGTCGCGCTCGGTCGGCTCGAGCAGATGATCTTTATGTCGAAGGCGCTCGACCTCGAACTCGAGTCCCGTGCGGCGGATCTCGATGCGACTGATCCGGCCAAGGCGAAAGCGTTACGCGAAAGCGCCTTGTTCTATCTGCGTCAGCGGACTCAGGATTTGCTGACTCAAATGGCGGTCAGCGTGCAGGGCTATCTCGCCCTTGATCTCGTGAAGAAAAACAACATCGAGCTCATCAAGGGCGTGGACCGCGCGTCCACCACCACGGTCGGCGCGCTGCGCACCGCCGTAACGGTCGCGCAGGCGCTGACGAACGAGAAGCTGGTGCTCGATCAGATTGGCGCGCTCAACGCCACGACCGCGAATATCATCGACAGCACGGGTCAGATGCTGCGTGATAATACGGCGCGAATCCATGAGCAGGCGTCCAGCGCCACGATCCCCCTCGAAACGCTCCGCCGCGCCTTCCAGAATATCTACGACACGATGGACAGCATCGATTCCTTCAAAGCGCAGGCGCTTGAGAACATGAAGCAGACGGTCGCGGCTCTGGAAAGCGAAGTCGACAAATCGAAGGCCTGTATTGCCCGCGCCCATGGCCAGACGGAAACGCAGTCGGCCGGCATACGCGCTGGCGGATTGCTCGACGCGCTTGAGTGAGGCGCAGCGAGAATGATCGAGTCGTTCCTTCTGCCGGAGAATCTGCCGTTCAGCGTCGCCATCGCGCTGATGGTGTTGCTGGGGCTCGTGCAGGTCCTTGGTCTTGGCGACGTGATCGACGGCGACGCCGGGATCGATACGCCGGGGAGCCTGACGATCGATGCGGGGCTGCTTTCCCTGATAGGGCTACGGCGCTTGCCATTTCTGATGTGGGCGATGCTGCTGCTGACGGCATTCGGACTGATCGGCCTCGCCGGCCAGCAGGCGCTCGCCGCGTTGACCGGACACACGCTGTCGGCATGGCTTGCCGGCCCCATCGCGGCGCTGGCCGCGCTCCCGGTGACGGGAGCGCTCGCACGTCCGCTCGCCGCCATTATGCCGCGCGACGAAACCACCGCGATCGACCTCGTCGCGCTGGTCGGAAGAGAAGCGGAGATTGTCATCGGCAGAGCCGCGAAGGGCAATCCAGCGCGCGCGCGCGTCGTCGATCATTTTGGCCAGACGCATCACGTCATGGTCGAGCCGGACAATGACGGGCAGACCTTCGGCGAGGGCGAACGTATCCTTCTTGTCCGACAGGAAGGCGAAAACTTTCGCGCGATCACGCGCGGCGACGCATACTTGCCTCAACTCGACTGAGTTGGAGCAAAACCTGGCGGAATCGGCCAACGTCAGGCCGTATCGGATTCCCTGTATTTGGAGCGGCGAACATGATTCCCTTCAACGTCATCAAAACAGCGCAAGAGGCCATCACCCTGGCCGAACTGCCCGCCTTGCAAATTCAAAGTGATAAGATGGATGCTCATCTGATCCAGATCGGCGTTTACGCCGTTATCCTTCTCTTCCTGCTGCTGACATTCGGCCTGATCATCACCCGCTTGTACAAGCGGGCTTCGAAGCAGATTGGATTTGTCCGCACCGGGTTCGGCGGCGAGAAGGTCGTGATGAATGGCGGCGCGCTGGTTCTGCCGGTGCTGCATGAAACCATGCCGGTGAACATGAACACCGTGCGCCTCGCCGTCGAACGCAAGAACAGCGACGCATTGATCACGCTCGACCGGCTTCGCATCGACGTAAAGGCGGAGTTCTATGTGCGCGTGCGACCTGACTCGGCGGCGATCGCGATGGCGGCGCAAACGCTCGGCGCGCGCACCATGCAACCCGAGGCGCTCAAGGATCTCGTCGAAGGCAAGTTCGTCGACGCGCTGCGTTCTGTGGCGGCCGGCATGACGATGAACCAGTTGCACGAACAGCGCGCCGACTTCGTACAGAAGGTGCAGCAAGTTTCGTCGTCAGACCTTGCGATGAACGGCCTCGAACTTGAATCGGTCTCGCTGACCGGACTGGACCAGACCTCGATCGAACATTTCAACGCCAATAACGCATTCGACGCGGAAGGCCTCACCAAGCTCACCGAGCAGATCGAAATGCGCAGGAAGACGCGAAACGATATCGAACAGGACACGCGTGTCCAGATCGAGACGAAGAATCTCGAGGCCGAGCGGCAGTCGCTGCAGATCAAACGCGAAACGGAGTTTGCGTTGCTGGAGCAGACAAGAGAGATCGAAATTCGCCGCGCCGAGCAGGCGGCCGAGATCGCGCGCGAGCAGTCGCAGCGCAACCGCGAGGCGGACGAAGCGCGCATTCTCGCCAAGCAGCAGGTCGACGCCAAGCAGATCGAGGCGGATCGCACAATCCAGGAAGCCAAGATCGCGCAGCAGCAGGCTGTCGAGCTCGCCCGGCAGGAACAGCAGATCGCCGTTCAGAACAAGAGCCGCGAGGAAAGCCAGGCCAAAGCCGAGGCCGACGCCGCGCGCGCCAAGGCGGTGGCGGCGGAGGAGCAGGTCGTCACCAGCCGCGAGACCGAAGTGGCCGAACGCGCCAAGCGGATCGAACTCATCGAAGCCGCGAAGGAAGCCGAACGTTCGGCGATCTCGATCAGGGTCGAGGCGGAGGCGGAGAAGGACGCCGCCGCCAATCGCGCCGCCGCGACGAAGCTCACGGCGGAAGGCGAGGCGGAGGCCGAGAAGTTGCGGGCGGACGCCGCCCGGGTCCGCTTCGAAGTCGAGGCGGCGGGCCAGCGGGCCGTCAACGAGGCGGCCAATTTGCTCTCGTCCAATCAGGTGTCCCTGCAGATGAAGCTCGCGCTGCTGAAGGTTCTGCCCGAGATCGTGCGCGAGTCGGTCCGGCCTTTGGAGGCGATCGACTCGATCAAGATCGTGCAGGTCGACGGCATCACGCGCGGACCGTCACAGGTCGGCAATGGCGGGGTCAGCAACGGCTCGGGGAATCTCGCCCATGACGCAGTTACTGCAGCGCTGGCCTATCGCGCGCAGGCTCCGGTGATTGACGGCCTGATGAAGGAGTTGGGCCTCTCCGGCGCGTCGCTCGAGTCGTTGATGGAGGGCGCGGCCGCCGCCAAGCTGCAGGCCGATCCCGCGGGGGGAGGCGAGATAAGAGGGTGAGCAGACAAAATCAGAGGAGGCGCGACTCATCGCCTCCCTAATTTCTGGCGCGTTTTTCGGTCGGTGGCGGGTGATGGCGCTCCCTAGGGGAATCGAACCCCTGTTTTCGCCGTGAGAGGGCGACGTCCTAGACCGCTAGACGAAGGGAGCGGGAAGGAGCGTTCTATAGACCGCCGCCGCCCGCCGGGCAAGCGGTCGCGCGAAGCTCAGCCTCACCCGCCCGACGAAGTTTTGCGGCCGAGCAGCGTGCGCGTCGCGACGCGCTTCTCATCGCCGGCGGCGGCGAGATAGAGCGCGCCCTTGGCGCCCTTGGCGCCGCGCACCGCCTCGTTGATGCGATCGATCGAAGAGGGTTTCGGCGGCGCGCCGGCAATCTCCACGCGTTCAGCGGCGGGCTTGGCCGCTGGCGCGGCCTTCGCGGCGCGATAATCTTCGATCGCGGTCAGTTCGCCGGCGATCACGGCGCCCTTCTCCAGCTCGATCTCGCCATAGGTGATCTTGCCCTCGACGCGTCCGGTGGCGCGCACGACGAGCAGCTGCTTGATCTCGATATGATCGGAAATCCAGCCGCTGACGTCGGCTTCCGTGGCGCTGACCTTGCCGCGGATGACGCCGCCCTGCCCCACCTGAATGACGCGCGCGGAGACGTCGCCCTCGATCGCGCCGTCGACGATGATGAGATCCGAGGCGGAGATTTCGCCCTTGAACGTCACGCCGGCGCCGATATAGGCGACATTCTCTTCCTCGGGCCGAAAGTCCATCGCGTTCTTCGCCATCGCCAAGCTCCTCGGTCGCGCAACTGCGCGGAAAAGCTTACGTTGAGCGCGTCTCAACATTCAATGGAAAAAGCGCCCAAGGCGGCTCAGCGCGACTCAACCCTTTTCCGTCGTCTCCGACAGCGGATGCAGATCGCGCACCATCGCCCGCATGCGCTCGTCGAGCACATGCGTATAGATCTGCGTCGTCGAGATGTCCGCGTGGCCGAGCAGTTCCTGAACCACACGCAGATCGGCGCCGTTCTGCAGCAGATGGCTCGCAAAGGCGTGGCGCAGCGCATGCGGATGCATGTCGGCCGCGGGCAGGCCGGCGGCGCGCGCCAGCGCCTTGAGATCGCGCGCGAAGGCCTGTCGGGTGAGATGACCGCTGTCGCTGTCGGCGGGGAAGAGAAAGCTCGAGCCGGCGCGCTCGGGCGCCATCTCCTCGAGCAGTTTGCGGTAGGAAAGCAGCGCGCGGCGCGCGCGATCGGTCAGCGGCGCCAGGCGCTCACGTCCGCCCTTGCCGCGAATGGCGATGAAAGGATCGCGCGAATGCGCGGCGCTTTTTGGCAGCGAGACAAGTTCCGAGACGCGCAGGCCGGTGGCGTAAATCGTTTCGAGCAGCGCATAGAGGCGCGCCGCCCGCAGCCGCTCGCCAGCAGGCCGCGTTTCGTCATCGAGCCCTTCACTCGCGACCGCAAGCAGCCGATCGATTTCCGCCGTGGAGAATACGCCGGGCGCGCTGCGCCGCATCCGTGGTCCGTCGAGCGCCGAGGCCGGGTCGTCGCCGCGATGGCGGTCGACGTAGAGAAACTTGTGGAACTGGCGAATCGCCGAAATGCGCCGCGCCACCGTCGCCGCCGACATGCCGCGCGGCTCCAATGAGGCGAGATAGGCGCGGATTTCGTCCGTCGTCGCAACGCCGGGATCGCGGCCGTTCGCGGACAGATGCGCGAGGTAATCCGAAAGATCGCGCCGATAGGCGTCCTGCGTATTGCGCGCCGCGCCGCGCTCGGCGGCGAGCATGTCGAGAAAGGCGTCGAGCTGGCGCGCTGCGCCGGCTTTCATGCGCTTAACTCCCCAGCGTCATTCCGCACCGGCGTCACGAATGACAGCCTTCACTTGTTCAACCGCTGCGCCGGGATCGTATAGGTCATCTGGCGCGGTTGCGGCGTCACATAAGCGACGAGGGCGACCATGACGCCGTAGGCGATCGCGACGATGGCGCCGACGACGATCAGAAAGCGGATGAGACTCGGCAAGGATTCGACTCAGCCCCCATAAACCCGAAGACTCTCTTCGCCCGAACGCGCGTCGATTGCAACCCGCGCGATGGTCGGCGCCCATGCGCTTGAAATCATCGGCGCGTGCGGCGACGCCGATCCCGTTCAACGGCGCGCGCGCAAATCAGAAATGCGTTTCGGGATCTTCGTCCTCGGGGCGAATTTCGTGGCGCATGATGAGCGGCGCCTGCGACAGCGCGAAGACGAGCGTCAGCGGCAAAATGCCGAAGACCTTGAAATTCACCCAGTCGTCGGTCGTCAGAATGCGGCGCAGGACTTCATTGAGCCCAGCAAGCGCGAAAAAGAACAGGCCCCAGCGTATGGTGAGCTTGCGCCATCCCGCGTCGTCAATGTGGATCGCCATGTCGAAGACGATCGGCAGCAGCAACTTGCCGAAATAGAGCGCGCCGATGAGGCCGGCGCCGAACAGCGTGTAAAGGATCGTCACCTTCAGCTTGATGAAGGTTTCGTCGTGCAGAAAATAGGTGAGCGAGCCGAAGACCAGCACCAGCACGGCGGTGACCACCGGCATCGCCGGCAGATGTCGGGTGATCGCCCATGAGACGGCAAGCGTCAGGACGACGCCGGCCATCAGCACGCCGGTCGCGGCGAAAATCCCGTATCTGGAATTGATGACGAAGAACAGCAGCAGCGGTCCGAGTTCCAGTCCGAGCTTCAGCCAGGGATTGAGCTTTCGTTTTGCCGCGATGGCCGTTTCCTGCGTCATCTCTCTTAGCTTTCCGCCTCTGACGTTTCTTCAAGCCCTGCAATCGCCCGTGCGAAGTCGCGCGCCGCGAACGGCTCCAGATCGTCGGCGCTTTCGCCCACGCCGATAAAGTGGATCGGCAGGCCGTAAGTCTCGGCGATCGCGACCAGAATGCCGCCCCGCGCGGTGCCGTCGAGCTTGGTCATCACCAGGCCGGTGACGCCGGCGACCCGCTCGAAAACCTCCACCTGCTGCAGCGCGTTCTGTCCGACGGTGGCGTCGAGCACGAGCAACACCGCATGCGGCGCCTCGGCGTCGGCTTTTTTCATTACGCGGACGATTTTTTCAAGCTCGGCCATCAACTCGGCGCGATTTTGCAGCCGCCCCGCCGTGTCCATGAGCAAAATATCGGCGCCCTGTTCTTTCGCGCGCTTGATCGCGTCGAAGGCGAGCGCCGCCGCATCGGCGCCTTCCGCGCCCGAAACGACTTCGGCGCCGAGCCGCGCGCCCCAGACCTCGAGCTGCTGGACCGCGGCGGCGCGGAAGGTGTCGCCCGCCGCAAGCACGACCGTCTTGCCCTCGCCGGTCCATTTTGCGGCGAGCTTGGCGATGGTCGTCGTCTTGCCCGAGCCGTTGACGCCGACGACGAGAATGATGAAGGGCGTCTTGCTGTCGTCGACGACGAGCTCTTCGGCGACCGGCGCCAGCACGCGCTCGACTTCGCGCGCGAGGATTTCGCGCACCTCCTCGGGCTCGATGTCGCGCTCGTAGCGCGCCTTGCCGACCGCCGCGGTGATGCGCGTCGCGGCGCCCACGCCCAGATCGGCCCGCAGCAGCACGTCTTCGAGCTCCTCGAGCGTCAGCGCGTCGAGCTTGCGCTTGGTGAAAACGTCGGCGACGCCCTGGGTGATCGCCTGCGAGGTGCGCGAGAGGCCGCCGGACAGGCGCGACCACCAGGAGCGCTTTACTTCCTGCGGCGCCTCTTGCTCAGGCGCCTCTTGCTCAGGCGCCGGCTCGGGCGCCGCTTCGGGCGCGGGCGAGCTCTGGCCGCCGCCAAACAGGCGGGAGAACATGCCGCGCTTTTTACCTTCGGTTTCCTGGCTCATTCACCGGATGGCCTACACGAGTTGCGCTAAAAGGGCCAGCGGGCGGAGCCCCCCGCGATGCGCGTGGCGCCAATGCACGAGACGCCCGAAAAAATACCTGCGCTCGCCACGGCGCCGGAACATCCCATGAAACGTCGGGTTGTTCTTCCGTCTAACGGTTCGACGGGAGGCGCGCAATGCAAGCCAGGACGCGACAGCTCTTCGCCGGCGCATTCGGCTTGTCGCTGATCGGCGCCACGGCCGCCCTGGCGCAGTCCCCAGGATACTCTCCGGGCCCGCCCGGCTGGTATGGAAGGGCGCGTCCGCCCGCCTACGCGGGAGATTGCAAATTCCCCTATCCGCCGGGCTATCGTTACGATCTGAAAGACTGGCGCACCGGCTTCACCGATCGCGATTTTTCCTGTTACCGGCTCGATAGCGACTGAAAGCAGCCACAGCTCGACGAACGCTGGCTAAAAGGCTCTCCCCGCCTGCAGCCGCAGCAGCGCAGTGACAAGCGCATCGACGTCCGCGCATGTGTTGTAGAAGGCCAGCGACGGGCGCACGGTGGCTTCGAGGCCGAAGCGGCGCAGAATCGGTTGCGCGCAGTGATGACCGGAGCGAACGGCGATCCCCTCGCGATCGAGCGCCTTGCCGACGTCTTGCGGGTCGTGTCCATCGAGCGTGAAGGAGAGCACCGAGGCTTTCTCCGGCGCCGTGCCGATGAGGGTCAGACCCGGAACGGTGGTCATCTTTTCGGTCGCATAGACGAGAAGATCGTGCTCGTAACGGGCGATCACCTCCATGCCGATGGCTTCGACATAGTCGAGCGCCGCGCCGAGACCGACGGCGTCGGCGATATTGCCCGTGCCGGCCTCGAAGCGCTCTGGCGGACCCTGATAGATCGTCTGTTCGAACGTGACGTCGGCGATCATATTGCCGCCGCCCTGCCACGGATCGAGATGTTCGAGCACGGCGTCCTTGCCGTAAACGACGCCGATGCCGGTCGGGCCGAACACCTTGTGGCCGGAGAAGACGAAGAAGTCGCAGCCGATCGATTGCACGTCGATCGGCATATGCGACACCGATTGCGCGCCGTCGACGAGCACGCAGGCGCCGTAGCGATGCGCGATCGCTGTGATCTCCTGGACGGGCGTAATGGTGCCGAGCGCGTTCGAGACCTGCGAGACCGCGACGATCCGCGTCTTCGGATTCAGGAGCTTCTCATATTCCTCGAGAATGAGCGCGCCGCGGTCGTCGACCGGCGCGACGCGCAGCTTCGCGCCTTTCTCGGAACACAGCATCTGCCACGGCACGATATTGGCGTGATGTTCGAGGTGTGAGACGACGATTTCATCGCCCTCGCGCACATTGCGCCGGCCCCAGCTTTGCGCGACGAGATTGACGCCCTCCGTCGCGCCGCGCACGAAGATGATGTCCTTGACGTTGGGCGCCTTCAGAAAGCGGCGGACTTTTTCGCGCGCTTCCTCATAGGCGTCGGTCGCGCGCGCCGCGAGCGTATGCGCGGCGCGATGGATGTTGGAGTTCTCATTCTCGTAGAAATAGGCGAGCCGGTCGATCACCGACTGCGGCTTTTGCGTCGTCGCGGCGTTGTCGAGCCAGATAAGCTGTCGTCCGTTGACGCTCTGGTTGAGGATGGGGAAGTCGCGCTTGACGCGATAGGGATCGAAGAGATGCCGCGTGGCGAGGGTTTTCTCGGGCTGGCGTCCCTGCCGAGGCGCCGCGTAGACGCCGTCGCCATAGGGCGCATGCGCCGCGCCAGGGATCGCGCCAGAGGGCGCGCGACCGCCGGCGCCTCCCGGAAACGCATGCGCAACCGTGTCATAGTCGCTGGCGCGGCGCGGCGTCGAAGATGGGCGCCCGCCGGCGCCCGGCGAGTGGGGCGCGCTATGCGCATGATCGGACGCGCCGCCGCCTTGGGCGAATTCCCCCGGATGCAGCGGATAGACGCCCTGCGTCGCGCCGCCTTGCGAGTGACGCGAGACGAGTTCGTCGCCACGCATTGCTCCGCTCGTCTGCTGCGGCGAGAAGGGGTCGGGATGGCCATATCCCGCGCCGGTTGACGGCGCCCGCGTTTCATAGCGTAAGGGCTCTGCGCGTCCAGGCGCCGGCGCTGTTGGAAGAAAATAATAGTCGCTCGCCGGTCGTGCGACCGCGTCGTTGTCGACGAGCGAGAACTCCTGCGCAAGGCGGCGCGTCGGCTCGCTGTAATCCAGTTCGCCAGGGATCGATGATGTCGCGCCGCCGAGCGAAGCGCCGGGCTGCGGAATGTCGGCGAGGCCCAACGGCCGCGTCGAGGAATGCAAGGTCTGCGGCGCCGAGGGCGCCGGGACATTCGGGGTCGGGACGACGGAAGGAATCGTCGTCGGCGGAAAGTCCATGGGACCAAGAGGCGCGCGCGCAGGCGCATGCGGGGCGACGCTCGTCGCGATCGATGGCGCCGGAATATCGGTCAGACTGGGCGTCACGGCGGGCAAGGCGCCGGCAAGCGCCGGCGCACCGGATTGCTGCGTCACGGCGCCGGTCGTCGGTAGCGTCGCATGGGGCAGCGCGCCAAAGAAGGCGTTGGCCATCTGCGCGATGATCTGCGCGTCGGGCGCGGCGGCGTCATGATGCGTGAACGCCTCCTCGGACGGCGCGCCGTCTATGGGGAAGTCGACAAATTGCGGCGTCTGCGGCGCAGTCGGCATATGTGCACACCTCAGGAGGAAGAATCGGCGCGCTCAGCGCCGATCCCATAGGGACTCACGCATATTCGTCGGGATATTTGTGATATTTGCCGACGTCGACGTCTTCGAGCACGCCGAGCGCGTCATGCGTCAGCACGGCCGCCGAGCAATAGAGCGAGATCAGATACGAGGCGATGGCCTTGCGATTGATTCCCATGAAACGCACCGACAGGCTCGGCGCGACTTCTCCTGGGACGCCCGGCTGAAACAGGCCGACGACGCCCTGTTTCTTCTCGCCGGTGCGCAGCAGCAGAATATTCGTCTTTCCCGCTTCATCGACATAGAGCTTGTCGCTTGGGATCAGCGGCAGGCCGCGCCAGGTGACGAAGGGCGAGCCGAACAGCGTCACGGTTGGCGGCGGCACGCCGCGACGCGTGCATTCGCGCCCGAAGGCCGCGATGGCGCGCGGATGAGCAAGAAAGAAGGCCGGCTCCTTCCAGACTTTGGCGATCAGGTCGTCGAGATCGTCGGGCTGCGGCGCGCCGGTGCGCGCGCTGAGCTTCATCGACGGATGCGCATTGGCGAGGAAGCCATATTCGGCATTGTTGATGAGTTCGGCTTCCTGCCTCTCCTTCACCTTTTCGGTGAGGAGCCGCACCTGCTCCTGAATCTGGTCGTAAGGATGATTGTAGAGATCCGAGACGCGCGTCTGCACGTCGAGGATCGTCGTCACCGCATTCATCGAATATTCGCGCGGCGCATCCTCGTAATCAACGAAGGTCTCCGGCAGGTCAGCGTCGCGGTCGCGCGCCGGACTGCATTGGACGTCGGCGTCGCTGAGCGCCGTCGCCTCCTTGACCCGGTTGAGACGATAGATGCCCGCTTCCACCGGCACCCAGGGCAAGAACGACACCAGCCAGCGCGGCGTGACGCCAGACCATTGCGGACGCGTCTTCGTCGCATTGGCGAGCTGACGGGCGGCCGACTCGCTCAATGTTCGGCGAACTTCAGGTTCTGCGGTCATCAATCCTTTTCCCTCGACAAGATAGCCCCACGCGGCTCCACGCCATGACGCCGCTACTCGCATACTATAGCTTGTCGATAGACTATACCTGTTTTATGGTCAAGCCAGGGGTCGGGCCCCATTGGCGAGCGAAAGCAAGATGACGATGCTGCGAGAGATTTTTTCGAAGGACCACGACATCGACGCGATCGTTTCCGCCTTGAGCGCGCTGCGCCGAACGTCGCAGGCGCAGCGTTACGGAAACGCCGCGCCGCCGCAGCTCCCGTCGAAATTCGTCATGGCGTCGATCGTCGAGGGGATTACGGCAGCGCTTTATCCCCGGCATTATGGACCGCCCGAACTGCCCTTCGACAGCACGGACGAATTCATCGCGTCGACGCTAAAGACGTGCCTTGGGGGCCTTCGCGAACAGGTCCGGCGCGAGTTCGCGCTTTTTCCGAGCGACGCGCCGGACGAACCGACGCGGCTGCGCCCAACGGACGTCGTCGAAGCCTTCGCGCGTGCGATTCCGCGCGTGCGCACGCTGCTCGACGCCGACATCCGCGCGGCTTACGCCGGCGATCCGGCCGCGAAAAGCCTCGATGAGATTATATTCTGCTATCCCGGCGTCGCCGCCTTGATCAAACACCGGCTGGCGCATGAACTCTATCGACTCGGCGTTCCGATGCTGGCGCGCATCGTCGCGGAAATCGCGCATTCGCAGACCGGCATCGACATTCATCCGGGCGCCGAAATCGACCAGGGCTTCTTCATCGATCACGGCACCGGCGTCGTCATCGGCGAAACGGCGCGCATCGGCAAGAATGTGCGGCTCTATCAGGCGGTGACGCTTGGCGCCAAGCGCTTCGATGTCGATGAAAACGGCGCGCTCGAGAAAGGCAAGCCGCGACATCCGATCCTCGAAGACGACGTCGTGATCTATGCCGGCGCGACGGTGCTCGGCCGCATCACCATCGGCCGCGGATCGACGATCGGCGGCAACGTCTGGCTCACGCACTCCATTCCGCCCGGCAGCAACATCACGCAGGCGAAAGCGCGGATCGAGCTCTTCGATCACGGCGCGGGAATTTGATTGCGTGGGAGCTAAAGTAACCAAGCGGGCCGGCGTCCCGGCCCGCTTCCTTCCTCATGAGGTCGATCGGGTGAAAGGCTTCCTCATCCTGAGCAGCGTGCGCCGCACGCGTCTCGAAGGACGAGGACGGCCGTTACTCACGCCGTCGCCTCGGCGCAGCCCTTCGCCATCGCCTCGCGGCCCGCCGCCGCGATCTCGTCGGGAGTCAGGTCGCGCATATGCGTCGCGATCGACCAGACATGGCCGAAAGGGTCGATCACCTGGCCGTAGCGGTCGCCCCAGAACATGTCGTCGACCGGCATTTTGACCGTCGCGCCGGCGGCGACGGCCTGTGCGAAGACGGCGTCGACATCGTCGACCATGAGATGAATGGTCACCGGCGAACCTTTCAGCGCCTTCGGACCGAGCGCGCCCCATTCCGGCATTTCGTCGACAAGCATCACGATTGAATCGCCGATCCTCACCGACGCATGCATCAGTTTTCCGTCGGGACCGGGAAGGCGCATCATCTCCTGCGCGCCGAAGGCCTTCTTATAAAATTCGATCGCGTCGGAAGCGCCTTCGCAGATGAGATGCGGCGTGATCGATCGCATGCATGGCGGAGTGTTCTCAGCTTTGGCGTTCATGCTTTGACGTCCTTTCCTTCGGTTTGAGTTTCAGCCCCTAATATGCGCAGCGCTTTGCGCAGCTTTTGTCCCTCGCTGTGCGAAAACCCGGCGTCGAGCGCGGCATGTTCGCGCCGCCAGATCGGCAGCGCCGCGGCGAGCAGTTCGCCGCCGGCGTTTGTCAAAAACAGTCTGCGCGCGCGGCGGTCCTTCTCGTCAAGACGCGTTTCGACGAGTTCGCGCCGCTCCAGGGATTTCAGCGCGGCGGTGAGCGTCGTGCGATCCATGGCGAGCGCGCTCGCAAGTCGCCCCAGGGTCGGCGCCTGCGGGGCGTTGAGCGACATCATCAGCGAGAACTGGCCATTAGTGAGTCCAAGCGGCGCGAAGGCGCGATCGAAGCGGCGCGCGAGCGTGCGCGCCGCGCGCTGCGTCGCAAGGCAGAGACAGGCGTCGCGAACCTCATGAACGACCTCGATCGGCAGCTTCTTTGACATGGCGTCATTATGTTGATATCAACCTTTATTGCGTTTGTCGAGTCTTTCGCCTCACCGCCCAACTCAGCCCTCATGCTGAGGAGGTTCCGCAGGAGCCGTCTCGAAGCACGAGGGCGAAGTTCACGAAGGCGACGCATAAAGGTTTCCTCGTCCTTCGAGACGCGCCCTTCGGGCGCTCCTCAGGATGAGAAAACCTTGGAAACGCGTGCTGCGCACGCTCCGTTCGTTGGAAATGACAGACAGGAAGCAAGGAGCGGCCATGCCGTCGAAAGTCAGAACCTGTATCGCCTTCAAGGACCAGGCGGAGGAAGCGGCCCGCTTCTATGTCTCGGTCATTCCCGATTCAGTCTTCGAAGGCGTGTTCCGCCTCCAGCCAGACGGGCCGGCGCTGCTGGTTTCCTTCACCCTCGCCGGCACGCCCTATCAGGCGCTGAACATGGGCCGCGCGCCGAGCCACAACGAAGCCTTTTCGATCTCGGTGATGACCAAGGATCAGCGCGAGACCGACGCGCTTTGGGACAAGCTGCTCGCCGGCGGCGGCGCCGAGATCGAATGCAGCTGGCTCAAAGACCGCTACGGCATCCACTGGCAGATTGTGCCGGAAGCCTTGCCGCGCATGTTCACGAACGACGACCGCGCCGCCGCCGGCCGCGCCTTTCAGGCGATGCTTGGCATGCGCAAGATCGACCTCGCCGCGGTCGAAGCGGCGTTTCGCGGCGCGCCCGTTTAGATCACGCTGCATTTGGGCGGGAATCGTCCAAATGCAGATCGGTGATCGATTCCCAAAGTTGAGAGCGCGCTCTATGCCGAGCGCGCGATCGGCGCGGCGTCGCTTTTGGCGGCGACGGCGTTCCACTCCTGCTCCCAGAAATCGGCGACGCCGAAGCGCGCGATGACCGCGCCTTTTTCATCGAGAACGATCACCTCGTCGAAATCGACGACGTCGAGCGCCTTGGGACTGGAGAGCTCCATCGCGAAGAAGCGGCTCACTTCGGCGATGACGCTCGCCGGATCGGATGATTCCCGCTCATATTCACGCAGCGGCTTCAGCTTCACATGGCCGCCTTCGGTCTCAATGAATTTGACTTCGCGTACACGATAAATCGCCATTGCCTTACCCTCGCTTGCGCCGGGCACATGAGGGTGAAATTGGCTGCGCAAGCGGCGCGTCAAGAGGATAGCAGAAGCCTCGCTGTCGATTGGAAGCACAGGCCACCTGTCATTCCAACGCGCGTGCTTGGGCGCATACCTCAATGTCATTCCCGACGCGCGCTCCGCGCGCGATCGGGAATCCAGAAAAACCGATCATTCGCGAATTTGCTCTGGATTCCCGATCCGGCCTTCGGCCTGTCGGGAATGACACTGGAGCGCGCCACCCAACTCGCACCCTCATGCTGTGTAGGCGCCGAAGGCGCCGTCTCGAAGCATGCGGCCCGCAATTCGACAGCACATAAATCGTCGTCTGACTGACACTCAAAGGCCTTGGGACATTGACCACCACTGAAAGTAGACGAAACGATAGACCGCGTTTCAGCCCTTTACAGCGCAAACGCTAGAACGGCAGTCGCCAAGTCTCGCGCTCTGCGGGCGCTTTGACCAACCCTCTGCGTATTAATGCGGCTGTGCTATAGATTGCCCCATTTCGGCATTCGATTTGAGAGCTGGATATGATGGACTTAGTTGCTGGCGGGAGGGGCGCTGAGATGAGCCGCCAAAAATTCTCCGTTGCTTACAGCGGCAGAGATCGCCCGGATGATCATTCCATAGATGCAGAATCGCTCGGTCCTGCCCTTGTGGCGTTCGGCCGCTTGATCCGAGAGGCGAACAGTGAATTCAATGATAAAAGAGCGGCCGCGAAGGTTTTGGTCGTCTCAGATTTCGAACATAAGTGCTTCAATATAAACTTTGAAGTAGTTATGAGTGTCTTTGAGCACGTAAAGAGCTTAATTGGCGATGATAAAGTCTCGACCGCGAAAGACATTTTAGAATGGATTGGACTCGTAAAACCGATCGCACTCTCAAGCCTTACTTATCTCGGATACCTAAAATGGAAAAATGGCAGGAAAGTCATTAATACCACCACGTTAGTGGATCAGGATAAGTCCGGGTTTGTGGGCGTTCAAGTAGAAGGTGAGCATAACCCAATCGTTATTAATCAGCACGTTTACAATATGTCCATAAATCCTAAGGCTCTTAAAGCAACCCGCGACGCGCTTTCTCCTGTAGGAAGTGACGGGTTCGATAGCATTGATCTGCGCGACGAAGGCCATATAGTCGACAAGCTCGATCACAAAAAAATCGACGAGATACTTTCGTCATGCAACGCGGGGCTGGAAGAAATAGGAGAGGAATCCCCTGAAGTTGAAGAAACTAGCGCGTGGCTCAGCGTTTATTCACCCGTATATGATCTCAGTGCGGACAAATGGCGCTTTAAACTAGGGAAAGAGCCTGTTTACGTCGATATTTCAGAAACAGAAATAGCAAGGGACGCGCTGGCAAGAGGCGGAGCATTGGCGGACGATGCTTATTTCGTAACACTTCAAGTCACGACTCCCAAGGATAAATCCGGCAAAATCGGTAAACAATCTTATAAGATTATTGAGGTGAGAAGATTTATCGGAGCGAAGCCTACCTCACAAGGCTCTCTATTCGACAAGTAAGGCTTGCTAATCGACTCGTCCGTTAAACGACCAGCTTTTTGCGGCGCCGCTAAGACGCTCTCGATCGCCGGCATATCCGCATGTCGGACGGGGATGCCGAGGCGATGTTTTTTGCTGCGGGCGCAGGCCAGAGACTGATGGCTATATGCGCCCTCTTGACACCTCCGGAATAAATTCCTATCCTCCGCTCGCCTTCGTCAAGCGAGGGCGCGGCTCAGGGTCGAGCGGCGCCGGCGAAGGACGGATCCGGCGGGACGAACGACCCTCGTTCCCTGGTCCGGCGGCGCGTCGCCGGTCTGGGCTTCTCTCCTTTGCGCGGAGACGCATGAGCCCTTCGATAGGCCGCAAGGCTTAGCGAAACTCATGTGCAGGCTTTGAAAGCCCGGACCACAATATCCGAGGATGGCGCAGGCGTCGGTTACCCGAACGATGGGGAGCGGCTCCCTCAGCCCGGAGGCGGCGAGACGACGCGATCCGTGTCCGGGAGAAACCGGCCGTCGAAGACACTTCTCTGCGCTGCGGCCAGCGACGGCCGGGGCGTCCCGGACCGCTCGCCCCCCGCGCCTTAACGGCGGCGGGACGTCTTCGCGCGCCCGCGTTTTGGCGCACCCCTTATCAGCGCACGTCCAGAACCACCATGGCGAGTCGACATGCCGCGACGATCGAAGTCACGTCAGCGTCGCCGCCTTCGCATCAGTAATACCGCACCCGTGCGACAATGCGTCCTACAGCGCGTCGTATTGCGTGGCGAGATTTCTGCTTTGCAAAGTCTCTGGCAAGATAACGGGCTCGGCTGCCGCTTAGAATACCTCCGGTGAGCTTACATTCTGGTCCGGATTGCCCCTTAAACGACGAATCATGTCTGAGTTCAGACAAAAGGAGCAAAAACAGTGGCTAATGTGACATTCTCCTCACCCGTACTTGCGCGCGACATTACTGTCTATGCGATCGCCGGAGACCGCGGCACGATCCTGGCGGTGGCCAAGGCCCATAAAATCCCCATTCCCTTCGACTGTCAGGACGGCGAATGCGGCTCCTGCCTCGTCGAGGTCACGCACCTCAGCCGCAACCCCAAATATGGAATCGCGCTGACCGAGAAGGAAAAGGAGATGTTGCGCCAGCTCGGCAAGATCACCAAAGCCGAGATCGACGCCGCCGAAGTCAACGACATGCCGCCGCGCTATCGCCTGGCGTGCCAATGTTTCGTGCGTAACGAAGACATCCTCGTCAAATTCGAAGGCGATCAAACGCTGCCCGCGCAAGGCGCCCATATCACCCATGCCGCGAAACGCTTCACGGGCGGCATCGAGATCGCCACGGTGGAGGAATTTGTCGGATACGCCGTGAAGGTCGAAGAGGACGCGGCGATCCATTTCGACGAACTCGCGGGCATGATGGAAAGCTGCGGCAACGCGGAAGTCGCCAAATTGTTTCGGCAACTCGCCGGCTTCTCACGCCTGCATCTCGCCGAGGCTAAAAAGCGCGCGGGATCGATCGATCTGTCGGCGGTCATTCCGCCCGATTACGTGTGGCCAAATCATGCGACCCCGGAACGCACCGAAATTTGGGCCGCCGATCCGACGCTGTCGCGGCTCGACGGCTTGAAGGCCGCCCTGCAGGGCGAACGCCGAGGCTATGAGTTCTATCGGGCCGTCGCCGCCAAAACCAAATCGCCGGAGATCGAAGCGATGGCCAAGGAATTCGTCAAGGAAGAGGCCGAGCATGTCAAAATTCTCGAAGCCTGGATCACGCGCGAAGAATGGACGATAAAGAACCCGTC
The DNA here is from genome assembly GCF_015709515.1 of Methylocystis sp. H62. Taxonomy (GTDB): domain Bacteria; phylum Pseudomonadota; class Alphaproteobacteria; order Rhizobiales; family Beijerinckiaceae; genus Methylocystis. Next base: position 52,435 of record NZ_JADNQZ010000055.1, read on the forward strand.
AAGCGCCAACGCTTGAGCGAGGAGCCTGATAACCGGCTTGAGGCGGGGGCGGCCTTTTTTGGCCGCCGCTCGCTGACAAATCTGAGCTCAGCGAGCGAGGGGGAGACATGGAATCGGTCGAGGAATTTCTCGCTTATGCAATTCACCTCGAATTCGAGGCGGCGACCCGCTACGGGCAATTGGCGGACGCCATGGAGTCAGGCGGCAATCGCGAAGTCGGCAAACTGTTTCGTCGATTGGCGGATTATTCCAGACTGCATCTGGCCGAGGCGCAGGCCCGCGGCGGCTTTCGCGAATTGCCAAAAATGAAGCCGGACGAGTTCGTCTGGCCCGGACTGGAGAGCCCCGAGACGGCGGCGATCTGGGCCGCCGATCCGTTTATTGGACGCGAACAGGCTCTTGAGATTGCGCTCGACGCCGAGACCGCGGGCCTCAAATATTACCAGCACGTTCTCGACACGACATCCGACCCCGAGATCAAGATCCTCGCCAAGGAGTTTGTCGCCGAAGAGCTTAGTCACGTCACTGAACTGAACAGGTGGATCGCCGCGAATAAAGCCGGGAAAATGCTGACCGTCGATCCTTGAGTCCATCGTTCGACGTCAGCACACCTGCGCCACCACCATGGCGACGTCGTCCGACGCCGGCGCCTCGCCGCGGAAGGCGCGCACGTCGGCGAGCACCGCCTTGATGAGGTCGCGCGGCGAAAGGCGGCGATGCTGCATGAAAGCGGCGGACAGGCGCTCGAGTCCAAAGAAGTCGCCCTGGCGGTTTTGCGCCTCGGTGATTCCATCGGTGTAGAACAGCAGCTTGTCGCCCGCGGCGAGTGCGAGGCTCCCCTCCTTGAATTCGACCGCGCGCATGACGCCGATCACCAGGCCGTCGGCGTCGAGCTGCACGCACACGGCGCCCTCGGCGCGCAGCAGCAACGGCGGATTTTGGCCGGCGTTGGCGTATTGCAGCGTGCGCGTCTGCGGCAGGAAGCGGCAATAGAACATGGTGATGAAGAGGTCCGCGGCGGTCAGGTCCTCGTGCAGGAGCTCATTGAGGTCGTGCAACAGCTCCGCCGGCCCGCTCAAGGCGTTCGTCGCCTTTCGCGTTTCGGCGCGCAGCGTGCTGCGCACTTCGGTCATGATCAGCGCGGCGCCGACGCTATGGCCGGAAACGTCGGCGATGACGATGTCGATGACGCCGGAATTTTCGAAATAGTCGAAATAATCGCCGCCGACATGGGTCGCCGGCACACAGATTCCGGCGATCTCCATATGCGGCGTGCGCAGCGGCGCATTCGGCAGCAGCGACAGCTGGATCTGCTTGGCGATTTCGAGTTCGTGGCGATTCTCTTCGACGCGCCGCCGGTCGGAAATATCGGCGTGAACGCTGACGAAATGGGTGATGCGCCCCGCCTCATTGGCGACCGGCGAGATCGAGAGTTCGTCCCAGAAGGAGCTGCCATCTTTGCGGTAGAATTTCACCACCACCTGGCAGCTTGTGCGATGCACGATCGCGTTGCGGATTTCCTCAAGCGCCGCAGGGTCGGTCTCCGGCCCGCGCAACAGATGCAGGCTGTGCCCGAGCAGCTCTTCGCGGGTGAAGCCGGTGATCCGGCTCAGCGCCGGATTGACGTAGATGTTCGGAACGCGGGGCGCCTGCGCGTCCCAGACCGCGATGCCGATCGGGACGGATTCGATGGCGCGATTGCGCACGCGCAGCGCGTCTTCGAACGTCTTGCGCGAGGTGATGTCGTGGTCGACGCCGCGCCATTTTACCAGTCGGCCGCCTTCGTCGAAGATCGGCGCGCCGGTCGACTCGGTGAAGACGTCGCCGTCGTTCTTATGCCGGTAGTGGTTGACGACGCGATGGAAAGCCCGGCGCAGCGCGATCGGGCTCGGGGAAGACTTGAGAACGGGGTCTTCTGCGCTCTCCTTGGCGAAGAGATCGACATAGGTCTTGCCGAGAACCTCGTCGGGCGTCATGCCGAGCACGTCCTCGACGGCGCTGCTGCTATAGGTGTAGCGGCCGTCCGGGTCCTGCTCCCACAGCCAATCGCCGGCCATGTCGGCGATCTGCCGGAAACGCTGTTCGCTCTCGAATAGCGCCTCCTTGTCGCGCTTCTGTTCGGTGATATCCTGCTGAATGGCGAGGTAATGGGTGATCTCGCCGTTCGCATCGCGCAGCGGCGTGATGATTTCGGAGGCCCAATAAAGCTTGCCGTCCTTTCTTTTATCCTGGATCTGACCGCGCCATTCAACGCCGGCGCGAATGCTCTCCCAAAGCCGCCGATATTGATCGCCCTCGGTCCGTTTCGATTGAAGCATCCGCGGGTTCCGGCCGATGAGCTCATGCGGGGGATAGCCGGTCAGGCTGGCGAAGCGGCTATTCACATATTCAATTTCGCCATCCTTATTGGTGATCATCACCGCGATCGGACTTTGTTCGACGGCGGCGGAGAGCGTCACCAGCCGGTCTTCGGCGCGTTTCAGCCGAGTCAGATCATGGGTGACGCCGACGAAGTAGCGCGTGCCGTCAAGCCGGATTTCGCCGATCGAGAGATACATCGGGAAGGTCGTGCCGTTTTTGCGCCGACCGACGACCTCGCGGCCGACGCCGATGATCTTCTTGACGCCGGTTTCTCTATAGGCGGAGAGATAGCCGTCATGCGCCTCGCGATAGGGCGACGGCATCAGCAGCTTGACGTTCCTTCCGAGGGCTTCCTCGGCGCGGTAGCCGAACAGCTTCTCCGCGCCTCTGCTGAAGAGCAATATGTCGCCGGCCTCGTTGATCACGACGAGACCGTCGACCATGCCGCCGAAGATGGTTTCGAGCTTTTTCGTCGTCTCGTCGAGCGCATCCGCCTCACTCGGCTCGTCGATAGAACGCAGTTTGAGCAACGATCCGCCATCGCCATTGCCGGAAAGCGGGTCGATCTCGCAGCGAACGTCAAGCGTTGCTCCATCCTTGCGCCGAATGCGCAGAGACAGCCGCCGGCGGGCGCTCGGCGACGACGACGGGGACTCGCAATCATCGGCGTGTGGCGCGAGAACCCGCGGAAAGAACGGCTGGCCGCGAAGCTCCCCTTCGCGATAGCCCGTAAGACGTTCGGCGGCTTGGTTCATCAATCGCAGGGCGCCCGACGATTCGAGGATGCAGAGAGCCTCATCGAAAGCGTCGAGAATAGCGCGATCGGCCGCGACCGTTTCCATGCGCTACGAAGCTCCTGCTTCGGAGGATGCGCGCCTGGGCTTTCGCGCCCTCTCCACGCCCTCCGCCGAGCGGCTGCGATACGCGGCGTCGCATGCGTCGACCAGGGCGTTCAGCTCGGCGACGAAAGCTGCGAAGGGCGTCAGCGTCGTAAAGAGCGAAGCCTCGAGTTTGAACGCCAGCCGCTCGAGCCCGGCGAGACGGAACTCCAGGCCGACGTTCCGAAACAAAGTCCGCGCGTCGGCGATTCCGCTCAGCAACTGCATGGACGCAATGCGCGCGGACGCATCCCGCATTCGCGCGTCGAGCGCGGCCTGCAACTGCTGCTCCCAGAGGTCTCTTGGCTTCACGTCCGCGAGAAGGGCGGTCAGCTTTTGCAATCCAAACAGATTGGCGGCCTTATCGAAATATCCGCCGGCGACCCGCATGTCCTCTCCCGATTCGCGGGTGAGCGCGACAAGGAAAGGAAAATTCCGCAGCCGATCGAAATAGGGCGCCGCCACAGATTGATCGCCCTGCGCTTCGCTCATGCCCGCGCGTTCACGATAGGCGCGCAGATCGGAACGCCAACGCTCGATGTCTTCGTGGTCGGGACTCAGTCGATGCCCTCGTCGCATGGCCCAGTGGCACATATACGCCAAAGCGTCCTCAAGCTGGAGAATGAGCCCATACTGGCGCGCGGCGTCCAGTTCGCGGCTTTCGCGAAAGCTGGCGCGCCATCGATCTCCCTCGAAGATTCGATCGAAGGAAAGATAGAGCTTGACGGCATAGCTCAGCAGAGTTGGGACCAGCCCCTCGCCCAGCAACAGGAAGCAAACTCCCGCCTGATCGACGACCTTGTTGCAGATCATCGTGACGGCGATTTCCCGCGCGAGTGAATGACTCCTGATCCGCTCCGAAAAATGAGTCCGCAGATATTCTGGGAAATAGCTCGCCAGAAATTCATATGACCAGGAACCCTGCAGAAACGCCTCGTCTTCCAGCAGCCTCTGCTTCAGCGCCAGCTTCGAACCGGCCATCAGCACGGCGAGCTCCGGTCGCGTCAGCTCTTTCGTCTCGCGCGCCGAGACATCCTTTCGTGTCGGGAAGGCCTCGGCCACAGGATTGATGTAGCCGGCGTTTTCAAGCTGCTCCGCGAGGTCCATGAATGGATCGAGATTGATGCGGCACCGCGCGCGGTCCAGCGATAGGCAAAGACTCTGTCGGTCGTTGTCCTGCAATACGGACGCGCAAACCTCCTCGGTGAGGGATTCGAGCAAGCGATTGGGATCTCCGACGTCTGGCGTGTTTTGGTCCGGCCACGTGTGCAGCAGAGTCTTCAAATTGACTTCGTGATCGGAGAGATCAACGCCGGCCGAATTGTCGACCGCGTCGGTATTAATCCGGCCGCCTCTCAGGGCGTATTCAATGCGCCCCCGCTGCGTAAAGGCGAGGTTGGCGCCTTCGCCGACGACCTTGGCGCGAAGCTGCAGCGCATCGACGCGCGCGCCGTCGTTGACGCGATCGCCGACGCTCTCATTCGTCTCCGAGCTCGCCTTGACATAAGTGCCGACGCCGCCCATCCACAACAGATCCACGGGCGCGATCAAGAGCCAGCGGACCAGCGCTTCGCCATCAATGGCGCTATGCCGCACGCCAAGCCACGCGCGCACTTCCGGGCTTAGCGGGATATCCTTGGCGTCGCGCCGATAGACGCCTCCGCCTTGCGAGAGCAGCGCCGGGTTATAATCGCGCCACGTCGACTGCGGCAGTGGGAACAGACGACGACGCTCGGCGAAGGAAATGAGCGGATCCGGCTTGGGGTCGAGGAAGATGCACTGACCGTCGAACGCGCCAAGCAGGCGAATGTTCGGCGTGTGCAGCATGCCATTGCCGAAGACGTCGCCATCCATCGAGCCGACTCCGACGACCGTAATCGGCTCCGCATCGACGTTGCGACCGAGCTCATGGAAGTGCCGTCTTACACAGACCCAGGCGCCACGCGCAGTAATGCCCAGTCGCTTATGATGATAGCCATGCGCGCCGCCGCTCGCGAAGGCGTCGCCGAGCCAGAAGCCATAGGCGTGCGAAATCTCATTCGCGACATCGGCCCAGAAGGCGGTGCCCTTGTCGGCCGCGACGACGAGATAAGGATCGGGACCGTCATAGGCGACAAGCGCCGGCGGCCTGACAATCTGCGAATCCTTCAGATTGTCGGTGAGATCGAGAAGGCCGCGCAGGAATTGCGAATATGCCTCCCTCCCGAGGCGCTGGCGCTCCGTCGCGTCTTCAAAGGGAAGCTTCAGAACAAAGCCGCCCTTGGCACCCTGCGGCACGATGAGGGCGTTCTTGATCATCTGAGTCTGCATCAGAGCCAGGACTTCGCCTCGAAAGTCCTCGGGCCGGTCCGACCAGCGGATGCCGCCGCGCGCGACTTTGGCGCCCCGCAAATGCACGCCTTCCATTGAAGTGGAATGAACGTAGATCTCCGCCATTGGCTTTGGCGACGGCATATTGAAAACGCCGAGGCTGCTGATCTTTAGAGAGATGAACTTGCGCGCCCAATCGCCGCAAAAATAGAAGTTGGTGCGCACCGTCGCGTCGATGAGATTGAAGAGATCGCGAAGAATGCGATCGTCGCCACCGTCAGCGACCTTGTCCAATACGTCGACAAGCTGAGCCCTGATCGGCGTGAGCAACTCCAACTCGATCTCAAAGGAGTCGCGTCCCCCGTGATCCGGCTCGAACCGCGCTTGGAAATAACGATAGAGGAGTTGGGCGACCGCCGGACTGTGCAAAAGCGCGCGATAGATGCGCGTGCGCTCGATCCGCAGACCCAGCTGCTGATAGTAGTTGCTATAGGCGCGAAAGAGATCGATCTGCCGCCAGTCAAGCTCCGTGACTAAGACCAGGCCGTTCAAGGCGTCGCTCTCAACCTCGGCTGAAAGCACGGCTTTGAGCGCCGCCAACAATCGACGGTGCGATCGTGCGACGCTCGCGTCGCCGCGCATGGAGGGCTCGACGATGAAACTTCGAATGAACCGCGGCCCGATGCTGAGATTGAGTGCGAACTGAATTTGATCGACGGCGCGCAGTCCGAGGTTCTGCAGCATCGGCAGTAATTCATCGAGCGCATGGTCTTTGGCGCCGATCAGCCGAACCTCATATCGGGCGACATCGGTTCCGGAGCCGCGCAGCCGGCGCAATTCGACGATCTCGTTCTCGCTTTGGTGGGCTGCAATCAGCGCGAGATCACGCGCGGCGCGCCGCGCCGGGACGAGAAAGCGATAGGCTTTGGGCAGTGCGTCAAGCGACTCCCCGGAAAGATTCTGTCGAGAACCGCGACCGGCGCGGCGGAGGAAATCCCGCACCACGGAATCCCAGTCCGCGACGCGGGGCGCTTCAGACGTCAATGGGTCCGGAGAGCGAAGCACGAGCAACCATCAGCTAGGCGATCTTCTTGCGCATTTCGAGAACATTGCCCGAATCCGTCTTGCGATATTGAACAGAGTCCATCACAGAGCGAATGAAGAATATGCCGCGGCCACGTTCACGCAGTTCATCGAACGCGGGCGTCGGCAGAGCGGCAAGGTCGAAGCCCCCTCCATGATCGTAAACGCGGACGGAAAGATAGGCGTCCTCCACCGAAAAGCAGATCCGAACGGAGTCGGTCGAATTTGCCGCGGAGCTATACTGAATGGCGTTGGCGACGGCCTCGGTCAGCGCAAGATTGAGGTGAAAAGCGAGGGTGTCGCGCGTGTCCTCCTGAACGTCCAGCTCCTTCGCAAGCTGCTCGGCGATCGCGCCAACGAGGCGCAGATATCGCGTTTGACTGGGAACGACGATGTCCAGATTGACGAATGTCTCGCACATCTCGATCACCGCCCACCCCATTCCGCGGACTCACGCGCTCAGCGCCAACTGCAAGCTTGGGTAGATGTCGAAAACGCGGTGCAGTCGCGTCAGTTCGAACATCGACCTGACACGCGGCTGCAGACCCGCCAAAGCGAACCCGCTCGTGCGCAAACTCGCATTCTTGTAGCCGGAGAGCAGCGCCCCCAGCCCTGAGCTGTCAATGAATTGAACTCTCGCCAAGTCGATGACGACGTTTTTGGCGCCGCCTTCGAGCGTCTTGAGCACCAAGTCCTTGAGCTCGCCGGAGTTGTGCGCATCGATGCGATCCTCCTGGATGCTCAGAACGGTTCGGTCGTCTCGCACTTCCTTCGCTATTCTCATTGTCCAGTCTCAGCTCGATGATGACCACGAAAGTCTCTTGGAAATAGATATGTCTGCGGCAAGCGATTAACAGGCCCTAGCGCCCAGTCTCCGCTAAGCCGACCGCGACGGTTAACTTCGCGTTACGCGAAGGCCTGCGCCAGATCGGCGATAAGGTCGTCCGGATGTTCAATGCCGATCGAAGCGCGAATGAGCGAAGGCGTAATGCCGATCTCCCGGCGGGCCTCTTCGGTGAGCCCCGAATGCACGGTGGTCGTCGGATGACAAATCAACGATTCGGTGCCGCCGAGGCTGACGGCGAGCTTGAAGATCTGCAGCCGGTTGAGGAAGGCGAAGGCTTCGGCTTGTCCGCCCACGACCTCAAAGGAAAAGGTGGAGCCGGCGGAGCTCGACTGGCGCGCCATCAACAAGCGCTCGGGATGATCAGCCGGCAGCAGCGGCGGGTAGTGAACGCGGGCGACCTTGGGATGACCGGCGAGAAACTCCGCGACGATCGCCGCGTTCTCCGCCGCCCGGTTCATGCGCAAAGACAATGTCTCGAGCGAGCGGCCAAGCATCCAGCAGGAATGCGCGTCGAGCTGCGTGCCGATGGCGCTGCGCATCGTGCGAATGGTCTTCAGATGCGCGCAGGATCCGACGACCGCGCCGCCGATGAGATCACTGTGCCCGCCGACATATTTCGTCAGCGAATAGAGCGACAGATCGGCGCCGTGCCGGAGCGGCGACTGGAAAACCGGACCGAGCAGCGTGTTGTCGCAGCAAATGACCGGCCTCGAGTCCTGCCTTTCCGCGACATCTTCGGCGATACGTCGCACCAGCGCGATATCAACCAGGCTGTTCATCGGATTGGACGGCGTCTCGATGAAGATCATCGCGATGCGTCCGACGTCCATCGCGCGCGCGGCTGCGGCGCGGATATCGTCTTCGTCGAGCCCGTCGGTAAAGCCGACGCCGGTCAGTCCGAACGGCGCCAGAGTCTTGTCGATGAGAACTTCCGTGCCGCCATAGAGCGGACGGCTGCGCAGGATCGTTTCTCCTGGGCGCGCGAAGGCGAGAATCGTGGTGACGATCGCCGACATGCCGGAGGAAAAGACGAGACCGCATTCGGCGTGCTCGTAGATCGCCAGGCGGTCCTCGACGATCTCGAGATTGGGATGGTTGAACCGTGAATAGACGAGTCCGGATTCTTCGCCTTCCGGCGGGGCGCGACGGCCGGCCATATAGTCGAAGAAGTCGCGCCCCTCTTCGGCCGTTCGAAACACGAAGGTCGACGTCAGAAATACCGGAGGCTTAACCGCGCCTTCCGACAGCGTCGGATCGTAGCCGTAGCCCAGCATGAGCGTTTCCGGCTGAAGCAAGCGGTTTCCGATGCTCGCCTTATGGTAACGCGCGCTGTCCATGGATGCTTCCTCGGCGGTCGCCGCGCTCGAATGATCAGCGGCGCCGCCACTGTAAATAGCGCGCTAATGCTGCTTCGCCCGCGCCAGCGGAACATTCGCATTGGCCATCTCGGCCAGCGCCGCCAACGCCGCGTCGATGTCGGCGGCCGTGTGATCCGCGCTGATCTGAAAGCGGATCTCCTCGTCGCCCCGCGGCACGACCGGATAGGTCAGCCCCGTAACCAGTATGCCTCGCCGCCGCAGATGCTCGACAAGCGCGACGGTGCGGGCGCTGTCACGGGTCACGAGCGGCGCGACCGGATGCTCACCGGGCAGCGTCTCGAAGCCAAGCCTGACAAGCCCCGCCTTGAAGCGTGCGGTCATGGCGCGCAGATGCTCGAGCAACGACAGGCCCTTCGTACTATCCAGCAAGTCGATCGCCTTATGTGCGGCGGCGGCTTCCGCGGGCGTGATGGGGTTAGAGTAGACGTAGAAGGGCGAGCGCTCGCGCAGGTAGCGGATGAGAATTTCGTCGCCGACGACATAGCCGCCGTTGACGCCGAAGGCCTTGCCGAGCGTCGCCACCAGAATGTCGACCGGCGCTGACCGCGTATATTCCTCCGCGCCGCGCCCAGTCGTCCCGAGCGCGCCGACGCCATGTGAATCGTCGACGACGACGATCGCCCCCTCCACGAAGGCGTTATCGCGGCTGCGCGCCAGCGTCATGATGCGATCGAGCGGCGCGTGATCGCCGCGCATGCTGAATACCCCGTCCGTCACGATGACGGCGCGGGTGCATGATTTCGCGGTCTCGTCGAGACATCGCTCGAGTTCGCCCATATCGAGATGTTCGTAGATCCGCTTCTCCGCAGGCGCCGCAAGTGAGATCGCGTTGATGATGCAATTGTGATTTAGTTCGTCGCTGATGACGGCGGTCTTCTTGCTGACGAGCTGCGGAATGAGGCCCATGATCGCCGCATAGGCCGACGAAAAGAGGATCGCCGACGGCCGCGAATGAAAGGCGGCGAGCCGGCGCTCCAAGGCGACATGAGGCGACCAGGTGCCGCTGATGAAGCGCACCGCGCCGGGCCCGGCGCCATAGTTCGTCGCCGCCGCATCTTCGGCGTCAATCACCTCTTCGCGCAGCGACATGCCGAGATAATTGTTGGCGTTCATGCGCAGGAACGGCTTGTCGCCTTCGCCTTCGATGAGAAAGCGCGGACCGTGGCCGTCACGCGGCGCAATGACGCCACAGAGCACGCTTTCCGCGCCCTTGAGCAGCCCTGCCCGCGAAAGTTCGCCGAGCTGCGCGGCGAGCGCCTTAGCCAAACCCTGCATTGGCATTGGGGACCTCGTCAGAATTGGGATCGTCAAATGGATCTGTCGCCGCGCCAAGACGCGCGAGCATATCCCGCGTCATGGCGGCGAGATCTAAGCGCGGCGCAAAGCCCCAATCTTCCCGCGCCGCACTGGCGTCGAGCGCCTGCGGCCAGGAGTCGGCGATCGCTTGGCGTAGCGGGTCGATGCGGTAGTCTTCGGCGAAGGAGGGCGCGTGTTTGCGAATTTCCGTGGCGATTTCGCGCGGCGTGACGCTCATGCCGGTGACGTTATACGCATTGCGAAACCGCAGGCGCTCGGGATCAGCCTCCATGAGCTCCATGATCGCGCGCGTCGCGTCCGGCATATACATCATGTCGAGCCGGGTCTCTGCGTCGAGGAAGCAGGAATAGCGCTTGTGCCGAACAGCCGCGCGAAACATTTCGACGGCGTAGTCGGTCGTGCCGCCGCCCGGCGGCGCCGCGGAAGACACGAGACCCGGCAGGCGCAATCCGCGCGCGTCGACGCCAAAGCGGGTTGCGTAATAGTCGCAGAGCAATTCGCCCGCGACCTTGGTGACGCCGTAAATGGTCGTTGGCCGCTGAACGGTGATCTGCGGCGTGCCGCGGCGGGGCGTCGAAGGGCCAAACGCCGCAATCGAGCTTGGGAAAAACACCTGGCAGCCGAAGCGGCGCGCGGCCTCCAGCACATTGTAGAGGCCGCTCATATTGACGCTCCAGGCGTCTTGCGGCCTATCCTCAGCGATCGCCGAGAGCAGCGCTGCGAGGTGGTAGACGACGTCGATGTCGCGCCGGCGCATCAGATCGGCGACCGCTTCCGCCTGTGTGCAGTCGAGGCGTTCATAATGATCGTCAGCTGGCCGCGCCTCTGCGAGGTCTGAGGCGACCACGCGCGCCGCGCCATATCGCTTTCGCAGCGCCGGCGTCAGTTCGGCGCCGATCTGGCCGAGGGCGCCCGTAACCAGGATGCGTCGCATGCGCCTTCCGATACCGCGGCGCCTTCGCCCATGCGTCGAGCGCCCTACTCCTCAGTTATGGCTGCTTTCCGCCGCGCCAATAGGCGCGGCGCCCGTTTTCGGCGGTTGCAGCCAAGCGGCGCGATCGACGCCAAGCGCCTGCAGGCTGGCGCCTAAGGAGCGCGTCTCCGCTTCCTCGTAGAGCGCGAGTTCGTTGAAAACCGGCGCGCCGAGCGCGGCCTCGAAGGCGCGTCGGTCGGCGCGCTCGATCAATTCCTCTTCACCCCGCTCCCCAAGATTCGAGCGAAAGATCCCTGCCGCGCTGACCGGCAGGAAATCCTCGTAAACAATCGGTTCGGCGCGCAGAGCGCCGGTCTGCAGAAGATCATTTAATGAGCCTGGAGAAATCGGATCCGTTGCCCTAGCGCTTGGATCGGCCGAATAATGGAAGAAGGCGAGCCTTTCGCGCCGCAGCGTCTCGTCATCATCGGGAAACGCCGCGAAGCGCCGCGCCAGCTCCTCGTTAAAGGCGAGCGCATTGGCGCCGTCTATCGCGAGCGGAACCGCAACCTGAGCTTCAGCGAGAAGCCTGTCGTAAAGCGCGCGCCCCTTGGCTGTCAGCGCCGCGCCTCTCTGCTCGATCTCGCCAAAACGCGCGGCATGCGCGCCGGTCACGCGCCGGCCGCCTTCCTCGATGAATTCCACAGGCTCGGGGCGCGCCTTGAAACTCGTCTGGCGCAACAGGATCGGGCAGCGGCGACGCGGCGGGCCCTCGACAATCGCTTTCGGATTCATGCCGCGCGCCGCCATGGCGCTGTGCGCGGCGTCGATATCGAGCGCATGCAAGGTGAGATGGTTGATGTGCGGTCCTTTGAAACAGACGATGTCGGCGAGGAGCGGATGCGTGGCATGCAGCGTCCGGTACACCGCCGATGAGACCGTCGCCTGCCCGTTCCAGCGAAAGATCTTCGCGGCTTCCAGGACAAATTCGCGCGGCTCTACGTCGTCGAACCCGCTTCTTTCGAAGAGATCGAGCAGGGCTCGGCAGCGCGGCGTAAAAATGTCGCGCTGCGCCAGAACCTTGGCGGCGATCTCGCGCGCCTGCGGATCGGCGATGAGATCCAGCCTGAGAAGAGAAGTAAAAATGCGAAAGGGAATAGTCCGCAATGCGCTCTCGCCAATCGGCCGGAATGCCGTCGAATGCACTGGAATTCCGGCGATTGACAGATCGTAATAGCCGACGGGCGCCATTCCCATGATCGCAAAGAGCCGGCGCAGCATCGACAGTTCCTCGGCGGTTCCGACGCGAATTGCGCCATGGCGCTCAACGTCGAGTCGCTCGAGTTCGTTGTTTTCCGCCAGGTGCCGCTTGAGTTGCGGCTTTTCGGCGAGCGTGTGGCGGTTTACCTCGGCGACGAGCGCCTTCATCGCGCGATACTGCGGCGCTTCGGCCTGGTACATGTCCGAGACCGCCGACGCGAACATCGTCCGAATTGAGTCAGCGGAAGCGTCATTCATTTTGTGACCTTCGCTACCATCGCGTATTTAATCTAACAGCGGCCGAAATCATGAGCGTAGCGTCACGCGCTAAACGTCAAGATCGAATTTGACGCCCTGCGCCAGCGGCAGTTCGCCTGAATAGTTAATCGTGTTGGTGGCGCGGCGCATATAGAACTTCCAGCAGTCCGACCCCGCTTCGCGGCCGCCGCCCGTGTCCTTCTCGCCGCCGAAGGCTCCGCCGATTTCGGCGCCGGAAGGTCCGATGTTCACATTGACGATGCCGCAATCCGATCCGTCGGCGGCCATGAAGCGCTCGGCTTCGTCCAGACGCGCGGTGAAGATCGATGACGCAAGGCCATGTGCGACATCGTTATTGAGCGCGATCGCTTCATCGAGGCTGCGGAACTTCATTACATAAAGGATGGGCGCGAATGTCTCCCGCCGCACGACGTCCGTCTGCCCCGGCATTTCTACGAGCGCCGGGCGCACGTAGAACGCGTCCGGGAATGTCTCCGTCAGCACGCGTTCTCCGCCGAGGATGACGCCCCCTGCTGCGCGCGCTTCGTCGAGCGCGGCGCGCATCGCCGCATAGGCGTTCTGATCGATGAGCGGGCCGACAAGCGCGGCGCCGTCTCGGGGATCGCCGACCGCAACTGAGGCGTAGGCGCGTCGCAAGCGACCGAGAAGCTCGTCATAGACGTCTTCATGAACGATCAGCCGCCGCAGCGTCGTGCAGCGCTGGCCCGCCGTGCCCATGGCCGCGAAGGCGATCGCGCGAACGGCGAGATTAAGCGGCGCAGAAGCGCAAACGACGGCGGCGTTGTTGCCGCCAAGCTCCAGAATAGACTTCGCGAAACGGCCCGCGAGGCGCGGCGCGATGGCGCGCCCCATCGCCGTCGAACCGGTCGCTGAAACAAGTTGAATCCGCGCGTCGTCGACAAGCATTTCACCGATCTCGCGCCCGCCGACAAGCAGGGTTGAAAGCCCGTCCGGCGCCTCGCCGAAACGCGCCGCGGCGCGCTCGAACAGCGCGTGAGTCGCGAGCGCCACAAGCGGCGTCTTTTCAGAGGGCTTCCAAACCAGCGTATTTCCGCAGACCAGCGCAAGCGCCGCGTTCCAGGCCCATACGGCGACCGGGAAGTTGAAGCTGGTGATCACGCCGACGACGCCGAGCGGGCGCCAGGTCTCCATCATCCGGTGGCCTGGGCGCTCCGTGGCGATCGTCAAGCCATGGAGCTGACGCGAGAGCCCGACGGCGAAGTCGCAGATGTCGATCATCTCCTGGACTTCGCCGAGGCCCTCCGAGGTGATCTTGCCCGCTTCGATCGTGACAAGCTGCGCCAACTCGGTCTTGGCCGCCCTCAGCTCCTCGCCGAGCAGGCGCACGAACTCGCCCCGGCGGGGCGCCGGGACGTTGCGCCAGACGCAAAACGCATTCGCCGCGCGGGCGATGGCCTGATGCGCCTGCGCCGAATCCACGCTCTCGACGCGCGCGATGATCTCGCCAGTAATCGGCGAGCGGATCGTCACCGAGCCGCGCTCAAACGTCTGTGATTGGACCCCGAGCGTGCGCAGGAGGGCCGCAGCTTCCCCGGCGAGGCCAGGATCCAAAGCGCGCGCCTCCATTTCAACTCCCGATGTTCGCGGCTATGCGCGGCTGGCGCCGCGCCCCGCATGTGCCCATGTAATGTAGTCAGTACATGATCGTTCGCACGCATTTATCAAATGCGAATGCGCGCCAAAAGCTCTCGGATATGGACAACTCGGCGTTCAGTAACCCGCACGTCGCCAGAAACTACGACCCGCTGCCCGTCGTGCTCACGCGGGGACAGGGCGCTTATCTGTGGGATGTCGAAGGCCGGCGTTACATCGACATGATGAGCGCCTATTCGGCTGTCAGCCTCGGTCACGCGCATCCCCGAATCCTTGCAAAGCTCGCTGAGCAGGCGCAGCGGCTCGCGGTGCCTTCCCGCGCCTTTTACAATGATCGGCTCGCGCCGTTTCTCGAGGAGCTCTGCACTCTGACAGGACTTGACGTCGCGCTGCCGATGAACACCGGCGCAGAGGCGGTTGAGACGGCGATCAAAGCGGCGCGCCGCTGGGCCAATCGCGTCAAGGGCGTCGCCGACCCCGAGATTATCGTCGCCGCAGGCAATTTCCACGGCCGAACCACAACGATCATCAGCTTCTCCTCGGAGCGCGAATATCAAGACGGGTTTGGCCCCTTCATGCCGGGCTTTCGCGCCGCCCCGTTTGGCGATCTCGCGGCCTTCGAAGCCGCCATCACTCCGCGGACCGCCGCTATTCTCGTGGAGCCGATCCAGGGCGAGGCGGGCGTCATCGTGCCGCCGGACGGCTGGCTCGCGGGGCTACGCCGACTGTGCGACGAACGCGGCGTTTTGCTGCTGCTGGACGAAATCCAATCGGGTTTGGGGCGCAGCGGCGCCTGGTTCGCGTTTGAGCATGAGAATGTCCTTCCCGACGGCGTGACGCTGGGAAAGGCGCTCGGCGGCGGCGTTCTGCCCGTTTCCGCCTTCGTGGCGAAAAGCGAAGTGATGGATGTTTTCACGCCGGGCTCGCACGGATCGACCTTCGGCGGCAACGCTCTCGCCGCCGCCGTTGGACTAGAAGCGCTGCATGTCATTCGTGACGAACGGCTGGTCGAACGCAGCCAGGCGCTTGGCGCGAGAATGCTGCAACGGCTGCACGCGATGCGCGCCCCGGCGATCAGTGAAGTTCGCGGGCGCGGCCTCTGGGCCGGCGTCGACATCGACCCGCGTTACGCGAGCGCGCGAGAAATCTGCGAAAGCCTGCTCGCCAAAGGCGTGCTGACGACCGCGACGCATCACACGGTCGTGCGCTTGGCGCCGCCCTTCGTCATTTCTCAAGACGACCTCGATCTTGCGCTCGACGCCGTCGAGGAGGCGATCGTAAAGTTTCATGCGCCGCGCAATCTCCGTGGCGCCGCCGACGTCGGCCATTCACTTGAAGCGTAGGCGCAGCGGCTAAGCGCGTATGCGTTCGCCTTTGGGATCGTAGAACGGCGAAAGAGAGACGGTCGCCGGCCGGCGCTCGCCGGCGATTTCAAGTTGATATTCGCCAGAGAGCACAAAAGTCGGATCGACTCCGTCCGAGTTGCGGACATAGCCATAGCCGATCGCCTTGCCGATCGAATAGCCGTAGCCGCCGCTTGACAGCCATCCGACGCGGACGCCGTTACGATAGATCGTTTCGCGCCCGAGCAGCACGATCTCAGGATCGTCGACAACGAAGCCGGCGAGAAGTCGCGGCAAGGGCAAGCCCGCAGCTTGAACGAGCGCGTCTCTTCCCTGAAAAGGCGCGCCGGACTTCATCTTGACGGCCCAGCCGAGTCCCGCCATCGGCGGCGTGTGATCCGGACCGATATCCGCGCCCCACGCGCGGTAGCCCTTCTCCAGACGCAGAGATTCGATCGCTCGATAGCCCGCGTCGACGAGGCCGAAGGGCGCGCCCGCGACAACCAGCGCGTCATAAACAGAGACGGCGAAATCGACAGGGATGTGAAGCTCCCAGCCGAGTTCGCCCACATAAGTGACGCGGATCGCCAGCACTGGCGCGCCGGCCAGGCGAATTTCGCGGGCGCTCATGAAAGGAAAGGCGACATTCGAAAGATCATCGTCGCAGCATGATTGCAGAATCTCTCGCGCGCGCGGACCCATCAACGCGAGCACCGAATTCGCCGAGGTGACGTCGATCACGCGCGCGTCCATGCCCTCTGGAATCGATCGCCTGATCCAGTCGAAGTCATGCGTGCCGAAGGCCGTCCCCGTCACGACATAGAAGCGGTCCTTCGCCAATCGCGAGATCGTCAGATCGCATTCGATCCCGCCCTTGCGGTTCAACAACTGCGTATAGGTGACGGCGCCCGGCGGCTTGGCGACATTGTTGGCGGCGATCCAGGACAGCGCCGCTTCGGCGTCTTTGCCGACAATCAGCGCCTTGGCGAAGCTTGTCTGATCGAAAAGCGCCGCCGCCTCCCGGCATGCGCGATGCTCTCGTCCGACCGAATCGAACCAGCCGGGCGCGCCGAACGAATAGCGATCCAGCGGCGCTTCGCCCACGCTCGCATCCGCGAACCAATTGGGCCGCTCGAAGCCCATTTTTTCGCCGAAGCACGCACCCTTCGCCTTGAGGCGGTCATAGAGCGGCGAGCGCCGCAGCGGCCGGCCCGACGTAAATTCTTCGAAGGGCCAGGCGATGCTGTAGTGGCGCGCATAGGCTTCGAGCGTCCGCACCCGCACCCAGGACGGGTCCCTGTGCGGCGCGCCGAAGCGGCGGATGTCGACCGGCCAGAGATCGAACGGCTGTTCGCCGTCCGCCGCCCATTCCGCCAGCGCCATGCCGGCGCCGCCCGCCGACGCGATGCCGAAAGCGTTAAAGCCGGCGCCGACGAAGAAATTGCGCACCTCCGGCGCTTCGCCGATCATCCAATTGCCGTCGGGCGTGAAGCTTTCGAGGCCGTTGATCATCTGCTTGACGCCGGCCTCGGCGAGCGCCGGCACGCGGCCGAGCGCGAGATCCATGATCGGCTCGAAATGATCCCAATCGTCTTCGAGAAGTCGAAAGGCGAAATCCTCTGGCACGGCGCCCGATGACCAGGGCACGGGATTGGGCTCATAGCCGCCCATGACGAGTCCGCCGACCTCCTCCTTGTAATAGGTGAGCCGATCCGGATCGCGTAGAGTCGGCAGATCGCTCGTCACGCCGTTGATCTTCTCGGTCACGAGATATTGGTGATGCACCGCCGAGAGCGGCACGGCGACGCCGGCGCGCGCCGCGAGCGGCTGAGTCCAGAGGCCTGCGCAGAGCACGAGCTTCTCGCAGGCGATGGCGCCGCGATTCGTGACGACGCCGCGCACACGATCGTTCTCGATGATGAAGTCCGTGACGGCGACGCTCTCGACAAGCTTTGCGCCGGCAAGCCGCGCGCCTTTCGCGAGCGCCTGGGTGATGTCCGATGGATTCGCTTGTCCGTCGGTCGGCAGGAAAGCCGCGCCGACGACGTCATCGACATTCATCAGCGGCCAGAGCGCCTGCGCCTCCTTGGCGCTCAGAAGCTGCATCTCAAGGCCGAAGCTCCGCGCCGATGTCGCCTGTCGTTTCACTTCGATCCATCGGTCGGCGTTGCAGGCGAGTCGCAACCCGCCATTGCGTCGCCAACCGGTCGCATAGCCCGTCTCTTTCTCGAGCCGGTCATAAAGCTCCACCGAATAGCCGAGGAGCTTGGTGATATTGGCGTTGGTCCGCAATTGACCGATCAGTCCCGCGGCATGCCAGGTCGAACCCGACGTCAGCTGATGGCGTTCGATGAGCAGCGTCTCCACGCCGCGCTTGGCGAGGTGATAGGCCACGGAGCAGCCGACGATGCCGCCGCCGATCACGACGACTTGAGCGCTTCCCGGGAGATCCGTCATGCTCTTTCCATTTGCTGAAACGCCGCCCAGGCGTCTTCGAAACGCGTCAGATTTTGTTCCGAGTAAGCGACGTAATCGAAATCAATCGACGACCGACTCTCCGAGACAAGGCTCCACAACGCTTCGCGCAACAGCGAGGCGCAAAGCATCGCCTTGAAGCGGCGCCGCAACGCATCGGTCGGCGCCGCCTCGAAATAGTCCTTGAGCATCGCGTCGTCGTCCGCGGCGTCAAAGCCATTGTTCGACGAGAGTCCGCCAAGATCGAACAGCGGCGTATTCCATCCCGCATAGTCCCAATCGACGAGCCAGAGACGCCGCCCGTCGTCGATGAAATTGGCGGCAAGGAGATCATTATGACCGAAGACGAGGTCGATCGGGCCCGTCGCCTTTTCCAAACTCTCGCTCGCGGCGAGCAGGCGCGGCAATTTCGCCGCCATCCGGCTTTCGTCCTCGATCAGCGTATGGGCGTAGTCGCGAATGATATGGAAGACGTTGAACGCCAGGGTCGGCCCGCGCAAATGCAGCGCAACCTCACGATGAACGCGCTTGATGAGATCGACGCAGCGTCTGCGGTTCGCCCGCATGTCCTCGGGCTCATAGGTGCGGCCGGAAATATATTCGAGCGCCATCGCCATCGGCGCGGCATACAGAACTTTCGGGGATATGCCGGCGGCGCCCGCGGCCCTGCTCGCCGCCAATTCGTTAAAGCGCATGACGCCATGAACCGGAATGTCGCCGCCAAGGCGAACGACGACGGATCGATCGCCATCCTTGACGATATAATTCTTGTTGGTGATGCCGCCGAGCAACGGCGCGATCTCGATCGGCCCGCGCCAGAGCGGAAGCGCGCGTATCAGGGCTTCTGGATCTGCGGTATGGGCTGCCATCGGCTCCGGCGGGGCAATATAACAAACTCGGACTGAGCTAATATATGCGGCTGGCGCGCAAAGGCCATGGGCTACGAAGGGCCTTGGGGAAAACCTTACGCGCGGACAGTGACATGTCCGCTGGGGCGCCATAGCCTGTGAGAAGGTCCTTCGAGGTCTGGCCATGTATGCAACGACGATACGTGGAACGAGCTACAGGTTTCCAGACCTTAAAACGCTGATGGCCAAGGCGACCCCCTTGCGTTCCGGAGACTGCCTCGCCGGCATTGCGGCGACGAGCGCCGCGGAACGCGTCGCTGCGCAGATGGCCCTCGCCGATCTGCCCTTGAGCGTGTTCTTGAACGAAGCGCTTGTCCCCTATGAAGAGGACGAGGTCACGCGACTGATCCTCGACGGCCATGACCACAACGCCTTTGCGCCGATCGCCTCGCTGACCGTCGGCGACTTTCGCGACTGGCTTCTCTCCGACGCCGTCGATGAGCATGCGCTCGCCGCCTTGACCTTCGGACTGACGCCGGAAATGGCCGCGGCAGTCTCGAAGCTCTGCCGCAACCAGGACCTGATCCTGATCGCCGCCAAGCGGCGCGTCGTCACGAAATTTCGTAACACGCTCGGCCTGCGCGGGCGGCTGTCGTCGCGCATTCAGCCCAACCATCCGACCGATGATGCGCGCGGCGTCCTCGCAAGCGCCATCGACGGGCTTCTGCTCGGCAATGGCGACGCAGTCATCGGCGTCAATCCCGCGTCCGACAGTCCGGAGCAGTGCTACGAACTCCTGAGCCTTCTCGATGAACTGCGCGAGACTCTCAGCATTCCGACGCAATCCTGCGTGCTGGCCCATGTCACCACGACGCTGCAGCTGATGGAGCGACGCGCGCCCGTCGATCTGGTGTTTCAATCGATCGGCGGCACGCAAGCCGCCAATTCAAGCTTCGGGATAGACATCGCCCTATTGCGCGAGTCGCGCGAAGCGGCGCTTGCCTTAAGGCGGGGCACAATCGGCGACAATGTCATGTATTTCGAGACTGGCCAGGGCAGCGCGCTTTCGGCCAATGCCCACTGGAATTGCGATCAACAGACGCTGGAAGCCCGCGCCTATGGCGTCGCGCGGGTGCTCGATCCTCTGCTGGTCAATACGGTCGTCGGGTTTATCGGCCCGGAATATCTCTTCGACGGCAAGCAGATCACGCGGGCGGCGCTCGAAGACCATTTCTGCGGCAAGCTGCTCGGACTGCCGATGGGCTGCGACGTGTGTTACACGAATCACGCCGAAGCCGACCAGAACGATATGGACGATCTGCTAACGCTGCTCGCCGTCGCCGGCGTCAATTACGTCATGGGCGTTCCTGGCGCAGACGACGTCATGCTGAATTATCAAAGCACCTCCTATCATGACGTCCTTGCCGTTCGGCGCATGCTGAATCTGGCGCCCGCTCCCGAATTTGCGCAATGGCTCGCTGACGTCGGTTTGACGGACGCGCACGGCGAATTGCAGGCGCCGGCGCTGCCTGCATCCTTTGCGCCGCTTCTCGAAAGAGCCTGAGGATGGCCGACGATCGCCCGACGCCTCTCGACAAGATTGCGATCCTCCGTTCGGCGACGCCGGCGAGAATTTTCCTGCCGCGCGCCGGAGCGGCGCTGACGACGCGCGCTACGCTGGATTTCCAGCTGGCGCATGCCGAGGCGCGGGATGCGGTGGAAGAGCGACTCGACGCCGACCGGCTCTTCGACGAGCTGACCTCGCGCGGGCTGACGGCCATCCGCGTGAAGAGCGCCGCGCGCGATCGGCGAAGCTTTCTGTTGCGTCCCGACCTCGGTCGAAAACTCGACGACGATTCCCGCCAGCGACTCAAAGCCCTCGCGGGCGACTACGACCTTGCGTTCGTCATCGCCGAAGGACTGTCCGCCCGCGCCATCGCCCGGCACGCGCTTCCCGTGCTCGAAAAAGCGCTACAATCCCTCGATCGAACATCGTGGAACATCGCGCCGATCGTTCTCGCCGAACAGGGGCGCGTGGCGCTCGGCGACGACATCGGCGAAACGCTGGGGGCAAGGCTCGCGGCGGTTCTCATCGGCGAGCGGCCGGGCCTCTCCTCGCCCGACAGCATGGGCGTCTATCTCACATTTGCGCCGCGCGTCGGCCGCACCGACGCCGAGCGCAACTGCCTCTCGAATATCCGTCCGCAAGGGCTTTCCTACGCCGACGCCGCACGAAAACTGCTTTATCTTTGCCATGAGGCGCGCCGACGCCAGCTGACCGGCGTCGACCTCAAAGACGACGCCGATACGCTCCCACTGGGAGAACTGCGCGCGATCGACGCCAAGAGTTAGTTAGCGAATGAGCTACACGCTCTCGCGCTTCCCGCGCGCCTGGCGATCCAACTTTGGCGCAAGCGCAAACCTATCGGAACTATCGCCATCGCCGTGAGTTGAGACCTCTCTTGGCGCCGGGGGCGTTGGCGATTGATGCAACTGGATCTCTGCTCCGACGAGACGGCCAGTGGGCCGCCGACCGCTTCTCGCCAGGGTCTGAGCGTCGCGGACGAGGCCTTGCTATGGTTGGGCGCGTTCTTACGGGACCAGAACTACCGCTTCACCACCACGACGCCGCTGACCCATAGCCGCATCGTGCAACGGCCAGCGGTGGTCGGTTCGAATTTGACGCGCGCATTCGGTTGGAGTCTGCCGTTTTCTGCGAGCGATCTGCCGGCGCCGGTGTTACGCACTCTTGCGGAGGCGAAGGCGCTGGCGCACTGCAATGGCGTCTTGCGCAGCAAGGTGCGCTTCTCGACTCTCAAGAACCAGCTCTTCGCGCACTCGGCCTTTCCCACGGACGCCGCCGATTCAGTTTTTTTCGGACCTGACACTTACCGTTTCGCGCGCTGCGTCGAATCGATCCTCAATTCGCAGCCTCTCTCAGCCTCGGCGCCCCGCCGTCTCGTCGACATCGGGTGCGGCAGCGGCGCCGGCGGGATTTTCGCCGCGAGCCTGATGAGACCCGGCGTCGAGCTGCTGCTCGCCGACATCAATCCCCAAGCGGTGCGATATGCGCGCATCAATGCTGCATTGAACGGAATAAAGCGCACACAGGCTGTTCACAGCGATCTCTTCCAGAACGCCGGCGGCCCGTTCGACTACATCATCGCTAATCCGCCCTATCTCGTCGATGACTACCAACGTCTTTATCGCCATGGGGGCGGCGAGTTCGGCATCGCCCTTTCCGTCGATATTGTGCGGGAGGGCATCCCACATCTAACGGAAAGCGGAAGGCTGCTGCTCTATACCGGATCGCCGATTGTCGGCGGCGTGGACCAGTTCCTTGCCGCCGTGACGCCAGTCCTCGACGCTTCGCCGGTGACCTTCGATTACGAGGAGGTCGACCCCGACGTCTTCGGCGAAGAGCTGGAGCGCTCCGCCTACGACAATGTTGACCGCATCGCCGCAGTCTTCCTCAACATAAAAAAAGAAGGCTGACATATGCGTGACCCTGATTGGATCGCTCTGGCTCCGGCGCAAAACGGCGTGGCCTTTGAGCGCTTCCAGAGAGAACTCTGCCGACGAAATGCCGCCCGGCTTGAGCCGTTAACGCCCTCCGGCGACTGGCGCGCTGACGTGCTTGCGCGCGCCGTGCTCGCCGAAGCGGAGATCGCCTATGTCGAGAGCGCTCGTGCGGCGATCGCGCCCTTCGTCGCGAACATTCCGAGCGAGGCCGACGCCTTTCTGACCTGGTATGAGCGTCTCGCCGTGAACGGGCCAGGCCAAAACGATCCGCTGTTCCCTTGGCTTGAGCGACTGGCGAGCTTCGAGGAGATGAAATGGTTCCTTGAGCAGGAAGTCTCCGGCGAAGCGGGGTTCGACGATCTCGTCGCGCTCACCCAAATCAAGATGCCGCAGACCCCCAAGCTCGAAATGGCGCGAAATTACTGGGACGAAATGGGGCGAGGCAATGCGCAGGGCATGCACGGTCCGATGCTGACGCGGCTCGCCGCCTATTTCGGCGTCGACGCGCAGCCGGAGCGCGTCTGCCCCGAGTCGCTCGCGCTCGGCAATATGATGGTGGCGCTCGCCAGCAATCGTCGCTTCGCCTTCCATTCGATCGGCGCGCTTGGCGCGATCGAGATGACGGCGCCGGGGCGCGCGATCCAAGTCGAGCGTGGACTGCGGCGACTCAAGGTTCCCGGCAAGCAGCGTCAATATTTTTCGCTGCATGCGATTCTTGACGTCAAACATTCCGAGGCCTGGAATCGCGAAGTTCTGCGCCCTCTCGTCGTAGAGGATCCGCGCCGCGCGCAGGCGATCGGCGAAGGCGCCGTTCTTCGGCTTTGGCATGGCGCGCGATGCTTCGAGCGCTACCGTCGTCATTTCCGGCTGCAGATGGAGTCGCCGCGTGAAGCGGCCTAGGAGCGTCCATGCGGGTTCTGGGGATTGGGAACTACTGCGACCTCTCCGCGCTCTATCTTCGACTTTCGGCGGAAGGACATGAGGTCAAGGTCTTCATCGACGCGCCGCTTTGCCAGAACATTCTGAACGGCATGATCGCCAAGACCGACGATTGGCGTTCGGAACTGCAATGGGTGAAGAGCGCCGGGGACGAGGGAATCATTCTATTCGAAAACGTGTCATTCGGCGATTTGCAGGACGCGTTGCGCAAAGATGGATTCAATGTCATCGGCGGAAGCGCCTTCGGCGACCGGCTCGAAATCGACCGGGCCTATGCGCAGAGCCTTCTCGCCGAGCTCGGCCTCTCAACCGCAGCGACCCGCCACTTTTTGAACAGGCAGGATGGCTTGCGCTTCCTTCGCGAGCGCCCCAGTCGATATGTCCTGAAATTCAATTCGCCCGATTTGGCGCATCGCAACTTCGCCGGCGGTCTCGCCGATGGACGCGACATTTCCGCGCTGCTGCAAAATCTGCCCGACAGTCCTGCGGACGCAGCCGGCTTCGTCCTGATGGATTTTATAGATGGCGTCGAGATGGGCGTCGGCGCTTATTTCGACGGGGAGAAGTTTTTGCGGCCTGCCTGTCTCGACTGGGAGCACAAGCGCTTCTTCCCGGGCGACCTTGGAGAGCTGACGGGAGAAATGGGCACGGTCGCTACGTATGAGAACTCGACCCTCTTCTTTGAGAAAACTTTGGCAAAGATCGAGCCTTTGCTCAGGCGTCACGGCCATCGCGGCTATGTGAACCTCAACACCATCGTCAATGACCAGGGTATTTGGCCGCTCGAGTTCACTTGCAGATTCGGCTATCCGGGCTTCGCCATTCTGTCGCCGTTACAGCGAACGTCCTGGGCGGAATTGTTTCAGGCGATGGTCCGCCGCGACAGGGATCATCTGGACGTCGATGACGGGTTCTCGGTCGGAGTCGTCCTAACCGTGCCGCCTTTCCCCTATTCGCGACGACAGGCGGAAGAGCCGATCGGCATGCCGATCCTGTTTGAAGGCGCATTGCCGCGCGAGGACCAAGAAAATCTGCACTATTGCGAAGTGGCCCTCGACAATGGGCAGCTCGTTACCGCCGGCGCCTATGGCTGGACGATGGTGGCGACGGGCTGCGGGGGAACGATCCAAAGCGCGCGCCGCGACGCTTATCGGCTGATCGAGCGCGTGCACATTCCCAATATGCGTTACCGACGCGACATTGGAGAGCGGCTGATCGCGGCGGATTACGCCAAAGTGAATGCGCTTGGCCTGCTGGGAAACGAGATCGAATTGCTCGCTCGCCTGCCTTCCCCACCTGTCGCGACGCTTCATGCAACGCGCAGCTAGTCTGCGACGAGCAGTCGTTCGTCGACGATCGCGCAGGTCTTTGCGCCGCGCCCACGCACCAGAGCCCCGCCCGTGAAGGCGCCGAAGGCCGGGAGCACGATCTGTCGCTCCTGCAGCACAAAGCAAGGAAGACGAACGCTGTCGCGCGCCGCCCCGCTCATCCGGACACAGGGGTGAAGGTGCCCCGCAAGAATGGTCGCCCCCTGCCCTTCGCATTCGTCGGACGCAAGCGGGTGGTGACGTGCGACAATCCCTTCTGCGTCGTAGGGCTCGTCAACAAGCTCGATTCCGAACTGTTCCGACGGATCACCGGCGCGCCGATCATGATTGCCGCGCACGAGCGTGAGGCGCAATGCAGCGTGGCGCCTGCGCCAATCGAGAAAGGCGGCCGCCACTCCCGGCGAATGCGCCTGCCGGGCGTGAAACAAATCGCCGAGAAAAACGAGCCGGATAGGATTGAATCGATCTATGAGCGCGTCGAGCCGGTCGAGATTGTCGCGCGTCGTTCCCTTTGGCGCGGGCTGGCCGAGCGCGCGAAATGTCGCCGCCTTGCCAAGATGCGCGTCGGCGATGAACAGCGTGCGCGTCTCAACGCGCCAGACGGCGCGCTGCGGCAGCAAAACGACGCCGCGATGCTGGTGAGAGGAGACGAGGCCCGCGCCTTCACCCCGCAAAGTATCGTCAGGTTCTAACATTTGTCCGCGGCGCGCTCCAACTGCGAAATCATACGCTCGATGCGCGTCGCGAGCGTTTCATTGCTGAGGCGCTCGCGCATTCTCTCGACCATCAGCGGAAAGGCGAGCGGCGAGCAGCGCTGCAGCGCGACATGGACGAACTCTCTATTTTGCAGCCGCTCGAAGCTCTCGGCAAGGCGCGCGATGTCGAGCGCGTCTTCCAAGACTTCACGTTCGGCCTGGCGCAGCAACCCATTTTCGGGATCGAATTTGCGAAACACGTCGTAGAACAGGCTGGACGACGCCTGCAACTGGCGCAGGCTCTTATGATGCCCGGGATAGGTGGTCACGACGAGACCGGCGATCTGCGCGATGTCGCGAAAACGCCGGCGCGCCAGCTCCGCTGCGTTCAGGCTCGCGAGCGTTTCATGCGTCAGGTCATGAATGGCGCGCGGCGCAATCAGTTCCGGCAGCATGGCGCCCCAGTCGCGCGGGTCGGCGCTCAAAAGCTCGAAGCCGTAATCATTCACGGCGATCGAGAACGTGCTGGCGGATTTCTGCGCCGCCCGCCAGGCGATGAGGCTCGCCATGCCGATATGCGCATTCAGGCCCGCAAAGGGATAGAGGAACAAATGCCAGCCGTCGCGGCTTTTCAATGTTTCGGCAAGCAGCGTCGTCGGCGTCGGCAGATGCGACCAGCGCGCTTGCAATCTCAGCATTTTCTCGGCCGCCCGCAGCTCCGGCGTGTCATAACGCCCCTCGGCCGCGCGCTGCAATTGCTCCACCATGGCGTCCGCCAAAGTCGTCGAAAGCGGCATTCGCCCGCCGTCCCAGCGCGGAA
This sequence comes from Methylocystis sp. H62, assembly GCF_015709515.1. Taxonomy (GTDB): domain Bacteria; phylum Pseudomonadota; class Alphaproteobacteria; order Rhizobiales; family Beijerinckiaceae; genus Methylocystis. Next base: position 78,646 of record NZ_JADNQZ010000055.1, read on the forward strand.
CGGCGCCGCTGCGCGCTTTCGCCGGCCGCACATAGGCGATGAGTTCGCGAAGCCGCACGAATTCGAGAATCCGACCCGCAAACCAAAAGCTGTCGCCTGGCTTGAGTCGCGCGATAAAGCTTTCCTCCACGACGCCGAGCTTCTGACCCGGCGGCGCGGGTCCGTATTGAACGAGGACGCTCGCGTCCGCCGTGATCGTCCCGATGTTGAGTCGATGGCGCAGAGCGATCTGCTTGCTGGCGACCCGCCACACGCCGTCAGCGTCAGGACCGCAGCGGCGATATTCGGGATAGGCGGAAAGACTTGGTCCGCCGCCGCTCACGAAGTCGAGACACCAGCGCCAATTCTCTTCGGAAAGATGTTCATAGGCCGCCGTCGATCGAATTTCCGCGAGCAATTCGTCAGGCCTGAAGCCGCCGCCCAGTCCGATGGTGACGAGATGCTGCACCAGAACGTCGAGCGGCGCATTCGGCGTGCGGCGGCTTTCGATGCGGCCGTCCCGCACCGCCTGCTGCACGGCCGACGATTCGACAAGCTCGAGCGCATGGCTCGGCACAAGCGTGATGCGCGACGTGCGACCGGGAGCATGGCCGCTGCGGCCGGCGCGCTGCAGAAGGCGCGCGACGCCCTTGGGCGACCCGACCTGCAGGATGCGTTCGACGGGAAGAAAATCGACGCCAAGATCGAGACTCGACGTGCAGACGACCGCTTTGAGCTTGCCGGCTTTGAGTCCATCCTCAACCCAATCGCGCGACTCGCGCGCCAGCGAGCCGTGATGCACCGCAATGAGCCCGGCCCAATCGGGTCGGGCGCGCAAGAGATTGTGATACCAGATTTCCGCCTGCGAGCGCGTGTTGGTGAAAATGAGCGACGTCGGAGATCGATCAATCTCCGCGACCACCTGCGGCGCCATTTTGATCCCAAGATGCCCGGCCCAGGGAAAGCGCGCGAAATCTTCCGGCAACAGCGTGTCGATGACGATATCTTTTCGTACGCCGCCCGCGACGATTACGCCGCGCGGCGCATCGGTTGGACCGAGCAGGATGCGCTTTGCTTCTTCAAGATCGCCAAGCGTCGCCGACATGCCCCAAATCAGCAGATCGGGACGCCAGCGCTTCAACCGCGCCAGCGCAAGCTGCGTCTGCACGCCGCGCTTATTGCCGAGGAGTTCGTGCCACTCGTCGACGACCACGCATCTGATCGCGCCGAGATAGTAGCGCGCGTCGGCGCGCAAGAGCATGAGCGACAGGCTCTCCGGCGTCGTGATCAACACGCTGGGCGGACGGCGCGCCTGCCGGGTGCGTTCGGCGGAGGCCGTATCCCCGCTGCGAACGCCGACCGTCCAGCGCTGGCCATGCGCGGAGAGACCGTCGAACGCCTCGTTGAGCGCCTTGGCGGTGTCCGCGGCGAGGGCGCGCATCGGCGTGATCCAGAGAACACAGAGTCGTGGCGGCTCTTCCGCATCTTCGGCGAGCGCCTGCCAGGCGCCGAGCGCGACGGCCAAAGTTTTGCCGGCGCCTGTCGTCGCGTGCAGCAGACCGCTGCGTCCCTTTGCTATTTCGCGCCACACGTCCTGCTGAAAGCGAAACGACTTCCAGCCGCGCTTCGCGAGTAAGCTCTTCACGGCGGACTGCTTGGCGCGTCGTCCGCTCATGCGCCGCCGCCAGGCAATAGCGCGTGTAGCGCCTCAATCGTATCGGCGTCCTCCACGGGCTTGTCCTGTCGCCAGCGCAACATGCGCGGAAATCGCACGGCGATGCCGCTTTTGTGACGGTTGCTGGCGCCGATCCCCTCGAAGCCGAGTTCGAACACCATGGTCGGGCGCACGCTGCGCACCGGGCCGAAATTCTCGATCGTCGTCCTTCTGATCGTCGCGTCGACCTTGCGCATCTCCTCGTCGGAAAGCCCGGAATAGGCCTTGGCGAAGGGCAGCAGCGTGCGGTCCGTCTGCTCCGGCGGGCCGCTCCACACCCCGAATGTGTAGTCGCTGTAAACGCCCGAACGGCGCCCATGACCCCGCGCGGCGTAGATCAGCACCGCGTCGACGCTCATTGGATCGAGCTTCCATTTCCACCAGAGATTGGCGCCGCTCTTCTGTCGGCCGACGCCATAAGGCGCGTTCATCGCCTTCAGCATCATGCCTTCGGCGCCGCGCGCCCGGGCCTCCTCGCGCTGTCTTGCAAAGGACTCCCAATCGGGTTGCGTTAGCGCCGGGCTGAGCCGCAGGGGCAAATCGGCGCCGACCTGCATCGCGCAGGCATGCGTGCGCGACACGGCCTCTTCGAGAAGCGCGCGACGCTCCCTCTGCGGCTTTTCGCGCAGATCGTGGCCGTCTTTCTCGAGCAGGTCATAAGCGATCAGCGCCACTGGCCTGTCGCGCAGCATTTTTGGCGTGAGAACCTTGCGTCCGAGACGCTGCTGCAATTCAGAAAAGGGGCGCAGATCGCTAAGATCGTCCACGGCGGAACGCGCGTCCGAACGAGGCGCGACGACGATGAGCTCGCCATCGAGGACAATATCGTCGGGGAGAAAATCGACGAGCGCGGCAAGCTCCGGAAAGCTGTCGCTGACGAGTTCTTCGCCCCGCGACCACAGCCACCACTCGCCGGCGCGATGAATGAACTGCGCGCGTATGCCATCGAATTTCCATTCAACGAGCCAGTCGTCGACTGCGCCTAGCAATTCTGGAAAGGCCGAAAGTGGCGCCTGAAGCGGGTGCGCGAGAAAGAACGGATAAGGCTGGCCGCGCAGAGGCCGCCCGTCTTCGCCTGCTTCGGCTGGCGCAACGAGCGCGATAAAATCCTGCGCCTGAGGCGCGCGGTTCGCCTGCGTGTAGCCCATCATCCGCTGCGCGACGAGCTTGGCGTCGAGCTCCGTCGCCTGGGCGATCGCTTGAGTCATTTGCAGCTTCGAAACTCCGATGCGCAATTCGCCGGTGACGAGCTTGAAAAACGGCAAGCGATCGTCGGAAGGCATGGCGTCGAGCCACTCGCGCAGCGCCGCTTGCCGCGCAGCATCATCACGCTCGCGCAAGGGCAATAGCCGTTCGTTCATCCAAAGATCGAGCGGCGCGTCTTCCATCCGGGTCGGCGGCGGCAGCAAAAGCGCCAAAGTCTCGGCGAGATCGCCGACGCTGTGATAGCACTCGTCGAGGAGCCACTCGGGCAGATCCGTCGCCTCCAATGCGAGCTGGCGCAGGAGCTTGGTCGAGATCATCTGGCGCGGCTTGCCGCCGGCGAGAAAATAGACCGTCCAGGCGGCGCTGGCGTATTGCTCCGGATCGCCGACCGCAAGGCGTAGATAGTCGATCAGCGCCTGTCTCTTATGCTGCGTCGACGTCGCGGCGTCGATGCGCCGGAAGAGCGTGGCGAAGGTCTTCATGCGCCGTCTGTGTCGACGTCGACGTTTGGCTCCGCCTCGCCCTCTTCGTCGCCATATTCGGTCGCCATCGGCCGCGCGTCATATCCTTTTTCGCGCAGATAGCGCGAAAGCGCCTCCCCGCTTCCATGCGTGACAAGAATACGCTCTGCGCCCGTTGCGGCGATCGCCTGCAACAGAGCCGGCCAGTCAGCATGATCGGAAAGCGCGAAGCCTTGATCGACGCCGCGGCGTCGCCGATTGCCGCGCAGCCGCATCCATCCGCTGGCGAAGGCGTCCGAATGATCGCCAAAGCGTCTAATCCACCCGCTTTGCACGGCGTGGGGCGGCGCCAGCGCAAAGCAGCGCGAAAGCCCCGCCTTGTCGAGCGCGCCGACGTTGAAGGTCGGCGGCAGCGCTATGCCGAGATCGCGATGGATCTGATTGAGCGGTTCGATCGCGCCGTGGCAGACGATCGGTCCTATATTCGCGTCGAGATGTTTGAGCAGGCGTTGCGCTTTGCCGAGCCCGTAGGCCTGCATGACGCTGGCGCGTCCCGCGCGCGCATTTTCCGCCCACCATGAATTGATGTCGGCCATCACTTCGGCTTGCGCGCGCCAGCGATAGATCGGCAGACCGAAGGTCGATTCGGTGATGAAGACGTCGCACGGGACGGGCTCAAAAGGCGCGCTGACGCCGTCCGCTTCGAGCTTGTAGTCGCCGGAGGCGACCCAGACCTCGCCCCGGCGCTCGATGCGCACCTGCGCCGAGCCGATGACATGGCCGGCGGGATGCAGCGAGAGCCGCACCTCGCCAATGTCTCGGCTCTCGCCATAACGCAGCGTCTCGATGCGAACGTCGCCGAGTCGTCTGCGCAGGATCGGCGCGCAATCCTCGTGACAGAGATAGGCGCCGCTGCCCCATCGCGCGTGATCAGAATGGCCGTGCGTAATCACCGCCAGAGCCGCCGGGCGCCATGGGTCGATGTGGAAATTTCCAGGAGGGCAGTAGAGGCCCTCTGCGACGGGAACGATCAGATCCTTGGTCATCTAGCCGAAGATGTGAAAAGCGCCTCGGCACCCCTTCGAGCAGCGCCGACAGCATAAATAGGAACTCGGTCGCACGGATTCACTTCCGGCGACGGCCGAGTTCGCGATTTGCCTCAAGACGGCGCTTGCTCCCGCCGCGCCTGTCGCGGTCAAAATCCTCCGTTGATCCTCGAGCTTGCGCTCGACTATATGAAGTGCTGGCGAATGCGCTTTTTTCATGCGCGCCTGACGCGTCAATGGAGCTGGGAATGCACCTAGGGGTCGATTTCATCCTCGAAGCGCTGGCGCGCGAAGGACTCGACCATGTGTTTATGGTCCCGGGCGGCCTCGTGGATCCCTTTCTGCCCGCTTTCGGACGACAGGAGGCTCTGACGCCGATCGTGGCGGCGCAAGAGGGCGGCGCCGCCTATATGGCGGACGGCTACGCACGCGCGAGCGGAAATTTCGGCGCCGCGCTCTGCATCGGCGGACCGGGCCTCACCAATACGGTCACCGCGGTGGCGACGGCGCAATCCGATGGCTCGCCGCTTCTTCTGATGAGTGGCGAAGTGGCGACTGTCCTCGAGGGCTTGGGCGTATTTCAGGACGCAAGCCCCCAGACGCTGGACGACGTCGCGATCATGAAGCCGCTGACGCGCTATTCCTCTTCGATCGACAATCCGAAGAATATGCCGCATCTGTTTGAGCACGCCCTGCTACAGCTTCGCACCCGTCCCGCGGCGCCGGTACATCTCTCCCTGCCAGGCGACTGCCTGGCCGCGGAGATCTCCGTCACCCATACGCCGATTGACCGGGCGCTGATCGACTACAACGCGCTGTCGATGACGGCCGCCGAGTCGTCACTCCAACATTTCTTGGGCTCCGCCGGCGGCAAGCCGCCTGTCAAGATCGCCATATTGGCCGGCGCGGGCGTCGAGCACTCGAAAGCCGCCCATGCGCTGAAGGAATTCGCCGAGACCTGGCGCATTCCGGTCGCGACGACGCTGCGCGGAAAGGGCGTCTTCCCCGAGGACCATCCGCTTTCGCTTGGCGTGTTCGGCTACGCCGGGACGCACCACTCCCGCGCCGCCTTGATGGACCCCTCGCTCGATCTGCTGATCATTTTGGGGTCGGGGCTGAACGAGCGCGACACGATGCACTGGGCGCTCCAAGTCAAACCCAGTAAGACGATCTGCGTGAACTTGCTGCCCTCCGCAATCGGGACGCATGTCCAAGACGGCGGGATCGTTGGCAGCTGCGGCGCCTATCTTGGCTATCTGCTCGACCAGCGCGAGAAGTTGCGCGCGGCTCTCGAGCCGACGCTCTCCGCACGCGCGGCTTGGATGTCCGAGATCCGCGCTCAACCTCGCCTGCAGGATCCGGAAAATTGCGAGAGCGACGCGGCTCCGATTCATCCGGCGCGCGTCATCAGCGAGCTGAGAAAGGCGTTCCCGCGCGATGGCGTTCTTGTGGTGGATTCCGGCGCACATCGCGCTTTCGCCGGCCATTACTGGGAAGCTTACGAACCCAAGACCTATGTGTCCGCCACCAATCTCGGCCCCATGGGCTGGGCGATCAGCGCTGCGATCGGCGTGCAATGCGCACAGCCGCACCGCCGCGTGGCGGTCGTCACGGGCGATGGATGCATGCGCATGGGCGGCATGGAAATCGCGACCGCGGCGCGCTACCAGCTGCCGGTGATCTATGTCGTCATCAACAATGCCGCGCTTGGCAATGTCTGGTTGCGCGCGCATGGACTGGGTCCGACGCCCGACGAACTGACGCGATTGCCGGATCACGACTGGGCGGGTTTTGCGCAGGCCTTGGGCTCTCGCGCCGAAACCGTGCGCTCTCCGGGCGATCTTGCCGCCGCTTTCGAAAGAGCCTTACAGGGCGTGGGCCCCTGCCTCATCGACGTTAAAGCCGACAAGGCCTTCACGACGCCCGTCAAGGACTGGGCCGAGGCCATTGCGGCCTATTCCTACCACGAGTGACAAGGGACGCGCCGATGGCTCAGTTGCCTTTTGATCCTTCAACGCTGTCGCCGGCCGATCGTGCGCGCTACGACCGCATGGTCGAACGGCGGAAGGCGCAGGGCGCGGGCTTCGGCGGTCCCTACGCCGCACTGATGAACCATCCGCAGCTTTGCGAAAAGATCGAGGACCTCGGCTATTATTTGAAGTTCCAGGGCCATCTGCCCCGCGAGGTCTATCAGTTCGTTGTGCTGTTCGTCGCGCGTCGGACCGGGGCCGACTTCGAATGGGCTGATCATGTTCAGCACGCCGAAGCGGCGGGCGTTCCGTCCTCGCTGATCAGCGCTCTGGAAAGAGACGAAGACTTAGGCGCCGTCGCGTCGTCGCCCTATGATCTCGTCACCGCGGTGCTGGCGTCGACCTTGTCCTGGCAAAACATTCCGCAGGGCGTTCAGGACGAAGCGATCAAGGCGTTCGGCGTCGAAGGGTTTATCGAACTCGTCGTCCTGTCCGGTTTTTATCAGATGTTTTCGGCGATCAACCAGGGTTTCCACGTCGCATTGCCGCCAGGCGTCGAGAAGCCGTTCAAGTAAACTGCGCATCGCCATTTTCGTTACGCCGCTTTTTATTTGGCGGCCGCTCCGAGCCTCGAGCTGCGCGATACGCGACTGCGCGAACCCTCGGAACATAGAACCCTTCAAATCAGTTTTCATCCTGGCGGGCGGCATTGGCCGAGCCCAGGAATTGAGATTTGGGAGCATGGAATCGATGGATGCGTTAACTGACAATGCCAGGGACCCCATTATCTGCGCCGATGAAGAATGTCGTTCTGGCGATGCATCGAATCCACCAGCGAGCGCGGAGGAAAATGCTGTCGATCTGGAGCGCTCAACTCGGGCCCGCTATTCGGTCGCCCAAGTGAAGGATTCGATGTGGGAGGCGCTCGACAATCTTGTGCAGTCGGGCGCAACCGATCAAATGCGCGGCTATGCGAACGAGGCCATGGGCAAGACCAAGTTGACCCTCGGACTCGCCACGCAGTCGACCCATCTCACGCTCACCGGACTGGCGCAGATCGTCGTTGGTGAATTTCAAAAATCGATCGGCGAAGCGAAACTTGCCGAAGACGGCAAGGACATCTTTCCGGGACTGTAAAATGCGGTTGCCCTCCGCAAGCTGGCGCGTGGGCGCGGTGGCCGTGGAACATTGGCTAGCGCCGTTGCGTTACGTCTCCGCGAAATTGTCGCGCTTCCCCGGGGCTCAACTTGTCGACGCAGACGGTCCAACACCAGCCGCTGGAACCCTCGCTCGGTCTCCAGAAAATCTCATCATGGGCGCTCATTGGCATGTTCGTGCTGATGCTCGCCGTCGCGATGAGCCTGGCTCAAACCCTGTTGGTGCCGATCGTTTCGGCAGGCGTGCTCGCTTTCATGCTCGGGCCGTGGGTGACCACCCTGCGAAAATGGGGCCTGCCGCCGAGCATTTTTGCAGCTGCAGTCGTCTTTGGCGCCTTATTGATTATTCATGCAGCGATTGTTCAGGGCTCGACGATCGCCGTCGACTGGGTTGGTCGCGCGCCCGAACTGTTGGCCTCATTCAGCGATAAGCTGCGATCGGCGTTTGGCCCGGCGTTTTCGCTGGAGCGGCTGCAAAGCACATTCGCAAGAACCGGGGGCGGCTCCTTTGACGCAGCGGCAGTCCTGCAGTCAACGATGAATTTTCTTACCCCGACCATCGGCGAGTTGATTGTATTTCTCGCGGCCTTGTTCTTCTCCTTGTCCGGACGAGAGGAGCTGCGCCGCTACCTCGTCTTTTTCTCCGATGACAAGGAAACGCGGTTGCGCACGCTGCGGCTTCTGAACAACATCGAACGAGATCTCAAGAGCTATATGGCGGTGGTGGCCGCCATCAACCTCGTTCTGGCGCTCATCGTCGCCGTGACCGCTTTTGCTGTCGGCCTTCCAAATCCGCTGCTATGGGGCATCATCGCCTTCGCTCTCGAATTCATCCCTTATGTCGGCCCGATCGCGATCTACGTCGCATTGTTTCTGGTCGGCTTCGCGACGTTCGGATCGCTTTCGCAGGCGCTCGTCGCCCCGCTCATTCTTCTCGTCGCAGATACGTTAGAGGCCAATGTCGTATCGCCCAGCGTGATCGGCAGCCGACTGACTCTCAATCCCGGACTGGTCTTCCTGGGACTGGTGTTCTGGACATGGCTCTGGGGACCGGTCGGCGCAATTCTGGCGACGCCTCTGCTCATCGCCGGAACAGTGACCGTCAGCCACGTGTTCCCTCAGCACGAGATCAATCTTCCAGAGTAGCGTGCGCCGGTTGGGACACGGCGAGGAACAATCAACCGATCTGGAAGTTCAGTATTCGCCCAGCGGGGCAATAACAGCGGAGAAGCGGGCATGAGCATAACATCGCAAGTCACGAACAAGGTCCAGGAAGCGCAAGACGCCGTGACCAAGGCGTCGGCGAACGCCGCCGCAAAGGCCGGCTCCATAGCTGACGACGTCAGCGCTAAATACGACGAAACCATGGAGAGGGCTGACGCCGCTTTGACGACAGTGGGCGAGCAGTCGCGGGAAATCGCGGAGAAGGCCAGGTCGGCAGGCGAAGGGCTCAAGACTACCGTCGAAGGCGCGGTGCGCGAACAGCCGGTGACGGCGCTGTTGCTTGCCGTCGCGGGAGGATTTCTCGTCGGGGCCATGTGGAAGGGCCGCAGCTAATCTGGAGCGGGCAAGATCATGATGCTGGATCCGCTATTCCATCGGGTGGACGAGAGTATCGCGAACGCGACGCGAGGCGCGTCGCGTCTCGCCATCGTCGCGACCCTCGCGCTGCTCGCGCTCGGCTTCGCAACGGCCGCCGCCCACGCCTACGCCATGAGGACGTGGGGAGAGATTGCCGGCAACCTCGTCATCGCCGGAGCCTTTCTGTTCGCGGCGCTCGTTGTCTATCTCGCGACAAAGGACTCAGCCTCGCTGGAGACTCAAGCTCCAGCCGCCGAACTCGAACAGAGCAGCTTTGCGCAACTCCCCTTCATGGATCAGCTGTTCAAGCCGGATGGAAATCTGGTGCGCTCGATCGGCTCCTCCATCGGTTCGATGGCGCCTGTGGCGGCGAAAGCAGTGGCCGAACGCGTAGCGCCCAACCTCCATCTGATCATCGGCGCCGCTGTCGGACTGATGATTGCTTCAAAAATCTCAGCAAAGCTTGACAGTACGAAGTCTCCAGAGGCGTAATCAGCGGGCGAGCGTTCAGCCGCCCGCGAGCGTACGAGGTTTGCGTTGTCGCCGAGAGCGAACTGGAAGGGCTCTCTAAAGATTGCGGAGCTCACCTGTCCGGTGGCGCTCTACTCGGCGACGTCGACGTCCGACAGGATCGCGTTCCACACGATCAACCGATCCACCGGCCACCGTGTGCGGCGGACCTTTGTCGATAGCGACACCGGCGAACCTGTGGAATCCGGCGATCAAGTCAAAGGCTATGAAGTCGGTAAGAACGAGTATGTCGTTCTTGAACCGGAGGAAGTCGCTCAGGCGACGCCAAAAGGCGATAAAACTCTCGCCATCGAAACATTTGTGGACTGCGGCGAAATCGACGCCGTCTATTTCGACAAGCCCTATTATCTGTTCCCCTCGCAAAGCGACGCGAACGAACTTTTCGTTCTGATACGCGAGGGCATGCGCAAGAACAAAGTCGCAGCCCTCGCGAAGACAGTGCTCTTCAGGCGCGCGCGCACGGTTCTGATCAGCGCTTTTGGCGACGGGCTCCTCGCGACCACGCTGAACTTCGATTATGAGGTGCGCTCGGCGCAACAGGCGTTCGACGAAGTGCCCGAGGTTAAAGTTCAGGGCGAAATGCTTCAGCTGGCCAAGCACATTATCGACACCAAGCGGGGCGCCTTCGACCCGTCTACGTTCGAAGACCGCTATGAGGCCGCCCTCGCCGAGTTCGTAAAAGCGAAACTGGAAGGCGCGCCGATCGCGCCGCCGCGCAAGGCTCGCGAAGCCAAGGTCGTCAATCTGCTCGAGGCGCTGCGCGAGAGCGCGGCTCTTTCCGAGCAGAGCGACAAAGCAGCAGCCAAAAAACGAGCGGCGCAGCCTCGCAAGACCCGGACAGCCGCGACACGCCGGAAAGCGAGCTGACATCGCATGTCGCTCGCCGACTACCGCAAGAAGCGCGATTTTGGGACGACGGGCGAGCCGAAGGGGCGAGGCGCTCGAAAGACCGGCAGCAGCTTCGTCGTCCAGAAACATGCCGCGAGGCGGCTGCACTACGATCTTCGCCTGGAGATGGACGGCGTTCTGAAAAGCTGGGCTGTGACCAGAGGTCCAAGCCTCGTGCCGGGCGAAAAGCGGCTTGCCGTTCACGTCGAGGACCACCCTCTCGACTATCGCAATTTCGAAGGCGTCATTCCGGAAGGCCAATATGGCGCCGGCGAAGTGATCGTGTGGGACAAGGGCGAGTGGATTCCCGAAGGCGATCCGCACAAGAGCTATGCCAAGGGCCATCTCGATTTCGAATTGCGCGGCGAAAAGCTCAGGGGCCGTTGGCATCTCGTGCGCATGGCGCGAAAACCGCGCGAGAAGCACGACAACTGGCTTCTCATCAAGAGCGAAGACGCATTTGCGCGTGCGCCTGAAGACGAGGACATACTTGAGGAGATGCCGCGTTCGGTAGACACCGGGCGCACGATCGGCGATGTCGCAGAGGGCAAGCCGGCGCGGCGCTCGAAAAAAGCCGCCGCGCCAAAACAGGCCGCGGCGCCCCGGTCAATCAAGACAAGCGCCGTAGCGCCAACGCAAGCGCCCGCGGCGGACATCGACCCGTCGCGTCTCAAGGGCGCAAAGAAAGCGCCGCTGCCGAATTTCGTTGCGCCGATGCAGGCCAGTTCCGGCGCCGCGCCGGCGAGTAAGGAATGGATTCACGAAATCAAATTCGACGGCTATCGCGTGCAGGCGCGCATCGAGGCGGGACGCGTACGGCTGCTCTCACGCAGCGGTCTCGATTGGACGAAGAAATTTGGCGATGAGGTCGCGTCGGCGCTGCGCGCCCTGCCGCTCGGCGCCGCGCTCATCGACGGCGAAATCGTCGTCGAGACGCGTTCAGGCGCGTCGGATTTCTCCGGGTTGCAGGCCGATCTGAGCGCGGGGCGGACCGATCGCTTCGTCTATTGGGTCTTCGATCTTCTTTACCTCGAGGGCTACGATCTGCGCGGCGCGACCTTGCTGGAACGCAAACGTTTGCTGGAAGCGCTCTTGGGCGCTGAGAACGGCGACACGGTTCGTCTCAGCCTTCACTTTGAGGACAGCGGCGCGGTCGTGCTGTCGCACGCGTGTCGACTCGGTCTCGAAGGCGTGGTGTCGAAGCGGCGGGATTCGCCCTATCGCTCCGGCCGCGTGAAGAGCTGGATAAAGGCCAAATGCTTCGCCCGGCAGGAATTCGTCGTCGCCGGCTATACGCCGTCGACGGTGTCGCGCCGGGCGATCGGCGCCCTCGTGCTTGGCGTCTACCAGAGTGGCGTCCTGTGCCACGTCGGCCGCGTCGGGACGGGATTTACGGCGGATATGTCGCATGAGCTTTTCACGAAGCTCGATCCCATGCGCATCCCCTCGAGCCCTTTCGGCGCGCGGCTCAGCACGGACGCGGCGCGCAATGTGCGCAATGTGCGCCCGGAACTGGTGGCTGAGGTCGAATTTCGCGGCTGGACGGGCGATCAAAATCTTCGGCACGCCTCCTTTCGCGGTCTGCGCGAAGATAAGGACGCGCGCGAGGTCGTCCGTGAAAAGGCGCCGCAGGTTGAGCGGGCGAGAGCGGAGCAAAGCGCGGTGAGGCTCACCCATCCCGATCGGCTTTATTGGCCGGATCAAGGCGTCACCAAACAGGGCCTGGCGGATTATTACGCCGACATCTGGCGCTATATCGCGCCCTTCATCGTCAATCGCCCGCTGGCGCTGCTGCGCTGCCCCAACGGCGTCGAGGGAGAGAAATTCTTCCAGAAGCATGCTTGGAAAGGCATCGATCCGAACATCGTGCTCATCGACGACCCGAAAGGAGAAGAAGAGCCCCTGCTCAGCATCAAGGACCTCAACGGCCTGATCGCGCTCGTTCAATCCGGCGCCTTGGAAATTCATCCCTGGGGCTCGACGGCGTCGGACTGGGAGCGTCCTGACGTCATCATCATGGATCTCGATCCAGGCGAAGAGGTCGCGTGGGAGTCCGTCATTGCGGCCGCGGAAGAAACGCGCGACCGACTTCAAGACCTTGGGCTCGCCGCCTTCGTGAAAACATCCGGCGGCAAGGGCCTTCATGTGGTGGCGCCCGTGACGCCGAAAGCGGAATGGCCAGAGGTGAAGGCTTTCACCAAAAGCATCGCCGATGCAATGACACATGACAGCCCGAGCAAATATGTTGCAACGATCACGAAATCGAAGCGCCACGGAAAGATACTCGTCGACTATCTGCGCAATCAGCGCGGCGCCACGGCTGTCGCGCCCTACTCCACGCGCGCCCGTCCCGGCGCCGCCGTGTCGATGCCGCTCGCCTGGGACGAACTTAGTCCGGCGATCGGACCTGACTATTTCACGATCGCGAAAACCCTCGCGCGTCTCGAGTCGCTGCAGAACGATCCGTGGGGAGACTTTCGTCTAGCGGCGGCCCCGATCGAAACGCCGAAGGCGCGCGGAAAGCGAAAAGCCTAGCGACGTTTGGCTCCGCGCTTTTCCGCATCGATGCTCTTGCGCAGCGCATCCATGATATTGACGACATTGCTCGGAGCGGCCGGGGCCTGTTTTTTGCCGCGAGCGGGTGTGTGCGCCTTCTTCTTTCCGGAAATGATGTCCAGCAACTGCGCTTGCACGGGATCATGGGTCAGCGCCGGGTCCCAGTGAGTCTTGCGCTCCTCGATCAATTGGGAAATCAGGGTGAGCGCTTTCGCATTCGGCGTCTCAACGCCGATCTTGTCGAGGTAGTCCTTCGGATCGCGCACCTCGTCGGCGAAGCGCAATGTCCATAAGACGAGACCCTTGTCGCGCGGCTCGACCATCACGGCGCGCTCGCGCCGATACATCACCAGCCGCGACAGGCCGACTGTGCCCGTCGCCTTCATCGCGTCGCGAATGACGGAAAAGGCCTCGACGCCGATCGGATCGTCCGGCGTAAGATAGTGGGCCTTATCGAACCAGATCCAGTCGACGCTCGCAGCCGGCGCAAAGGTCTCGATATCGATCGTTCGCGTGCTTTCCAGGCTTAGGGCGTCAAGCTCTTCATCTTCAAGCAGCACGTAATCGTCTTCGCTGCGCGGATAACCTTTCGCCGCATCGTCTTCGCCAATCGGCGCGCCGGAGACTGCGTCGATATATTGACTGACGACGCGGTTGCCGGTGTTTCGATTAAGGATATGGAAGCGAACTTTTTCGCCTTCAGTCGTGGCCGGCGTCATCGCGACCGGACAGGTCACAAGCGAAAGCTTCAAATAGCCCTTCCAGAATGACCGCGGCGCCAATCCTAAACCCTCCGAGGGCCGGGAACTCTCGAATAACGCTCCGTCGAATGCATCGTTCCGCTTCCGCCCTAATCACCACGAAAAAAGACAGTTAGCGCTGCAAATGGAACTTTGGCTCTCGAATAGTGTTGAATTCAATCATGACCCTTCACCTGCCCGTTTTCATTGGAGTCGACGGCTCCGATATCCAGAGCGCCGCCCAAGGGCTCTTCGCCATGCATAAGAAGGCTGAAAAGCAAACCTCGAAGGGTCGCCGGGGCGCGCCTGGGGCGCAGCGTGACGTCGCCCACCGGCTCGCCTTCCTTGGGATCGATGGGGAATTGACCGCCGGTCTGCGCGACGTGTACGCCACGAGCCTCTTGGAACCGATGCCAGATAAGTTTCTCGACTTGCTCGTGCGACTTTCAGCGTCGGCCGCCAAATAGGCTGGAGCGGTTGTTGCTCGCGCGCTCGTGGAAAGCGTGACTGGCGCCTTGCGCTGAGACGCGCTAAGCGACGAGAAAGAATGAACAAAAAAATGATTGCCTGTCGTTCAACAGGCAATCATCACGGATCTGTGGTCGAGGGAATCATTTTCGGCTGCGCAACCACTGCTCGATCTCCGCTTGTCGCGGTTCGCGAACATGGATGAAACGCTTTCGCGGCGCTTCGACTTGCGGCAAAAGCAGCATCTTGCAGACAATTTCCAAAGTGCGCCGCCAGTCTACACCAAGTTTCGGCTTCGAACTCATTTCGGCTCTCCTTTCAACGGAGACGGGTATGAAAACAACTCTCCCTTTTTAAGAATGTTCCAAGATGTCGGCAAAGCTTCATTCTCACCTCTCTTCGCCAGCGAAGCGGGCGCCCCGATGAAAAAAGCCCGAACCTGAGGTTCGGGCCGATCGAGAAGCGCCAGGAGCGGGAGTCATGCCAAGCCCGCGACGCGCAAAAATTCACGAGTTGAGAGTCTTCAGCCAAGTGTCAACTTCTTCGCGAATGCGGTCCCGCCCTTCGCCGTAGCGTTCTTGAAGAACGCCCTCAAACTGTTCGCGCTTGCCGTCCATGCGCGCGAGATCGTCGTCGGTGAGTTCCGCCCACTTCTCTCTTACCTTGCCCTTGAACTGCTTCCAGTTGCCTTCGACACGATTCCAGTCCATCGCCGTTTCCCCAAGGTTAAGGAGTTCCACGCCGACGCAACGCGGGCGGAACCGCTTTGTTCCGGGATTTGGCGGCAGCTGAATCGCATCGTAGGGCGAAACTGCTGCTCAGGCGGCGACGCCGCAGCACTTCTTGAATTTCTTGCCGGAGCCGCAAGGACAAGGATCGTTACGGCCCGCCTGCTTGCCCTTCACGACGGGCGCGCTCTTGCGATTGGCCTCTTCAAGGAAATACCAGCGGCCATCCTGCGCGTCATGTCGAAACAGCGAGCGCTCCCGATGCGCATAGCGTTCGCCTTCACTAGAGAAGTGCGCGACGAATTCGACGTAGCCCGTTTCATCGCCCTGCAGCCCCTGTTCCGTCGACAGGATCTCAAGCCCGAGCCATTCCGAGCTGCGCGACCAATGCGTGATGGCCTTGCGATCGAAATCGTAACGCGACTCCGGCGCTAAGGAGTCGACAAGATAGTCGATGTCACCCAACGCGAAGGCGGTGTAACGCGAGCGCATGAGCGCTTCAGCGCTTGGCGCCGGCAGTTTCTCTTCGATGTAACGGGCGCAGCAGGCCGCATAGGAAAGCTGTTGCGCGTCCATCGCGCGGCAGGGACATGTCTGGTCGGTCATCGCTCAGTCGTAGCAAGAATGATCGCGCGGCTGCGCCTGGGTCTGAGACCTAGGCGAGGAATGCGCCGACGTCCAATAATTTCGCCAATCGGCGGCTTGCGCCGTCGCGCATTCCTCAGCCGTCGGCGTCGCCTTCGCCGGGACGCAGTTCCGAAGCCACGGCGCCGGCTGGGGACTTGAGACGCTTCACCGCCTCCATCGCGATCGGATCGAGGCCGGCGCCGCCATGATCGACATGCGCGACGATAGCGTTCCGCATACGCGGGTCCCAGAACTTCTTCAAATGATCCGTCATGCTCGCGACGCCTTCGGGATGCTTCTGAGCCACGAAGAACGTGCCGATCTGGTTAGCCATTCTGACGAGCTTATCGACCGAATCATGCGACATGTGCGGAAACCTGTTCGAGGATGCGTCCTGGATGGGTGAAGACTTCGAAGTCGCGGCCGCGCATGACGGCGACGAGAGTCATGCCGCAGTGTTGCGCATTGCGCACCGCGAGCGCGGTCGGCGCCGAGACGGCGGCGATGATCGGCGCGCCCATGCGCGCGGCCTTCTGCACGAGTTCGACGGAAACCCGGCTCGTCATCAGCACCACGCCTTGCCCGGCGGCGATGGCCTGGCGCGTCAGCGCGCCGGCGAGCTTGTCGAGAGCGTTATGGCGGCCGACGTCCTCACGCGCGATCAGCGCGCCGGAGACGGGATTCCAGAAGGCCGCGGCGTGGATGGCGCGGGTCTCCTGATTATACATCTGCGCGGCCGGCAGACGGCCCATCGCCTCGATCAAGGCGTCGGCGCGCACAGACAGCGCATTGTCGAGCGTCGGCGGAATGCGCGTCGCCGCCTCGAGACTCTCGATGCCGCAAAGACCGCAGCCGGTCGGTCCCGCCATCGACCGGCGCCGCTCGACATAGGCTTCCTGCCGCCCGCCCTTGAGCCAGGCGCGCAGTTCAATGCCGGCGTCGGAGACGACGATCTCGACGTCGCCCGCCTGCTCCGGCGAATCGATCAGCCCCTCCGTGAGCGCGAAGCCGATCGCGAAATCCTCGAGATCCGCCGGCGTCGCCATCATCACCGCATGGGTGGAGCCGCCAAAGGTGAAGGCGACCGGCGTCTCTTCGGGGATCACGCGAGAAGAACGCGCCGTCACATCGTGACGGCGCGCCAGGCATTCCACCCGTAGCGTCGGCGGCGGCCTCTCCGTCATTCCGCCGCGTCGATCGTGCTCGCGATGCGACGGCTCTGCTCCGTCAGCTCGCGATACTGATGCTGCCAGTCGGTCGGTCCGTTGGTGGTCGAGATCTGCACCGCCGTGACCTTGTATTCAGGACAATTGGTGGCCCAGTCCGAATTGTCGGTCGTGACCACATTGGCCTGAGTGGTCGGATGGTGGAACGTCGTATAGACGACGCCGGGCGCGACACGATCCGTGATCTTGGCGCGCAAGGTCGTCTCGCCGGCGCGGCTCGCCACCTTCACCCAGTCGCCCTCGCGCACGCCGCGATCTTCTGCGTCATGCGGGTGGATCTCAAGGACGTCCTCGGGATGCCACTGGCTGTTCTCGGTGCGTCGCGTCTGCGCGCCGACATTGTATTGCGACAGGATGCGACCGGTGGTGAGCAGCAACGGGAACCGCGGCCCCACCTTCTCCTCGGTCGGCACATATTCGGTGATGACGAATTTGCCCTTGCCGCGCGCAAAGCCGTTGATGTGCATGATCGGCATGCCCTCAGGCGAGTCGTCATTGACCGGCCACTGCAGCGAACCGGCCTCGGCGAGATGCTTGAACGACACGCCGGCGAAGGACGGCGTCAGCCGCGCGATCTCGTCCATGATCTCGCTGGCGTTGGCGTAGTTCCAATTGAGTCCCAGCTTGTTGGCCAGCAACTGGGTGACTTCCCAGTCGGCGTAGCCATTCTTCGGCGACATCACCTTGGTGACGCGCTGGATGCGGCGCTCGGCGTTGGTGAAGGTGCCGTCCTTCTCGAGGAAGGTCGCGCCCGGCAGGAAGACATGCGCGTAATTCGCCGTCTCGACCAGGAAGAGATCCTGCACGATGACGATGTCCATATTCGCCAGCGCGCGCGACACATGGCGCGTATCGGGGTCGGACTGCAGAATGTCCTCGCCCTGGACATAAAGCCCCTTGAACGTGCCTTCGACCGCCGCGTCGAACATGTTGGGGATGCGCAGGCCCGGCTCCGGATCGAGCGAAACGCCCCAATCCTTCTCGAACGCCTGGCGCGCCGCATCGTTGGAGATGTGGCGATAGCCCGGCAGCTCGTGCGGGAACGAGCCCATGTCGCAGGAGCCCTGCACATTGTTCTGACCGCGCAGCGGGTTCACGCCGACGCCGCGGCGGCCGAGATTGCCGGTCGCCATAGCGAGATTGGCGATGCCCATGACGGTGGTGGAGCCTTGGCTATGCTCCGTCACGCCAAGGCCGTAGTAAATCGCCCCATTGCCGCCGGTGGCGTAGAGACGCGCGGCGCCGCGAATGTCGGCGGCCGGCACGCCCAGCACGCTTTCAAGCGCCTCGGGGCTGTAGCGGTCGTCGGCGACGAAGGCGGCCCAGTCCTGATATTCGTCCCAGTCGCAACGCGCCTTCACGAAATCCAGATTGGCGAGATTTTCTGTCACGATCACATGCGCCAGCGCCGTGACCATCGCGACATTGGTGCCCGGCTTGAGCGGAAGGTGATAGTCGGCCTCGACATGAGGCGAGCGCACGAGGTCGATGCGGCGCGGATCGATGACGATCAGCTTGGCGCCCTCGCGCAGGCGCTTCTTCATGCGCGAACCGAACACCGGATGCGCGTCGGTCGGATTTGCGCCGATGACCAGAATGACGTCGGCGTCGTCGACCGAGTCGAAATCCTGCGTGCCGGCGGAAGTGCCGAAGGCCTGCGCCAGTCCGTAACCCGTCGGCGAATGGCAGACGCGCGCGCAGGTGTCGGTGTTGTTGTTGAGGAAACCTTGTCGCGCGAGCTTCTGAACTAGGTAGCTTTCCTCATTGGTGCAGCGCGACGAGGTGATCACGCCGACGGCGTTCTTGCCGTATTTCTCCTGCGCCGCCTTCAGCCGGTCGGCGGCGAAGCCGACCGCTTCGTCCCACGAGACGACGCGCCAGGGCTGGTCGATCGATTCGCGGATCATCGGATCAAGAACTCGGTCGCCGTGATGGGCGTAGCCATAGGCGAAGCGGCCCTTGACGCAGCTGTGGCCGTGGTTGGCCTTGCCGTCCTTCCAGGGAACCATGCGGACGACTTCCTCGCCGCGCATCTCCGCCTTGAAGGTGCAACCGACGCCGCAATAGGCGCAGGTGGTGACTTCGGAATGCTCGGGCTGACCGACGGCGACCACGGCCTTCTCGATCAGCGTCGCGGTCGGACAGGCCTGAACGCAGGCGCCGCAGGACACGCATTCCGACTCCATGAAGGCTTCGTCCATGCCGGCGGAAACGCGCGATTCGAAACCGCGGCCCGATATCGTCAACGCGAAGGTGCCCTGCACTTCCTCGCAAGCGCGCACGCAGCGGTTACAGACGATGCATTTCGACGAGTCGAAGGTGAAATAGGGGTTCGATTCGTCCTTCGGCTTCCAGTCGAAATTCACTTCGCCATTGTTGCGGGCGAACACGTGATTGGCGCCGTCATAGCCATAGCGGACGTCGCGCAGGCCCACGGCGCCGGCCATGTCCTGCAGTTCGCAGTCGCCGTTGGCCGCGCAGGTCAGACAGTCGAGCGGGTGGTCGGAAATATACAGCTCCATCACGCCGCGGCGGATCGCCGCAAGGCGCGGGGTCTGCGTCTTGACGGAGATGCCCGGCGCGACCGGCGTCGTGCAGGAGGCCGGGGTGCCGTTGCGGCCTTCGACCTCAATGACGCAGAGCCGGCAGGAGCCGAACGCCTTGATGCTGTCGGTGGCGCAGAGCTTCGGGATCTCGGTGCCAACCTCCATCGCCGCGCGCATGATCGACGTGCCCTCGGGCACGGTGACGCTCTTCCCGTCAATGGTCAGCGTGACCGATTTTACGGACAGGGATTCGGGCGTGCCGTAATCGATTTCTTTGATAAGCGTCATGGCGGCTACCTCACTCGGCGGCTTCAAGGGCCGGCTTGCGGAAGTCCTCGGGAAAATGTCGAAGCGCGCTCTCGACCGGATACGGCGCAAAGCCGCCCAATGCACAGAGCGAGCCAAACTTCATCGTGTGGCAGAGATCCTTGAGGAGCTCGATATTCGCATCGACGTCCATGCCGTTGCGTATCTTGTCGATGGTCTCGACGCCGCGCGTCGATCCGAGCCGGCACGGCGTGCACTTGCCGCAACTTTCGATGGCGCAGAACTCCATGCCGAAGCGCGCCATCCAGGCCATGTCGACGGTGTCGTCGAAAACCACGAGACCGCCGTGACCGATGAGACTGTCCTTGGCCGCGAAGGCTTCATAGTCGATCGGAAGGTCGAAAAGCGACACGGGCACATAGGCGCCGAGCGGGCCGCCGACCTGAACCGCCCGGACGGGACGACCGGAGCGGGTGCCGCCGCCAATCTCGTTGACGACTGTGCCGAGCGGAATGCCGAAGTCCGTCTCGAAGAGGCCGCCATATTTGACGTTGCCGGCGATCTGCAGCGGCATCGTGCCGCGCGAGCGGCCAACGCCGAGATCGGCGTAATGCTTCGCGCCCTTCTCCATGATCATCGGGATGGTGGCCATGGACAGCACATTGTTGATGACCGTCGGCTTGCCGAAGAGCCCGACATGCGCCGGCAGCGGCGGCTTGGCGCGCACGATGCCGCGCTTGCCCTCGAGAGATTCGAGCAGCGAGGTCTCCTCGCCGCAAACATAAGCGCCGGCCCCGATGCGCAGTTCGACGTCGAAGTCGAAACCCGAGCCCCTGATGTTCTTGCCGAGCCAGCCCGCCTCAAGCGCCTTCTCGATCGCCGCCTGAAAGACCTTGGCGACGATCGGATATTCGGAACGCAGATAGATATAGCCCTTGGAGGCGCCGACGGCGTATCCGCAAATGAGCATGCCTTCGATCAGCGAGAGCGGATCGCCCTCCATGATCATGCGGTCGGCGAAAGTGCCGGAGTCGCCCTCGTCGGCGTTGACGACGACATATTTTTGGCCCGGCGGACAGTCCGCGACCGTCTTCCATTTGATGCCTGTCGGAAAGCCCGCGCCGCCGCGGCCGCGCAGGCCCGACTTGGTGACCTCTTCGACGACGGCCACGGGCCCGATCTCGAAGGCGCGCTTGAGGCCCTTGAATCCCTCATGCGCCTCATATTCGGGGACCGACAGCGGATCGATGACGCCGCAACGAACGAAGGTGACGCGGTTCTGCTTCTTCATCCAGGGATGTTCGTCGACGATCCCGATGTTCAGCAGATGCGCGCCGCCGGCAAGGAACCCGGCGTCAAACAGCGACGCGACGTCCTTGACCTTCGCCGGCCCATAACCGACACGGCCCGCGGGAGTCTCCACCTCGATCAGGGGCTCGAGCCAGAGCATTCCACGCGAGCCGTTTCTCACGATCTCGACTGTTTCGCCGCGGGCTGCGGCCTCTTGCGCCACGGCGGCGGCCAGTCTGTCGGCGCCCATCGCGACGGCGGCCATGTCCAGCGGGATGTAAATCTTCACCATCAGTCGCGCGCCTCCGCGGCGATTTCGTCAAGCATTTCAGCGTCGACGCGGCCGATCGGCTCGCCGTCGTAAAGCGCTGAAGGGCTGTGGGCGCAAAGTCCCAAACAATACACCGCCTCGACCGACAGGGCGCCGTCCGGCGTCGTCCCGCCCCAGTCGAGCTTCAACTTGTCGAGAAACGCCCGCGCCTGTCGCTCCGCGCCCATCGACTGGCACGATTCCGCCCGGCAGATCTTGAGCGTGTGGCGTCCGTGGGGGGCGCGATGGAAATCATGGTAAAAGGTCACGACGCCATGCATTTCGGCGCGCGAAATATTAAGCGCCTCGGCCATTTCCTTGACGGCGGCATCGGGCACATAGCCGAATTCTTTTTGTAGCGCGTGCAGAATTGGCATCGCGGGTCCCTCAAGACCCATATGGGCGGCGATGATCTCCCGCGCGCGCTCGTCGCTATACTGAGCAGCGCCAGACATTTCTTCCCTTTCAGTCTGGACGTTGCGCATATGCGGTCGTCCTATTTAGACTAATTCCGAGAACAGTGCCGGAAATCCAAGGCGCGATCAATAGCGACCATCCGTTGTGCGATAGGGCGAACCTATCAAGCGTCGAGCGTGTGGCTTCCGGCAAGCTTCTTGGCCTCCGAGACCAAGGCGGCGACCAGCGGAATCACCGGTTCGCGCTGCGGCGCAACAAGGCCGATCTCATGCACAGCCTCCGGCTCGACGATGGGGATGGAGCGCAACGGCGCCGCCACGTTTAGGGTCTTCGCGAGCTTCTCCGGCAGCACCGTCGCCCATCGGCCGGATCTCACATGGTCGAACAGCAAGATGACGTCGTTCGACTCGAGAATCGGCACCGGCTCGGACCCGCCCTTGCGCATGAGCTGCTCGACGATGCGACGATTTTGCATGTCCGGCGTCAACAGGCAGAGGTCGATCCGCCCGACTTCGGCCCATGTCACACGGTCGCGGCTCCCGAGCGGATTGCCGGCGAAGGTCAGTAGCCGATAGCGTTCGGAGCAGAGCGGCACCGTGCGCACCCGGCCAAGCGGCTCATTGTCGAGATAAGTGATGCCGGCGTCGATCTCAAGATTGTCGAGCATGGTCAGCACCTCGCTCGACGACGCGGAAACGACGGAAAAGCGCACGCCCGGATGCTTCTCGCGATAGGGCGTCGTCAGCGCCGACACGATGCCAAGCGCCGTCGGGATGACGGCGATCTTGAGCTGACCGGTAAGACCTTCCTTGAGCGCGCGAACTTCCTGGCGCATCGCGCGCGCATCGCCGACGATGCGCTTCGCCCAGTCGAGCACCCGCTCGCCCTCGGCGGTGAGGCCGTGGAAGCGCGAAGAACGGTTGACGAGCAACACGCCGAGCGAATCTTCGAGCTGCTTGACGCCGGCCGAGAGCGTGGGCTGGGTGACGCCGCAAACCTCCGCCGCACGCGAAAAGCTCTTCTCTTTTGCGACGGCGATCAGGAATTCAAGCTTGTCGATCACGACCTGGTCCACAATCGGGTCGCCAAGACACAGCGGCCAGGGCGTCACTGGCGCTTTCGTCAACCCGCACAGCCGGCACATTAGCATATCCGCCCAGGCCGCGCCGAAATTTCGAAACGAATCCAAATCGCTCGCGCGCCACTAGGCAATTTGCCCGATCCGGGCCTAAGCGCATGATGCGCGTTGGACCTCGTTTCGATTCCTGCTCTACTGAGCGACGGGTTTTTCTTCGAGGAATACGCCAATGCGGTTGATCGTTCGGCTCGTCTTGCAGCTTGTCGGCATCACGCTCATCTGCCTTACGCTGACCGCGGGCTGGGTGATGGTCGACGCACACCGCGCAATCGAAACGGAAGCGGCGACGTCCGCCGAGCGCGTGGCGCACCACCTCGAAAATCTCTACTGGCAGGCCATCCTCTGGCGTGGCAGCATGCGGCGCGACAAGATTTTGCCCGTTCCCGACTGGGAGTCGCTTTCGACCTTGAAGCTCGTTTCGCCGGGCGTCTGCATCAGCTATGCGCCGGGCGACGAAGAGCCGCGGACCCTTTGCAGCCAGCTCGAGGGCGTCGGCTCCGCCGCGCCGACATGGTTTGCGGCGGCCTATGAGCGGATATTCGGCGCACATGCGCCGATCGTCCGGCCTTTGACCGTGCGGCAGCCGGAAACCGGCGCAATACTCGTCAGGGCGGACGCCGGCGCCGCCATCCGACAGGCCTGGCGGCAGATCTCGGTCATCGTCGGCGTTGCGGCCTCCATGGCGATCTGCATGTGCCTCTTGGCGGCCGTCGCCATCGTCCATGCGCTGGCGCCGACCCGAGCCATCGTCTGCGGGCTGCGCCAGTTGGAGCAAGGGAATTACGCGAGCCGGCTCAAGGCGCTGACGAAGGGCGAGTTCGGCCTGATCGCGCGCGCGGTCAACGACCTGGCCGAACGGCTGGCGCGGACGACGGCGGAACGCGCCGCGCTCACGAAGCGGCTGTTCGAAGTCCAGGAGGAGGAACGCCGCGCCCTCGCCCGCGACCTTCACGATGAATTCGGCCAGTGCCTGACGGCGACCCTCGCCTTCGCCGGCTCGATCGAGACGGCGGCGGCCCGGATTGATCCCGGCGTCGCCGAGGACGCCCGTTCGATCGCGCGCGTCGCCAAGCGCATGATGACCACCCTGCGCGACGCGCTTGCCCGGCTGCGCTCGCAAGACCTCGATGAACTTGGGCTCGAAGCCTGTCTCGTTCAGCTCGCGGCGAGCTGGAACGCCAAAGCGGAACGAAAGGCGCTCATCCACCTGCGGCTCACGGGCGACCTCGCCGACCTGCCGCAGACGATTTCGACGAGCCTCTATCGGATCGCGCAAGAGTGCCTGACCAACGCCATGCGGCACGGCGACTCGAAAAACGTCTATCTGCGCGTCGAGCGCGCGGCGTCAGACGACGGGCTCGTCGCACTGACGGTCGAGGATGACGGCGGCGGCGACGCCTCCCGCCTCGCCGCAGCCTCCGGCCACGGCATTCTCGGAATTCGCGAGCGCATCGCGGCTTTTGGCGGAAGTCTGTCGATCAGCGACGCCACAAAAGGCGTGCGCGTCGTCGCGCGCATTCCGCTTATCGCCTTCGACAACGGGCCGATGAAAGGTCTGGCGCCCGCATGACCGCAATTCTTCTGGTCGACGACCACCCGATCGTTCGCGAGGGATATCGGCGGCTCTTAGAGCGCCAGCCGGATTACAGAATCGTCGCCGAAGCCGCTAACGCCGCGGACGCCTACCAAGCCTATCGGAAGGTTTCGCCCGACGTCGTCATCATGGATCTTTCTCTCCCCGGCGCGAGCGGCGTCGAAGCGGTCCGCCACATCAGGCAGTGGGATAAGGGCGCACGCATTCTGATCTTCACCATGCACAGCGGCGCCGCCTTTGCCCTGAAAGCCTTCGAGGCCGGCGCGTCCGGCTATGTCACCAAGAGCAGCGACGCCGCGGAGCTGCTCCGCGCCGTGGCGATCGTCGCCAAGGGCGGCCGAGCGCTCAGCGACGACGTCGCACGCGAGATCGCCGCGGAGCGATTGGGCGAAGGCCGCGCGCTCGTCGATGAGCTTGGCCCCAGAGAGACGGAGATCTTGCGGCTCGTCGCGTCGGGCCGAACGACCGAGGACATCGCCGGCATCTTAAATCTCAGTCCGAAAACCGTTCAGAACTACCATTATCAGATCAAATCCAAGATCGGCGCGCGCACCGACGCCCATCTCGTGTGGCTCGCCATCGGCGCAGGACTTGTCGGCGACGCGTCGGCGACCTCATCGGCCCCCTAAAGGAAATTTGCCCAGACCGCCGCAGGCGAAAGGCCGGAGCTTCCACCGCTTCGCTCAGCTACGCCTTCCTTCTGAACAGCGGAGCCTGGCGATGATTAAGAAGACGCTCACTCACCTTTTGTTATCGGCGCTCGTCGCCATCGCGACCGGAGCCGTCGCGACCGGCGCTCGCGCCCAATCCTCGCCGCCGTTCAAACTCGCGGTCTTCGACATCGAGCTCGACGATTTCACCGCCGGGGGTCCGATCGCCGGGGAAAGCCCGGAAGAAACCGCGCGCCTCCAGCGGATGACCGCGCTGGCGCGGGAGCTCCTGACTCAATCCGGGCTGTTCGACATCATCGACGGAAGCGCGGCGACGGATCAGAGGGTCAAGGATCATTGGCTGCGCAAGTGCAACGGCTGCGACGCCGACATTGCGCGCACGCTTGGCGCGGACCTGTCCTTCGTCTGCTTCTTTCGCAAAGTCAGCGTGATGGAGCAATATCTCGAACTGCGCATTCGCGACGCGCGCACGGGAGAACTGGCGCATATCTCGCAGACGGATCTGCGGGGAGAAACCGACCAGTCGTGGACCCGTGCGCTGAAGTTCCTGATGAGATATCATCTTGTCGGGCCAGAACTCGCGCGTCGAAATCACCCGCTTCAGCCGTGACGGCGGCGCGCGCTTTCCCTGAGGTGATGGTTAACAGGTTATAACCAACCGCCCCCGAATCGCCCAATTCCACGCCTATTCCGGCTATGCGCCTTAGGCGCTATTATATGGATGGCGTTTCATGCGATCCCGCGCGTTCAGCGCCGGGTAACGGGGCTAGGCGGATGATCTTCTCGAAGTCCACATTGATTGCGGCGGCCAGCGCATTGCTGATCGTGTTTGGCGCCGCAGCGCCCAGCCGCGCGACCCCGTCGATCGTCGTCGACGTCGCGTCGGGGGCCGTGCTCTCGCATGAACAGGCGACCGCCTCCTGGTATCCCGCCTCCGTGACGAAGCTGATGACGGCCTATGTCGCGCTCGACGCGGTCCGCCAGGGGCGCATCTCGCTCGAAACGCCGGTGATGATGTCGCCGCGCGCATGCAGCATGGCGCCTTCCAAGATGGGCTTCAGACCCGGCTCGGAAGTCACCCTGCAAAACGCGCTCGTCATGCTGATGGTGAAATCCGCCAATGACATCGCCGTCGCCATCGCCGAAGGCGTGTCCGGCTCGGTCGAGGCCTTCGCCGACGAGATGAACCGCGACTCCGCCGCCCTCGGCATGACGCAGTCGATATGGGTCAATCCCAACGGTCTGCCCGATTCGCGGCAGGTCACGTCGGCCCGCGACCTCGCCATTCTCGGCCGCGCGCTTTATCTGCAGTTTCCCGAGCACGCCAATCTGTTCAACATCGGCGCGATGCAGCTTGGCAAGCAGATCATCCCCACCCATAACCATCTTCTCGGCCGCTACGCCGGCGCCGACGGCATGAAGACGGGTTTCACGTGTTCGGCCGGATTTAATCTTGTCGCCTCCGCCACGCGCGGCGGCCGGCGTTTGATCGCCGTCGTCCTCGGCGCGCCCAATCCGATTCTGCGCACGGCGAAGACGGCGGCGCTGCTCGATCGCGGCTTTCAGAGCGGGGCGGCCGTCGCCTCTTTGGCGTCCCTGCCCAGCTCCGGCCCAACGGCGGCGCCTGACTTGCGCGAGTCCGTATGCCACCATCGGGGCCCGGCGGCGGCGGAATTCATGGCGGAGATCGAGGACGCCTCGGTCCCGGTCGGCTCAGGCGTTCCGCTGCTCGACACGCTCGGCGGCGCTCCGCAGCAGCAGATGAACGCTAAGGAGATCGCGCACCTGCCGCGCCCGCGTTTTGAGCCTGTGTCCGTCTATGTGGGCCGCGCGCCGGGCTATGCCGGGCCAGTGGCGCGGGCGCGCGCGCCGGGAGCGCCGGTCGGCGAGCAGCCTGATCTTGCCGCCTATGCGGCGCAGCCTGACGCCGGCGACGCCAGCGCCTCGCCGATCAGCAAGCCGGCGCCCGACGCGGTGTCGCTGCGTCGCGCCAAACACGCCAAGGCCGTGAAAGCGGCGCGCGCCGCCAAGGCGGCGAAGGCGGACGCCGCAAAGGTCGACGACATCGTCGCCGACGAACCAGCCGCGAAGCCCAAGGCGGCGAGAAGCGCGACGAAACCGAAAGCGGCCGCGCCGCACGCCGCAGCTCAAAAGCCAGCGGCCTCGAAGGCGCACTCCGCCGCCGAACCGGGCAAGAGCTGAGAATCGCCAGAGGATCAGGGAATCGTAGGGATTTTCTCCTCTCCCTCATGCTGAGGAGGCTCCGCAGGAACCGTCTCGAAGCACGAGGGTCAGGAAAATACGCAAAAACGGGCTTCCTCGTCCTTCGAGACGCGTGCTGCGCACGCTCCTCAGGATGAGGCCCCCTTCACGCGATCGCCCCGGGACGAAGGATCGTTCGTTCTGGAAACGCGCGGCGTTTTCGGCGAAGATGCGCGCCTTCCGAGAGCAGGAAATTCCTTCTGCTCCGGCGTGAGTTTCGCTGAATGAACGATCTGACCATGGCCGCCGCGAGTCGCGCGACGCGCGCGGCGCCGCCGCCAATTCCGCTGACCGTCATCACCGGCTTTCTTGGCGCCGGCAAGACGACGCTGCTCAACCGACTGCTCGCCTCGCCGGCGCTCGCCGAGACGCTCGTCCTCATCAATGAGTTCGGCGAGATCGGCCTCGATCATCTCTTCATCGAGAAGATCGACGGCGACATGGTGATGATGAGTTCGGGCTGCGTGTGCTGCTCGATCCGCGGCGATCTGGTGAACACGCTCGAAGATCTGCTGAAGCGGCTCGACAACGGCCGGATCAAGCCGTTCAAGCGCGTCGTGCTGGAAACGACGGGCCTCGCCGATCCGGCGCCGATCCTGCACACGATCATGTCCCACGCCTATCTGACGATGCGCTATCGGCTCGACGGCGTCGTCACGCTCATCGATGCGGTGAATGGCGAAGCGACGCTCGACGCGCATGAGGAAGCCGTCAAACAGGCTGCCGTCGCCGATCGGCTTGTCATCGCCAAGACGGATCTGCCGCAAGGCGCCGAGCGTGTCGACGCGCTGAAGGCGCGGCTGGCGCGGCTCAATCCAAGCGCCCTACAGCTTGACGCCGCCAAGGGCGAAGCGACGCCCGAGGCGCTCCTCAACTGCGGCCTCTACGATCCCGAGACCAAGACGCCGCGCGTGAAGGAATGGCTCAACGCCGAAGCGGTGGAAACAGCGCAGGCGCATGATCACGCGAACCATGACCATGACCATGAGCATCACCATGATCATCACCACGAGGCCCACGACCATCGCCCCGACGTGAACCGGCATGACGCGCATATCCGCGCCTTCTGCTTTTCCTCCGAGACGCCGCTCACGCCGGCCTCCTTCGACATTTTCATCGACCTTCTGCGCCACACTCATGGGCCGCGCATGTTGCGCGTGAAGGGAATCGTGGCGCTGGCCGATGATCCGTCGCGCCCGGTGGCGATCCATGGCGTGCAGCATGTCTTTCACCCGCCGCACCGCCTCGACGCTTGGCCCGACGCGGACAGACGCACGCGCATCGTCTTCATCGTCAAGGATCTCGACGAAGGCTTCGTCCGGGGACTCTACGGCGCGCTCGTCAATCACCCCGCGCCCGATCGGCCGGACGCGCAGGCGCTCACCGACAATCCGCTCGCGCCCAGGGCGGGCGGCCTGTTCGGCTAGAGCAGGTTCCGAAAAAGCGATCGGGTAGCGCTCTAAGGGCGATTGAACAGATCGGAGACGCGACGCTCGGCGTCCTGGAGCGTCTCGATCCATCGAGGCGGCAGTTTAGCGAATGCGCCTGACGCTTGCGAAGAGAACCAATCGGCGACCGCGTGAGCGATCGACGATATGCTGCTCTCAAGGCGCGATGGCTGACGCATTCCACGCAGCCAGAAGGCCAGCGTCGGGAACGCCGTGACGGTCACCATCGCGGCGCCCACAAGCGCGGAAGCCGTCTCTGGCGCCATCTGTCCCCTCCCGACGCCGAGATAGGTGAGCGCGACGACAAGCGGCAGGGTGGTCGACGACAACAGCCCCAGCGCCGGCATGTCCCGCTCGGGCAGCGTCCCGCGAAAAAGATTCAGCGGCGCGAGACGAATGAGCAGGAAGGCGACGCAAAAAAACGCGAAGAGCGCGACGGTCGCCGGGCTCCTGACGAGCGCCACGAAGTCAAATGACGCGCCGCTCTCGATAAAAAACAGCGGAATCAAAAAACCGGAGCCGATGGCGGTCAAACGATCATTGAGGATTTCGGCCTTGGTGCCCCGCACCAGCACCGCGACGGCCATGCCCGCCATATAGGAGCCGACCACAAGCTCCATCCCCAGCCTGTCGGCGAATGAGACGAAGCCAAGCAAGACGACGAGCGCGATTCGAATAGGCAGAAGCTCGCCGTCGCCAAGCCAATACACGATGCTTTCGGCCAACCGGTCCGAACGCGCGGTCTTGAGAAAAAAGATCGCGGCAAGCCCGAGCGCGATGAAAAGCGCGCTTAACAGCGTCTGGTGGAGATGATGATTGTGCTGCGCCAGAACGATCGAGGCGAGAATGAGCGGTCCAAGTTCGCTGACGGCCGCGACGCCAAGGACGTAGCGTCCGAATTCATTATCGAGGTCCCCCGACTGCCGCAAAACGGGGATCAAGATGCCGAACGCCGTGGTCGGTAGGATCAGCGCGACGAGCAGCGGCGCCTCGATGAGGCCAACGAGATAAAGCGCTCCGGAAATAATGACCGAAAGGCTCAATGAAATGAGCCATGCGAAAAGTCCCAGGCGAAGCGGCTTTCCGGTTATTTCCTTCTGATTGAACTCGAAGCCCGCCTGAAAAAACAAATAGACCAGGCCAAACTCCATCAAAAAATTGACGGCGCCATCCGCCGCCACCAGCCCTGCCCCGCTCGGACCGACGAGCATGCCCAGCAACAGTTCGATGGCGACGATCGGCGCGCGCGCAAACGCCGGAACTCTGTTGAGCAGCGGCGCGAGCACGGCGATGCAGGAGATGACGAAGATCGTGTGGAATTCGCTCATGGGGGCGTCAATCTCCTAAGGGCCGCTTGGCGCCGTAACGGCGGCGCGCCGGCGGTCCGACTCGACCGATGATTCTTTTCCTGAGCCTTACGATGCGATAGGATTCCGCCTGCGCTCAAGCCCTGAATTATCGAGCGAAGCGCGCGCGCAGATTCATTTTAGCGGATTTCGGCCATGACGCGGCTCGTGAAGGAGGGCCTGCTTCGACCCCTGGCGCGGGCGGGACATGCGCTCCTCGACCTCATCTATCCGCCCTCCTGCCTCGTCTGCCGAAGGGCGGTCGCCGCTCATGGCGCGATCTGCGCCGAGTGCTGGCGCGACATCGCCTTCATCGAGCGCCCCTATTGCGAGCGGCTCGGCACGCCGTTCGAGCGCGACCTGGCGCAACCGGGGCTGATCTCGCTGGAAGCTGCCGCCAACCCGCCCGCCTTCGGCCGCGCCAGGGCCGTCGCGCGCTACGACAGCGACAAGGCCCGCGCTTTGGCGCACCGGCTGAAATATTACGATCGGCTGGAGCTCGCCGAGCCGATGGGCCGCTGGATGGCGCGGGCCGGCGCCGAACTCCTCGCCGACGCCGACGTGATCGTCCCCATCCCCTTGCACCGGCTGCGGATTTTGGCGCGGCGGTTCAACCAGTCGGCGGCCCTGGCGCAGTCGATCGCGCGCGAGAGCGCCGTGCCGGCGGAGACCATGGCGCTGCAGCGCGTCAAGCCGACGGCGCCGCAGGTGGGGCTGACGCGGGCGCAGCGCGCCGCCAATCTCTCCGGCGCCTTTCGCGTCGACCCGGAGCGGGCGGACGCCATCCACGGGCGCAATGTGGTGCTGGTGGACGATGTGCTGACCACGGGGGCGACCGCCAACGCCGCGACTCGCGCTTTGCTCAAGGCGGGCGCGGCGCGCGTCGATCTCCTCGTCTTCGCGCGGGCCGTGACAAGCGCCTAGGCGCAGGCGTATAAGCGCGCCATGGCCCCCCGCATCGAAATCTACACAACGCCGACCTGCCCCTATTGCCTCGCAGCGAAACGGCTGCTGACGCAAAAGGGCGCCGCCTTTGAAGAGATCTCGGTGGCGTGGGACCCGCTCGGACGCCGCCGCATGACCCAGCGCGCCAATGGCCGCTCGACCGTCCCGCAGATCTTCATCGACGACAAGCACATCGGCGGCTGCGACGAGCTTCACGCGCTCGAAGGCGAGGGAAAGCTCGACGCGCTCCTCGCCGATGGAGCGACGCCATGATCCGCTACTCCCTCATCTGCGACGCCGGCCACAGCTTCGACAGCTGGTTTCGCGACAGCGCAGGATTTGAAAAACAGGCGGCCGAAGGACAGATCGCCTGCCCCTTCTGCGACTCGACGAAGATTACGCGCGACGTCATGGCGCCCCATATCGCCAAGCCGCGCGACGACGCGGCGCATGATCTGCGCGTGAAGCTGCGCGAACTCCACGACACGGTGGTCGCGCATACCGAAGACGTCGGCGACCGCTTCCCCGAGGAAGCACGCGCCATGGAGGACGGCGAAACGGAACGTCGCGCCATCCGCGGCCGCGCCACATTCGAAGAAGCGAAGGCGCTGCTCGAAGAGGGAATCGAGATTCTGCCGATCCCGGGTCTGCCCAGCGACAGCAACTGAACTTGCCGGCTCCGGTCGTCATTGTCGGCGCCAGTTTTTCTGGACTGGCCTGCGCTCATGCGCTCGCGGAACGCGGCGTCGCCACAACCATTATCGAACGCAAATCCGAGCCCGGCGAAAAGCCGCATACGACGGGCATTCTCGTACGCGAGGCGGTGGACGAGATCGATTGGCTCGGGCCGCTGCCAAAACACATCACGCGACGCGTTGAAGGCGTGCGGCTCTATGCGCCCGATATGCGCTGCATCGATCTTTCCGCGCCGGGCTATTATTTTCTTGCAACCGACACGCCGGAGCTGATGCGCCTGCTCGCGCGTCGTTGCCAGGCGGCCGGCGTGCGCCTTCAATATGGCGCGCCGTTCACCAAAGCGACGGCGCAGGCGAATGGCTATGCGCTGCCGGACGGCGCGGAAGCCTGCTATCTCGTCGGCGCCGACGGCCCGAAGTCGCATGTCGCGAAGACGCTCTCGCTTGGCGAGAATCGTCAGTTTATTTTCGGCGTGGAACATGAGTATGAAGGCGTCGATTTCGACGCGAGCGATCGGCTGCATTGCTTCATCGATAAGCGCCTCGCGCCGGGCTACATCGGCTGGATCATCGCCGGCGTCGGCGTGACGCAAGTCGGTCTCGCGCGAAGGAGTGGCGTCGGCGGGATCGCCGAAGCGAAGACCGCGATGACGGCATTTTTGAAAAAGATCGCGCCCATCGCCGATTTTCGTGATTGCGCGCCGACGAATGTGCGGGCTGGGCTCATTCCTTGCGGCGGTCTCGTTTCGCCGCTCGCGGCTCCGCGCGCGCTGCTTGTCGGCGACGCCGCCGGCATGGTTTCACCCGTCACGGCCGGCGGCATTCATACGGCGTTGCGTCATGGACGCGCCGCCGGCGTCGCCATCGCGGATTTTCTCAACGGACGCAAGGCTGATCCAGCGCAATGGCTGCCCGATTCCTATCCACGTTTTCGCTTAAAGCGGACGCTGCGCTGGAGCTATGACAATTTTCAAAGCGACGCGGCGTTCAATCTGCTGCTGCGCTCTTCCGCCATGCGCGCAGCGGCAAGCGTCGTATTTTTCCACAGAATGCGCGCGCGGTGAGGCGCATGTCCTGCGCCGTCATCACAATTGTCCGTCATTCAGTTCGCCGATTTCGAACGTGTCCAAAAGCCGTTCCAGCTTCGATTTGATCTGCGGCCACATCGGCATGAATATTCGCGGGAAGTCGGCCTCAATCCGGGCGTCGAGGCGCGCACAGCGAAAAAACATCTGGCATTCTGGGCGACGATCCCATCCCGAATCTTCCGTGTGATCCTTGATTTCTTCCGCCTGACACTCGAACCATAGATCGATCGGTTTTCTGTCGACATAAAAGAAATCGACGGCCTCACCCCCACCGACCTCGGTCTTGTAGCGGCTCATATCTCCGATGACGCCGACGCGCTTCAAATTGAACTTGTCCGGCTTCGGACCAACCGTCAGATGACTGGACTTCAAAAGCACGTACTCCGGATCAAGTGAAATCCGCTTTGTGTCATAGAAATTTTTTTCAATTACTCGAACCTTTTCAGCCTCCTTACCCTGAACTTTTGCTTGGGATCTCACGCTCACAACCATCTTTGTTGTATCGAGCCCTCGACGTCGGATGTGTCGATCGGTCGGTTGTAGGACCGTGAAATCCGGCAGATCGACGCCGATGCTGAATCCATGTACATAGACGTCCCGATAGTTCGGATCTGGATATCCGCGCCCCAAGGCGGGCACGCACCCGACATCGGCCCATGTCACATATTCAGCCGGCACACGCAGGCGGACGCGCCAGCCCGGCGGGTCCATCAACCAGCGCAGTTCGAGAAAACGACGCCCATCCGGATCATTGACGAAGCGTTCGTTAGGGACGCAGTCGGTCTTCTCGGTTTTCACCGCGAAGACATTGCCGCCGATATGGTTCGCCACCCAAAAAAACGCAGCGACGATTGCGAGAGGGCCAATAAGCCAGCCCGCAAACTGATGAATCGAAATGCCGGAAAGTAGTGATGTGAACGGAGCGGAGCGGATGCGACTCCCCGCGAAAAAGCTGGCAAAGGCGGATAGGCTCATGTGAAGCCCGCGCGGGCGACTATCGCCGCTCATGGTTTGCTCCGGCGAAATGGTGCAGTCGTTGTCAATGCGCTTCACAGCCTGCCGCCTCTTGAGAGGCGATGAGATATCGCCCAATGTCGTTTCCGACGCGACGCCTTTACGCTGTCATTCCCGACGCGCGAAGCGCGATCGGGAATCCAGAAAAAAACCAATCGTGCGTGGCGTCGCCTCTGGATTCCCGATCAGGCCTTCGGCCTGTCGGGAATGACGCCGCAATCTGACTGAAATAGACGCGTTCACTTACCAATGATCGACGCCGATCTTTAGAAAATTGCCGCCCTTTATGCCCGCCTCTTTGTAGGCGTCCTTGAGAGTCTGGTCGCAAAAGATCGCTTGGCCGAAGCCGACGATGCGAAAGAGGTGAGCAGAGCCGACCGCTTCGGACTTGAGATGGATAAAGGGATAACCGCCCGTCGACGGATATGAAGGAAAGCCATCCGGCTCGATGACGACCGTCATTTTCCTGGATTTTTCCAAGTCGATCACGTCCCATCCGAAAAGCAGCCGGGTGACCGAACAGAGCCAATATTCCGGCCCCGCTTCTCCCGAGGACCAAACAGTGTCGCATTTGCGATAATCGCAGGCCTCCGGATCGACGCGCTCCAGAAAGGCTTTCATCGCGGTTGTGACAAACCACAGTCCGCCGAAGTTTTCGACGTCGCGCGCCGGGCGACCAAACTTCTTGTCGAACACAAGCAGCGGCGACTCGCGATAGTCCGGAAGGCGCCAGGGGTGACGCGGCAGCCGCGCATAACCATCCGGCCAGCCAGGCTCAGCAAGCAGCGAACCGCATTCCTGCAACCGCGCTTCATTCGCAAGCTTGAAGAAGGGCGGCCGCACATTGAGCGCTGCGTCGAATTCGTAATATTGAGGCGCCTTGGGCTTTCGTCCGCGCATGCGCCGAGTCTCTGATGCAATTTCAGCTGCCGCCTGCATGATGCGCCGCCGTTCCCTGAAATCTTAAGCCGCTCGTTCCCGCTCAGGCCTTCGGCCTGTCGAGAATGACACGATAATGTGAGTCGTCATTGCGCGCCGCAGGCGAAGCAATTCAGTTGCGCCACAATAAGTCTGGATCGCTTCCGCATCGCCGCGTTCCTCGCAATATGGCGCCCGCCATCATCGAAAATCGACCAAAGCAATTGAAAAAGCGCCCACACCCCTTCATTCAACCAATTGGTTGACAATCGTAGATGAGCCGATATATTCAACCATATGGTTGAATTAGAAGCGCCTCAACTCGACGCCGTCTTTCACGCGCTCGGCGACGCCACGCGCCGGCGGATGCTTCGCGATCTCGCCAAGGGCGAACGAACCGTCGGCCAGCTTGCGGAACCTTTCGCGATGTCGCTCGCAGCCGCCTCGAAGCACGTCAAGGCGCTTGAGAATGCAGGGCTGATCCGGCGCGAAGTGCGCGGCCGCGCCCATATCTGCCGCCTCGCTCCTGGTCCGCTCGCCAGCGCCCACGAGTGGCTGAATTTCTACGCGCGCTTTTGGACAGACCGTCTGGATGCGCTCGAAGGCCTCCTCCTGACGGAGGACACACGCCGTTCCGACGCCCGCAAAGGAGACGACTCATGACCGATCTCGCAACGCCAAATGCTTATGGCGCGCTTACCGAGCCCGCCACCTTGACGATCGAGCGCCTTCTCCCCGGCCCCATAGAGCGTGTATGGGCCTATCTCACGGAGAGCGAACTGCGCCGCAAATGGCTGGCGGCGGGGCCGATGGAGATGAAGGTCGGCGCGCCCTTCGAGTTCCTCTGGCGCAACGACGAACTGAGTGATCCGCCTGGCCAGCGGCCGCCCGACTTTGGCGACGAGCACCGGATGCAAAGCCGCATCACCGAGGTCGATCCGCCCCGCAAGCTCGCCTTCACATGGCAAGGCAGCGGCGACGTTTCCTTCGAGCTCGAGCCCAGGGGCGATCATGTCCTGCTGACCGTGATCCATCGACGTCTGCCCGACCGCGCAACCCTGTTGAAGGTCGGAGCCGGCTGGCACATGCACCTCGACATCCTGGTCGCCCGAGCGACAGGCAAGCAGCCGGCGCCATTCTGGGAAGGCTGGAGCCAGCTGCAGAAGGAATACGACAAGCGGATGCCTGCCTGACGGCGCGTCTTTAGGGCTGGCGACCGAAAGCCGGTCGCCAATAAGCTGGGGAAACCGCGCTACCCCTGCGGCAGGTCGAAACGCTGGCAGCTGATCGCGCTCAGCCGGCTGCGCGCGCGCTCCTGATCGGAGGCGCGCTTGGCCAGGGAGCGGATCAGAATGAAGCCGCGCTTCGCCGGCGCCGTGAGCCGCACTTCCTGCGGCGGCGGCGCGTCGCCCTCATCCGCGCTCGTCAGCGCATCGATCTGGCGCGCGTCGCCGACGACGATGTCGATCTTGCCCTTGATCGCCGAGCGGTCGGTCATCGAATGATAGATGCGGCCGGCGTTGGCGTGAAAGGAAAGCCCGAGAAAATCTTCGCCGTCGACGCTCGTCTTGACCCGCAGCGGACCCTTGGCGAGATCATAGACGCAGACCGCCTCGGCGAAGGCCGGGTCCTCGAAGGGCAGCGTCTCGGCGCCGGGCGCCATCTGCGGCAGCATCACCAGGCCTTCCGCCGGCGCGGCGCTCTTCACATAGGTTGCGAGTCGCGCCAGCGCGTCGTTGGGCGCCAGGGTCGGCATCAGCAGCACCGAAACGACATGCACGATCCCCGCGACGAGCAGCGTCGCGAACAGCCACGGCAGAAGGTCGAGATAGCGATCGGGAATGTTCAGGCGCATCCGAGTTTCACGATTTTAGGAAAGGAATTTGGATCTGGAGCCGACTCGATGTCGAGCGGCGTATCATAGAGCCGCAGCATGACGACGAAGCCTTTCGACTCTCCCGGCGACAGCCAATTGCCGGGTCGCGCCTCGCGCGCCACGTCGATCTCGAAGGCGCCGCCCTCCTTGCGCAGAACGTCGACCGAGGAATAGCCGTAGCGCTCGGTGGGATTGGCGAGCAGCCTACCGTCGGGACTCGCCAGCGCGATCGTCCAGAAGCGCGCCGCCGGCAAGGGATCGACAATGCGATATTCGCAGTCGGCGCTGAGCGGCGCGCCATTGGTGTCGGCGCGGGCGATGAAGGCCAGTCCCTGATCGCGGCCGAGCGGCGCTTCTCCAGAACGCGAGATGACCGCCCGCGCATAAGGGTCGATGTCGGCGCCGCCGATATGCGGCCAGGCCTTCCAGGGGCCGGCGCGCAGAGAATTGAAGCCATAGCCGGCGTTGAGCGACAGGACGGTCGCAAACAGGCCGATGCCGACGCCGGCGAGCATCGCCGAGCCGGCGCGCAGATAATTTGCGTAGGGCTTGAGGTCCAAGGGTGCGCTCCCGCCGCTAACGGATGACGCCGACGGCCGCGCCGCCGGCGCGCTGCGCCTCGCGCCGCACAGCGTCGGATGCGGCGGGTTCAGGCGCCTCGAGCGCGCTCTGCTTGTCGCCGCCGACCGCCTTGATCTTCGTTTGAAGCGATTCCAGCGCCTGCATCGCGCCCTTGGACAGGGTCGCGGGACGCTGCGGCGCGCCAAGTTCGAGCGGCTTGACGACATTGGCGTTCACCGCGGCTGTCGCGCCCTTGGGATCCGGCTTCAAGCCGACGATGGGCTTGAGGATCGCGCCCTGATGCGCATAGGCCATGATGTCGTGCCAGGTGCCTGCCGGCAGCGTGCCGCCGGTCATGTTGTTCATCGGGGCGTTGTCGTCATTGCCGTACCAGACGCAGCCGCCCATCGTTCCGGAATAGCCGCAGAACCAGGCGTCCTTATAGCCATTTGTGGTGCCGGTCTTGCCGATCACGTCGATGCCCTCGCCGAGCTGCGCGCGCTTGCCGGTGCCTTCCTCGACGACCTTCTTCATCATGCCGGCGAGTTCGACGACCTTGTCGAGCGGCACCGCCTGCGCTTGCGGCGGCGCGTCGCGGTCGTGGCGATAGAGCAGATCGCCCTGCCGATTGCGGATCTCGACGGCGGCG
Organism: Methylocystis sp. H62; assembly: GCF_015709515.1. GTDB lineage: Bacteria > Pseudomonadota > Alphaproteobacteria > Rhizobiales > Beijerinckiaceae > Methylocystis. Next base: position 116,559 of record NZ_JADNQZ010000055.1, read on the forward strand.
TAAGGCGTGACCTTTTTGCCGCCGTTGACGAAAGCCCCATAGCCCGCCGAATGTTCGAGCAGGATCACGTCGCTCTGTCCGACCGGAAGCGAAGGCGTGTCTTCCAGCGGCGTGGTGATGCCGAGCCGCCGGCAGGTTTCAATGATTTTGGCGCGGCCGATGCGTGAATCGCCCTTGCCGATCGCCTGCGACAGTTGAATGGCGACCGTGTTCAAGGATTTCGCCAGCGCCATGGCGAGCGGCATGGAGCCGGCATAGCCGCCGCTGTAATTATGGACGCAGTAATTGCCGATGCAGGTCGGCCGGTCGGTGACGATAGTCGTCGGCTTGAAACGGCCGGTCATCAGCGCCGTGAGATAGACGTAGGGCTTGAAGGAAGAGCCCGGCTGGCGTGCGGCGTCGGTCGCGCGATTGAACTGGCTTGCGCCATAATCCCGTCCGCCGACGATGGCGCGCACGGCGCCGTCCGGCTCCATCACAACCGCGGCGCTCTGCTTGACATGGAAGCTGCGGCCCTGCTCGCGCAAATTGGTTTCGATAACGTCTTCGGCGCGCTTCTGGACGTTGGAATCGAGCGTGGTGCGCACGCTGAGCACGCGATTGTCGCCGAGCTTGCCTTCCTGCGCGAACTTGCGGATTTCGCCATAGGCGTAATCGAGATACCAGTCGGGGCTCGTCTCGCGGGCGCGGTCGATCGGCGTCGCCGGACTGCGCTGCGCCGCGATGATCTGGCTATCGGTCATGAAGCCGGAGTCGACAAGATTGTTCAAGACGTCATTGGCGCGCGCGCGCGCCGCCGGCAGATTGACGTGCGGGGCATATTTCGTCGGCGCCTTGAACAGGCCCGCGAGCATCGCCGCCTCGGAGAGCGTGACGTCTTTGACCGACTTGCCGAAATAGAATTCGGCCGCCGCCTGAATGCCGAAGGCGCCGCCGCCCATATAGACGCGATCGAGATAAAGCTTGAGGATTTCGCGCTTGGTCAGATGGTGCTCGAGCCACAGCGCCAGAAACGCCTCATTGATCTTGCGGGTGATGGTGCGCTCATTCGACAGGAAAAGATTCTTGGCGAGCTGCTGGCTGATGGAGGAGCCGCCCTGCACCACGCCCGATGACCGCGCATTGACGGTGAGCGCCCGCAGCGTGCCGATCACGTCGATGCCGAAATGTTCGTAGAAGCGGCGGTCTTCCGTCGCCAGCACCGCCTTGATAAGATAATCAGGATATTGATCGAGCGGCACGGCGTCGTCATGTTTGATGCCGCGCTGGCCGACTTCCGCGCCATAGCGATCGAGGAAGGTGACGGCGAGGTCGGTCTGCTTGAGCCAGTTCTCGTCGCTGGTCATCTGGAAGGCCGAGGACGCGAGCGCCATGGCGACGATGCCGGCGCCCAGGCCAAGCGTCAGCGCCTCGCAAGAGAGCTCCACGCCGACCCGGGCAAGGCCCGAGACATGGAACCGTTCCATGAAGGTCGAAAAATCCTCATAGATCTCGCGGGCGCGCCGTCCGCTCTGATACATGGCGGAATCGATGCGCGCATCGATCGCGAGCAGGATGCGCCGCAAGCGCTTGGCGAAAGCAGAAGCCTGGAAACGCTCCAACACAGCTCAAATGCCTCCCGCGGCCGGCAAAACTTACCGGCGCTGCTTGGACTTTAACACTTTTTAAACCATCTTGACGACAGTCCGCGCGACCCACACTGCGTTATGGTTTCTGTCGCGCAAAGCGCAAGTCGAAAGAGAAGGATGGCGTTAAAAAAAGGCGAAAATGCCCCAGATCACGCTGCAGGCGGCTGGAGCCGCGCGAATCCGGAGAACGGGACGGGGTTCAAAAGCGTCGAGCGCGCGCGGCGCGCCCTCCCGGTCGAGGCCGCGCCGACCGAGACGCCGTTCTGGGAAAAGCCGCTTTCGGCCTTGACCCGCGACGAGTGGGAGCAGCTGTGCGACGGCTGCGGCCGCTGCTGCCTGGTGAAGCTTGAAGACGAGGACACGGGCGCGATTCACCACACGAGCGTCGCCTGCAAATTGCTCGACCAGCAGAGCTGCCGCTGCGGCGACTATCCGCGGCGACGCCGCTATGTGCCGGACTGCGTGCGGCTCACGCTGGAAAAGCTAGTGGGCATTCCCTGGCTGCCGCCGACCTGCGCCTATGTGCTGCGCCATCAGGGCAAGCCGCTGCCGCCCTGGCATCCGCTGATCTCCGGCGATCCTGAAAGCGTCTCTCGCGCCGGCGTGTCGGCGCGCGGCCGGATCGAGGCCGGCGAGGACGACGTCGAAACCGACGATCTGCCGGACTTCATCCGGCTGTGGCCGAAGCGCTGGCCGAAGAAGGCGCGGTGGTGACGAGCGTCTGAGATTTTTCTTTATGTAGGTATTTATTCCTTGACAGCCGGACGATGGTCCTATAGAAAAGCGCCATGCTCCAAAATTGCGCTTGAGCGGCGCGAACGAGTTTACCGGCGCGGCGTCCTCTCCTCCCGTTCCCCCGCGCCCGCCTGATCCCCTCGCGCTTCGAGCCGCCTTGCGTCTTGAGCCGAGGGGATTTTTTTTGGAGCGTTGTTGAAAACTGACTCCTCAGACTCCCGGCTGTCATTCCCGACGCGCGGAGCGCGATCGGGAATCCAGGGGCGACATCAGACACGCTCATTGTGACTCTGGATTCCCGATCAGGCCTGCGGCCTGTCGGGAATGACACGCGAAATGATCAGTTGTTGAGGTCGAAGTAGAGGTCTCGCCATGTCGGATTGACCGTCTCGATCAATGCGAGCTTCCTGCGTCGCTCCCATTTTTTCAACTGCTTTTCTCGCGCGCAATCGCTTCGTTCACGTCATTGTATGTTTCATACCAAACGAGCATGTCGACCTTGTGTCGCGACGTGAAGCCTCGGACCTGTTTCGACTTATGCTCGTAAATTCACCGGGCCAGATCATTGGTCACGCCGACATAAAGAATGCCATTTCGCGCACTCGCGAGCATATAGACGGAATAGTTCTTCTCCATCGTCGATGCTTCCAACGACTGTCATTCCCGACGCTTCGCTTCAGCGAAGCGATCGGGAATCCAGAAAAGCCAATCGTTCACGTCGTTGCTCTGGATTCCCGATCAGGCCTTCGGCCTGTCGGGAATGACACCGAGCAGCAATCCCCATTGAAAATAAGTTGGCGTTTCTATTTCAGAAGGATTTCAGCATTGCGATCGATGCATCCCCGGTTGTCATTCCCGACGCGCGAAGCGTGATGAGAAATCCAGGGGCGACTCTGGATTCCCGATCAGGCCTGCGGCCTGTCGGGAATGACACCCAAGTCACTTGAGTAAATCAAACTCAGAACCAACAGCTCTTCCCGGAGACTCGCAGATGCGAGCCAAATCCGTCCCGCCCAGCGATGAAAAAATCGCGCAGGCGAAGCTTCTCTACGACTCGGGCGTCACGCCCATCGGCGAAATTCTCGAACTGCTCGGCATGAGCGTCGGGCGGTTCCGCCGCTTTCGCGAAATTCACGGCTGGCCGCTGCGCGCCTCCGCCTGCGCGCCGCGCAGAAAAGCGACGGACGAAACGCCGCCGGCGAAGAAACCGCGAGACGCGGGGCGACTCATCGCGCGGCTCGAAGACGCGGTCGAACAGGAATTCGCCCGCGCCGAAGCCGCCCTCGCCAAACATGCGCCAAAGACCATTGAGGCGAGCGCCCGCACGCTCGCAAGCCTCGTCAAAACGCTCGCCGAATTGAAGCGCATGCGGCGCGAGAGCGAGGATAGAGAGAACGACGCAAACGATGACAGCGATGAAGCCGCGAGCGAGCGAGACGGCGACGCCCCGCCCCGCGAATTGGCCGAACTCCGCGCGGAGCTTGCTCGACGGCTTGAACGACTGCGCGGCGCAGGGCCGACTGAATGAGGCGCTCGAAGGTCTGAGCGCGAGAGAACTGGCGCGGCTTCTCGACGAGTGGGAATTCGTCGCGCGGCGCGATCAATGGCCGCCGCACTTGGCCGCGAGCGGCGCACCGTGGCGGACCTGGCTGATCCTCGGCGGACGCGGCGCGGGCAAGACGCGCGCCGGCGCCGAATGGGTGAAAGCGCTGGCGCTCGGACGCGCGCAATTTTCGCTCCGCCCACTCGGCCGCATCGCGCTTGTCGGCGAGACGGCGGCCGACGTGCGCGAAGTCATGGTCGAGGGCGTCTCCGGCCTGCTCGCCGTGCATTCGCCGCGGGAGCGGCCGCGCTGGGAGACAACGCGAAAGCGTGTCGTCTGGGACTCGGGCGCCGTGGCGCAGGCGTTTTCGGCGGAAGATCCGGAAAGCCTGCGCGGGCCGCAGTTTCACGCCGCCTGGTGCGACGAACTCGCCAAATGGCGCTACGCCAAGGAGACATGGGACATGCTGCAATTTGGCCTGCGTCTTGGCGACTGGCCGCGTCAGCTGGTGACGACGACCCCGCGTCCGCTGCCGCTGTTGAAAGAGCTGATCGCCCATCCGGCGAGCGTCGTGACGCGCGCCTTGACGCGCGAGAACGCCGCCAATCTTGCGCCGTCGTTTCTGGAAAGCGTCGTCGCGCAATATGCCGGCACGCGATTGGGGCGTCAGGAGCTCGATGGCGAGATGCTCGACGAGCGCAAGGACGCGTTGTGGACGCGCGACATGCTGGAGCGCGCCCGCGTCCATGACGCGCCGCCCTTGAGGCGCATCGTCGTCGCCGTCGATCCGCCGGCGAGTTCGGGCAAGCGCGCCGACAATTGCGGGATCGTGGCGGCAGGGATTGAACAGGCAGGCATGCTCTACGTGCTCGCCGACGCGACTTTGTCGGCGGCGCGGCCGGCGCAATGGGCGCGCGCGGCGATCGCGCTCTATCACAAGCTTTCCGCCGACGCGCTTGTCGCCGAGGTCAATCAGGGCGGCGAAATGGTGCGCGCCGTGCTGAACGAAGCCGATCCGTCGGCGCCGGTGACGATGGCGCGGGCGACGCGCGGCAAATATTTGCGCGCCGCGCCGGTCGCGCAGCTTTACGAACAAGGCCGCGTCAAACATGTCGGCGCCTTTCCGGCGCTCGAAGACGAGATGTGCGACTTCGGCGCCGACGGGCTTTCGTCGGGCCGCAGTCCCGACCGGCTCGACGCGCTGGTCTGGGCGATCACCGCGCTGGCGCTGACGCCGAAGGCGCCCGAGCCGCGCATGCGAAGAGTGTGAAAGGGCGCATCCCACCCTCCCCTCGACGGGGAGGGTCGCGACGAAGTCGCGGGGTGGGGTGGGTTCCTTATCGTTTCCATTGGTCACCCCACCCCGAACCGCTTCGCGGTTCGACCCTCCCCATCAAGGGGAGGGTGAACGCGCGCCCCATCGAACGTTTCTCTCAAGGACCTTTCATGCCCTCTCTCTTCTCGCGCCTCATCGGCGCGGTCGCGCCGCCGCGCGAAACCAAATATTCGCGCGCGGCGAAGCTCCTCGCCATGCATGCGCTCGGACAGCCGCATTGGAGCGCGCGCAATTCGACGGTGCTGACGCGCGAAGGCTATGAGCGCAACGCTGTATGTCATCGCTGCGTGCGCATGGTGGCGGAAGCCGCCGCCTCCGTTCCCTGGCTTATCTATGAGGGCCGCGACGAAGCGATCGACCATCCGCTCCTCTCTCTCATCGAGCGGCCCAACCCGCTCGACACCAGCGCCTCCTTCATCGAGGCGATCTGCGCCAATCTGCTGCTTTACGGCAACGCCTATATCGAATCGGTCGTCATCGACGAGGAGCTGCGCGAACTCTATGCGCTGCGGCCCGACCGCATGAGCATCGAGGCGGGACGCAACGGCTGGCCCGCCGCCTTCATCTATCGCGCGCTCGGACAGGAAGCGCGCTATGAGATGCGCGGCGAAGGCGTCGAGCCGATCCTGCACATCAAATTCTTCAACCCGCTCGATGATTATTACGGCTTTCCGCCGCTCGCCGCCGCGCAAGTGGCGCTCGACACGCATAACGCCGCGAGTTTCTGGAACAAGGCGCTGCTCGACAATTCGGCGCGGCCTTCCGGCGCGCTGGTCTATGCGGGGCCGGAAGGCGCGCATCTCACCGACGAGCAGTTCTCGAGGCTGAAAGAAGAGCTGGAGGAGAATTTCTCCGGCGCGACCAACGCCGGAAGGCCGCTGCTGCTCGAAGGCGGGCTCGACTGGAAGGCGCTGTCGCTTTCGCCAAAGGACATGGATTTCACCGAGTCGAAGGCGGGCGCGGCGCGCGAGATCGCGCTCGCCTTCGGCGTGCCGCCGCTGCTGTTGGGTCTTCCCGGCGACAACACGTTCAGTAATTATGCCGAGGCCAATCGCGCCTTCTGGCGCCAGACCGTGCTGCCGCTCGTCGCGCGCGTGCAGAAGAGTTTTCAGGCCTGGCTGCAGCCGGGCTTCGGCGCTTTCCGCCTCGACTATAACGCCGACCGTCTCGAGGCGCTGGCGAGCGAGCGCGCCGCCGAATGGGAGCGCGTCGGCAAGGCGGCTTTCCTCACGCTCGACGAACAGCGCGAGGCGCTGGGCTATGGCCCGGCGCCGAAAGAAGCGCTCTTCGCCAAACGCGATCTCGCGCTGGAGCGCCGCTACAGCCCGAATCAGCCGCGCGTCCCGGCGGGAAATTCCGGCGCCGGGCAATGGACGAGCGGCGGAGGCGGCGGAGATTCGGGAGGTGGGTCTAGAGGCGCGCGAGATGATCGCGCGCGGCGGCGGGATGCGGAGGACCAAGTCCAGACTGCGGCGAACATAGACCCGAGAGTGGCGAGCGACGCCGCCAACCCCATCACGCGCGTGCAAGACCGGCGCGTCGGGGGTGGAGCCGGCGCCACGCCGGCGCAGCTCGCAAGAGAGACAATCTCGGCGGAGCGCGCCGCACGAGCGATGACGCGCGTGCAAGAACTCGATCCAGACTGGCGACCCCAGCAAACTCTCATCGATCCGGAAAACATCGAACATCGCATCGAACGCAATGAGAGCGACATCCGAGAGGCGGACGCGCGCTACGCCGAGCTTCTGCGCGCAAAATTCGGCGACAACATGCCGCCCCGCGATCCATTTCGCCGGCTGCGGACACAAGAATCGCTGATCGAAGAATTTTATCCCTTCGGAATTAGTGACTCAGAGCTCGGTCGAATAACTCCGCTGTCACAAGATCGAGAATCTTCTGGCCGACGACGCTGGGACGAGACTGCCACCGCACTCAGGCTTGAAAAAGAGGCCGGTCTTTCTCTGAAGAGATCAACCGTCGACGGCGCCGACTTTGTTGACAATCTAGGTCGAACTTGGGATGCGATTGGCGGAGCCGTCAAAGATGAACTCTTTGATCTTGCGCAGTTCGCAAGGAAACTTGAAATTAAGCTTCGCAACCAGTCTGCTGATCGCTATGTCATCGATCTGACGAACCTGGGGAGTGAGAACGCTTCACGAGTATTGATGTTCGTCTGGGGCCTGCCACTTGAGCAGCAAACCCGCATAACGGTTCTAAGGTGAAACATGTCTGCTCTCTTCACGCTAGAAGCAATCGACAAAAATTGGCTTCCTATCTCCCGCGGCCAATTCGAGGCGATACTTGGCGGCGCGTGCGCGTTCTATCTCGATCGAAATAAGGCGCCGAGAATCGCAGAAAGCATTGCGCCAATGGTCGCCGACTTCCGGCATGACTACTGGCCGGAAGAATATCCAGCGGCAGAAGGCGCCGACATGGACTTCTTCGAGTTCAGCGACTATCCGCGCGAGGAACGGATTGAATTGTTGCGCGCGATAGAGGCCTATTGCGCCGACTTTCAACACGACCGACTCGACCCGGGGCTGAATTGGATGCGTGGGCGCCGGCCAAATTTCACCGCCGCTTTCGAGGAAGTGATCGGACTGATGCGCGAGGAACTCGCGGCGACATCATAGGCGGCCCGCGCCTAAACGGGCGCGGCGCGCGAAATCGCGCTCGCCTTCGGCGTGCCGCCGCTGCTGCTGGGCCTGCCCGGCGACAACACCTTCAGCAATTACGCCGAGGCCAATCGCGCCTTCTGGCGCCAGACCGTTCTGCCGCTCGTCGCGCGCGTGCAGAAGAGCTTTCAGGCCTGGCTGCAGCCGAGCTTCGCGTCGGCAATGACTGACGAACGCGCCTCCGCCGGAAATACGAAACCGCCCATGTCCGACATTCTCAACGCCATCTTGGAGCGCGGCGATCTCGCGCATCTGGCGCTGTTTCTGTGGGCCTGCGCCGCCTCCGCGCAAGCCTATCTCGCCATGCGGGAATTGGGCGAGGCGACGCGCCGCCTTGACGCCTTCGTGCGCGAACTCGCGCGCTTCAACCGACGTTGCAGGAGCGATCCATGAGTCAGAACAATTGGCTGCCGCATTTCTTCAAGCGTCCACGCGCGCGCCAAGCGCGCATGCGGGACGATCCTTCCGCCGTGTTCAAGACCTTTGTCGAACTGTTGGCGCGGCTCCGCGCCGAAGCCCGTACGGCAAGCCAGACGCCGATCAACGTCCAGGCGGAGAAGAGCTGATGACGGCGTTGCAAAGAACTATGCCCGCCCCCGAGATAAAGCGCGCCGAGTCGCCATTGCTGCAGGCGAATGACGCCGGCGCCTTCTCGGGCTACGCCAGTCTCTTCGGCGTGGTTGATTCAGGCGGCGACATGGTGATGACCGGCGCCTTCGCGCGCTCGCTCGTCAAGCGCGGCGCGCAGGGCGTGAAAATGCTTTGGCAGCATCAGACGGCCGAGCCAATCGGAATGTGGTCCTCGATCGTCGAAGATTCGCGCGGCCTCAAAGTCGAAGGCCGGCTCGATCTTTCGGTGGCGCGGGCGCGCGAGGCGCTGTCGCTGATGCGCAAGGGCGCGATCGACGGCCTCTCCATCGGCTTTCGCACGCGGCGCGCCACGACGGACAAATCCCGCGGCGTGCGCCGCCTGCACGAAATCGATCTGTGGGAGATCTCCATCGTCACCTTTCCGATGCTGCCGCAGGCGCGCATCGGCGCGGTGAAGCAAAGTCGCAGTGACGCGTCACGCATGGAAGCGCTTGGCGCGAAGCTCTCGCGCCTGAGGGCGCAGCGGGCCGCGCTTGACTTCACGCAGGCGCTGCGACGCGCCGCCGCACGCTGCTGACCGACGCAGAAGAGAACAATCGCATCGATTCCCGCCTTGCCGTCGGGCGCAAATCAACTCTCCAGACGGTCTTTCCCAAGCGCGCGGACTTCCCGGCGACTCCAGCCGCGGGGCGCTTTTCCGCGCGCCGGCTCAAACATGAGGCTCGATACATGTCAGCAGTTGAAACCAGATCCGCCGGCGACGACATTTTCGCCGATCTCAATCGCGCCTTCAGCGCCTTCAAGGAGACGAACGACGAGCGTTTGACCCAGCTCGAAAACCGCTTCGGCGCCGACGTCGTGACCGAAGAGAAGCTCGCGCGCATCGACCACGCGCTTGACGACACGAAGAGCCGGCTCGATCGCCTGGCGCTGGAAATGTCGCGGCCGCGTATTGGCGGCAAGCTCGTCGACGACCACAGCGGGCGCGAGCACAAGAGCGCCTTCAATCACTACATGCGCTCCGGCGAAGCCAGCGGCCTCAAGGCGCTCGAAGCCAAGGCGCTGTCGCGCGGCTCGGGCGCTGACGGCGGCTATCTCGTGCCGCTTCCAACCGAGCGGGACGTTCTGCGAAGACTCGCGAAATTCTCGCCGATCCGCGCTATCTCCAGCGTGCGCGAAATCTCCGGCGCGTCGCTGCGCCGCGCTTTCTCAACGACGGGACCCGCCGCCGGCTGGGTGGCCGAAGCCGATCCGCGTCCGCAGACCAACAATCAGCAGCTCGCCGACATGACCTTCCCGGCGATGGAGCTTTACGCCATGCCGGCGGCGACGCAGGCGCTGCTCGACGACGCCGTCGTCGACATCGAGCAATGGATCGCCGAGGAGGTGCAGACCGCCTTCGCCGAACAGGAAGGCGCCGCCTTCGTCAGCGGCGACGGCGTGAATAAGCCGAAGGGCTTTCTCTCCTATACAAGCGTCGCGGATGCGAGCTGGAGTTGGGGCAATATCGGCTATGTGGCGACGGGCGCCGCCGGCGCCTTCGCCGCGACCGACCCCTCCGACGCGCTGGTCAGTCTGGTTTACGCGCTGCGCGCCGGCTTCCGCCAGAACGGCAAATTCGTCATGGGACGGCGCGCGCAGTCGCTTGTGCGCCAGTTCAAGACGACGACGGGCGACTACATCTGGGCGCCGCCCGCAACCGCCGACGCCGGCGCCTCGCTGATGAACTTCCCCGTCGTCGAAGCCGAGGACATGCCCGACCCCGCCGCGAATTCTCTCTCCATCGCCTTCGGCGATTTCGAACGTGGCTATGTGGTGGTGGATCGCGTCGGCATTCGCGTGCTGCGTGATCCCTATTCCGCCAAGCCCTACGTCCTCTTCTATACGACGAAGCGGGTCGGCGGCGGCGTGCAGAATTTCGAGGCGATCAAACTGTTGAAATTCGCCGCGTCGTAATTCGCGGCGTCGAATCAACGGCCGCGATACACATCGCGGCCAATTCTCTCAACATCACAGGAACCGCGATGCGACCGATGCTCATCGGCGCGCCGGCGATCGAGCCCGTCTCGCTCGCTGACGCAAAATCATGGCTGCGCGAAGACGGCTCACAAGAAGATGAATTGATCCAGGCGCTGATCGTCGCCGCGCGCATGACGCTGGAGGCCTATACAAGGCGCTTCTTCGTCACGCAAAGCTGGCGCCTGGCTTTCGACTGCTGGCCGACCTCGGTTGGCTCGAACGCGACCCTCTGCATTCCCTTCGCGCCATTTCAGTCGGTGACGGCGATCCGCGTGTTCGACGCCAACGACGCGGCGCAGACGCTCAATGCCGCGACCTATCGCGCGCCACACTCGAGCGACGGCAGGCGCATCAACTTTATATCGACGCCGCCGGCGCCCGGACGCGCGATCGACGGAATTGAGATCGACTTCATCGTCGGCTATGGCTCGGTCGCGAGTGATCTGCCGCAGCCCCTGCGCCAGGCGATTTTGACGCTCGTCGCGCATTGGCGCGAACACCGCGGCGATGGCGGCGACGACGCTTTGCCCAAAGCGGTCGCGCAGCTCGCCGCGCCATTTCGGCGGGAGCGGCTGCTGTGAGCGACCTCCTCATCGGCGCGCTGCGCCATCGCGTGACGCTCGAGGCGCCCACCGACGCGCCCGATGGCGCCGGCGGCTTTTCCCGCAGCTTTACGCCGGTCGCGACTCTTTGGGCGCGCATCGCGCCATCCGGCGTGCGCGAGGACTTCGTCGAGCAACGCGCCGAGCAGACCGCAACTCTCGTCGTGACGATCCGCTGGCGTGACGATGTCTCAAAGGACATGCGCTTCGTCTATCGCGGTCGCAAACTTCGCATCCAATCGGTTGTAGATCCCGATGAGCGTCGGCGATTTTTGATCTGCCAATGCGAAGAGATCACTTGAAGGATTCGCCATGAGCGTTTCTCCCGTCATCGCGCTGCGCAAGGCGATCCGCGCCTATCTTCTCGCGGATGCAGGCTTCGCCGCCGCGTTCGGCCAAAAGCTTTACGACGAGGCGCCGCACGGAACCGAGCCGCCCTATGCGCTTTTCGGCGAAGCGCAGCTGCGCGATTGGTCCGCCGATCTCTCGCCGGGCGCGGAGCAGCTCTTTACGATTGGCGTTACGTCGACGACGCGGGGACTGAGCGAGGCGCTCGAACTTGCCCAGCGCATCGCCGATCTCATCGATGAGTCTCCGCTCAATCTGCAGGACCATCGGCTGATCGACTTGCGCTTCCTCTCCATGGAGACGCGTCGCGAGCAGAACGGCCGCTTCGCGCGGGTCAATCTGCGCTTTCGCGCCACGACCGAATATCTTTAACGGAGTTCAATGATGGCCGCCCAGAAAGGCAAGGATCTGCTTTTAAGAATTCATGACGGCGCGAGCTTCGTCACGGTCGCTGGCTTGCGCACGCGACGCCTCGCGCTGAACGCCGACACGGTCGACGTGACCGACGCCGAGTCCACCGGCCGCTGGCGCGAATTGCTGGACGGCGGCGGACTGAGGCGCGCAAGCGTCTCCGGAACAGGCGTGTTCAAGGACCAGTCGTCGGATGCGCTCCTACGCCAGACCTTCTTCGACGGGCTGCTGCGCGAATGGCAGATTGTCATTCCGGATTTTGGCGTACTCTCGGGCCTGTTCCAGATCGCCAATCTCGATTACCGCGGCGAACATGCCGCCGAAGTGACCTTCGACATTTCGCTCGAATCGGCGGGCGCGCTCGCCTTCGCGGCGTTGTGAGGTTTGAATGGCTCAACTGTCGCTGCCGACGCGCGAAGCGCAATCCAGACCCCAGGGGCAAAATCAAACATGATTGTTGCGACTCTGGATTCCCGGTCAGGCCTTCCGCTTGCCGAGAATGACAATTCCAGATGGACCACGCATTTCATATGAGGACACGATGGCGAACAGCAAGCGCGGCGAAATCGACGCGACGATCGACGGCAAGAACTACACGCTCTGCCTGACGCTCGGCGCGCTCGCCGAACTCGAAAGCGGCTTTGGCGCCAGCGACCTTGTCGCGCTCGCCGGCCGCTTCGAGGAGAGACGACTCTCCGCGCGCGATATTCTCCGCATCATCGCATGCGGGTTGCGCGGCGCAGGGAACGACGTCAGCGACGAGGACGTCGCCAGAATGAAGGTTTCGGAGGGTCTTGCAGGCTATGTGCGTATCGCGGCCGATCTCCTCGCCGCGACATTCGGCGATGCGCCGGAGCAAAGCGCGACCGCAAACCCTCCGACGCCGCAGGGCGCTTGAGGCGAACGGCAGAAGCGGCGCGCGACGCCTCCCATCGCACGCCCTTTCCATTTGCGCGCGCCATGGCCTTCGGGCTCGGCGTCCTGCGGCTCCCGTCACGCGATTTTTGGTCGATGACGCCGCGCGAACTTTTTTGCGCGGTCGAGGGCGTCTATGGCGCCGCGCCGGGGGCGCCGTCGCGGGCAGTGATTGAAGAATTAATGCGCCGCTTTCCCGATCGCGGAGAATAGACATGACAACGAGTTTCGATCCCTTTCCGGATCCGTTTAATGAACCCGGGGCAAATGAGCGCCTGCCGGCGCCTGATCTGCGCGCGACAAAACTGTTGCTCGATCAGATCAATGTTTCAGCGGGAAATGTCGCGAAGACGCTTCACCTGGGTTTCGGCTCGGCGGCGGCAAGCGGCCGCAGCTTCAACGACGTGCTCTCGACGATTGCGCAATCGCTGACGCGCATGGCCTTGCGCACGGGAACCAAGGCGCTCGCCGAAGGACTGGTGAGTGGATTGAGCGGCATGTTTTCGGGCGCCTTCGGCGGACCCGGGACCGTTGCGCCTTTCGCGCAGGGCGGAGTCGTCGCAAGTCCAACCTATTTTGCGAGTGGAGGCGCGATGGGGCTGATGGGCGAGCGCGGCGCTGAGGCGATCATGCCGCTGGCGCGCGGCGCGGATGGCCGGCTCGGCGTCGTCGCGCAAGCCGCCGGCGCGCGTCCGGTGTCGGTCACCGTCAACATCGCTGCGCAAGACGTCGAAAGCTTCCGCCGTTCGGAGGCGCAAATCACGGGCGCCCTGGCGCGGGCTGTCGCGCGCGGCCAGCGCAACCTTTAAGCGGGCGCAGCCAGCATGAGTGATTTTCACGAGATCCGCTTTCCGCTGAATGTCTCGCTCGGCGGGTGCGGCGGACCGGAGCGGCGCACAGAGATCGTGACGCTCGGCTCCAATCGAGAGGCGCGCAACGCCCGCTGGGCGCATTCGCGGCGCCGCTATGAAGCTGGCTACGGCGTCAAGAGTCTCACCCAGCTTTCGCAGATCATCGAATTCTTCGAGGAGCGACGCGGTCGGCTTTATGGCTTTCGATGGCGCGATCGCGCCGACTGCGCCTCCTGCGCGCCGGGCGCAACGCCGAGTCCAACGGATCAAACAATCGGAATGGGAGATGGCGCGCGCGCCGCGTTTCAGCTTGTGAAGACGTACGGAGGCGCCTTTTCCGCTTATGCCCGCGACATTGTAAAGCCGGTCGCTGGAACAGTGCGCGTCGCGGCCGATGGCGTCGAGAAATTCACGCCGGATGTGAGCGTCGACGCCGCGACGGGAATCGTGACCTTCACGCCGGGCGCCATTCCCTCGGCGGGAGCGATCGTCACGGCTGGCTTTCTCTTCGACGTGCCTGTGCGCTTCGATACGGATTTCCTCGAAATCGACATGCACGCCTTCGAGGCCGGGGCGATTCCGCATATTCCGATCGTCGAAATCATTCCGTAGCTCCGTCATTGCGAGGAGGCGAAGCCGACGAAGCAATCCACAGATCGCGGACCGTGCTCTGGATTGCTTCGCCTTCGGCTCGCAATGACGCTGAAAGATCATACAAAAGTGGAATCGATCCATGCTCACGCTCTCTCCTTCGATGCAGGCGAAGCTCGATCAGCGCGCCACCACCTTCTGCCATTGCTGGCGCGTTTCGCGCAGCGACGCGACCGTGATGGGCTTCACCGATCATGATCGCGATCTGACGTTTAATGGCGTGACTTTTCGCGCCAACACCGGTCTTTCTGCTTCGCAACTCGAATCGAGCGTCGGCTTTGCGCCGGGAACGGGCGAAGCCACTGGCGCCTTGAGCGACGAGAGCCTCACCGAGGCGGATCTGCTGAACGGCCTCTATGACGACGCCTCGGTCGAGACATGGCTTGTCGACTGGACCAACGTTACTGATCGCGCCTTGCTGGATATCGCGACGATCGGCGAGATACGCCGCGGGGAAAACGCCTTCTCTGCGGAGTTGCGCTCGAGCGCCCATGTCTTCGATCGGCAACAGGGCCGCACCTTTCAACGCAGTTGTTCGGCCGATCTTGGCGATGCGCGCTGCGGGTTCGATGTGATGGCGCCCGGCTTTCACGCCACGGGCGTCGTCGCCGCCTTCGCCGGCGGCGCAATCGACATCGATCTTTCGGACACTTTTGACGGCGGCTTCTTTGCTGGCGGCGCGCTGACCTTTACGAGCGGCGCGAATGAGAACGCCCGTTTCACGATCAAATCGCATCGGCAGGAAAATCTGCGCGCGAGCGTTACGCTGTGGACGCCGCCGGGCGGCGCGATCCTCGCCGGCGACGCCGTTCTCATGACGGCCGGCTGCGATAAGTCGCCCACATCTTGTCGCGTGAAGTTCGACAATATCGTCAACTTCCGGGGCTTCCCGCATATGCCAGGCAATGATCGAGTCATCGCTTATCCGAGCACGCTGGCGCCGGCGATGGACGGCGGAAGCTTTTTTCGATGACTCGCGCCGACATTGTCGCGGCGGCGCGGCGCTGGCGTGGCACGCCTTACGCGCATCAGGCCTCGCTCATCCATGTCGGCTGCGACTGCCTCGGGCTCGTGCGCGGCGTCTGGCGCGACATGATCGGCGACGAGCCGGAAGCGGCGCCCGCATATACGCCGGATTGGGCCGAAGCCTTGAGGGCCGAGAGATTGCTTGACGCCGCCCATCGGCATTTCAGAGTGGTGACGTTAAGCGATTTTCGTGAAGGCGACGTTCTGCTGTTTCGCTTTCGCGAACATCTGCCGGCGAAACATCTCGGCGTCGCAATATCGACGACGCATATGATTCACGCCCATGCCGGCGCTTGCGTCGCGGAGGTCGCGATCGGCCCGCATTGGCGCAAGACGCTTGTCGCCGCCTTCGCCTTTCCGGGCGTTGTGGATTGAAGACGCTGCTCGTCTGTCATTCCCGACGCGCTTAGCGCGCGATCGGGAATCCAGCACAAAACCCGACATTCCTGAAGCTGCTCTGGATTCCCGATCAGGCCTTCGGCCTGTCTGGAATGACATTGCGACGCCTTTCGAGACGCTCATGGCCACTCTTGTTCTGCAGACGATCGGCTCTGTCGCCGGCGGCGCGATCGGCGGACCTGTTGGTTCCTCCATCGGCCGCGTGCTCGGCGGCTTTGGCGGCTCCTTCGTCGACGCAGCGCTGCAACCGCATGCATCGCCGCGCTATTCGATCGGCCCGCGGCTGAAATCGATGGACGGGATCACCTCAACGGAAGGGGCCGGCGTGCAGCGAATCTATGGCCGCGCGCGCGTCGGCGGACAGATGATCTGGGCGACGCGCTTTCTCGAACGCGTCAACGTCTCTTTCGAACAGACGCAGCATCAGGGCAAAGGCGGCGGCGGCGGCGGCGGCTTCAACGTTCAGTTCACCTATGCCTATTCGGCGAATTTCGCGATCGCGCTGTGCGAAGGGCCCGTCGCTTTCGTGCGACGCATCTGGGCTGACGGGTCAGAGCTCGACATGACGACGCTGCCGATCCGTATCTATCGCGGGAGCGAGGATCAGGAACCCGATCCGCTGATCGTCGCCAAGGAAGGGGCGGAGAACGCGCCCGCCTATCGCAGCCTCGCCTATATTGTTTTCGAGGATCTGGCGCTCGCGGCCTTCGGCAATCGCATTCCGCAATTTACCTTCGAAGTCGTGAAGCCGGTTGAAGGACTCGGCGCGATGATCCGAGCCGTCGACCTCATTCCCGGCGCGACGGAGGCCGGCTATCACCCTGCCCTCAAGCTCAATTTCTACTCGCCCGGCGCCACGGCGGCGGAAAATCGCCATCAGCTCACCGCAGCGACGGACTGGACCGCGTCGATCGACGCTTTGCAGGCGCTTTGCCCCAATCTCGAAAGCGTCGCGCTTGTCGTCGCCTGGTTCGGCGACGATCTTCGCGCTGAACATTGCACGATCGCGCCGCGCGTCGACGCCACATTCAAGACCATCGGCCAGTTCAACTTCATTCTCGGCGGCTTTTGGCCGCCCGACTGGTCCGTCGCCGGGCTGACGCGCGCTACCGCGCGGCTCGTGTCGCAAATCGACGGACGCGCGGCCTATGGCGGCACGCCCAGCGACGCGTCGGTCGTCGCCGCGATCGCCGACCTCACGGCGCGTGGCCTCGCGGTGACTTTCTATCCCTTCGTGATGATGGACGTGCCGCCAGGCAATGCGCTGCCCAATCCTTACACGGGCGCCGTCGAACAGCCGGCGTTCCCCTGGCGCGGGCGCATCACCTGCGATCCCGCGCCGGGCCGGCCCGGTTCGCCTGACGCGACCGCGACGGCGGCGACGCAACTCGATGCTTTCTTTACGCGCTATCGCGCCTTCATTCTGCACTACGCCGATCTTTGCGTTGCGGCCGGCGGCGTCGAGGCCTTCCTCATCGGCTCCGAGCTGATCGGCCTGACGCGCGTGCGGTCCGCGCCAGGCGCATATCCCGCCGTCGCGGCGTTGACGACTCTCGCGGCGGACGCGAAAGCGATTCTCGGCGCGCCAACCAAAATCTCTTACGCCGCCGACTGGACCGAATATGGCGCGCATGTTCCTGCAAGCGGCGAAGCGCGCTTCCCGCTCGATCCGCTGTGGGCGTCAAGCGCCGTCGATTTCATAGGCGTCGACGTCTATTGGCCGCTCTCCGACTGGCGCGACGGCGACGCCCATCTCGACGCGCAGGAAGCGGCGAGCATTTATGATCTCGACTATCTCAGGTCTCGCGTCGCCTCGGGCGAAGCCTATGATTGGCATTACGCCGACGCAAATGCGCGCCTCGCGCAAGATCGCACGCCGATCAGCGACGGGCTCGGCAAGCCTTGGGTCTTCCGCCAGAAGGATTTTCTGTCGTGGTGGTCGCAGGCGCATTACGAGCGCGTCGGCGGCGCTGAGCTGGCCGAGCCGACGGCATGGGTCCCGCAGTCGAAGCCGATCTGGATCGTCGAGACAGGATGTCCCGCGGTCGACCGCGGCGCCAATGCGCCGAATGTTTTTCCGGACCCGCGTTCGAGCGATGGCGGTCTGCCCTATTTCTCGCGCAACGGGCGCGACGATCTCATGCAGGCGCGATTCATCGAGGCGATGATCGCGCATTTCGATCCGGCGGCTCCCGGCGGCGCGACGCGCAACCCGACGTCCAGCGTCTACGCCGGGCCGATGGTCGATCCGGCGCGCCTGCACCTATGGTGCTGGGATGCGCGTCCCTTTCCGGCCTTTCCGACGCAGGTCGACGCGTGGAGCGACGCCGCCAATTGGGAAACGGGCCATTGGCTGAACGGACGACTCGAAGGCGCGCCGCTCGACCGCCTCCTGCCGGCGCTCGCCGGCGCCGTCTCCGCGCCTGAAGTTGTCACGCAGCGGCCGAACGTCGGCGGCTTTCTTGATGGCTATGTGCTGGAGCGGCCGATGTCGCCGCGCGAGGCGATCGATCCTCTTGCCGCGCTCTTCGGCTTCGACGCCGTAGCAAGCGGCGGCGCCTTACGCTTCGTCGATCGGCGCGGAAAGCCGGTGTGCGAGATTGACGAAGACGATCTCGTCGCCGGCAAAACCGCGGCGCTGGCGACGTTGGCGCGGGCGCAGGAAAGCGAACTGCCGCAGGAGATCGCGCTCTCCTTCTCCGATTCCGAGAACCACTTTCAGATGGCGCGAGTCTTATCTCGCAGACTCGAGGGCCGCTCGGCGCGCCAGAGTGAAGCGCAAGCCGCGGTGATGACCTATCGCGCCAATGCGCAGTCGCTGGCGGAGAGCTGGCTTCAGGATTTGTGGATCGGACGCGAAACCGCCGAATTTTCCCTGCGGCCGGGCCTTCTCGCCTTGCAGCCCGGCGATCTGGTGCGGCTCGGCGCAGCGGGCGGCGGCCGGCTGTTTCAAATTCAGCGCATCACAGACGGGGCCGCGCGACAGGTAAGCGCGCGCGCGGCGGACGCTTCCGTCTATGACACGGCTGCTCCGCTGCTCGGACGCACGAATGTCGTCTCGCCGAAAATGATCGGACCGCCGAGAGTCGAAATTCTCGACCTCGCGGTGATGCGCGACGAAGAAGCGCTCTCTTATGTCGCCGCCTTCGCCGATCCCTGGCCCGGGCCGCTCGCGATTTGGAAGATGACGTTTCAGGGCGGCTATGAGCAGGCCGGCGTCATCGACAAGCGCGCAACCATCGGCGAGACGCTCGACGTTTTGCCCTCGGGTCCCGTTGGGCGCTTCGACAATGGAAGCAGCCTCACTGTCAGGATCGGCGCCGGGCAGCTTTCGTCGGTCGGCGACCTCGCCGCGCTCGCCGGACGTTCGGCGATGGCGATTCGCGTCAATGGCGACTGGGAGATCTTCGCTTTCGCGCACGCCGAGCTGATTGGCGAAAAGACATATCGACTGTCGCGGCTCATTCGCGGCCTCGGCGGCGAAGAACATCTCGCCACGCGTGATGCGCCGGCCGGCGCAACCGTCGTGCTGCTCAATGACGCGATCGCGCCGCTCGCGCGCAAAGTCGCCGAGATTGGCGCGCCGACGACCTATCGCATCGGACCGGCGGATCGCGACTATGCGGAGCCTATCTTTGTTCAGCCGACGGTCGCCGCGACAAACAAGGCGCTGCGCCCCTACGCGCCGACGAAGGCGCGCGCGCGGCGCACGCCGGCCGGCGTCGTCATCGATTTCCTGCGGCGCGGGCGCCTCGATTCCGACGCCTGGGAAGCGCTCGACATTCCGCTCGGCGAGGCGAGCGAATCTTTTGAGGCCGATATCTCGCTGCCGGCGAGCGGAACGCGAACGCTCACCGCCGCCGCAGCGTCGATGCTTTATCCCGCCGCCGACGAACTTGCCGATTTCGGCGCGCCGCAAAGCGAACTGACGCTGTCGCTTTATCAGATGAGCGCGACGGTCGGACGAGGATTCTCGCTGACGACGATGCTTTCCATCCAATAGGAAAAACAATGACGCAAACCACGCATCTTGCGTTGCCTTTCATCGAGGCGGCGCAAGCGCAAAAACACGTCACGCATAATGAAGCTCTGGCGCTGATCGACGCGCTGACGCAGCTTGCGGTCTCTGCGCGAAACGTGACGTCGCCGCCCGCGACGCCGGCCGAAGGCGACCGTGTGCTCATCGGCGCCGGCGCGACAGGCGCCTTCGCCGGCAAGAGTGATCAGATCGCGACATTCCTCGCGGGCGGCTGGACCTTCCTTTCGCCGGGAGCCGGCTGACGCGCCTATGTGGAAGCGGAATCGCTGCTGCTACTCTATGACGGCGCGGGATGGATCGACTGCGGGCTGTCCTTGCGCCAGCTGCAAAATCTTGCGCTGCTCGGGATCGGCGCGACCGCCGACGGCGCCAATCCGCTGCTCGCCAAACTCAATGCGACGCTCTTTACCGCAAAGAGCGTCGGCGAAGGCGGCTCCGGCGATCTGCGCTTTGCGCTTAACAAGGAGAGCGCGGCGAAAACCGTCTCGCAGCTCTATGAATCAAACTATTCGGCGCGCGCCGAAACCGGTCTGACCGGCGACGACAATTTCCACGTCAAAGTCTCGCCCGACGGTTCGACCTGGAAGGAGGCGGTCGTCGTCGACAAATCGACGGGCAATGTCGGGATCGGCTCCAGCGTCGTTCCGGATAGTCCGTTCACGATCAACGCCAATAGCGGCGCGACGGACGCCCCGTCGACCGATACCGTAGCGCATCTCATTGGAGCAGACGGACACAAGGCCGGCTTCCTGTTCGACGCGTTCGCACAAAATTCATTTTTCAATGCGAGGCGAGCGAACGGCTCGCGCACGAGCAAGAGCCCACTGCTCGCGAATGATATCATAATGTCCTTCCAGAACTTGGGTTGGAACGGCGCGTCATATGGCGTCGCCGCGTCAATTGTTCAGAAGGCCTCCGAGAATTTCAGCGCGTCCGCCAATGGCGGCGAAATCGAGTTCCGAACGACGGCCGTCGGGACGACGACCGTCACCAAGCGCGGCGGCGTGTCCAACGGCGGAACGTTATACGCCGGGTCCGGCGCCGGCGATCTCGCCGCCGGCGCGACGGAAGGCATTCTCGGAATTCCGACGGTGAACGGCGTTCCGACCGGAACGCCGAATGTAACCGCCGGCGGCGCCGCGCTTTCCGGCGTCGCCTATCTCGCCTTCGACCGCGCGAATAATAAGCTCATGATCTACGTCGGCGGCGCCTGGAGGGGCGTGACGCTGACATAGCGCCACGCATGAGAAGATGCGCGCTGACCCCGGCGCGCCATCGAACCGGCGTCGGACGGATATCGGCGGGCCCGTCATTTTCGAATTCTTCTGATTTTTCAGACGCCGCCTACGCGCTCTCGAGGCGTTCATTTTTTTGATCGCGCTTGAGCGGCGGCGAGGTCCGCGACCGCCAGCTCGGGCGCGCGCGACCGCGTATCGCCACCAACTTATTCGACCAAAAGGAGGGAGTCGACCCATGGCCTTCGCCGTGAAGAATCATGTCCTGCATCTCGACGACAAGCCGGTCGCGCAAAAGCCGACGCCTAACGTCGGCGGCGTTCTGAAGCCCTCGCTGCTGATCATGCATTACACCGCCGCTCAGTCGGCGAAGGGGGCCATTTCCTGGCTGTGCAATCCGAATGCGAAAGCCTCCGCCCATCTCGTCGTCGATCTCGATGGCGCGGCGACGCAGCTCGCGCCGTTCAATCGCGTCGCTTGGCACGCGGGCAAAAGCGTTTGGAAGCGGCGCTCGAACTGCAACGCTTTTTCGATCGGCATCGAGCTCACGAACGCCGGACCGTTGACGAAGCTCGCCAATGGCAGATTCGCCGACGCATACGGAAAAAATGTGCCCGCGAGCCAAGTGGCGATGCTCGCGCACAAGCTCGACAAGGGCGGGGAAAAGCCCTGGATGATCTATCCCGCCCTTCAGATCTCGGCCGCCGTCGATATCGCCAAGGCCATCTGCCAGACCTACGGCATCAGCGACATCGCCGGACATGACGACATTGCGCCGACGCGCAAGCGCGATCCGGGTCCCGCCTTCGGCATGGAATCGTTCGTCTCGCGAGTCCTCGGCCGCAAGTGATACCGCGCCGGCGGCTTCCGGCATCAAAAAAGGAGCTCCCAATGCAAGGCTATCGCACCTATGTCGCCGCTGGCCTCGTCGCGCTGTTTGGCGCGCTCGCCTCGACCGACTGGATCGCCTTTCTCAATGATCCCAAGGCCGGCGCCATCGCCATCGGTTCGGCGGCGTTGATGGCGATCATGCGCAGCATCACCTCGACGCCGCCGGGAACAGCCTGACATGCCCAAGCTCATCGCGCTGGGTCTCGTCGCGGTCGCCGGCGTCGTCGCCTATGCTCTTGGGCGCGCAATGTTGGCGCGACTTGTCGCCGGCGGCGCCGCTAAGGAGAACGCGCGGCGCGCCGAATCCGATTTGCGCGCCGCCAAGCGCCAAGCCGAAATCATGGTTGAGCGCAGGAGCGTTGAAGATGTCTCGCAAGATCTCGATCACGGTCGCTTTTAGCCTCGCTCTTGCGGCATGCCAGTCGACGGGCGGCGGCTGTCCGCCGCTCGTCGCCTATTCGCTCGAAGAGCAGAAGATTGCGGCGAAGCAGTTGCGCGCCTTGCCCCAAAACGCGCCTCTCGCCGCCATGATCGTCGACTACAAGAAAATGCGGGACGCCTGCCGCGCCTCGGAGAGCTGAGTCGCGCGGCCGCATGTTTTGACTATTCATTGCGCATTCAGGGCATTCGGCCGACTATGCGCCGGGGAGAGGCGCATGCGGGCCGCCGGAGCTTGTTGGAGACGGGCGCTCACCGTCGCCGCTCTCGTGGCGACGAGCGCTTTCCTGCGCGCGCCCGCCGCCGGCGCCGAAGACGCTCCCGCGCGGCTGCAATGCTTCACCATGGCGCAGGCGCGCAGCAAAATGGAGGCGCAGAAGCTCGCCGATCCTTTCCGGTGCATGCGGGATATCGCCCTGCGGCTGCAGGCCGAGCCGCTCGGCGCGCGGCTGTGCCAATTGGGCGAAGGACTTATCTATGAGATCAGCCTGCTGCGCCGGGACGGCCACATCGTCAAGATTCTTGTCGACGCGTTCAGCGGGCGGCCTCATTCTAGCTCTCTAGGCGTTGACGCTACAGACAATTGAATCTCGCACGCAGGAGGACGCATTGCGGCTGCTGGTCGTTGAAGACGACAAGGATTTGAACCGCCAGATCGTTCGTGCGCTCGAGCAGTCGGGCTATGCGGTGGACCGCGCCTTCGATGGCGAGGAAGGTTGTCACCTCGGCGAAACGGAGCCCTACGACGCCGTCGTCCTCGACATCGGTCTGCCGAAAAAGGACGGCGTGACCATTCTCGAAGAATGGCGCGCGGCGGGACGCGACATGCCGGTGCTGATCCTCACCGCGCGCGACCGCTGGAGCGACAAGGTGCAAGGCTTCGACGCCGGCGCCGATGATTATGTTTCAAAACCATTCCACATGGAGGAGGTGCTGGCGCGCATCCGCGCGCTGCTGCGCCGCGCGACGGGCCACGCGACGAATGAAATCGTCTGCGGCGCGGTGCGACTCGACACCAAGGCCGGCCGCGTCGTCGTGGACGGCGCGCCCGTGAAGCTCACGTCGCACGAATACCGGCTGCTCGCCTATCTGATGCATCACAGCGGACGCGTCGTAGCCCGCAGCGAAATCATCGAGCATTTATACGATCAGGATTTCGATCGCGACTCGAACACGATCGAAGTCTTCGTCGGCAGGTTGCGCAAAAAGCTTGGCGTCGATCTGATCCAGACCGTGCGCGGGCTGGGCTACATGGCGGCCGCGCCGGCAAAGGACGCCGGCTATAAGCGCTAGGCGCATGCCCCTTTCCTTCGTCTCCATTCGCTCCATCGCCGCGCGTCTGTTCCTGACTGCGGCGGCGATGAGTTCGGTCGTGCTGATCGTCGCCAGCATTCTTCTTACCGCCTACTACCGAAGCGAAGCGGAAGAGGTTTTCGAACGTCGCCTCGACGTTTACCTGCGCGCCATCGTCGCGGACGTGTCCGAGTCGGGACAGGAGGGACGCACCGGCCCTGGCCAGCTCGGCGACCCGCAATTCGAATTGCCGGGCTCGGGGTGGTACTGGCAGATCACGCGTCTCGACGACAAGTCTCATGACATCAAGGCGTCGCGCTCGCTCTTCGCCAACACGCTGCCCAAGCTCTCAGAGCTTGGCGTCGCAGCGGAGGTCGGCGGCTTTCGTCGCGGCTACGGGCCTGGCCCGGACGGGCGCAGGCTGCGCATCGTCGAGCGCGTCATCGACGTCGGCGACGTCGGCATCTATCTCGTGCAAGTCGCAGGCAGCGGCGAAGAGATGGAAGAGCAAATCGCCCGCTTTCGCTTCGCGCTGATCGTCGCTTTCGCGGCGCTCGCGATTGCGCTCGCCATCGGCGCCGCCTTCCAGGTCCGCTTCGGCTTGCGGCCTTTGAGGCAATTGCAGCGCGAACTCGCATCAATCCGCGGCGGCGAACGGGAGCGCATCATCGACGCCTACCCGAGCGAAGTCGCGCCGCTCGCCGAAGAGCTCAATCTGCTGATCAGCGCCAATCGCGACATTCTCGAACGCGCGCGCACGCAGGTCGGCAATCTCGCCCATGCGCTGAAAACGCCGCTGTCCGTCATCGTCAATGAAGCCGACTCCGCGCCAGGGCAACTCGCCGGGAAAGTTCAAGAACAGGCGCAGATCATGCGCGATCAGATCTCCTTCTATCTCGACCGGGCGCGGGCGGCGGCGCGCGGCGGCGCGCTCGGCGCCGCGACGCAGATTGCGCCGTCGATCGAGGCCTTGCTGCGCGCCTTTAGTAAAATCTATGGCGACAAGGGCGTGATCTTTTCCGGCGGCGCCGATCCGCGTCTGCGCTTTCTTGGCGAGCGCCAGGACCTCGAAGAAATGATCGGCAATCTCCTCGACAACGCCGGCAAATGGGCGAAGAGCCGGGTGACGATCGACGTCTGCGTCGAAGGCGCGTCGCGGCCGACGCTGCGCGTCACCATCGACGACGACGGGCCGGGACTTGCTTCGCATTTGCGCGCGGCGGCGACGCAGCGTGGGCGGCGTCTCGACGAAACCAAGCCCGGATCCGGTCTCGGCCTGTCGATCGTCGTCGATCTCGCCGCCGCCTATGGCGGCTCGCTGCAGCTCAACGACAGCCCCAGCGGCGGTTTGCATGCAGAGCTTCGATTGCCGGGGTTTTGAACTGCGTGGGTCCGGCCCTAAGCAAGGCCCCGGACCGATCAGCGATCGAACGGGCCGCCGCGATTCGGGCGGCGCGTCACTCTTCTTCGAGATCGAAATCGAGAATGGCGACCTGCAGCGTGAAGCTCGACAGCTTCGGATCGTCAGCGGAGATGACGCCAAGAAATTCGCCGTCGGCGTTGAGTTCGACGGAATCCATTTTCCGCCCGCGCGCCACGATCGCCAGGCGATCGTTTTCGAACAGCTTGCGCAAATAGGACTGCAGCACTTCGCGTCCGACGGGAATTTTCATCTCGAAGGCGAACGAACGATCGCCGTCTTCGTCGTCGACCGAGATCGAAGCGATCCTTCGCTCGCCAAGATGCACGGCGGCGTCGTCCGGATTCTTCGGATCCGCTGTGACGCGAACGCCCTCATTGCCAAGCGAACGGCGCAGGAAAGCCTGCAGTTTTCGCAATTCGGTTTTATCCAAACGCCCGCCCCCGTTCAGCGATCAGCATCATTCCTCTGCCACGACGCCTTTCGCCGGGCAAGAGCGCATGAAAAACGCCCGGCGGAAGCCGCCGGGCGACGTAAAAAGCGCGAAAAGCGTTATTCGCCCGCGGCCTTCAGCCTCTTATTGCATTCGCTCCAATATTTCGGCCAGGTGATTTTTGAACCGGCCTTTTTGAGTTCGGCTTTCTTCTCTTTCCATTCGGCCGCGCATTTTTTCTGGCGCTCGCGCGTCGCGGTTTTCGGGTCCGTCGCGGGTTTGGGGCTCGGGGTCGCTTCGGTCGCGGCGGGCGGAGGAGTCGGCTCGACGGGCTTGGTTTCGGTCACCGGCGGCGGCGTAGGCTTCGACTCTGCGGCGGCCGGCGGCGGCGTCTCGGGCTTCGCTTCGGCAGGCTTGGTCTGCTCCGCCAATCGCCCGCGACAGGCCTTCAAAAATTCCTGCCAGCTCTGGCCGCCGAGTTCGTTGGCGGCCTTAGCCGCCTGGTATTGCGATCCGCATTCCTTCAATACGTTGGCCTGCGCATACGCGTCCCCCGAGCTCGCGGCGAGGGCGACGGCGACGGCCAGAGCGCCGCCGGCCGCAGCGTAAGAAACAGCGATACGGATCCCCATATAAATCTCCATTGATGGACGGCGCGAACTGAGCCGCAACAACTGCGACGGCGCAATAGAAGCAGGACGCGCGCCATCTGCGCCCGCCGGGGCCGACGATAGTCCCAACTTGGTTGTGAACGCAATCCGAACGCGCGATAAAGCCCGAGCACGCGGCGTTTTTTCGTCCGCTTTTTTAAAGGTGAGTCTTGGCAAGCGTTCGGGAACAGCCGGCAAGTTGGCGCGAACTCGCGGTCGTATCCCATCTCGACGGGCTGAAACGCTGTCCGTGGCCCGGCGTCGATCCGCTTTACCTCGACTATCACGACAATGAGTGGGGGAGGCCCGAGCGGGACGGCCGGGCGCTCTTTGAAAAGCTGACGCTCGACGGCTTTCAGGCTGGCCTCTCGTGGATCACCATTCTGCGCAAGCGTGAGGCGTTTCGCGCCGCCTTCGACGGATTCGATCCGGTAAAGATCGCGAGATTTGATCAGAAGCGCGTCGCGGCGCTGATGGGCAATGATGCAATCGTGCGCAACCGCGCAAAAATCGAAGGCGCCGTGCTCTCGGCGCAGGCGTGGCTGGAGATTGAGGCGACGACCGGCTTTTCGGCTTATCTGTGGGATTTCGTGGACGGGCGGCCGATCGTCAATCACTGGACGCGCATGAGCGACGCGCCGACGCAAACCCCGCGTTCCGAACGCCTCTCCAAAGATCTCAAGGCGCGCGGCTTCAAATTCTGCGGACCGACGATCGTCTATGCCTTCATGCAGGCGGTCGGCATGGTGGACGATCATCTGACGGGCTGCCATCGCCACGCAGGGGGCGAGGGCGGCTGACGCGATGCGCGCTCCCCCAGCGAAAAATCGCGGGCGGCCGGCGCCCGGCGAAGCGCCCCGCGCCTGGCAACGCATGTTGTCCGGACGCCGGCTCGATCTGCTCGACCCTTCGCCGCTCGACGTGGAGATCGAAGATATCGCGCATGGGCTCGCGCGCGTCGCGCGCTGGAACGGTCAGACAATCGGCGCGCATATTTTCTCGGTCGCGCAACACAGCATGCTTGTGGAAAAGATCGCGAGCGCGCTCGACCCGGCGATGGGCCGAACGGAGCGGCTTTACATGTTGCTGCATGACGCGCCGGAATATGTGATCGGCGATATGATCTCCCCCTTCAAGGCGGCGATCGGCGACGCATACAAAAGCGTCGAGGACCGCATATTGGGCGCAATTCTCCTGCGCTTCTCTTTGCCGCCGACGCCCTCCTCCGCACTGCGGCGCCTGTGCAAAGAGGCCGATCGCGCCGCCGCTTTTTTTGAGGCCGTGCAGCTTGCGGGCTTTACACGGGGCGAAGCCGAGCGCATCTTCGGCCGCCCGGCGATCCCGCCGCAGCCCTTCATTGACGAACTCGCCCCGGCTCCCATTGAGGAGGCGCAGGCGCGTTTTCTCGCTCGGTTTCGGGCGGTCGACGAAAGTTGAAGAAGAACGTCGGGGAGAGAAATGCCGAATGGGCGCCTGTACGTCTGTTCCCTGACTAAGGTGGTCGACACGGTGCGCGAAAGCGGCGCACGCTCGCTTGTCACCATTCTTACCGCCGGGGCGTCGCTTGTTCGGCCTTGCGAAATCTCCCGCGAGCGCCATTTGCGGATCGCTGTCTCCGATATCGACGCGCCGCGGGGAGGGCACGTCCTCCCGGGCGAGGAACATATCAATCGGCTGCTTGCTTTCCTTGAGGAATGGGACCGCTCCGCGCCGCTCGTCATACACTGCTACGCTGGGGTGAGCCGATCGCCCGCGGCGGCTTTTGTCGCGGCTTGTGCTTTAGCGCCGCATCGCAGCGAAATGGAGATCGCGCGCGAACTGCGCCGCGTCTCGCCGACCGCGACCCCGAACAGACGGATGGTCGCGCTCGCCGACGAAAGGCTCGAGCGGAACGGGCGAATGTCCGCCGCGATCGCCGCGATCGGACGCGGGACGGACTGCTATGAGGGAGCGCCCTTCGCCCTGGAATTCGCCGACGCCTAGCCGAGCCGCGGAAGAGCTCGCGCCCCTTTCCCCGCCCGTCGAAATCGGCCTGACCGCCGCAATCGTCGCCGTTCGAGACGACGAGCCCTTGATCCTGACGACGCGAGCGGACGGGCCGGCCAGCATCGCCGCCCTTCCCTCCGGGCCTTTCGATCCGATCCGCCATCGCACTTTCGAGATTGGCCTGCGCGAATGGGTCGCCGAGCAGACCGGCGCGCCGCTGGGCTATGTCGAGCAACTCTACACATTCGGCGATCGCGGACGCCACGCCCGCGCGGGCGACCGCGATCCGCACGTCGTCTCCGTCGGCTATCTGGCGTTGACGCGCATCCGCGACGACGCCGATCGGCGCGCAAGCGCCTGGCGGAGCTGGCATGATTTCTTTCCCTGGGAGGATTGGCGCAAAGGTCCGCCCGTGGTGCTCGAGGAAACGATCGCGCCGGGATTGACGGACTGGGTGGCCGAGGCGCCGGACGCCGTCTCCTCCTCGGGCGTCTCGCGCCGGGTGCGGGTCAATCTTCTCTTCGGCGGCAAGGGACGGGCGTTCAATGAGGAGAACGTCCTTGAGCGCTACGAGCTTCTATACGAGGCCGGGCTTCTCGAGGAGGCGCTCCGCGATGGTCGCGAATCGGCGGAGAAACGGGCGCCGCTGACGCCGCTCGGGACCCCGATGCGCCATGACCATCGCCGCATTCTCGCCACAGCCATGGGCAGACTGCGCGCCAAGATGAAATATCGACCGGTGATCTTCGAGTTGATGGCGTCCGAGTTCACACTGACTGAGCTGCAGCGGACAGTAGAAGCCATCGCTGGCCGACATCTGCACAAGCAGAACTTTCGCCGTCTGGTGGAATCAACGGCCATTGTCGAGCCGACGGGGGAAATGTCCTTAAAGACAGGCGGACGCCCGGCGGCTCTATTCCATTTTCGCCGCAATGTTCTGCAAGAAAGGCCTGCGCCAGGGCTTCGCGTCGGCATCCGAGGCTGATGTCGCGCCTTTAAGGCGATGTTCACCGCGACATGGTGAATGTTCGCTGAAGCGAAGCCGCAATGCGTAGAGTAGAGGTGCGTCTTGGGCTATTTGTCGCCGCCCCCCATGCCGGCGCCGGTTGTCGTCTACAAAGACGTCGGCGGTCTGGTCAGCGATTATGAAGCGCTCACCGAACGATATCGCCGCGAGAATCGCGAGGTCAGGCTGCATGAATGCCGCTCGGCCTGCACGCTGGCGCTGAGCCTGCCCAACGTTTGCGTCTATCCTGACGCGAAGGTCAAATTCCATCAGGCCTATAACGCCATCAACCGAGAGGTCGACCTCGGCGTCTCGTCGCAGCTGTTCGCCTCCTACCCGGCCGCTGTGCAGGCCCGCCTTGGCAATCTGACCAGGGAATATCGCGTGTTGACCGGGACGGAGCTGATCGCTCTTGGCATGCGCAATTGCGAGGGCGGCCCGACCATGATCGCCAGCCGCAAGCAGCGCGCGCCTTCGAGCAGCGTCGCCAGCGCGCGGCCCGAAGGGCAGTCCGGCGCGAGCCTCGCCGCCTTTGGCGACATCGCGCAGAAGGTGCAGTCCGCCGTCGCCACCGCCCTTGCGAGCACGGGCGGCCGGACCGATCCGATCCATGTCGCCGTCGCCGACCGGCAACAGCTGACCGGGTTGGCGCGCGGCGGAGAAGAGGCGAATGCGCTTCCCGAGCCCGCGCCGCTGCCGCCGCGCCGGCCGCCGTCGGAGGCCTTGGCGGCTCAGGACGCAGCGCCGTTGTCTCCCGCCTATCTGCAACTCATCAGCGGCGCTCAGCCGATCCTGGGACCGCGGCTCGTGCGCACGGTGGCCTCGAACTGAGGCGCGCAGTTGGTCCACGGCCCCGCGCAATTGCGCTTGGATGCGCCTATGAACGCAAGCTATAGTTCGCTACGCGCGATGCGCATTGCCTGCTGTCGATTGAAAACTGATACTGACGCCATCGGAGCCGCCTCCGCCGGGTAAGCGACAGCCGACGTCGCCCGCGGAAGCTGCTGAAACTAAGCGGCGATAAACTTTCCATGGCTACAAAGACGGCATAAAGGTCTTATGTTCTCCTTCGAGTAGCACGTCCTCTTATTTGGCTCCGATACGGTGAACCTGCGGCGCGCGACACAATCAAAACAATAGACGGACGTCATGGCGTCGGAGTCCCGGTTCCCCATCGTTGGCATTGGCGCTTCCGCCGGGGGGCTAAAGGCCCTGGAGCAATTCTTCGAAACGATTCCAGCCGATCTCGGCATGGCTTTTGTCATCATCACCCATCTCGCGCCGGATCGAGAGAGCTTCCTCACGGACATTCTCGCGCGGCACACCAGCTTGACCGTCCATGTCGCGAGCGATGGCCAGAAGGTTGAGCCGAACAGCGTCTACGTTCTCCCGCCGAACGCCTCCCTGACGATAGACCGTGGGGCGCTTCGACTCCGGGAGATCGAGTCCAAACATCCAGAGCGCAGTCCCGTCGACGTGTTTTTCAGTTCACTCGCCCAGGATTGCGGCGACTATGCCGTCGGCATCGTGCTCTCGGGAAGCGGCAGCGACGGCGTTCTCGGTATCAAAGCGATCAAGGAGCAAGGCGGCCTTGTCCTTGCGCAGTCGAGCGATGGCACCAAGCCAAGTTTCAGCGGCATGCCGGACAGCGCCATTGCGAGCGGTCTCGTCGACTTTGCCGTGCCCGTTGAGGACATGGCTGCAAAGCTGTCGGAGAACAGGCAAAGCATTGGATTGGTCGATGCGCTCACGGGCAATGGCGCACCGGTAGGCGATCATCCCGACGCCAAGTCGATTGAAATGCTCTTCGCGGTCCTTCGGACTCAGATGGGGCACGATTTCAGCGGCTACAAAAAGCGGACGTTCATTCGACGCGTTCATCGTCGCATGCAGATCAATCATTGCGATACTCTGAAGGGCTACGTTGACCTCCTGCAGCGTGACCATGAGGAGCCGGCGCGGCTGTTCCGCGATCTCTTGATCAACGTGACGAGTTTTTTCCGCGACGCCGAAGCTTTCGACGCCTTCGAAAAAATTGTTATCCCGCATCTCTTCGAGCGACGCGGGGCCGCAGATACGGTGCGCGTCTGGGTCCCCGGCTGCTCAACCGGAGAGGAAGTCTATTCGATCGCGATTCTGCTCCGGGAGCATATGGACAAGTCGACCGGGTCGCCGCGCGTCACGGTCTTTGCGACCGACATCGATGAACGCGCGTTATCGGTAGCGCGCGCGGCGCGTTATCCGTCCGCGCTGATGAAAGGCGTGTCGCCCGAACGGCGAGAACGCTACTTCACCAATCATTCCGGCAGTTTCGTCGTCGCCAAAGCGGTGCGCGATCTTTGCGTGTTCTCGGTCCACAGCATATTGCGTGATCCGCCGTTCTCGCGCATGGACCTGATCTCCTGCCGCAACCTACTGATCTATTTCGGCGCAGAAGCACAGCGCGAGGCGTTGCCGACTCTCCATTACGCGCTGCGGCCGGGCGGCTTTCTGTTTCTCGGGAAAGCCGAAACGATCGGCCGCTTTTCAGAAATGTTTGCGCCAGTCGACAAGGCGAACTGCATCTTTCAGGCCCGCGACATGGGGACGCCGGCGCGGATGCCGGCGTTCATCAATGGACTGCGCCCGGCCCCGTTCCTTTCGCATCGGAATGACCACGCAGTGGCGGGAGGCGCCGGCGCGCGTCAATCGGCGGAGGCGCGCATCGCCGATCGCTTTGGACCGCCGCACGTCATCGTCAACGAAGATGGCGACATCCTCCATTACTCGGCCCGGACGGCAAAATATCTTGAAGCGCCCTATGGCGTGCCCTCGCGGCAATTGCTGACCTCGGCGCGCAAAGAATTGCGTCTCGATTTGCGCAGCGCGCTTCGGGAAGCGGTCGAAACGCGGCGGGTCGCCACGCGCGATGATATCGCCTTCGAAAGCGCAGGCGATCACGTCGAACATGTTTCGCTCACGATCGAGCCTTTGCCGGAAGGAACGGATGGACGCCCCTCGTTTCTCGTCGCGTTCCAAGAGAAAGACGTTTCGCGAGACAAGCCGGGCGCTTTAAGCAAAGTCGTTCAACCGGAGACGCTCGCCGACACATCGCCGGTCGAAGCTGAATTGCGCGACACGCGCGAACGCTTGCAAGGAACCATAGAGGAATATGAAACGGCGCTCGAAGAGCTGAAATCGGCCAATGAGGAATTGGTTTCTCTGAACGAGGAGTTTCAGTCGAGCAATGAAGAGCTCGAATCCACAAAAGAGGAATTGCAGTCGCTGAATGAGGAGTTGCAAACAGTCAACCAGGAATTATGGGCCAAGGTGGAGGATCTCGATCGCGCGAACAGCGACCTCACGAACCTCTTCGCCAGCACCAACGTCGCCACGATTTTTCTCGATCGTGATCTCGTGATCCGCAGCTTTACGCCCGCGGTCACGAACCTCTTCAACATTATTGCGACCGACAAAGGCCGTCCTTTGGGAGACCTCGCGAACAGGCTCGATTACCCGGAACTGCAAGACGACATAAAGAGCGTCCTGCAGACGGGAACGCTGGTCGAGCGACGGGTGAACCAGAACGTGGCCGGAACGCCGCATTTTTTATGCCGCTTGACAGCCTACCGGGACGCAGAAGGACAAATCGATGGCGTTGTGGCGACGTTCGTCGACGTCACCAGTTTAGCGAGATCAGAAGAGCGCCAAAGGACGTTGGTCGCCGAGCTCAATCATCGCGTTAAAAATATCATCACCGTTATCTTAGCCCTCGCCAAACAGACATTGGCTCGGACGCAGGGATCAGAAGCCCTTCTGACCAGACTTTACGCCTTGGCGAGGAGCCACGAGCTGCTTGCGCGGGAAAGTTACGGCGCCGTCGGGCTGGAAGAAGTGGTGCGCCAGGCGCTCGCGCCCTATTTCTCAGAGGGTAGCCAACGGCTGACGCTTTCAGGACCACCTATCATGCTGCCGCCCAAGGCTGCGATGAGTTTTGGGATGATCCTGGATGAACTGGCGACCAATGCGGTCAAATATGGCGCGCTATCGAACGGGTCGGGCCATGTCTCGGTCGACTGGTCTTCGATGGAGGCGCCGGATGATAAAGCGTCGACGCTGACCCTTAGGTGGCGCGAGGACGGCGGGCCTCGCGTGGCGGATTCAAAGAAAAGGGGTTTTGGTCTGACGCTCATTGAACGCGAGGTGAGTTACGGGCTATCCGGCAGCGCAGCATATGATTTTGGCGAGACCGGATTTTCGGGAACGTTCATTTTCCCCTTGAAACAGAGGCCGGAATAGCGTGGGAGACCATGGCGAGTTCAACGATAGCAGGAAAGCGCGTCCTCATCGTCGAGGATGAATCCATCATCGCGATGATGCTTGAATGCGAATTGAACGACAGCGGTTGTGAAGTCATCGGCCCCACGCCCTCGGTTGAAGCGGCATTGCGGCTGATCGACAAGGAGCGTCTGGACTGCGCCCTGCTCGATTACCGTCTTGTCGACGAGACCAGCGGAAGAATTGCTTCCGTGCTGGCTGAGCGAAATATCCCTTTTTTGCTGATGACGGGACATTGCGCGAGCGATCTGCCGGCCGAATTGCGCGACAAGACTCTCCTGCAGAAGCCGGTGACGGGCAAAGCTCTTCGCGCCGCTCTCGAAGCGATTTTGGATATTGCCGCGTGAAACGCCGTCGCGCCATTGCGGTGCAGCGAAGCTTGAGCAATTTTTCGCCACGATGTTGCCCTAGCCTCTGAATTGGTGGGGAATTCGGGCGGTAGCGACCGCTGTGGGGCAAAGCGCGCGTAACTGCGTATTCCGCATAGGATTTTCGCCCGCCTCGCGCCACCCGGCGCAAAGGCGCCTTCCAGTCGAAAGGCCGGAAGCTTGTTAGTGTCAGGGCGACGTCGATTCAGGCGCGCTTAAAGCGGGACGGGAAGCAGCTATTGACGACGCCTCGTTCCAGCGCGCGCCTGATTTCCGCTCCGCTATCGACCGCTCTTGGCCTCGTGGCCTTTTTTCTGGCGACGCTCGCGCCGAAAATGACCGAAACCGCGGTCGCCAATGGCGACACAAGAACCATTCATCTCTACCACGCCCATACGCATGAATCGATTTCGGCGACCTATCTCGTCAACGGGCAATATGACGCCCAAGTCCTTCAGCAGTTGAACTGGTTCCTGCGCGACTGGCGTCGCGACGAGCCGACCAATATGGACCCACGGCTCTTCGATGTCGTGTGGGAGGCCTATCGCCATGCGGGCGCCGGCGATCAGGTCGTGCATGTCGTCTCCGCCTATCGCTCTCCAGAGACGAACGCCATGCTGCGCGCCCGTTCGCGCGCCGTCGCCAAATATTCCCAGCACATGCTCGGCAAGGCGATGGACACCACCATGCCAGGAATGCCGATGTCGCAAATTCGTGAAATCGGCATGCGCATGCAGCGCGGCGGAGTCGGCTATTATCCGACGGCGGGCACGCCTTTCGTCCATCTCGACGTCGGCAATGTGCGCGCTTGGCCACGCATGAACTACGACGAGCTCGTGCGGCTTTTCCCCGACGGTAAGACCGTGCATTTGCCGAGCAATGGACAGCCGCTGGCGCGCTATGAAGAGGCGCGCGCCGAGATCGAGGCGCGCGGCGACGGCGCTTATGTCGTCGCGCCTCGCCGCACGTTTGGCGGCTTCTTCGCCATGCTGTTTGGCGGCGGCGCCGGGGGCGGCGAAGAAGACGACGCGGAGGTCACGGCGCCGGCGCCGAGCACCCGTAAGCAGTGGGCTTCGCTCGCGCCGCGGCGAGCGCGCGGAACAAGCGGCGAGGCGGAAGAGCAAAGCGCGGCTGCCGCCACGACGGACGCCTCTCGCTACGGCGCGAAAGAGCTTTCGCGGGCCGAGTCCGATTTGCCGCGTGGCGAGACGACCATGTCCGCGCCGGGGGCCGAATCGCCCGAGCAAGAGCCGCCCGCCGCGAAGCTCCCAACGGTTCGAGCGCCGCTGCCGCCCCAGCGTCCGGCCTCGCTCGTCGCCCGCGCAGATGGGCGGACGGCGCATGACAGGTCAGCCGAACTGCAAAGTGCGGTCGATTTTCAGGACGCCGACGGCGCTGAACGCCGTTCGGGCGCAATGCCCGCAGCCGATGCGCCGCCGCGCCGTTCAAAGCTCGCGTCCGCGCCCCTGCCCCCCACTCGGCCGGGGATTCCCCATGCGAAGGCGACAAGCGCAATCGCGCGGCTGGTCGACTCGCCCAAGAATGAGACGAAAAAGTCGAGAGCGGCGGCTCGGCACGAATCGCTCGCCTATGCGCCTGAGCCGCCGCAGGGCGCTGAGCCTTCCGACGCCGCCCTAGCGGAAAAAAATGCGAACGCGGTCCCCGATGAAGCGACTGCTCGCGGCGCAACCCCACTCCTCGGCTCATCGACCGGCCTTCGAGCGGCCGCCCGCTCGCGCGGACGCAGTCACTTGAAACAGGATGTCTCGGCCGGACAGGATGTGGAGACCCGCGCGCGGTGAGACGGGCACATGGGAGCAGCTTTTTTCAAAGCTTTTTAGAATCGCGCTGGACGAGCCGCTGTCGCACGCACCAGATTGTATAGATCACGCTTGACGTTAAAAACTCAGGGCAAAAGAGCAACGGCGTTTATCGCCGCAGCGCCGATAAGGATTGCCGCGCGCGCTGCAAAGTAAAGCGTGCCGGCGATGGCGAGTATTTTAATAAAGCCAAAAGCGTCAGGGTCGAACATGGCTTCGCGTCCACTGGAACAAGCCTGAACCTCTCCGGGAGAATCAGTCTTCAGACAGTCTAACCCCTAACTTGCAAAGAATGTTCCTACGGTCGCGCCCAAGCGCCAGGGGCCGGGAGCCCGCCGTCCCAGCTTGCGCCGCAAGCAAACTGCCGCCTGGATCGGCGGCGCGCGTTCAGAGAAGCGTCAGGCGAAAGCCGGGTCGAGCGCCTTGGCGGCTTCCAGCAGCGTCCGAACCGAGGCGACGGATTTTTCAAACATCGCCCGCTCGGCCGCGTCGAGCTTTATCTCCATCACCCTCTCCACGCCATTCGCGCCGATGACCACGGGAACGCCGACATAGAGTCCGTTCACGCCATATTGGCCGGTGAGATAGGCGGCGCAGGGCATCACCCGCCGCTTATCCTTGAGGTAGCTCTCGGCCATGGCGATCGCCGCGGTCGCCGGCGCATAATATGCGGAGCCAGTCTTGAGAAGCCCGACGATCTCGCCGCCGCCCTTGCGCGTGCGCTCGACGATCGCGTCGATGCGCGCCTGCGTGGTCCATCCCATGTCCACGAGATCCGGCAAAGGCACGCCGGCCACCGTCGAATAGCGCACCGACGGCACCATGTCGTCGCCATGGCCGCCCAGAACGAAGGCGCTCACGTCTTCGACCGAAACATTGAGCTCTTCGGCCAGGAAATAGCGAAAGCGCGAAGAATCGAGCATGCCCGCCATGCCGACGATGCGCTGCGTCGGCAGGCCGGACGCCTTCTGCAGCGCCCACACCATGACGTCGAGCGGATTGGTGATGCAGATGACAAAGGCGTTCGGCGCGTAGCGCTTGATGCCGGCGCCGACCTTGGCGATGACGCCGAGATTGACCGACAGAAGATCGTCGCGGCTCATCCCCGGCTGGCGCGGCACGCCGGCCGTAACGATGACGACGTCCGCCCCCTCGATCGCCGAATAGTCGGAGCCGCCGGTGAGTTGGGCGTCGAAACCCGCGACGGGAGACGACTGGGCGATGTCGAGCGCCTTGCCCTGCGGCACGCCGTCGACGATGTCGAAAAGAACGATGTCGCCGAGTTCCTTGAGGCCGGCGAGATGGGCAAGCGTCCCGCC
Source organism: Methylocystis sp. H62 (assembly GCF_015709515.1). Taxonomy (GTDB): domain Bacteria; phylum Pseudomonadota; class Alphaproteobacteria; order Rhizobiales; family Beijerinckiaceae; genus Methylocystis. The sequence continues at coordinate 153,504 of NZ_JADNQZ010000055.1, forward strand.
GATATTGCCGGCGCCAATCAAAGCGATTTTTCTTCGCGACATAATCAAACTCGTTCTTTGCTTCTGGGAAACAGCTACCGCGCTTTTGCGGCGGTGGGAAGACTTCTTGGCGCTTGTCGTAAGCAGAGCCTTACAAGGAGGCGCGGAGTCTCCGCGACCCAACAGCGCGCCCCGCGGTTTCCTGGCGCGGGCGAATGTCGCAGGGATTGCGGGCCGTCGCGGCGCTCCTTACCTGCGAAGCTCGAGGGGAGCGCGTGCGCGCCGCTTGGCGAAAGGCCGACATATGAAAAGCGAGTTTTTGTTGAAACGCCTGTGCGCCGCCGCGATTGCGGCAGGCGCTTGTTTCGTTGGCCCGGCCGCGGCGCAGCCGGCGGACCCGGACGAATCCGAGCTTCTGGGGCATTTCGAGAAGGTCGACGTCTGGCATGCTCCGGTCGACTATAGCGTCCGCTACAACAATCAGGACGTGATCGTCACCCGCGAGATGGTGGCCCAGCCCGCCCCTCAGGGGGAGCTCTGCTATATCCGCTTCGATCTCATTAAGGGCGAGGGCGATTACGGCTACGGCTTCAAGCCGGGAGCGCCGCGCGACGCGCATTGGGGCTTCAATGTGCTGAAAAGAGGCACGGTTGTCGACCAATTGGCCTCGCAGCTCAAGATGCACGTCATTTATTTTTACACGCAAGGGCCGAAGACCGAGGCGGCCAAGTCCGTTTGCGCGCGCAAACAGGCCGCGCCTACGCCCGCCGCGGGCAACGCCCACAAGGGCCCGTGGGCCGATCTCGTGACGAAAGCACGTCTGATCCACGGATGGCCGGCGGCGCGCTCGCCCTGATCCGGCGCAGGAAAATGCCGGCGAAAATGCGGGCGGCCGCGCGTAACGCTGGACAGCGGCGAGCGGGTTTGATATTCGCACCGCTCGTTCGAAGCAGCGTCGCGCTCGCGGCGCTCGACGAACGGGCGCATAGCTCAGTTGGTAGAGCAGCTGACTCTTAATCAGCGGGTCCAAGGTTCGAGCCCTTGTGCGCCCACCACTTACCTCTCGATCGGCGAAGGCTTGCTGGCGCGCTCGCGCACAGTGGCGACTCCCGCCCTATGATCGAGGCGCTGCTGAAACGCCCATATTGGCGCGGGAGCCGCAGATGATCTTGCGGGACACCATTAGGCGGCGCCGCGCCAAGGACAGAGTCGCCAAGGACACCTCCTCAGGCGCAAGCAACTGTTTGCGCGCACTTGACTGCGTCACCGGCCGATCATCAAAAATTGCTCTAAGGTTTTCAAATTCGCACAACCGGCTCGAGGCGGAGCGCGTGACCAAGAGTCTAACTCTTTCTCTAACGCGCGCGGTTGCTTAATATCCTGGTCTAGCAGAGCGGGTCCGAGATGAAGATCAATTTTCTGACTAAGAGCATCGATCAGAACGACTTCGCCTCTCGAGCAGCCGTGGTGGCTATGATCGCGGCGACGACCGCGGCCGTCGCATTCGTCCTTTGGCAGCTGACGGATCTTCTCCCGGCGGTTTTCGCGACGATTCTCATCGCGCTCGCCTGGCGTGGCGTCGCCGGGCGGGTCTCCAAGCTTCTCGGCCTGTCGCAGGGCGTGTCGCTCGCGCTGGTCGCGCTCGGCTCGCTCGTTGCGATCGTCGTGGCTTTGATGCTGTTCGGCGGTCAACTCGTGCGTCAATATGACGAGGTCGCTCTCGACATTCCCGCGGCGATCGCCATGCTCGAGCGCTTGGTGGAAGAGCACCCGTGGGGCCGTTTCATCGAAAAATTCGTGGTGCATGCCGACTTTTCGAAAATGACGACCCCGGTCGCCCAACACTTCGGCGCGCTCCTTGGTTCTGTCGGCAGTGGCCTCGGCTATGGTATTTTCACGATCATAGGCGCCGCATATCTTGCCGCCGATCCAGGGAGGTACGCCGCTGGCGCACTCGCCTTGACGCCTGCGTCGCGGCGCACCGACATGGCGCTGTTTTTGGACCGGTCAGGCGCCGTCTTGCGGCAGTGGCTTTTCATCCAACTCTATGTCGTCGCCATGAACGCGCTTTTCGCGGGGGCGGCTCTCTGGGCCTTTGGCGTTCCAGCGCCGCTGGCGCTCGCGACAATCAGCGGCGCACTGGCGTTCGTTCCCTATTTCGGCTCGATCATCGCGATGATTATCGGGGTGCTGGTCGCGTTGCCGCACGGACTGGACAATGCGGCTCTTGCGGCGCTTGCGATCGGCTCCGCGAGTTTCATCGAAGGCTATTTGATCACGCCCTATCTACAGAGCCGTTCACTTATGGTGCCGCCGGTCGTGCTGCTATTCTGCATGCTTGCCTTCGCCTCGCTCTTCGGGACGATGGGCGTGGTGTTGGCGGTGCCCGCGACGGTCGTTCTGTCCGTCGCCTATGGCGTCTTCGCCGAAAATCGATAGGAGTAGCGCGCGCCGCTCTTTATTCAAAGCGACACGCGTTACTGAGCTAAACAGCTATTGTTTAACCTCAGGAGCTGTCTGCGTGGGACCAGTGCGTCGCACACGGGCGACGCGCCTATGACGGCGTGACCCTCTCGTTGAACTTCGGGGCCGTGACACACGCGGCTGGTGATGGAAGGTCGTAAATTGCCGCTCGTTTGACTCCAGCGCCTCCGCATCGGAGGACGCCATCGTCGCCGCCGGGATCACAGCGGCTGCCGAAAACAGCGCTAAGATGAAGGAGCGGCGCGACAGTTTCCTGTCTTCTAAAATCTCGACATCCATTTTTTTATCCTCCCAAAAGCTTTCTTCTGAGATTTACAATCCTGATCAGAATCACGAGACCCGTCAAGCGGACGACACCCTGAAACATGTCTTTGTGGTGTGCGCTCTGCCGCGAGCGGTCGCGGACCTGAAAGCCTGGCTCCACAAGAGCAATCGTCAAAGCATGAGTCCTGTCACGGACATTGCCGCGCGCCGACATCGCCGGTTGAGAGATTGTTCAGGCAATGCCTTATGTTGGCCAACGCCGCCGCCCGCCACATTTTTATGGTCTCCGGTCGCCGGAATAGCTTGTCCTCATGCGACAGAAGATTCCTGAGAAAGGCCGCCTGCCCCGCGTTAAAAACCTCCTCGGGAATCCAACTGAATTCAAAGCGTATGTCTTGAAAATTTGCAGCGAACTGCTCCCATGGCAGGGCAAGCGTACTGAGGTCCAGATCGACGAACAGGTCCAGATCTCGCGAGAACCCCGCATAGCGTTCTTTGCTGGCCTTGGCTTCAAGGTGATTGGTCGTCGCCATAATCATTTCGCGAACAGCCTCGACGTCAGCTGAATTCATGAGCGTATAGCTTTGAAACAGATCAGCGCTGTCTTGAACGTTTAAGAAATCCGCCCGTCGGGATTCGCCTGCGCCGCGCGTTCGATAGACGACGTCGTGCCAGAAAATAGCTGTCGCGATTAGCTCGGGCCGCGCTGCGAGCGCCGCCAGTTCATCGAACGCTTGCAAGAGGTCGCTGATATGGCGCCAACTATGATAGGCGCGCCCGAGATCGCCATAGGCGGCGTCCAGCGCTTCCCAGGCTCCAGCCCGGTGGCTCGCTTCGAGGGGGAGCCAATAGCGACTTTTGATCTTAGGTGCGTTCATGTGATAGCTGCGGCGGTTCTGACTGGTGAAAACATGGATGATTATTTCGTAGCCGGAGGGGGAAGGCGATAGCCTTTTTAGAGCCGCAACCGCGCTCTGCCGCCTTCCGCATTTTTTATAGCGACACGACGGCTCGCATGATCTCAAAAAGCGCTCGACGAGATTGCGCGTCTAATCGCCACATGAACGACGCGTGCGGCGCCGCGAAGCGCACCGGCCTCAGAACGTTACGTGCGCCAATTACCTGAAAAGACATGCGTCGTTCGTCTTGCCGCGCCGTTCGCGAGAGCGGCGCGGAGGATCGAGAGAAAGCGTTTGCATGCAGGAAGCTTGACTTTCCCGTTGTATCGACAAGTATTGAAAATCTTGAAGGGTAAGCAGTTTGCTTAAAAAAGGGGGAGTTTCCTCAATGCGCCGGAACCTGAAAACGCATTTGATCGCGGTTGCTTGTGCTTCGGTTTTATTCGCCTCAAGCCCATCGGGCGCGGCGATTTTGTCGACCGGGGCAAATCTCAACGTCGATGGCGCGTCGGCCTCCTCCTTCATACAAAAGACGACGCTCCACGCTCCTGCCGGACACAAATGCATCAAATGGACCCGAACATGGAATCCGCGGCACGGAGTTGCGCGACGCCGATGTGTCCAATGGCGATAGAAAATGCATTGGCTTGGGAGTTAGCGGCCGGCTGATTTCGATCATCGGTCGGACCAACCAAGCCTTTCGGGCGAAACGGACAAACTAAAGGGGCCCGATCGGGCCCCTTTTTAATCTCAGCACAAGAATTTTTCTGATCGCCGCATGTCGCGGATCGCCTGATCCAGCGCAGCGTCGACATGGATCGCCGTAGCCTTCTCCCTTGCGGGGCGCCGACGCCTCGGGCGCACGAGCCGCCAGGAGCTTGAACCCTGACGCCAACAGAGCGCATCGCGTCAGACCCGCTCCAATAGCGCGTCAAGATCGAGAGTCGAACAGACTCCGACGTCGCGCTCATGCCGATCAAGGAAATCTTGCGCCGACCGGCGACCTTCGTCGCGCAGCATGCAAAGAAAATCCCATTCGGCGATCAGTTTCGAAGACGCGCTCAGCTCCGTCATCATCTGTGTCGAGATCCGATGCATGCGCATGCCAGCCCAGCGTGAGCCCTCGCTGTCGCCGGGATTGGCGGCGCGGCGCAGCAAGGCGATCATGCGGAGCTCCTTGAGCAAAACCGCGTTGAACGACACCTCGTTGAGGCGATTCAGTATCTCCGTCGCCGACCGCGGCGTGCCCTTGCGTTCGATAGGATTGATCTGGACAAGGATTGTGTCCATCGATTCACATTCGCGAACCAGCGGCGTGATGGTTGGATTGCCGGAATAGCCGCCGTCCCAATAGGCTTCCCCGTCAATCTCGACGGCCTGAAACATGGTCGGCAGGCACGCCGACGCCAAAAGCGCGTCCGGCGTCACGTCCGCGTTTGTGAACACGCGGCCGCGGCCGCTCGAGACGCTTGTCGCGGTGACGAAAAGCTTTATCCGCGCACGCGAAAGCCGCTCGAAATCGACAGTTTCGGCGAGAATCTCCCGCAGCGGATTGACGCCCTTCGGATTGAGGTCATAGGGCGAAAACAGGCGCGACATGATATCGGTCGCGACAAAGAAAGGGGAAGCATCCAGCGTCCAGCGACCCATCAGGACGTCGACAAGATTGCGCTGCAATGGACTGAGCCGCGCCGCCTGCGAAACACGCCGCCAGAAAAGTTCGAGCGCCGCGCGCGCGCCATCCGCCCCGCCATCAACATGGCCGCTGATGAGCGCCGCCGCATTCATAGCTCCAGCGGACGTGCCCGAAATGCCCTCGATCTGGAGCCACGATTCCTCCAGCAGACGGTCAAGAACGCCCCACGTATAAGCGCCATGCGCGCCGCCGCCCTGTAAGGCGAGATCCACGAGAATCACGTCGCGCGTCATATCCGCTGGCCTCCGCCTCTGCGTCAGTCAGACCGGGCAGCCTGGATCCAACCAAACCCGCCTGCGCGGCATTCGGTTGCGCTGTCCGAATCGTCCGATCGATTTATCCGCTGGGTTTGGGTCCGAAATAAATTATAGTCTGTGTGCGAAGCCTCGATTGGGCAAGCAGCTTTTGCGTGGAGTCGATTATATAAGTCTGCGCGATCGTGAAAACTGCGCTTGCCGCTGTTTGCGAGAGCAACCGCATGTCGGGCGTGCGCATTAACGTCGCTTCTTCATCTAGTCGCTCTAGATGCTCGGCGCACCTGCAGGGGCGGCGTTTTGATGCGGAAGTCAGTTAACAGATTTACAGTGTGCCGGTCGAAGCATAACGGGGATGGATGATGCTGGGCGTCGCGCTGAAAATGGCCAAATGGTTTTTGGCGTTGCTGAGCCTTTTCGTCTTTACGTTTTTCGCGGTGCGAATTTACAATTCTCAGCGCGGGCTGCCGCTTGATGTCTGGCACACTTACGTGCCGCAAGAGTTGAGCAAGACAGAAATCGACGCCGCCGATTGGGGGGCCTATCTCGAGGCGGAGGGGAAAATATTCGCTTCCCTGCGCACCAACGTCAGCCAGCAGTTGACGCCAGAGGAACAAGTTCCCTTCAATCGCTATTTCGAGGGCAGTCCGGTCTACCCGGGTCATTTTGCGCGGGATTGGAACCGGTCTTATCTGCTCGAACCCGCAGGGCCGCCGATCGGCGCCGTCGTTCTCCTGCATGGATTGACCGACTCGCCATATAGTTTGCGCCATATTGCAACGCGCTACCGTGATCGCGGCTTCGTGGTGGTTGCGATCAGACTGCCTGCGCATGGCACAGTGCCGGCGGCTTTGACCAAAGTGGAGTGGGAGACATGGCTGGCCGCGACGCGTCTTGCCGTGAGAGAGGCGCGGCGGCGCGCGCCCGAGCCGGCGCCTCTGCATGTCGTCGGCTTCTCGAACGGCGGATCGCTCGCGGTAAAATATACGCTCGACGCCATCGACGATGAGCGTCTCTCTCGAGTCGACCGTCTCATCCTGCTCTCGCCGATGGTGGGGATCACGCGGTTTGCGCGTTTTGCCGGCCTGGCGGGGCTACCGGCAATTTTGCCCGCCTTCGCCAAGGCGGCCTGGCTCAGCGTGCTGCCCGAGTTCAATCCATTCAAATATAATTCATTTCCCGTGAATGGCGCCCGCCAATCCTACCTGCTGACGGATGCGCTTGGAACGCAAATGTCGCGAGCGCGGCGAGAAGGTCGATTGACCGCGCTGCCGCCGGTCCTGACGTTCCAGTCTGTGATGGATTTCACTGTCAGCACCCAGGCGGTGCTGTCAGGGCTTTATGATCATCTGCCGGCGAACGGCAGCGAACTCGTCCTGTTCGACCTCAATCGCAACGTCAAATTCGGTCCGCTGCTGCGCGCCTCCGCGGAGTCCGCGCTCTCCCGCATCGTGCCGCCTCGCGTCAGGGATTACCGTCTAACCGTCGTGACGAACGCCGGCGAGGGCACTGAGGACGCGGTCGAACGCGTCGTTGAGGCCGGCGCCACGGCCGAGCGAACCCAAGCGCTGGGGCTACAGTATCCGAAGGGCGTGTTTTCGCTCTCGCATGTCGCGTTGCCCTTCCCGCTCGGCGACTCTCTTTATGGCCTGACGCCGGATGAAACCGAGAATTTTGGCGTTCACTTGGGTTCGCTGGCGCCGCGCGGCGAGCGCGGCACGCTGATCGTCAGTCTGGACGCCCTGCTGCGCATGTCGTCGAACCCATTCTTTTCCTATATGGCGCAGCGCATCGAGGAGCATCTTCCGGCGCGGCCAGACGGCGACGCAATCGAAGGCGGAGCGCCCGTCCAAGCGCCGCCACAGGCGGCTCCGCCGCCGCGTCGCCTCCCCAGCGCAGCGCCCGACACGCCTGCGGCGGCCAGCAGCGACCGGCCCGCAAAAAAGCGCTCGCATCGTTGAATCAGCAGGGTCCGTTCGACCTCGTCAAGACGCGACGAGCCAATCCGGCCGCGGGCCCCGTCAAGCGTAATGCTAGGACCGCCTCACGCGCCGCAGGAAAAGACGCCCCAGCAGTCCGATGAGATAGCCGCCGATCGTGATCGCCAAATAGACGACGATCACGAAGGCCCAGCGGTCGCTCGCAGAGGCCACTCTGCGGAATACATCCGTCAGGTAGTTTAGATCGATGAACCAGTTTGCGAACAGCCCGCAAGCCACGGCGAGCACTGGCGCGATCCACCACGGAGCCCTGAAATAGCCAAGCAATATAGCGAGCAAAAATACGATCAAACCGAAGATATGCAAAAACTCCAAGAAAATCGCTTGGGAAAGCAAGCCCATGAATCGGATCAGCCAAAGCATCTGACGCCTCTTAGCGCGAATTCAGCTTATCTTATCCGAATTCGGCCGCAGCAGCCATCTCGTTCCAGGCGCGCGCGGCCGAATCCTACAGCGCGCGTCAACGCGGCGGGCAAGAGACGTTTCAAGCGATGCGCCCAAGCGCCCGCGCGGCTCAGGCCGTTTGCCCGGTCGAAGCCCGGCGCCGTCCTCCCGACAAAATCTCCGCCACCCATCGGGTCGAGGGGAATTGTTCGCAGATCGTCAGAGCTGCGATCGAAAGCGGGACGCCGAGAAACGCTCCAAGCGCGCCCCACAGGAATGTCCAGAGAACAATTGAAAAGAGGACGATCGGAGGGGAGATTGAGAGAGCCGATCCCGAAAACACTGGCTCCAGATAGCTCCCGATAATGAACTGGATGACGAACACGCCCAAAAGAAAGATCAACGGCGCTTCAAAGGTTCCGAATTGAACGAAGGCGAAAAGCGGCAGAAGCGCCGTGACGATGAAGGAGCCGATGTAGGGCAGGTAGTTTAGCGCAAAGGCCAGCACGCCCCATGCGCCGGCCATGTCCAGATTCATGAATTGAGCAAATCCCCATACCGCGAGACCTGTCGCGATGCTGGCGATCGTCCGAACGAACATATAGGTGCGAAATTTTTCGCCGATCTTCCTGCCGCTTTCAAGCAGGCGCCGGCTTGTGTCTTGATTTTCAAGCGATGCGATTCGGGCCTGAAAGGCGTCGGTTTCCGCTAGTCCCAAAATTACATAGACGAGCACGATGACCGCGAAGGCGAGAACTGTGTTCACTCTCACGGCAAGTATGTGAAGAAGTCTGATAAGCGACGCGGTGTTGAAATGTTCCGCAAAGAGCGTGAAGACGAAAATGTCATGCTCTTCGAGCCACGATGTCGATGTCGTCGCCGTTTCCTGAATGCGGTCGAGATTCTGTCTGACCCATTCCAGCACCTCATGGCCGCCCCAAGCGATCAGAGAAAAGAGCGCCAGGATCACGGCGGCGGTCATCGCGACCGTCACGCTCAAGGCGATGGCCTTCCCCAATTTTGGCTGCAGCGCTTTCTGCAGGGGCCAGGCGATCGCGATAATGAAGAGGGCAAAGGCCACGGGCTCAAGGACCGCCTGCCCGACCTTGCAGGCGGCGAGGACGATAAACAGGATCACGGCAACGGAAGCCACGCTCGTGATGCGACTTTTTTCCATAGCGATCCTCTTGCCATTAGACGCGAAAGATAAGGCGGCGAGCGGCGTGATCTATTTGAGGCGTGGCTGCTCTTGCGGTTAAGTTTATGAGCCGGTCAGTTGGCGTTGCAAGCGGCATTTCGAATGGCGCGAATGATCGCTGCGCGGGGCGCGATCCACGCGTCATCGGATGCGTCTTGACGAACCTCATCGACAAGATCCTCCGCGCCGCCCAAGGATCGTTCTTTCTTCGATCTCGCTCGCCGTTAATTTGGCTCTTTCGCGAGCATAGAATTTCAACGGGCTTTGGGAGGGCGACGCCAAAACAGCACTTTTGGAGGATTTGCCATGAGGACGACCTTTGCACGAACATGCGCGCTCGCGTTTATTTCTTCTGTGACGATGTCGGCTGCGATGGCGGCGCCGGTTGGTGCCGTTATCTCGGCGTGCGATCGGATGCATGGCGCAGGGCAAACCTGCAATTACGGCATCAAAGGCAATTCTTTGGTCGGATGCACAAATGATGTCGTCTTCGAATGTCCCGCCGACGGGAGCCGCCAATGCACTGGCTCGAAAAACACGAGCGGGAAATGCAACGAAGATGGTACGGCCGCGCGCGTCTCTACGCTGAAGGGCAATGAGCTATTAGATTCACTTCATGCGAAAGACCTTCACCAAGCCAAGTAGGGATCTCTCGACCAAGGGGTCCCTCAATAAAGGACTCCCTCAATAAGAGAAAAACGCTCCGCGCGTGCATCCGGGCTCGGGGCGTTCTCTCCTATCTTGAGACCCAAAATTGATAGCGCTCGGGCTCGACCCGGGAGAAGCAGCGCGAGCGCAGCGGATGGCTGTCGCCTCGGATTGTACATCACGTCAGGCGCGCCTTGCGGCAAATGGCCAAGGAACTTCGGCACTTGCGTCGAGTGCGCGTCGAAGATCGGTCCAGAATTGCGCGGACCAATTTGCGCGTGCGATAACGGCGGCGATCGGCGCCCCAGCTCGGATTGAAAGAAGCTCATGGATCATTCGCGCAATCCCGGATCCCCGCTCCCTCTGAGGCTGGCCAGAGTCTTACTCGGGCTGCTGAACATCGCCCTGCTCATCGCGCTTGCGCTCGTCCTGCTCCCGCTCGTCACGCCTTATTTCAAGCATGCGGGGTCATACCGCTGGATTGAATATGTTGAAGTCTTCGACGCGCGGATGATCCGGCGGGTCAAGTCGGTCATCCCGACGAACTTCAAGGGCTATGAGCTGGCGCGCTGGTTTATCGTCGGCGGACTGCTCTTCGGGCGCATGTGGGTCGATACCTTGCGGCGCAAGATTACGACCACGATCTACCGTACGACGGTGCAGCGTGACTTCGAGGCGCTGCAGTCCGCCGCGCCGGCCGACGCGCGGGTGCTTGCGCCGGTCAAGGAAAAAATGAAGACGATGGATGCGCGCAACCCGAAGAGCCGGGCGGAGTTGCTCAAGGTCATGGGCGACGCCAAACGTCAGTTGGAGTCGATGGGCCGCGACCTCGCCTTTCTTTCCATTGACGTCGTCGATTCGACCAAGATGAAGCTCGGCGAGGACAAGACCTTCATCGAGCACGATTTTCGTGAATACAAGGACCTCGTCGACAGCAAGCTGCGCGGCAACGGCTCACTGAAGGCGGCGTGGACGCCCGACGGCGTCATGGCCTGCTTTCCCTCGATCGACGCAGCGCTGAAAGCCGCCAAGGAAGTGATCAGCGGTCTCGACGCGTTCAACGCCAATGTGAAGATGATCAAGTCGAATTTCACCGTTCGGTGCGGCATCAACGCCGGGCACGTTTATTACGACGAGCAGACGCCGATGGAGGAAATGAGCGACCGCGTCATCGATATCGCCGGCCATATGCAGAAATATGCGCTGCCGGGCACGATCGCCTGCGCGAAGCAGATCATCGAGCCCGTGCAGCAGCGCGGAGGCTTCAACGACGCCGGCAAGGTGGTTGACGGTTACGAGGTCTATCAATGGACCCCGGCAAGCCGTCTGCAGGACGAGCGCGCGGTTTCCTGACGCAGCCTCAAAGCGTGCGACGGGTTTGGCGCGCTCAACGATCGCTTGATGCGACATACGCGAGCAGCGAAATCGAGCCGCGGCCGTCACGCCCTTGCGCCAAAGAGCCTGTCTCCGAGCGCTCGGGCCTATTAAGCCTAGCCGTGGAATCCTCATCGCGGATTGGCAAAGTTGAGTAAGTTGCGGTCTCGGAGCGTTGCGTTTGCGAGGGGACCATCCGTGGCTTGGCTTAAATGAATTGGGCCTTTTTGCTGAGATCGATCGCCTTGGCGTCAATCTCATTGGCCGACGCCGCCGCTGAGGATGCGTCGACGCGCCCGGAGGCGATCAGGAACGCTCCCGTTGCAGCGCTGTCGGCGAAGCCGACGATGATCAATCCGGGTCAGTCGGCGACTCTGGCGTTTTCCGCAACCAACGCCGACGTCTGCACGGGTTCGAGCCGCCCGCGCGATCCAAACTTCGTCGTTCACGGCCTGTCGGGCAATGCTCATGTGCGGCCCCTGCGAACGACGACTTATACGATAAAGTGCAAGAAAGGCGCAGCGTCCACGTCGCACCGCGCTGTCGTGACGGTCACGCCGGAACGCATCATCCTTTCCGACATTTTTGACAGCGCGGTTCCTCACGCGGCTGAAACACGAATCGAAGATGGCGAGCTTCTCGCTCACAAATGGAAGTCCGTTTATCACGGCTATGGTGCGAACTCGGTCGCACGCCTGTTCGACGGCCAGGCGCTGGCGATACGCCCGAAGGAGTCAAATGCCGCGGATGAAACGCATGCCGGGCTGATCAGTGGGCCGCATCCGTCCTGGCCCGTCGATGTCAAAGGCAATTTGACCATCGAGGCCTCGCTTCACACAGAAGCGCAGTTGCGGCGGCAGAACGCGGCAAATCCATGGGAAGTGGGTTGGCTGTTGTGGGACTACGTCGACAAAACGCATTTCTATTACTTCATCCCGAAGCCGAACGGCTGGGAGCTGGGCAAAGCGGATCCCGCTTATCCCGGCGACCAGCGCTTCTTGGCGTCGGGAAGTCGACCGATTTATCCGATCGGAAATCGATATGTCGTCAAAATCGTTCAGGCCGTCACGCCGACATCGACGATGATTTCAGTATTCGTCGACGGCGTTCTATTGACCACTTTCGCAGACCGAGAACGACCCTATTCGACTGGTCTCGTCGGATTCTATTCCGAGGATGCGGCAGCGTATTTCCATTCGGTCGTCGTGACGATTCCTCGGGCCGTAACGGCCTTGAAATAAAGACGCTGCCGCAAAGTCGAGTTCCGGGCGAGGGCCACGCCGCATTGTTCCGGCGTCAGAGGCGGTCCTCGGACATGCATGCGGTCAAAAGGAAACGCCGATCGTCGCGTTGAGGCCGCCTTGACGGCGACTCTCCCCGAAGGGGAACAAATAGCCGATTTGTGCAGTCAATATGCCGTCAAAGGCGCGATAGAAGTCTCCGCCCAGCCATGTGCGCGCGACCAGCGCCGGACCTGCCCCAAAGGCAAATCGGCGGGTGTCCGCGCTGTCATATGTCGCCATGCCCATTGCAGCCGCCCCGATCACGACGCGGGAGCCAGCGTCCCAGTAGGAATAGCCCAGCAAACCCACCGCGTTCTGCAGATACCGGCGCTCGCCGGCCCTGTAGGTGCCATAGGTCGCAAAGCTCGTCAGCGGCTGCCATGTCGTCTCATGGGGATAGCTCAGGTCTGTCGGTTCGATCGCGCCCGCCGCTCCCGCGCTTGTGGCGCTCGAATAGGCGAATCCGCCGTAGCCATAGCCCCATGACAAGGCGAGCTGATTGAATGGCGCGTTTCGCGTGAAATAGTGCTGCCACTCAGCGCTCACCGAGAAATTAATGCCGTCGAACGGACGCAAGCGCAAACCGAGCCGTGAATAGCTTTCGGTGAAGCGCGTCTGGTCCTGAGACCAAAAGCCGCCGATCAAACCCTCGAGACCAAATATGTACGGCAGGAAGCGACCATCGAATCGGATGACCGTTTCGAAGCTCGGCTGAAGCTGATGCCCGCCCCAGCGTTTTGGACGATCGGCGATGCTATTGAACACCACATTGGTGCGAACGCTCGCATCCGACTCGACAATCTGCGTTCTGATCACGTCTCGATCGCGGGGCGGCCGGGCGCTGAGCGAGGGATCGCTCGACCAGCGATCGAGCGCTTCCCGAAAGAACTGCGACTCTTTTGAACGATCGACGTAGACGCTTGCATAGCCCGCGTTCAGCAAGACTTCGCCGCTCCGCTCGACCGCGAGGCTGGTTTCAAAGGCCTCGAGGGCGGCGGCATATTCCTTTTGACGCGCATAAAATTGGCCAAGCGTCGACCATCCGGCGGCGTAGCCAGGATGAGTCTGCGCGAAGGTGACGAGTTCGTCGCGCGCGCGCGCCACATCACCCTGTGTTTCATATGCAGACGCCCGAGCGGTCGCGATTTCGAGTTCGACGGCCACCCTTTGCGCCGCAGGCAGACCTCCCCGACCAAGCGCTTGCACGAAGTCCGCAAGCGCGCCAGCGCCGTCTCCGAGCGTCTTACGAAGATAGGCCCTTTGCGCATAGGCTTGGCCCGTGGCCTTGCCGCGCGCGATGAGCGCGTTTGACGCCCGTAGCGCCTCTTCCGTGTGGCCAAGCCCGGCGAGCGCGGCGATCGTCACGCGAAAAACCGCCTCGTCGGCTCGGGGGAAGGCCTCGGCCGCCCGGCCATAACGTAAGGCGCTCACCCAATCGCGAGCGGCCAGCGCCTTGAAGGCCTTTTCGGCGACGAGCGTGTAGCGCGCCTCATCGAGCGCCCGCGTGACGTTGAGCTTCTGATCGGCCGGAAGGTCAAATTTCAAGGCCTGCTCGAAGTCTGCGGCGGCGCCGCTCACATCCTTGGCCTGCCGACGCATGAACCCGCGCTGCGCGAGAACCCCCGGGCTTTGCGGGAAAGATGCAAGGTAGCGGTTCGCTTCCGCAAGCGCCTCGGCTTTGCGCCCTTCGCGAAGAAGCGCCGTCAAGAGGAGGAGAATGGGCTCCTCCGCTTCGGGATCGAGATCATGCGCCTCTCTTGCCGCACGCACAGCCTCGTCCAGCCGCCCCACTTTTAGCGCGTCGTAGCCGCTGTTGAGCGCTTGCTGCAGGGGCGTCGCCTGCACGACGCCGCCGACCGGCGAACCGCCCCGTTCATTCGCGCGTTCCGCCTCCGCAAGCGCCAGTTTCAGCCTCTTGGCTTGCGCGGGCTCGATATCCGGCCGCGCGAGCGCAGCCCGGAAGTCCGCAATGGCGCCGGGCAGGTCCCCAGTCGCGCGGCGGCTGTATCCGCGCTGCGCGAGCAATGTCGAACTCGGCGTATTGTCCTTGATGAACGCATCCGCTTCTTTGACCGCTGCTTCAGCCTGCCGGGATTTGCTCAACGCCGTCATGAGCGCAAAGAGCGGCGCTTCGGCGTTTGGATATTTGGCGCGAAGGACGCGCGCCGCCTTCACCGCACGCGCGTAGTCGCGTTTCGCGATCGCCGCGTAAACCTGCGCGAGTTCGGCTTGCACAATACTATCCTGCTCAGCCTGCGTGGCTTCCGCCAGCGCGTTGCGTAATGGTAATGTTTCGCTTGGCTCAATGTCGGGCGCGGCGAGCGCGGCGTCGAAATCCGCCTCTGCGCCTTTCAAGTCGTTCATGGCGCGGCGCAAATATCCGCGCTGGGCGAGAAGACGCCCGCTCGGCTTGTTCTGCGAGACATAGCGATTCAGCTCGTCGAGAGCCGCCTGAGCTTTGCCCTGTCGGCTAAAGGCGTCGGCGATCAGCCGGACGGGCGCTTCCGCTTTTTCGTCCAGTTTGCGCGCCGCTCGCGCATTTTCTATGGCTTCATTCAGACGAGATCCGTTGAAGTCCTTATATGCGGCGCTCATGGCAAGATCGAAGAGCGCGACGTTGACGGCGGCGGCCTGCTCTTGGGTCAGCGCGCCGCTGTCTCGTGCGCTGCGCAGATCCGCCTCGGCGCCGCCTACGTCCATGAGCCGTTTGCGCAGATGGCCGCGCTGCGCGATCAGCGCCATCGAGTGCTTATGGCTGGCGACAAAGTCGTTGATAACGTCAACCGCCTCGCCAATCCGCCCCAATTTGTTCAGAATGTCAGCGAGCAGCCGAACCGGCATCTCATAATCGGGCGCGAGGCTCCGTGCGCGCTGCGCGTATTTGAGGGCGCCCTCGTAATCGCCCTTGGCCACACGCGCAAACGCCAGGGCAAGCTCTTGGTAGCCGGGTTCGCCTGGCCGCATCTCCTCGCGAACGCCGTCGTTGACTCCCGCATGAGCAGCGATGGGCGTCGTGGACGCGAGCGCCAGCGCCAAAAATACGATTGTTGCGCAAGGCCTTCGAAAAACGCCTCCCACGATTGCGCTCCATCTGCTTTGCAGAACCGGATTCCGACATCAGAATCTTCGAACGCGTCACGCGAATCAGGCACTAAACATATTGTTTTTGCTAACCTAAATTGGTAGCAAAGCAAAATCTTGGCGAAATGTGTCCCAGAATGCGACGCCGCGATCTCGTTTTGGGTCGCCCCCGGCGTTCCTCTGCTTCCTAATATAAACCGCCACCCTATGCTGGTCGCGGCGAAACCAAGCGAAAATCTATACTTATCGCTTGCGGCGTCCGATGGCGCTCAGATCGGATGAGCCTGGCAAGCTAAATGCAGGAAGAAACAAAATGCAACTTATGGTGCTCATCTTCGTATTGTTTACAGTTATTTCCATCGCTGGCTTTATTGGAGCGCTCTTTTTCGGCACAACGGAAGCCGTAGCACTGATGGTGATAGGTTTGTCCGTCTCCTTTATCGGAATTGCCTTCTTTATAGGGCGCTGAAGATTTCGAATTGTTAATTCGACAGCGCCATCCGCCTCAATTATACAGGCCACTACACTGGCATCGCTGAGCAGGGCTGAGATGAACGAGCTGACGAGCATCAAAAAAGCCGAACTTCGTCTAAGTAAATCAAAAATTTGCTGTTTATGCATCGTTGGGACGCGACTCGAAGCCATCAAAATGGGACCTGTCATCGCCGAGCTCAATCGGTCGGACTGGGCCTTTCCCTATGTGGTGACGACCGGTCAGCACGCTGATGTCGTCGAAGGAGCGCTAAAGGAGTTTGGCGTGGTTCCTTCGCGCCGGCTGGACCTCGAACGCCGGAACGGCTCGCTGAACGAGCTGTTTGGCAAGGTAATGGCCGAGATAGATCGCGTGATCGACGAAGTTCGACCGGACTGCGTCATCGCGCAGGGCGACACGACGTCGGTTGCGGTGGTGTCCCTCGCCGCTTTTCACAAGAACGTGCCCTTCATGCATATTGAGGCAGGGCTCCGAACGGGAAAACTCAACGATCCCTATCCGGAAGAACTCAACAGGCGAATCGCTGGACTGACGGCGGCCATGCATTTCGCTCCGACCTCGGCGTCGCTCAACAATCTCCTGCGTGAAGGCGTCGTTCCTGGCGACTGTCTCGTCACGGGCAATACGGGCATCGACGCCTTGCTGCAGACCGCGGCGCACCGATCGCCCGCCCCAAAGGGATTTCCGGATTTGCCGCGAGTCATTCTCGCAACGGCGCACCGGCGGGAGAGCTTCGGGGCGCCCATAGAAAACGCGCTGCGGGGCATAAGGGCGGCGGTCGACCAACATGACGACCTCGGGCTGTTTTTCGTCACGCATCCCAATCCGCGCGCTCACGAGCCGGCGCAACGGATTCTTGGCGGCCATCCGCGTATCGTGATAACAGATGCGATCGGCTATGCGGATATGGTTGAGGCGCTGAAGAGATGCTGGCTTGTCGTCACCGACAGCGGCGGCCTCCAGGAGGAAGCGCCCGCTCTGGGAAAGCCTGTCCTCGTGCTGAGGAACACCACCGAACGGCCAGAGGCGGTTCGCGCCGGAGCGGTTCGCGTGATCGGCACAGACGCCGCCGCGGTGTCGGGCGCGATCTCGCAGCTGTGCGACGATCAGGAGCTATACGCCCGCATGGCCGTCCCGGTTTTCCCTTATGGCGACGGCCAGGCGGCGCAGCGCATCGTTGCCGCGATGCGGAAGAGATTGGCGCCCCCAGTTCGAGCATTGTCGGCGGCCTAGGCCGCTTCAGCGCTTCGCCTTGCCGCTCTCTAGGCGGCAAGGCGCACAAACAACAATGTCCGACGCGCGCTCAATCTGCCGAACATGCGGGGCTGAAGAGCTTAAGGACGACTGATGTTTGACTTGACGGACGCCACTGTCGCCTATGTCGACGCGCTGGTGGGACTGTTCTTCGTTTTTGGCGTCGCCATTATTATTTATAGCCTCGACGACGTCGTCGTAGACATTATCTACTGGGCTATGCGAATTTCAGGAACGATCCACGCCGAACGATCTCATCTATCTGAACAGGCGCTGCTCGAACAGCCTCAACGCCCTCTCGCGGTCATGGTCCCGGCCTGGCGCGAAGAGGCTGTCATTTACGACATGTTGAAGACCAACGCCGGCTATTCCGCAACAACGGTTTTTTTTGTTGGCGCCTATCCGAACGATGCGGCGACTCAGCGGGAAGTGCTCAGGGCGGCTGCCGAACTCCCGGAGAATGTCCGTCTCGTGATCGGTCCACATGACGGGCCGACGACGAAAGCCGATTGTCTCAACGCGGTCATCGCGGAAATCGGCAAGTATGAGAAAGACTCAAATATAGAATTTCAAGGATTTGTACTCCACGACAGCGAGGATGTCATCCATCCGCTGGAGTTTCCGCTGTTCAGCTCGCTGATCGCCACCTTCGATTTCATTCAGATCCCCGTATATTCCTTTCGGCGCACGCTCCTTCAAATGACGGCGGGCACCTACATGGATGAATTCGCGGAGTTTCATAGTAAGGATCTGTTTGTCCGGCAGCGTCTTACAGGCGTCATTCCGTGCGCAGGCGTGGCCGCCTGCTTCAGCCGGAGAGCTATCGAAGCGCTGAAATCCTGGCGACAGGGCGAGGTGTTCGACCCGGTTGCTTTGACCGAAGACTACGATGTCGCCTTCGCGATGAAGAGTCTTGGTCTGAAGTCCGCATTCATTCTCAATGAGGCTCCCTATACGCTGGATATTCCGCGCGGGACCGATCAGGTGCAACGGATCGCAACGCCGCTCGCGATCGCGGCGAGAGAACATTTTCCGAGCGACTACCGAGCCGCCTATCGCCAGCGCGCGCGCTGGCTCCTGGGAATCGGGTTCCAGGGGGCATCGAAGCTCGGCTGGGGCAACACGCTTACCGAAAGGCTGTTTTTTCTACGCGATCGCAAGGGCATCCTGTCCGGCATTATCGCCGTCGTCGCATATTTCCTGGCCTTCGACGCAGTTGCGATCCTTGTTCTTGGAACAGTGAGCGAAGAATGGCGCATCGCCGGCTATGCAATGCTCGACCCTACCCTGCGGGTCGTGTTCTTCATCAATATCCTGTTGCTCATCAACCGGCTCATCCAGCGAATGATCTTTACGAGGTCGATCTACGGGTTCGGCCAAGGTCTGATGGCGGCGCCGAGGGTCGTTTTCTCGAACTTCATCAATTTCTCCGCGGCGTTGCGCGCGCTCTATATTTTCGTTTGGCGACATAAAGTGCGCGGGCAACCGTTGAACTGGGATAAGACGAGCCACACCATTCCCGCTCAGAACGTGGAAGCGGCTCGAACGTAAATTGAAGCGTCTGGAGCGCAGGGCGTTCGATCCGGGCCGTGATAAAAGGCGCCTCTTAGCCCAAGCGACTCATGACCCGGTGGGGCGCGCCCGCCGCGCTTCCGCTCGAGGCATTCTGCAAAGGCTCGCGAAATTGCACCGTCGTCATGGCGCGAGCGGCGCGCGGCGCGTCCTTGCAAGAGACTTAGCGTCGTCCTTGTGCACGCGGGCCAAAGCAGCAAGAGGTTGACAGGGACCGCACTCGTGTAAATCTGATCGCGTCGTCTGTCTGCCAGGTCGAAAATGACAGTAACGGTTACGCTTCCAAAAAAACCCCTGTCCTGGGCGATCTTTGGACTTCTCGTCGCAGCGATCGTTGGTGCGGCCCTCTCCCTTGAGAAACAAGTGGCGGCTCAAGCATGGGTCGAGCACACGCTTTCAGCGCGCACAGCGCTTCTTTACGCCCTCTCCACTCTTCAGGACACGGAAACTGGCCAGCGGGGTTACTTGCTGACCGGCGACGAATCGTTTTTGGAGACCTTCCGCACCGCCGATCAAATAATTGGCGAGCGTTTAAGCATGTTGGAGCGGGCTGTATCTGACAACGAAGGGCAGATACGTCGAGTGGCCCGTTTGCGTTCCGTCGTAGCGGACAGATTGGCTTCATTAAAGAAACGTATTCAAGAACGCCGGGCCGCGCCGGATGCGGCTTTGACAGATGGTCTCAAGGCCGGCAAACGCCTGATGGACCAGGCGCGCAGCATCATCGCCGAGATGCTCGCCGAAGAAGATCGGCTCTTGACGAAACGAAGCGCCGCCATGCGCTGGACGGTGACCTTGACGCAGATCGGCGTTACAGGCGCTCTCCTGTTAGCGGCTCTCCTGGGTTGGGCGACCCTCAAAGACCGACAAAGGCAGGTTGGCGAACTTCAGACCGCCAATGTCGCGCTTCGAAACGCGCTCACCCACGCAGCTGAGCAAAGCGAGCGGCGGGAGCGCGTGGAAAGCCAACTCAGACAGTCTCAAAAAATGCAAGCGGTCGGGCAGCTTACGGGCGGCTTGGCGCATGACTTCAACAATATGCTCGCCGTCATCGTCGGATGCCTCAACCTCCTGAAGCGCAAAATGGCGCGCGGCGAGATCGACAAGGACAGCTTGATCGACAAGGCCATGGAATGCGTCGATCGCGCGGCAGCCTTAACTCATCGCCTGCTCGCCTTTTCGCGTCAGCAGCCGCTCGCGCCCCAGACTGTGGACGCCAATAAGTTGGTGGGCGGGATGGCGGAGATGATCCGGCGCACCCTTGGCGAAACCATCAATGTCGAGACGGTTCTGGCGAGCGGGGTCTGGCGGGTCCACGTCGACCCCAATCAACTCGAGAGCGCGTTATTGAACTTGGCCGTCAACGCCCGCGACGCGATGAACGACGAAGGCAAGGTGACGATCGAGACCTCGAACGCTTACATCGACGACAACTACGCGCGGGAACACGCCGAAGTGAAGGAGGGTCAATACGTATTGGTCGCCGTCAGCGACACTGGAGCCGGCATGCCGCCGGACATTATCGCCAAAGCCTTTGAGCCGTTCTTCACCACCAAAGGCCCTGGCAAGGGAACGGGACTCGGCCTCAGTCAAGTGTTCGGTTTCGTCAAGCAATCGGGCGGACACATCAAAATCTATTCGGAGATTGGCCAGGGCACGACGGTCAAGATTTATCTGCCACGCTTCGTTGGCGAGGGGGAAGTCGCCGGTCCAAGGCGTGAGCCGGACGCTGCCGAGATGGCGTTCCGAGGTTCACCAGAGAGGCTCATCCTCGTCGTCGAAGATGAGGATCGGATGCGGAGCATCGCGATCGCGATGTTCCAGGATCTGGGGTACAGCGTGCTCGCTGCGGGGAGCGCCGTCGAGGCGCTTGCGCTTCTAAACGCCAATCCTCAAATCGATCTTCTATTCACCGACATTGTCATGCCGGACATGAACGGTCGCGCACTCGCGGAAGCGGCGCTGCGCCGTCGCCCCGACTTGAAGATTGTGTTTACAACGGGCTTCTCGCGGAACGCCGTGATTCACAACGGCGTGCTCGATCGCGGCGTAAATTTCCTGCCAAAGCCATTCTCGATCGAACAGTTGGCGCAGAAGATCAGCGCGGTCCTCGGAGTTATGGAGACCACCTGAAGGCCGCTCGCCGTGCGATCATTTGCGCCGGCGACGCGCCGTCAATCGGCGAGCGGCGGTGAATCGCTTTGAACGCCGCGTCCGATCGCGATCTGGCCGACCGATCCTTCGACGTGAAACGCGAGGCCTGTCATTTTCGCAAAGAGGTCGATGTCTCCGACGCCGATCGCGCAGGCGCCGATCTCCATCTCGGCGGCCATTAGATACAGCGTCTGCATCAGCACGCCGACATGTTTCAGAACAAGCGCATAGGCGAAGCCGCTATATTTCCACGACACGCGGCTAAAACGCGCCGCCATTGTCACGAGAACTTGCGGGACCGCCGGCGCGCCCATGGCGAATTGCGCGTCCTCCAGCATCGCCGTAAGCCACTGCGCATTCGTCTCGATCAAAACAAGAGCGTGCTGTTTGGCGTCGTAATGATAAAAACCGCGCGCCAGGCCGTCACATCTGTCGACGGCGAGATAGAGCTCCAATTCGTAGCTCGCGCCGCCCGACGGATAAGGACGAGGGGCGGTCTCCGATTCCGGCTCGTCCTGGCCATCGTCGGGCGCGCGCTCTCGCGAGATGATTCTTGCGGCGCCGTCGAGGAGCCACGCCACCTCCGCCAGCGTGATCGGACGCCGCTCATCGAAGGCGCGAGTCGAGCGTCGGCGCCGCAGCAGCGCCGCAAAGTCCGAAGGCGGCGCCGTCTCAAGCGTCTTCAGGTCGATCGCCGGCCCCGGCCAGCTCGGCCGTATCGCCGGCGGCAGCGCTGCGAGATGCGCGTGGGCATAGATTCCGCCAGAAGGATTGGCGTGACGCCCGTTTGTGCTGCGGGTGTGGAACAGCAGATCGTGGAAGTCCCATAAGACGAGTTCGTCATCGCCTTCGGCCGCGCGCAGCGCTTTGTCGGCGCCCGGTCCGGGCGTGAACAGAATCTGGCTATCGAGGAGCAGCGCCAGCAGCTCGACACCGGGAAAGTCGGACGAGTCGCGAAGCTCTTTCACTGTACGCGCCTGCGACAGATGCGCGATCATGGCTGTAACGCTAGGGTCGCACAATCGAAAGAGCGCGCATGCGCGCGGCGATTCGAGCACCACGTCGGCGCCGCGCCGCCGAATATAGGCGAAGCGCGACAACGCCAGAGCGCAATCCTCGTCGAGCTCGATCATCCGTGGCGCATAGTCGCGCATCTGCGGCTCGACGACGATGAGGTCGGGGCCGCTCGGCGTGCGGGCCAGGCGATATTCAACGAGTCCGTAAAGCGCCAGCCGCCGGACGAGTTCGCTTATCTCGCCGTCGCGCTCCCCATCGAAGGCCACGCCCGTCTCGAAGTCGGCGGCGCGCTCTGCGACATCGGCGCCGAACGTTCCGAACGCCACCGCCCGACCGTCGAACAAGGCGGAGACGCCGCCGGCGGCGCTGCGCTCGAGCGTGACGCCAGGATTGAGACGCGCGAAGAGCCGTGCTCGCGGGGCCGGTTGGGACGCATCGCTGGGCAAATCAGGTGCGCGGGAACAAGGGGTTGACGTCGGCTTCGCGCACTGGCCGCTTGCGCAGACCCAGCGCGATGGGCACGTCGTAGAGACGGCCGGGGCCGAAGCGGCGATAGAAATGCCGCAGTCCCGGAACGATCACCCGAACCACCGGCACGTCAATGTCCGGACGCGTCTGATCGAGGACGAGGAAATCGTGCCCAGCCCGCGCGGCGAGCTTGACGCAGGCCAGCACCTGGTCGCGGCCGTCGAGTTGGGAGAAAGTCTTGAACCGCGACCGCCCGAACGACGCCTTGCCCTGCGGCCGCATATAGGCGTGCTTGCGCAACGGCAGAGGGTCGCTTCCATAATCGTCGTCGGGCCCGAACTCGGGGCGGCCGCCGAGGCTATCGATGGCGAGAAACTGATTGAGCTCGGTCATGGCGCGCAGCGTCGCGATCCTTGGATCGAAATGCGCCCCCGCCGCGACTTCGATATATTCCCGTCCGTTCTCGGTCCAATGGGCGACGGCGACGACGACGGGAATGCCAAGATCGCTCGTGACGTCCAGCGCCCAGACGTCTCGGCCCATCTTCGCGAAAACCGCGCGGAGGTCGCGCACATAGCTGTCGTTGAGCTTGTCGAGATCGATTTCCGGACGACGCAGCCGGTTGTACCACCAGATTGCATATGCATCCCGTTCGACGAGTTCGAGGAAACCCTGAATGATGGCTTCCTCGATCGTATTGCCCGCCGCGCACCCGTTCGAATCAGCGCTGATCTGATTCGCGCAGCCCGACTCGTGGAAGAAATACAGAAGGCCGGTGGGAACGTATTTGAAGCATTCGTCGCGCAGCGACCAGACTGGCGACCATTCCGCCTCCGCGGCGGGATCGAAGCGCTGTGCGCCCTCGCCGCAGCCGCCGCTTTTCGCGCCCTGCTCATATTGCGCGTCGCTATAGAGCAGGATGTCGTTGGGCAGGATCGCCTCGCCGGCCGGGAATTCCGCGAATCGTCGGACCGTCCTGATCTCGTCGCCCTGGAAAATCCCGCAATAGCGCTCGATCGCCTCCATCAGCGCGCTGGCTTCGCCTTGTTCCGCGACGCTGCCCTTGCCATAGCTGTCGCCGCTCAGCCCGGCCTGAAGGGCGTCGACGGTTTCGGGGCGCGGCGAAAAATTATGTCTGGCGATGAAGCTCGCGTCGAGCGGCTGCTGGCTCTTGATCCGATCGAGATGCGATACGACCCCAGTCAGCGGGCTCACATGCTTGCGATTGCGGTCAAGGGTGTCGCTCGGCGCGACCGATCTGTAGCCCCCGCTCGTCACGACGCTCGCGCTACCGGCGTGCAGCGGGATGGGCGTGGGCGTTCGCGCGGGATCGCGCAATTCGGGGTCGCCGCAGCTTGGGCACTGCGGCCGAGCCGGCACATAATGCCGCGCGACGGTCGAGCCCATCAGGTCCAAGCTTACGATATGCTGGTGCAAATCGGTGCGGAAGCCGCTGGCGATCGCCTTGGCGATCTCCGCGGCGGCGAGGCCAACGCCGCTCAGCCCGAGCGGATGCGCGCCGAGCGGCGAGACGGCGACGCAGCGCGCCTCCTTGCGGCCCAGGAACGCCTTGACCTGTCGATTCCAGTTCATGCGATCGGCGAGGCACCTCCAACAGGCGCTCTTGCCAGGGCTGAAGATGGGGCCGACCAGCGGGAAAACGCCGGAAGGCTGCACCAGCAGCCAGTCCTGCTTTTTCTCGAGCCGCCGGCGGTTGAATTCCGCGAGCTGGCTTTCGAGATAATCGCTGACCAGCGCGATGGTCAGATCGCCTCCGCGCTTCACGACCCTGACGCCGAAAACGTTCAGCGCTTCCTCCAGCGCGCGCGCGCCGCCGATCCCGAGGGTTTCGATCTGAACGGAGACTTTTTGCAGATTTTTCGCTGCGACGTCGGGCGGCAGGCCGAGACTCGCCCAGTAGGCGGCCGCAACGCCATCGGATGCGCTCGTCGTCGGGACAACGAAGCGACGATCGAGCAGTCGCTTGAACGCCTCGTCTATTGAGTCGACGGGAAACTGTGCGGAGAGCGCCTGGCGTATGGCGTCGGCGTCCTCTCCCGCGCCGATCCGCTCGGCCAGCGCGCAATAGAGCGCGCCACGAAGGAAAAACTTTCTGTCCTCCGAATAAAGGCAGACAGCGTCAGGCGGCAGGACGTAGACAGAAAAATTCGGCGCGAATCGAAGGGAATCGCCTAACCGCTCTTGTGAAACCGGCTTCGGCGCGAGCGGTTTAGATACGTCAATTGTCATTTGGCTGTCGCGCGCTCCCCATCTCGACGCGCCCAGCGGGACGAGATTGCTCGATTACAAGATCTGGGAAATGAACACAGCCGCGCATGGGACACAGTAATGCGTTCCGCACGACGTGGCTGCGATTCACCTCGCCCCAAGGCATCGACCCGAAGCGCCTGCGGCTGAGCGTAGCGACCGCTCAGCCGTCAAATGTGCAGCGGTGCGTTACCAGCAACCACGGCAGCCACAGCCGCGACAGCCACAGCCCCTGCAGCCCCGACAGCCACAGCCCCTGCAGCCGCGGCAGCCGACCCACCACGCGACCTGCTCGGTCTTCACGGCCGGAACTTCTTCGCGATCGAAAAGGCGGAACGAATTGAGCCCCACATCGAACACTTCCTGTTCGCGGAGGTCGATCGTGCGCGTCCGGCTCGTCGTCGGCGCCGTCGAAGCGTCAGCAGGAGAACTGTCGACGCAGGCGGCGCCCGCGAGCGACAAAGATACACCCATCACGCCGAGAGCTTTCTTGCCTCGACGTTTGTTCTGTGGGTTGTCCGATGAGCGCGCCATAGAATCCTCCCAAAAAATCTCAAAAACCGCACGGGTGCAGACAATAGCGCTCCTCGCGCGCTGGTCAATACTCATCCGGTAAAAGGCGAGCTGATCGCCTCGACGATCATCGATGAATGAAGCCAGTTACGCATGCGCCCGCCAAAGCCTTCCCGCGCATCTACAGATCACATGGTTAACGTCACGGATTGGCTTGCCGGAATATTTGGCTCACGCGATCGGCGTAGCGACTCTTCGGGAACGCGTCGCGCGATCGCTAGGAAACTGCCATGAGCCATAAGCGCGTCCTGGCCAACGAATGTCCGACCTTGCTGTTCAGCCGCTTTGAAACGCGCACCCAGCGCGTCGGCGCTTTAGCTAACGGCCGACGTCAAACCGCGACGGCTATTGGCGGCCAATGCGCCTTAGCGTAATGAAATAGTGGTCGCGCTTGCCCGACTTTTTGTTGGGTGGGACCGCATGGCGGAGGCGCGAACAGCCGGAGCCGTGATATGCAGCGCGTAACGATAACGATCGACGAAGAGCTGATGAGCGCGCTCGATCAGTATATGGAGGCAGGCGGCCATCGAAATCGCTCCGAGGCCGTTCGCGATCTCGTCCGCGCAGGGCTGCTGAAAACGCCCGAAGCCGATGACAGCGCCCGCCCCTGCATGGCCGCGCTTGTTTACGTCTACGACCATGAGACGCGACAGCTGTCGAAAAAACTGATGCATGACCATCACTCCCACGCCGACATGTCGATCGCGACGCTGCACGTGCATATCGATGAAGCGACCTGTCTCGAAGTGTCGCTGCTGAAGGGCCAGAAGACGGATGTCGAGCACTTCGCCGGCCATGTGATCGGCGAGCGCGGCGTTCGATACGGGCAGCTCGTCGTCTTGCCGGCGGATATTGAGCAGGGCGAAGCCCGACCTGTCGATCGTCACACGACCGGCCGCCACGCGCACCATTCGAGCTAGAGCGCGCCCTCTGTGGCAAATCGGCAACGCTTTCGGCAAATTGCATTGAGCCAATTGACCCAACGCACCGCGTAAGACAATTTTCAAAAAAAATCACAATATCGCGCTTGCACGGGAACCCACGAAATGAGCCGACGCCGCCTCGCGACATCCGTCTCCTCCGTCGTCGTCGGCCTCGTTCTTCTGGGCGCGGAAGCTCTTGCGCATACGATTTCCCTGCCAAAAATCGATGTTGGCGGGCAGCGGCGCACCGTGACCGTTCCGCATGTGCATACGCCGTCGGGAACGCGCATCGTCAGTTCGACGCGCCCGTCGCCGGTCGTCCCCGCCGTCAGTCGCCCCCCAGCTGAGCCGTCGGGACCCCAACCGCCGCCAATCACGTCGTCCAGCGAGAAATTCTTCACCGGCAAGGAGGTGAACGCGCTGCCCTTCAAGCAAGCCGGCGAGGCGTTGGAGATCGTGCCAGGTCTTATCGTCACGCAGCACAGCGGCGACGGCAAAGCCAACCAATATTTCCTGCGCGGCTTCAACCTCGATCACGGCTCCGACCTCGCGCTTTATCTCGACGGCATGCCGCTCAATATGCGCACCCACGGCCATGGACAGGGCTACGCGGACGCGAATTTCCTTATTCCTGAACTTCTCGCCTATGTGCTGGCGCGCAAAGGGCCTTACGACGCGCAGGACGGAGACTTCTCCTCAGCCGGCTCGATTTACATGCAGTATAAGGACAAAATCGACAAAGGCTTTTACCAGGTCACCGGCGGAAGCTTCGCCTACGCGCGGGCGCTGGCCGTCGTGCCCTATCAGGATTTCGCCGGAGGCTCCGCCTACGGCGCCGTCGAGGCGCAATATTACAACGGACCCTGGGAGCGCGGCGACAATCTGCACCGGATCAACAGCGTCCTGCGGTGGGTGCGCGGCACGCAGCTCGACGGCGCCGCCGTCACTTTTATGGGCTACGCCAACAAATGGTATTCGACCGACCAGATTCCGGAGCGAGCGGTCTATAGCGGGTTGAAGTCGCTCTGGGGGACGCTCGACCCCACGGATGGCGGCGACACCACCCGCTTCTCGCTTTCTGGCCGCTGGAGCCAGACGGAGGGCGATCACGCCTCTCGCGTCGAATTCTACGTCATGCATTCGACGCTCGATCTCTACAATAATTTCACCTACTACCTCGCCAATCAAAACCTCGGCGACCAGTTCCGCCAATTCGATCGGCGCACCATGGTTGGCGTCAACGCCGAGCATGCGATCAAGTGGGACAGTTTTGGTCTTCCGGTCCAGACACGGATCGGCCTCCAGAGTCGTTACGACGACATTCGCCTCGGCCTCCAGGACAGTTTCCGTCGCACGCCTTATGACACGGTGCGCAACGACGCGGTTGGCGAAGGCAGCGTCGCAGTCTGGACGGACACGACCGTGCAGTGGTCGCCGTGGCTGCGAACGGTGACGGGCGGGCGGTTCGACTATTACAACGCCAGCGTCAATTCGCTGCAGAGCCTCCTGGGGGCCCCGGTGATCGCGACCAGCGAGGGGCTGCCGGCCTTCCTCTGGACGGGGCCGTTCAACAGCAGCTCGAAGAACGCCTCGCTGTTCAGCCCCAAGGCTTCGATCATCGTTGGGCCTTTCCAAAAGACGGAACTCTATTTCAACTATGGCGAAGGTTTCCATTCGACCGACGCGCGCGGCGCCGTGCAGAGCTTCTCGGCGTCGGAGCTTTCCGACACCGACGGCTTCCTTACGGTCTCCTCCATTCCGCTTCTGGTGAAGTCACGCGGCGCGGAGATTGGCTGGCGCACAAAATATATCGAAGGACTTGATTCGAGCATGAGCTTCTTCTGGCTCAATCTCGATTCCGAGAACCAGTTCGAGGGCGACAGCGGCACCACGACTTTCGGCCGGCCGAGCCGCCGTTACGGCATCGAATTCGCCAATCATTATCGGCCGGTCTCGTGGATCAGCTTCGACGGCGACGTGGCGCTGGTGCATGCGCGCTATCGCGGCGTGGATCAGCTGCAGGCGTTCGCCTGGCTCGATCTCGTGACGCCTGAAGCTCTGCCCTATGGAACGTTTTTAGGAAACGCGCCCGGCAATTATCTGCAAAATTCCGTCGGCATTACAGCAATGGGCGGCCTTGAAATCGGCGAAGCGACAGGTTGGTTCGGCGCGCTGAAATATCGCTACATCGGCTCTCGCCCGCTGACCGAAGACGGCTATCTCCAGTCTCCTGTGACGGGCACGTTGAGCGCGCGGCTCGGCTATCGCTGGGCGGACGGCTGGCGGCTGCAGGTCGACGCATTCAACGTGTTTAATGCACGGTCGGATCAAATCACCTATGGCTATGGCTCGCTGCTGCCGACCGATCCGCTGTATTCGGTATGCGTCAATGGCGTCGCGCCGGGCGCGGTTTGCGGCGTCGGGGTGATGGACCGGCATTTCAAGCCGCTGGAGCCCACAGCCGTGCGTCTGACGTTCGGCGGTCCGATCAGTTTTGATTCGCTGCCCGACTTCACAGCGCCGCTGCGGCTCGTGTCGGACTAGCCGCGCTCAACCCGCTGCTTCACATAGCTGCGCAGGACGGCTGATGCGCCGCTGATAGCCCGGGCCTTGCGATTTTGAAATAATCTATCAGGTCCTGATCGAGGCAAATCGAGATCGCCTGTTTTCTGGGAGGCGTGACGACTGCCGCCTTGCTCCAGTCGACGGTCTCGAACTCCGCCCAACCGGGATCGGCTGCGACCGCGGCGTCGATTTCCGCGTCGGTCATTTTCCGTCTCAACGCTATGCTCCGCTATCTGGCCGTGAGTCGGGCGGGCGAACCATGATACAGGTGAATTCGCGCCCTGCGGCAAAGGAGTGCTAGGGAGAGCCGATGCGCTTTTCCCCTTCCTTCCTCGATGAGATACGGGCGCGCCTGCCCGTCTCCGAGGTCGTGCGCCAAAAGGTGAAGCTTCGGAAGGAAGGCAGGGAGTGGCGCGGCCTGTCGCCCTTCAACGCCGAAAAGACCCCCTCCTTTTACGTCAACGACCAGAAGATGCGCTGGTTCGACTTCTCCGCCGGAAAGAACGGCAACATCTTCGATTTTCTCATGGAGACGGAGGGGCTCTCCTTTCCAGAAGCGGTGGAAAGACTGGCGGCCCTCGCGGGGCTGCCCCTGCCCGTCGAGACCAAAGAGCAGCAGGAACAGGACCAACGGCGCGCGACGCTGGGCGAGGCGCTGGAGGCGGCGGCGGTCTTTTTCGAAAAGCAGCTCGCCGGCCCGGCCGGACGCGAGGCGCGCGCCTATCTCGACCGCAGACAGATTTCCTTGGCCGCGCGCGAAAAATTCCGACTGGGTTTTGCGCCGCCCGAGCGCCATGCGCTGCGCGATCACCTCGCCGCCAAGGGCGCGAGCGTTGAAACGATGATCGAGGCGGGTCTCCTCGTGCACGGCGAGGATATCGCCGTTCCCTACGATCGGTTCCGCAATCGGGTGATGTTTCCGATCTGCGACCGCGCCGGTCGGGTCATCGCCTTTGGCGGACGCGCGCTGGAGGCGGACGCCCAGGCGAAATATCTGAATTCCCCCGAGACGCCGCTCTTTCACAAAGGCGCGACGCTCTACAATCTGCACAGCGCCCGCAAGACGGCGCATGAGACCGGCGCGGTGATCGCCGTCGAGGGCTATGTCGACGTCATTGCGCTGGCCGCCGCGGGCTTTCCCAACGCCGTCGCCCCCCTGGGCACGGCGCTGACGCCGGAGCAATGCGCCCTGCTCTGGCGCATGGCCGAGGAGCCGATCCTCTGCTTCGACGGCGACAAGGCCGGATTGAAAGCCGCCTTTCGGGCGGTCGATACGGCGCTGCCGCTGATTGGCCCCGGGCGCTCGCTGCGATTCGTCCTCCTGCCGGACGGCCAGGACCCGGACGAACTGCTGCGCTCAAGCGGGGCCGAGGCGCTCGCGGAAGCTTTGAACCACCCGCTGCCGCTCGTCGATCTCCTGTGGATGCGTGAGACCGAATCGGCGACGCTGGATACGCCCGAGCGCCGCGCCGCCCTCGAGCGGCGGCTGCGCGAGATCGTCGGTCAGATCGGCGATGACGACCTGCGGCGTCATTACCTCCAGGAGCTGGCGCAGCGGCTGGACCGCCTCTTCAGTCGCGACCGACGCGCCCCGTTTCGACGCCCCGACGGCGCGCGGCGCGGCGCGAGCGGTCGCCGGCGCGCTTCCGACGAGGGCCCTTTGACCATTGGTCCGGGCTTGGCGAATTCGCCGCTGTTTCGCGGCGTCAAGTCCGCGATTGCGCCGCGCGAGGCGCTTATCCTGTTGATCCTGATCAACCATCCGGATCTCATCCACTCCCGCGCGGAGGATCTGGCGACGCTTGATCTTGAGTCCGCCGACGCGCGCGACTTGCGCGACGCGCTCCTGCGGTTCGCGGAGAGCAACGCCAGCGATAAACTTGAGCTTCACCCATTTTTGGCGGCGCTTGGACTTGCACGAACGGTCGCCCGGCTCGAGGCGATGGCCGCTCATTCGACGCTGTGGAGCGTGCGCCCTGAGGCCGCGGCCGCGGACGCCGGCGAGAGCCTGCGACAGGCTTTCGCCTTGCATCGCAGATCATTGGCGTTAAATAGAGAGTTGCGCGCGGTGCAAGCGCTGCTGGCCGACAACCCAAGCGAGCGGGATCACGCGCGGCTGAAGGATATTCAGACCCAGTTGTCTGCGCTAGAAGGCGCAGAAGCAGCGGTGGAAGGTTACGGATCACTTTCCGGCCGGCCGTCGCGCAACTTATGAATTCGCATGGGTCGGCGCTGTGGCGAAGACCCTTGGCGAAGAGGGGACGGAAAGCGCGCCGCTAGGGGGTGGGGCGACGATTTTTCTGCGGTCGGTCGGGCTTTTTAGGTCCGCTTGCCGCGCCTTGGCTTAGAGAGGGCCGGCCTCTCTGGCTTATTTTGGAAAACTTGCGCCTTGCCTGGTTCGGGGAAAGCCGATCCGGGGCGAGGCGTTTGGAGCTTGTGGATGGCGAAGAAAGACGAAAATAAGGTCGAGAACGAAACCGTAGCGGCGACGGAGGCTTCCGACGGACCGCTTCTCGATCTCAACGACGCCGCCGTCAAGCGGATGATCAAGCTCGCGAAAAAACGCGGCTTTGTCACCTATGCCGAGCTGAACGCGGTGCTGCCGTCCGAGGAAGTGTCGTCGGATCAGATCGAGGACGTCTACGCGATGCTCTCGGAAATGGGCATCACCGTCTCTGAAGGCGACGATCCGGACGACGTCGAGGCCGAAGAACAAAGCCCCGAGGAAGAAGAACCCGAAGGCGGCGAGCTCGTCGAGACCCCGCGCGCGACCGCCGTGGCGACGCGCACGTCGGAGCCCGCCGATCGCACCGATGACCCCGTGCGCATGTATCTGCGCGAGATGGGCTCGGTCGAACTTCTGTCGCGAGAAGGCGAAATCGCCATCGCCAAGCGCATCGAGGCCGGGCGCGAGGCGATGATCGCCGGGCTCTGCGAGAGCCCGCTGACCTTCCAGGCGATCATCATCTGGCGCGAGGAATTGGAAGCGGGCAAGGTCTTGCTGCGCGACATCATCGATCTCGAGGCGACCTACGCCGGCCCCGAGGGCAAGGCGACGAAGACCGCTGAGCCGGCGCCCGCCGCCGCCGACCTGGCGCCGGCGACCGCGCCGCGGACCCCGCCCGCCGGGCTGCAGGAGGACGTCCCGCCCGCCGAAGAATCTTTCGAGGAAGAAGACGACATGGAAAATTCCGTGTCGCTCTCGGCGATGGAATTGGAACTGAAGCCGAAGGTTCTCGAAACCTTCGCGCGCATCGCCGACGCCTATAAGAAGCTGCGCCGGCTCCAGGACCAGAACGTCGAGAACAAGCTCAAGAACGAAACCCTGACGCCCGCGCAGGAGCGCAAATATAAGACGCTCAAGAAGGAAATCGTCGCCGACGTCAAATCGCTGTCGCTGAACCAGAACCGCATCGAGGCGCTGGTTGAGCAACTCTACGACATCAACAAGCGACTCATCGGCTATGAGACGAAGCTCCTGCGGCTCGCCGACAGCCACGGCGTGATGCGCGAAGACTTCATCGACAAGTTCCACGGCTCGGAGCTCGACCCGAAGTGGGTCATGCGCGTCGCCAAGCTCGGCTCCAAGGGCTGGAGGGAGTTCGTCGCCGCCGACAAGGATCGCATCAAGGATCTGCGCGGCGACATTCATGCGCTTGCGACCGAGACGGGACTGGAGATCTCCGAGTTCCGCAAGATCGTGCATATGGTGCAGAAGGGCGAGCGCGAAGCCCGGCAGGCGAAAAAGGAAATGGTCGAGGCGAATCTGCGTCTCGTGATCTCCATCGCCAAGAAATACACCAATCGCGGCCTGCAATTCCTCGACCTCATCCAGGAAGGCAACATCGGCCTGATGAAGGCGGTCGATAAATTCGAGTATCGCCGCGGCTATAAATTCTCGACCTATGCGACGTGGTGGATTCGTCAGGCGATCACCCGCTCGATCGCCGACCAGGCGCGCACGATCCGCATTCCGGTGCATATGATCGAGACGATCAACAAGATCGTGCGCACCTCGCGCCAGATGCTGCATGAGATCGGACGCGAGCCGACGCCCGAGGAGCTTTCCGAGAAGCTCGCCATGCCGCTCGAGAAAGTGCGCAAGGTTTTGAAAATCGCCAAGGAGCCGATCTCGCTCGAAACGCCGATCGGCGACGAGGAGGATTCGCATCTTGGCGATTTCATCGAGGACAAAAACGCCGTGCTGCCGATCGAGGCGGCGATCCAGTCGAATCTGCGCGAGACGACGACGCGCGTCCTCTCCTCGCTGACGCCGCGCGAAGAACGCGTGCTGCGCATGCGCTTTGGCATCGGCATGAACACCGACCACACGCTCGAAGAAGTCGGCCAGCAATTCTCGGTGACGCGCGAACGCATCCGCCAGATCGAGGCGAAGGCGCTGCGCAAGCTGAAGCATCCGTCAAGGAGCCGGAAACTGCGGAGCTTCTTGGATAACTGAGCGACGCGCGGCGGAGAAGCGAGGGATGACAAAGAAACCGGTCATTTTCACGATTTCCGCCGCATGGGATGACGCGGCTTCGGTCTGGAGCGGCCATTGCGATGAAATTCCGGCGGCAGCTGACGCTCCAACGCTCGACGAACTCTTCGCGAAGATATCGGCCATGACGCTCGACCTGCTGGCGGACAACCACCCCGGCGTCGACCCGGCATCGGTGTATTTGCAGATTTCCGCGCTGCGCGAGGTTGAACAGGCGGTCGCGTGATGGCGCCGCAGTTCGATCGTCCCTTACGCGATTTATTGCGCGCCGCAGGTTGCATCATGGTGCGCCAGGGAAGAGGAAGTCACGAAATCTGGCATAGTCCCGTCACTGGACGCAATTTCGCCGTTCCCATCGGAATCCCCAGCCGCCAGACCGCAAATGCCATTTTGCGTCAGGCGGGACTGAAAAAAGCGTTTTGAACGATCACGCTGAGCCGGTCTTCATTTCATACGGAGGCGATTGCGCAGACCAAGGCCGAACCTGCCTGCTTCAAGATGCTGCTTAGGGTTCTATCGAGGGCTTGCCCGCCACGGCCGTTCGGGTTTCACGGAATTCCAAGGCAGTGCTATCGTAGCCTCTATGAACCCGCATCTCCGCCCGAGCGATCTCCCGCTCTCTACCCAGGCCGCCGAAGGCATGCCTCGGCGCTGCTGGACCGTCGCGGAAATCGAGGAAATGGTCCGCGTCGGCATTATCGACGAAGACGAACGGTTCGAACTGATCGGCGGGGAGGTCGTGCCCATGTCGCCCAAAGGGGCCCGACATGAATGGATTAAAGGCGAACTCAATAGATTTATGCAGCGAGCGGCGCCCGAGCATGTGGCGATCATTCCAGAGACGACGCTTCGGCTCGACGCCCGCACTTTCGTCGAGCCCGATTTCTGTGTCTTTCGTCGCGATCTCGACCTTAAGGCGCTCGACGGCCCCGCCGTCTTGCTTGCGATCGAGGTCGCGGATTCGAGTCTCAATTACGACAAGGGCCGCAAGATCGGCATTTATGCGGCGTATGGCGTTCGTGAAGTGTGGGTCGTTGACGCTCTTCGCGCGACGATCTGGGTCCATCGAAGGTTGGGCGCCAACGGCTACGCCGAGATCGCAGAACTTTCCTCAAGCGAGCTTGCGACGCCGGTGCTCGCGCCAGAACTTGCCCTGCGCCTGTCGGACCTCGGCATAGGGCCGGCGGCAGAGCAGGCCTAACTTTCTTCTCGCTCGATCCGCGAATTTTTCTTCGTATCCGGCATCGTCGCATAGACGAGGAGAGAGACGAAGATCGCGGCGCTCGCATAATAAAAAAACCAGCTCTCATGGCCCTGCGCCTTGAACCAGAGCGCCACATATTCCGCCGAGCCGCCAAAAACGGAAACTGTAGCAGCATAAGGCAAAGCAACGCCGGTGACGCGAATGGCGGCGGGAAAAAGCTCCGCCTTCACAACGGCGTTGATCGACGTATAGAGCGCGACGATCAGCCAGGCGCAGCAGATGAGCGCAAAGGCGATCCACGCGTCGCGCGCAGTCTGTATCGCAGTCAGCAGCGGCGCGGTGAAGATCGTTCCCAGCACGCCGAAAGCGATGAGCATCGGCCGGCGGCCGACGCGGTCCGACACCGCGCCGTAGATCGGTTGCAGACAGAGCGCGAAGAGCAGCGAGCCGGCCGCAATCCACGTCGTCTCCGTATCGCTCAATCCGACGGAGAGCTTCAAGAATTTCTGCATGTAGGTCGTATAGACATAGAAGGCGATGGTGCCGCCAAGCGTCAGTCCAACGACCGTCGCCGTCTCGCGCTTATGCGCGAGCAGCGCGCTGAGCGATCCGCGCCGCCGCTCGGCGCGCGACGCCTTGAAGGCGGGCGTCTCGGCAAGGTCGCGGCGCATATAGAGCGCCACGATCGCCAGCAGCGCGCCGAAGGCGAAAGGGATGCGCCAGCCCCAGTCACGCAGCGCCTGAGCGTCGAGCGCGACATTCTGCAAGATGAGCAGCACGCAAAGCGCCAGCAATTGGCCGGCGATCATCGTCACATATTGAAAGCTCGAATAGAAACCGCGACGCTCGGGATGCGCCATCTCGGCGAGATAGGTCGCGCTCGATCCATATTCGCCGCCAAGACTGACGCCCTGAATGAGGCGCGCCAGGAGCAGCGTCGCGGGCGCGCCGACGCCGATCGTCGCATAGGTCGGCGCCAGAGCGATGAGGAGCGAGCCCAGACACATCAGCAGCACCGAGAGCATCAGCGCGGCGCGCCGGCCGCGCCCGTCCCCGATGCGCCCGAAGACATAGGCGCCGATCGGCCGCATCAAAAAACCTAGCGCAAAAACGCCGGAGGCCGACATCATCTGCGCGAGGGGGTCTTCGCCAGGAAAGAATGAATCGGCGAAATAAAGCGAAAAGGCCGAATAGACGTAAAAGTCGTACCATTCGACGAGATTGCCGACCGAGCCGATCAAAATCGCGCGCAGCCGCGCCGCTTCGGTCTTGATGGCGTCTATCGCGGCCGCATCTTCTTTCATATGTCCTTCAGACCAGCTGGCTGGCGACGTTCACCATGAGCGCGAGAATGGTGGTGTTGTAGAAAAACGCGACGATGCCATGCGTCGCCACCATCAGTCTCATCTGCGACGAGCAGGTTTCAATGTCGGCCGTCTGAAAGGCGACGCCGATGACGAAGGAAAAATACAGGAAGTCGATGTATTGCGGCAATCTGGTGTTAGGAAAATGCAGTCCGCCGCGCGCCGTCGGCGGTTCGTCCGGATCATGCTCCTCCTCGTAGTAAAATTCATGCGCATAATGAAAGGCGAAGGTCAGGTGCAGGAACAGCCAGGAATTCAGCACCGTGATGATGGTAAGCGCGATGGCCGCGCCCTTCTCCCAGCCTTCCATTGACTTCACCGAACCAAGTTCGACGACCACCGCTCCGAAAGAGGCGGTGGCGATCGCGGTCGTGAGCAACAGCATGACGAAGCGGCCCTCGTCGAGAATCTGGGCGCGCTCGCGAATGGTGTCGTGCGTGGCGCCGGCGATGAGCAGGTAAACGAGCGCAAAATAGCACAGCGCGACCGCGTTCCATGCGACGAGCGCGCGCGCCACCGGCTGCATCGCCTGCGGCAGAAGCAATCCGACGAGGAGACCGAGCGCGAGACTGAGAAAGAGCTGCGGGCGCGCGCGAACAATACGAAATGGCGCCAGGATCGCCGAGGCGCGCCGAGGGGTCTTCGACAGTCCTTGTCGGGGCATCGGCGCGATTCCTCAGTTGCGCCGCGCGGCGACGAAACGGGCGGCCTCCGCCAGAATGTCGGTTCGCTCCCCCAGTCCTGTTTCGCGCAGCGCCGCCGTCGCTTCGGCGACCAGCGAGTCCCGTCTCGCACGCGCGGCGTCGAGACCGAGAAGACCGACAAGAGTCGCCTTGCCGCGTTCGGCGTCTTTGCCCGCGCGCTTGCCGAGCGCGGCGCTGTCGCCTTCTGCGTCAAGAATGTCGTCGGCGATTTGAAACGCGGCGCCGAGCGCTTCGCCATAGCGCGTCAGCGCATGCGCCTGCGACACAGAAGCGCCGCCGAGAATGCCTCCGGCGTCGACCGCGAAGCGCAACAGAGCGCCCGTCTTCATCGCCTGCATCTGCAAGGTTTCTTCGAGCGTGAGCGGCGTCGCCGCGGTTTCAGCGGCAAGGTCGAGCGCCTGTCCGCCGACCATGCCGCCAAGCCCCGCCGCGCGCGCCAAGGCGAGCACCAGCGCCGCGCGCACGCCGGCGTCGGGGTGCGTCTTCGGATCGGCGACGACGTCGAAGGCGTAGGTCAAGAGCCCGTCGCCCGCGAGGATCGCCGTCGCCTCGTCGAAGGCCTTATGAGTCGTCGGCCGTCCGCGGCGAAGATCGTCATCATCCATGGCCGGCAAATCGTCATGCGCAAGCGAATAGCAATGAATCATTTCAAGCGCGCAGGCGGTGCGCAGCGCCGATTCGCCGACGACGCCAAAGAGTCGCGCGGATTCGATGACGAGAAACGGCCGCAGCCGCTTGCCGCCGCCAAGCGAGGAATAGCGCATCGCTTCGAGAAGGCGCGCGGGTCGGACGATCTCGCCGGCAAGCGGCGCAGGCGCGAGCAGCGCGTCGAGCGCAGATTCAGTGGCGTCGGCGGCGGCGTCGAGACGGCGTCGAAATTCCTCGGCGCATGCGGCTGCATCCATGAGAGCGATGTCCTTTAAAAGCAAATGACACTGGCTGCTAGCAAATTTACGGTCCAATCCCAAGGGCGCCGTGCGCGCTCCTTTATGGCGAAAACTCGTCGCGTTTCGGGCTTTTCCTAAGCGGCCAACGCCTGAAACTCGCACGATGTTGTATTTTTGCGACAGTCATCGCAGGCCGCTTTTAATAAACTCCGCCCGACGCCAATGCGGCTTGCGGCATCCCCAAGCGGTCTTCGGCCGCGGCGTCGTACAGACTCTCGCGGCGCGCATACATCGGATTGGTCCGGCGCCGCTTCGCCTGGATGCGGACGATCCAGCCTCACCCTAGGAGAAACGCATGAAGAAAGTTCTGCTGCTGACGACCGCCCTGGCGGCGGCCGCGCCGCTTATGGCGTGCAATACTCCCGGTGAACGCGCAGCAGGCGGCGCCGTGATCGGCGGACTTGGCGGCGCGGGCATTGGCGCGCTAGCGTCCGGCGGACGCGCCGGGGGCACGCTCGCCGGCGCGGCGATCGGCGCGGCCAGCGGCGCCGTCGTCGGCGCGGCGACCGCTCCGCCGCAACGCTGCGCGAAATGGGGCTGGGACTATTACGGCAACCGCGTCTGCGTCGCTTTCTATAATTACTAAGAGCGCGCCAAATTTTTTAAACCGCAGGCCGCGTCGCCTGCGGTTTTTCTTTTCTTCTCCGCCCGCGCGATCGCCGCGCTGCGGGCGCAACGCTTCTTGATCTTGGAGGTGAGGCCGCTAATTTGAGGCGAGCGGCGCCGCCTGGAGAGAGTTCATGCCGGAAGGTTTAACGAGACTGATGATTCTAGGGGCGATCGGTTTCTTCCTCGGCGCTGCGATCGTCAGCTATTACTCCGGCTGAAGA
Source organism: Methylocystis sp. H62 (assembly GCF_015709515.1). Taxonomy (GTDB): domain Bacteria; phylum Pseudomonadota; class Alphaproteobacteria; order Rhizobiales; family Beijerinckiaceae; genus Methylocystis. The sequence goes on from NZ_JADNQZ010000055.1 coordinate 191,882, forward strand.
CGTTCGGTCGCCGCAAGTCGCATTCAGGACCGGTTTTGTCGCCCCGGCGACGCGCTTGCTGAATCGACTCTGGCCTGTCTCGAAGTCGCTCCAAGCTCGACGGGCGCACTCGCCCCGGCTGCAACTGGCGACGGAAGAGCGCCGCCCGCCTTTCCACGCACTTTCTGCCCAAGCCGGCGACGACGCGCAGACGCCGGCGAGCTTGCGCGCTCATTGTTCATTAACCATGTTGAACTAAGTGATGCGTGCGGACGAGGCGCAAATCAGGAGACGTAGCGATGGCGATGAGCAACAGGACCAAGATTGGTGTCGTTCTGGCGGTTGGGGTTCTCGCCGGCCTCACGTCGGGGTTGCTGTCCCTGCTGCTTTTGGCGGTAGCGGGCTTCCTGATCGCCTGGGGCCAGAATCCCAAAGCCGTTGAGGACTTTTTCGAAAGCCTTCCCTTTCGAGACTACAGCTCAAAAGCCTTCTCTCGCTTGAACTCGATCCTCTCTTAAGTTCTCCCGCCGCGCGGCGCGCCTCGCGTCGCCCTCTGCTCGACACCGCCGAAAAGCCTGCCGGATCTCTCTGGCGGGCTTTAACCGCGTGGAACCACGCCGCTTTCGGCGGCGCTCGCGTCCAGCGTCGAACTGACAGACAACTTCTTGAGATGGTGCTGCAAGAGAGGATTGAACTCTCGACCTCTCCCTTACCAAGGGAGTGCTCTACCACTGAGCTACTGCAGCGCTTGACCGCCCGAAACGCATGAAATCACGTCCGACGCGCTCGGCGACTGTGTGCCACAGGGGCGCGCAAGTCGCAAGCGCACACGCGGGTCCAGCCCAAGGCTTCGAACTCGAGTTAATTTCAGCTCACACTCAGCCGTCATGCCCGGCCTTGTGCCACGGCTGTCCGGTTCATTTATTGCTTGAATATGTACATGGCGTTGATTCTATTTGTTCCCAGAGGGTTACGAATCATCTGGACACGGAACCGGAACAACGCCATGCGCCACAAGAATATCGTTTTCCACGATCTGCTCAAACTGGTTCCCTGGAGCGTCTTCGACAAGCTTGTGAAAGAGCATGGGAGCGACGAACTCGTGCGCGGGTTCGATACGCGCCGTCAGCTCATCGCACTGCTTTATGGGCAGTTTTCCGGCGCGGAGTCGTTGCGGGCGATCGAAACGGCGATGGCGAGCCATGCGACGCGGCTCTATCACGTCGGCGGCAAGATCGCCCGCCGCTCGACTTTCGCCGACGCCAATCGCAGCCGGCCTCCGCAAGTGTTTTCCGGGCTTTTCGAGCACATGCTGGGCACGGCGACCTTGGCCAACCGCAAGATGCGTCAAGAGATGAAGGAGGTCGTGCGGCTGATCGACTCGACCAGCCTGCATCTGGCCGGCGTCGGCGCGCAATGGTCGCGATTTTCCGCCGATGTGTGCGGTGCCAAGGCGCATGTCGTCTACGATCCCGATCTCGCCCGCCCGGTTTATCCCTCGGTCACGGCGGCCAATGTCAACGACATCACGGCGCCCAAGGAGATGCCGATCGAGGCCGGCGCGACCTATGTGTTCGATCTCGGCTATTACGATTACGGTTGGTGGGCGCGTCTCGACGCGGCGGATTGCCGGATCGTCACGCGGTTCAAAACCCATACGCCGCTGCTCGACGCGAAGGACATGCGCTTGCCGGCGGGTTCGTGCGCGCTGAGCGATCGGATCGGCTTTTTACCGAGCCGGCAGGCGAAGAACCGCATGAATCCGATGCGGGCCGCCGTGCGCGAAGTCGTCGTTATGACCGACACGAGCAACGATCTGGACGCGCCGGCGGACGACATCGCCGATCTCTACAAGCGACGCTGGCAAATCGAATTGTTCTTTCGCCTGATGAAGCAGACGCTGAGGATACGCTCCTACATCGGACGCTCGCAAAACGCGGTTCGCATACAGATCGCGGCGGCCTTGATCGCGCATCTGCTCTTGCGGCTCCTGCAAAATATCGCCAAGTCAAACCATGGGTTCCTCGAACTCGCTCGACTCGTGCGAACCAACCTGATGCACCGCAAATCCTTCCTGAGCATGAACGAAATACAGCACACACAACCGCGCGATCACAGACAACACGAGTTCGACTGGCGCTATGCTTGAACCGGACAGCCGTGGGCTTGTCCCGGCCATCCACGCCGTGAGGCTGCGAAACGCTTCGCGCGGAGACGGTACTTCCGCCTCATATCCTCACATTTGCCTCGTGTCGTCGCGTGGATGGCCGCGACAAGCGCGGCCATGACGCGGTGAGATGACCCCCTCGTTAACCTGGATTCGGAGCCCTAGCGTCCCGTCTCATGCGGCGGCTGAACGCAAATCTTCGCCGGCGACCCCGCCAAAACAGGTTGTGTTACTTAAAATTACAACCTAAGATTGAAATATCGATCGACCCTGTCGGCCCTCATCGGAGGCGCGTCGGGCGGGTCGACGTCGCAATGCGCCGCGACGGAGGATCAATTGATTGAGAATTATCTTTCCGACGAACATTGGCAGGCCGTCGCTTCCGTCCTTCCCGGAAAGGAAGGCGACCCAGGCTGTAGAGCCCGCGACAATCGGCTTTTTCTCGAAGCGGTGTTCTGGATCGTTCGGACCGGCGCGCCCTGGCGCAGCCTGCCGCCGCGGTTCGGCAAATGGTACACGGCCTATACGCGCTACCATCGCTGGGACAGGAAGGGCGTCTGGCCGCGCGTCGTGGCCGCGCTCACCGCATGCGATTTCCACTACGACGAAGACGGGCTGCGCTTCGCGCCTTGCGATGAGATTGGCTTACCCGAGCGCTCGCAAAGCGACGCCGACGCGCGCCAGCGCGCCGCGGTCAGTCAATTGGTCGGAGTCTGAGACCAGCTATTGCGATTGCGATTGCGACTGGCTGAAGGCCGCCGCCCGCGCCACGCGCACTTTGACGTCAAGCGTTTCGCCGCCGCCGCCGGAGTGCGAGCCGCGAATCGGCGCCGCGCCCAGATAGTCGAGCGCGACGGCGACGCGCACATGATTTTCCTGCGGCGCCACGCCATGCGTCGGATCGAAGGCCACCCAGCCGAGATCCTCGACATAGGCTTCGGCCCATGCGTGGCCGGCGACCTGATCCTCGCCGTCGCTGCCGAGGAAATAGCCGCTCACATAGCGCGCCGGCGCGCTGATCGCGCGCGCGCACGCGATGAAGAGATGCGAAAAATCCTGACAGACGCCCTTGCGATGCTCGAAACATTCCGCCGCCGTCGTGCCCGAATGCGTCGCGGCGGCGTCGAATGTGAGCGATTCGTGAATCGCGCCAAGCAACGCATGGAGCTTCGAGAGCGTTCCGCTTTCCTTCGACGTCGTTTCGCGCGCGAAATCGCAGATCGCCATGTTCGGGGTCGTCAGCGGCGTGTCCCGCATGAACAGGATAGGCGGAAAGCGCTCGACCGCGCCAGAAACGACCCCGGCGACGTCGAAGGTGGTCACCTCTCCCTCGACCACCGTCGAGATCGATTCGAGCGGCCCGTCCACGGAGAAGCGGTGGAGCGTATTGCCGAAGGCGTCCTCCGACTGCACCAGTCGGCAATCGCGATCGACGTCGATGCGCCAGTCAACGACATGCTGCCCGTCGTGATTGCGCGGCGTCAGGCGAAGATGCTGCACGGCCGTTCGCGGCGGCTCCGCATAGCGATAGGTCGTTTCATGCCTTATGCGGATGCGCATCGGATTTCGCTCAAAAGAGATATTGCTCGGAGATAAGCGCGGCCAGTCGGTTGTTTTCCGTGATGAAGGACTGCACGAATTCATGCAGACCGCCCTGAAAGACGCTCTCCATATTCATCTTTTCGAGCTTGCCGTAGACGCCGCGGGCGTGACGCTGCGACGAGCCTTGGCGCCCGTGCGCGCGGGCAAGATTGTCGAGATTGCGCACGATCGACTCATAGCAGGAAATCAGCGAACGCGGCATCTCCGGGCGGAGGATCAACAGATCGGCGACGAGCCAGGGCTTCATGCTCGTGCGATAGACCCAGTGATAGGCGGTATGCGCCGATACGGCGCGCAGAATCGCCGACCACTGGAAATAGTCGAGGGAACCGCCGACGATCTCCTTCTCGGGCAGCAGCACATGATATTTGACGTCGAGCAAACGCGCCGTGTTGTCGGCGCGTTCGATAAAAAGCCCGACGCGCGAGAACCAATAGGCGTCGTTGCGCAGCATGGTGCGATAGGCGCCGCCGTCATAGGTCAGCGACGTCTGCTTGATGACCTCAAGAAAACGCGCGAGCTCCTGCGCGCAAGGGATGACGCCGCGCGATTCGAGCGCACGCATTTCCAGATAGGCGTCGTTGATCGACTCCCACATTTCGATGGTCAGCGCCGTGCGCACGGCGCGGGCGTTGGCGCGCGCCTGCTCCAGGCAGTTGCGGATCGATCCCGGATTTTCCGGCGCGAAGGTGAGAAACTCGATGACGTTGGCTTCATCGACCGGACGTCCGGAGGCGTCGAACGCCAGCGCCGCGCCCGACGACAGAAGCACGCTTTCCCACTCAGTTTCTTCGCCGCCATAGGCCTTAGGCAGCGCGGCGAGGCGTCGCGACGCTTGAATGGCGCGCGCCAGAAAGTCGGCGCGCTCCATGTAGCGGGCGAGCCAGTACAGATTGTCGGCGGTGCGGGAAAGCATCAGCACGTCCGTTTATGATTGGCTTTGGCGATCATCGGTGGTCTTTGCGGGGTATGCGAGGGTCTCGTCACAGGTCTCGTCACAGGTCTCGTCACGCTTGGCCCATCGGCTCATCCGCGACCCACGCGTCGTCGATCACCCAGGTGTCCTTGGTGCCGCCGCCCTGGCTCGAATTCACGACGAGCGACTTCTCCGTCATGGCGACCCGGGTCAGACCGCCCGGCACGACGCGGGCGCCATTAGCGCCCTGCAGCACGAAGGGCCGCAGATCGACGTGGCGTGGCGCGACGCCCGAGGCCATGGCGATGGGGCATGTCGAGAGCGCCAGCGTCGGCTGTGCGATGAAATTCTGCGGCTGCGCCTTTAGCTTGGCGCGAAACTCCTCGATCTGCGCCTTCGTCGCATGCGGTCCCACGAGCATGCCGTAGCCGCCGGAGCCGTTCACTTCCTTGACGACGAGTTCATCGAGATGGTCGAGCACGTAAGCGAGCGCCTCCTGTTCACGGCAACGAAAGGTCGGAACATTCTGCAGGAGCGGCGCCTCGTCCAGATAAAACTTAATAATGTCAGGCATGTAGGTGTACATCGCCTTGTCGTCGGCGGCGCCGGCGCCGACTGCATTCGCCAGCGTCACATTGCCTGATTGATAGGCGCCCATCAGCCCGGCGACGCCCAGCGCCGAATCCGGCCGGAAGCACAGCGGGTCGAGGAAGTCGTCGTCGATGCGCCGATAAATGACGTCGACGCGGCGCGGGCCCTCAGTCGTGCGCATATAGACGACGTCGTCGCGAACGAAGAGATCGCGGCCCTCGACAAGCTCGACGCCGAGCTTGTCAGCGAGAAACGAGTGTTCGTAGAAGGCCGAATTATACTGGCCGGGCGTCATCAAGACGATCGTCGGATCGCCGTTGGCGCGCGGCGGCGCGACCGAGCGCAAAGTCGCAAGCAGCTCATCGGGATAGTTTTCGATCGGCGCGACGCGATGCAGCGCGAAGAGCTCGGGAAACAGCCGCATCATCACTTCGCGGTTCTCGAGCATGTAGGAGACGCCAGACGGCGTCCGGGCATTGTCCTCGAGAACGAAGAAGCCCTGATCGTCGGTGCGCACGATGTCGACGCCAGCGATATGCACGTAAATATCGAAGGGCACGCGCCGGCCCGCCATATCGGGGCAATAGGCGGGGTTGCGATAGACGAGATCGGCAGGAACGATTCCCGCCCTCAAGATCTCGCCGGCCCCGTAGATGTCGGCAAGAAACGCGTTGAGCGCGGTGACGCGCTGGATCAGACCTTTTTCAAGCGTCGTCCATTCGCTGCGCGAGAGTATGCGCGGCAGGATATCGAAGGGAATGAGGCGCTCGGTCGCCTCCTGCGCGCCATAGACCGCGAAGGTGATCCCGATGCGACGAAAAAGCAGCTCCGCCTGCTCGCGCCGCGACGCCAGGAGCTCGGGCGGGGTTTCCGCGAGCCATTGCGAAAGCTTGCGATAAGGCGCGCGGGTGCGGCCGTCCGCTCCAGCCAGTTCATCGAACTGCGTTATGCGTGAGTCCATTGCAAGAACTCCCTCTTGGCGGCCCGCCTTTGTTTGCGCGGCTGGCGGCCGTTTTTTACAGTTCAAAGCAAGGACTGCGCCAATAGCGGCTGCGAAAATCTGTCACAGAGTTTTACTATTTGGCCAAAGGATGATTCGCGCTGCGCTTGGTTCTGGCGCAGCCTTATCGCTATCCAACGGAGACGCCGCCGGCAAGGTTCTTAAGAGCGCATGCGCAGGCCTCGATCCAGACCGAAATCGAGCGTCGCCGTCCATCGACATGGACCGCCGACGAGCGCCGCCGCGCGCCTGTCTTTTGTCGTCTCTCTTAGTTTTGCATTTTGCGCGCTGAATGGGAACGCGGCCCGCTGCGAAGACCGGCCGCCCGTCTTCAGCTGGGTCGGCATGTATATGGGCGCGAGCCTCGGCGGCGCCGTTCCTCTGCACGCAGGCGAGCGGCTGCAGGCGACGAGCGGCTTCGGCGCGCCCGCCTTTGATCTTTATCCGAGTGGCGTGACGCGCCCAGGCGTCACCGTCGGCGTGCAGGCCGGATATAATTGGCAGCGCGGCCCCGTCGTCTGGGGTTTCGAAACCGATCTCAGCCTTCTCGATGGCAGGCGCGGTCCGCATGGGCTTTTCCCCGCCTCGCCGGCCTATGTTCCCGGCCTTCCGGCGTATTCGCTCTCCGCCAATACAAGCGCGAATTTCTTCGCGAGCATTCGCGGGCGCGTCGGCTACGCATGGGACCGCTCGCTCTTTTATCTGACGGGCGGCGTCGCGGCGGGCGGCGCGAGAGGTCCGGCGACCTTGACGCTCGGCGCAGGGGGGCCGCTGGCGATTTTCAACGCGCCTGGCTCGGTATCCTCGCGCATGAAATATGCGATCGGCGCCGGTTTTGAGTATGCCTTCGCCGACAATTGGTCGGCGCGCGCCGAATATCTCTTTCTCAATCAGTCGCTGAACACACAGGTCTTCGACAATGGCGCGGGCTATGCCTATGCGTCGCGCATGCGCAATGAGAACCATCTGCTGCGGTTCGGTCTGAATTACCATTTCGGCGCAAAGAGCGAGATTTCCGGCGAGTTGCACTACGGCCAACACGCACATGACGGCCAGACTTCGGGCAATGGCGGGAACGCCGACGATCCGGACGTCCCTGAACGCTACAGCGTGCACGCGCAAACGACGAATGTCGTCCAGGCCTATCCGCGGTTTCGCGCGCTCTATGACGGCCCCAACAGCTTTCCTTCCGGCGGCAAGGCCAATGTCGGGTCAACCACCAATCTTTTCCTTGGCCTGCGCCTGTGGGACGGCGGCGCCGTCTACCTCAACCCCGAGATTGACGCCGGCTACGGGCTCGCCAATTCGGTCGGCGCGGCGTCTTACGTCAACGCCGCGGTCGCCAAGGTCGGCCGCGCTGCGCCCTATATGCGCTTCCAGCGGTACTTCCTGCGTCAGATCATCGGATTGAACGAAGACGGCGAAAGAGAACGAGATCCGGACCAAGGCTCACGCAGCGAGGTGCTTGAGTCGACGCAAAACCAGATCTCGGGCAAGGTCGACAAAAATCGCATCGTCGTTACGCTCGGAAAATTCGCCGTCGGCGACGTGTTCGACGACAACGTCTACGCACACGATCCCACGACCGGTTTTCTCAACTTCGCGTTCAACGCGATGGGCGCCTTCGACTACGCGGCCGACGCCTGGGGCTACACCTACGGGCTTGCGGCAGAGTGGAAGCAGGACTGGTGGACGGCGCGCGGCGGCGTGTTTCAGCTCTCGACGACGCCAAACAGTTTCGACATTGAGCCGCAACTGTTTCGACAGTTCATGGGCGTCGCGGAATTCGAGGCGCGATATGATCTTTTCGAACAGCCCGGCGCGGTCAAATTTCTCGTCTATGGCGATAATGGCTATCTGAGCAAAATCGACGACGTCATCCGTTACGCCTATCTCGCTGGCGACTTCCCGCCGCGAGTCGACACCGCGCGAGGGCGCGCCGTGAAAACCGGCGGCGGGATAAACGTCAAGCAGCAGGTCGCGCCGCATCTTGGGTTTTTCCTGCGCGCCAGCATGGCCGACGGGCGTTATGAGACGGTCGATTACACGGATATCGACCGCTCCGTCGCATTCGGCTTCGTCGCTGGCGGCGCGCTCTGGGGATGCGACGACGATGAGATCGGCGTCGCCGGCGCCTTAAGCGGTCTGCATGGCGACCGCGTGCGCTATTTCGGGCTCGGTGGAACCAGCGTCTACATCGGCGACGGCGCGCTCTCCTACGCCGGCGAGAAGAATATGGAGGCCTATTACAAGATCGGCTTCGGCAAGAATATCGATGCGACCTTCGATTATCAGCTGCTGGTCAATCCCGCGCATAACAGCGCGCGCGGTCCGATCAACGTCTTCGGCCTGCGTTTGCGCGCGGCGTTCTAAGAATTCGCTTCCGCTCGCAATGACGATCTCGACCCAGCGAACCGTGCGACCGGAACCCCTGCGATATGAAATCCCCTCGAACGGCTTGGCTGTCATTCCCGACGCGCGCGTAGCGCGCGATCGGGAATCCAGAGCAAGACCAGTTTCTGGATCGGCTCTGGATTCCCGGTCAGGCCTTTGGCCTGCCGGGAATGACACGGCCCAAGCGAACGGATCAGCCGGAATCCGCATGACGCTTCAAGCAAGATATTCCGGCAGCTTTTGCTCGAACTCCGGGAAATAACCAGCGACGACGCTCATATCGAAGCGGGCGAGAATGCTCTCCTTTGCTTCGCGGTCGAGAAGAAAGCGGAAGGCGGAGTCTATAAATCTTTGCGCATCGGCGCCGCCGCCGAGCCGCAGTAGATCTTTTCGCGAGAGCGTGACGCGATGCTGCGTCTCGCTTCCCTGATCACGCACCGTCACGTCGAAGACGAACGGATCGCCGTCTTCAATCATGCGCGCGTCGATGGCGGTCACAGCAGCGCCGCCACATCCTGCGCGATCTGCTCGGGCGTGTCGGTCGGCGCGTAACGCTTCACGACATGCCCCTCGCGGTCGACGAGAAATTTCGTGAAGTTCCATTTGATCGCTTCGGAACCCAGAATTCCCGGCGCTTCGCGCTTGAGCAGGCGATAGAGCGGATGCGCGTTCTCGCCATTGACGTCGACCTTGCCGAACAGCGGAAAGGTGACGTCGTAATTCGCCGAACAGAAGGACGCGATCTCCTTCTCGGAGCCCGGCTCCTGCGCGCCAAACTGATTGCAGGGAAAGCCCAAGACGACAAATCCCCGATCGGCGAATTTGCGGTATAGCGCTTCGAGCCCGGCGTATTGCGGCGTGAAGCCACATCGGCTCGCGACATTGACGACCAGCATGGCCTTGCCGGCGTAATCGGCAAGCTTCCTCGGCTGGCCGTCGATCGTCTTCGCTTCGATGTCGAACAGCGTCATGAAACCCTCGCACTGAAAGGAAGCATGCGCTCCCAGATTACGCGACCAGCGTTCCCGTAGGCTCGGGTTCGCTTTCCGACGCTTCCTCGAGTCCGTATTCCTTCATCTTCCGATAGAGCGTCGAGCGACCAATTCCAAGTCGCCGCGCAATTTCCGACATCTGGCCGCGGTAATGCGTCAAGGCGAAGCGGATCGTCGCGGTCTCGATGTCCTCGAGCGTGCGCATTTCGCCATTCGATCCAATCAGCGACATCGCATTCGGATCGCGGATTTCGACGCGGACGATCTCGCGTTCGCGCGGCGCCGTCCCAGGGGCGCCCGGCGCAGGCGCGGGCGGCACGCGCACTTCATAGCCTTCGACATGGGCGGCGATTTGCGGAAATTCGGCGACCGTCAGCTCGTCGCCGTCGGCGAGCACGACGGCGCGAAAGACGGCGTTCTCCAATTGGCGGACGTTGCCCGGCCAATCATAGCTCGTCAGCAGCGACAGCGCTTCCGACGTCACGCGGCGGATGTTGCGGCCTTCCTCGGCGGCGAAGCGCGCCGCAAAGCGCTTGGCGAGATCGGCGACGTCCTCGCGGCGACCGCGCAGCGGCGGAATGTTGATCGGGAAGACGTTGAGCCGATAGAAAAGGTCCTCGCGAAACAGGCCGCGTTTGACGAGATCGATGAGATTTTGATTGGTCGCCGAGATCAGTCGAATATCGACCCGGATCGCGCGCTTCGCGCCAACGGGATCGATTTCGCCTTCCTGCAGCGCGCGCAGCAACTTGACCTGAATGTCGAGCGGCAGTTCGCCGATCTCGTCGAGAAACAGCGTCCCGCCGTTCGCTTCGAGGAACTTGCCGCTGTGCTTCTCGGTGGCGCCGGTGAAGGCGCCCTTCTCATGGCCGAACAGAATCGATTCGACGAGATTGGCCGGCAGCGCGCCGCAGTTGACGGTGACGAAGGGCTTGCCTTTGCGATCCGACGCGCCCTGGATGGCGCGCGCCACGATCTCCTTGCCGACGCCCGACTCGCCTTCGAGAAGCACCGGAATGGAGGAATGCGCCGCGCGCTGGCCGAGCCGGATGACGCGCTCCATGTCGTCGCTGCGCGAGACGAGGTCCTTAAAGGTCAGGGCGCCCTGCGCCCGGCGGCTGATGCGGCGCACTTCGTCGGCGAGCGCGTCGGCGGAGAGCGCATTCTTGATCGAAATTAGCAGGCGTTCCGCGCCGACCGGCTTGACCACGAAGTCATGGGCGCCGGCGCGCATCGCGGAAATGACGGCCTCGATCGACCCATGCGCCGTCTGCACGATCACCGGCGTCGCGAGCTTCATGTCGCGCATCCGGGTGAGCACGCCCATGCCGTCGAGGTCGGGCATGACGAGGTCCAGAATGAGCAGCGCTATGGGCTTGGCGCCAGGCTGCGTCAGCCGCGCAATCGCCTGTTCGCCGCTTTCGACGGTCTCGGTCTCGTAACCAAATCGCCGCGTCATAGCTTCCAGCAGACGACGCTGAACGGGATCGTCGTCGGCAATGAGAATGGTCGAGGTCATTTCGTCCCTTGCATCCCGGGATAATCGAGCGGCGAAATCGCCGCGTCGCGCTTGGCGCGTCCGGAACCGTCTCGGCGGCTCCTCAATCGTTGCCAAGCATAGTAAAGGCGGGGTTAACCGCGCCAAGACAAAACTTTGTAGCGCCTTCCGTCCCGTCGACCAAGACCCCCAGAGGGCGATCCTGGCGATTTGCGGCGAATCGCCACAAAGTATGGGGATATCAGCGCCATGGCGACGCCCGCCGGCGCGCCAGGCGCCGCGCGGCGGGAGGAAATCTGATGGATGCGCGCAAAATCGCCGGCAAGCTTGTCATCGCCACGCATAATCCCGGGAAACTTTGGGAACTCAGGCAATTGCTCGAGCCGCATGGCGTCGAGGCGGTTTCCGCGGGAGAACTCGGCCTCGAGGAGCCCGAGGAGACCGAACAGACCTTCGTCGGCAATGCGCTGCTAAAGGCGCGCGCCGCCGCGACGGCCTCAGGACTTCCCGCTTTCGCGGACGACTCCGGACTTTGCGTCGACGCTCTCGACGGCGCCCCCGGCGTCTATTCGGCGCGCTGGGCTGGCGAGGACCGCGACTTCAAGGCCGCCTGCGCCCGCGTCGAACGCGAGCTCGAGGCGCGCGGCGCGACGCCCCCCCATCGCGCGCATTTTACCTGCGCGCTCGCCGTCGTCTGGCCCGACGGCCATATCGAGCAGTTCGAGGGCCGCGTCGACGGCGTTCTGGTCTTTCCGCCCAAGGGCGAGAAGGGCTTCGGCTATGACCCGATCTTCAGGCCCGACGGGCTCGACAAGACCTTCGGCGAGATGATGTCGGCGGAAAAACATGCGCTGCCCGGCGACGGCTCGCAGGCGCTGTCGCATCGGGCGCGAGCGTTCCAGGCGTTGGCGAAAGCGTGTCTCGACTGAGACATCCCAGCTCGGCGCTTGGCGTCGGGCACTTGGCGTCGGGCCCTTGGCGTTACGCCCCGCTCCAACTACCTTCTCAAAAAAAACCGCCGCTGCGGAACTGCGAGGAACGCCCCATGACCAAGCACGAGACTTTCGCCGCGCTCAAACCGCCGTTCAAGGCCCGCTACGGCAATTTCATCAATGGCGCGTGGGCGGACGCGAAATCCGGCCGCGTCTTCGACAATGTCTCGCCGATCACGGGCCAGAAAATTTGCGAGATCGCCCGGTCCGACAAGGACGACGTCGAGGCCGCGCTCGACGCGGCGCATGCCGCCAAAGACGCCTGGGGCAAGACGAGCCCGGCGGAGCGCGCCATCCTCCTCAACCGCATCGCCGACGTGATGGAGGCCAATCTCGGTCTCCTCGCCGCCGCCGAAACCTGGGACAACGGCAAGCCGGTCCGCGAGACGAGCGCCGCCGACATTCCGCTCGCGATCGATCACTTCCGCTATTTCGCCGGCGCCATTCGCGCCCAGGAAGGCGGCATTTCGGAAATCGACCACGACACCATCGCCTATCATTTCCATGAGCCGCTCGGCGTCGTCGGCCAGATCATCCCCTGGAACTTCCCGATTCTGATGGCCGTTTGGAAGCTCGCGCCGGCGCTCGCCGCCGGCAATTGCGTCGTCATCAAGCCGGCCGAGCAGACGCCCGCAAGCATTCTCGTCTGGGCGGAGCTTATCGGCGACATCCTCCCCAAGGGCGTGCTCAACATCGTCAACGGCTTCGGGCTGGAGGCCGGCAAACCGCTCGCCTCGTCGAACCGCATCGCCAAGATCGCCTTCACCGGTGAGACGACGACCGGCCGGCTCATCATGCAATACGCCAGCCAGAACCTCATTCCGGTGACGCTGGAGCTTGGCGGCAAGTCGCCCAACATCTTCTTCGAGGACGTCGTCCGCGAGGACGACGACTATCTCGACAAGGCGATCGAGGGCTTCGTCATGTTCGCGCTCAATCAGGGCGAGGTCTGCACCTGCCCGAGCCGCGCCCTGGTGCATGAGAAGATCTACGACCGCTTCATGGAACGCGCCTTAAAACGCGTCGGCGAGATCAAGCAGGGCAATCCGCTCGACCCCGAAACCATGATCGGCGCGCAGGCCTCTTCCGAGCAGCTCGAAAAGATCCTGAGCTATATCGATATCGGCAAGCAGGAGGGCGCGAAGGTGCTCGCCGGCGGCGAACGCAACGCGCTCGCGGGCGACCTCGCCGGCGGCTTCTATGTGAAGCCGACCGTGCTCGAAGGCCATAATCGGATGCGCGTGTTCCAGGAGGAGATCTTCGGTCCCGTCGTGTCGGTGACGACCTTCAAGGACGACGACGAGGCCTTGGCCATCGCCAACGACACGCTCTACGGCCTTGGCGCGGGCGTGTGGAGCCGCGAGGCCAACCGCTGCTATCGCTTCGGCCGCGCCATTCAGGCGGGGCGCGTCTGGGTGAACTGCTACCACGCCTATCCGGCGCATGCCGCTTTCGGCGGCTACAAACAGTCGGGCATCGGCCGCGAGAATCACAAGATGATGCTCGATCACTATCAGCAGACGAAGAACATGCTGGTGAGCTACAGCGAAAAGAAGCTGGGGTTCTTTTAGCCCCCACCCCAACCCTCCCCCGCTTCGCGGGAGAGGGAGCGAAACTCGCTTTTCACCGGAGAAACGCGGAACGCCGATCGCTAGCGTCCCCTCTCCCGCTTCAGCGGGGGAGGGACAGGGAGGGGGGCGATGACGACGACTGTGAAACCTGCAAGAGTCATCGCCACGCCGGCGGCGCTCGAATTGATCGAGCGCCTGCGGGGTCGATATGGCGACATCCTCTTCCACCAGTCCGGCGGCTGCTGCGACGGCTCGGCGCCGATGTGCTATCCGCAAGGGGAATTCCTGGTCGGCGACGGCGACGTCCTGCTCGGCGAGATCGGCGGCGCGCCCTTCCACATCGGCGCGGCGCAATTCGATTACTGGAAGCACACGCAGCTCGTCATCGACGTCGTGCCGGGCCAAGGCGGCATGTTCTCGCTCGACAATGGCACGGGGCTGCGGTTCCTGACGCGGTCGCGGCTTTTTTCCGAGGACGAATTAGCGCATCTGGCCGATTCGCCGACTTGAGAGCTGCGCCCGCGGCGCAAGGCCCCTGCGCGAGTTCTGGCGTCCCAGAGGACGGCATGATCGCGGCGCTCGAGCGGGGCTCAGCCTCGCCCCCGGCTTGCGGGGGAGTTTAAGGTTGACACTGCGCCGCCGGGGCCGCATATGCCGCTGCATCGGCCGCTTCATCGCGGCCGCCGTCTCTTTGCGAGACGATGGGGGAATGTCCCGAGCGGCAAAGGGGGCGGACTGTAAATCCGCTGGCTAAGCCTTCGTAGGTTCGAGTCCTACTTCCCCCACCATCGCCTGAAAACATTTTCGTATCTCGTTAAGTTTAGGGCTGTTTTTCAAAGTGCGCCCAAACTAGCCATCAGGTGCGCCCATTAGAGGTCAATTTGTTCGCGCGCATTGTCGCCCAAAATGCCACGCAGCTGTCCAGCTCACCATTGATCCGGTAAAGCTCCGAACGTCGGCCTCGACCGCCAGCGGCGGCGTGTAAACGCGGGTTTGGATAGCAAACGCTTATTGCCAATCCACGAGCGACGAATGGGGTCACACCGTTGGGCGTTTCAATAGTGTGACAAAGCAGACCCGACATAGCCGACTCGCACATCCTGTGGACTCTTCTGCTGCTTGGCCCGACGCTCGCAGGGATTTTTCTCGTCAGCAAAATCGTCCTCGTCGGAACACAAATCTTCAAGGACTGGGGCGAGATCGGGAAAACATGGCGGTACAACAAAGAGCCATTGGACTAAATTTAGATACCCTCAAACGACGTTTATGGCGATAGAAGTGAAATATCTTTCGACACGTTCCCGAACTCTGTAACTCGCTTTTACAATCTTCTTGTGTTGCGGCTAGGCGTTCCGATTTGCGCTAGAAGCATCGATAGGGGTCGTCTCGTGTCGAACTTGGGGTCGCTCGCACGCTGCCGGCCTTTTTTGGATTGCGTACCTTTACACCTATTCTGTCTTTGCTGAGCTCAGTGTCTTTCGCGACGAACTCTTTGACTGAATTGACCGTCTCGCGCGGTAGATCAACTGTCAAACCTTTGCTTTTGACGTAACGGGAAAATTTCGCCGTTTTTCCGTTGGCGCTCCATCATCATTATGACGTCGATCACATTTCTTAAGTCGAACGACAATGGCTTTTTGGTCGTCATCGGGCGGAATTCGGCTACCTTGCTACCTGTGCCAGGGATTTTAGCCATGACTTTTGTCTCCTCCTATTGGTTGATGTTGATCACAGGCGAAAACAATCTTTGTGTCAGGAACTGATCGACGGCCTGCGCGGCAGCTACTTCGGCCGGCGTTCCCGTTGCTGTCAGCAAGCGTCCAAAAAGCGTACCCCTTGTCACTTGAGACCGGCCGCCCAGCCTCGACGCGGCGGGAGCGCGCAACCCGCCATATCGCGCAAAAAGTGAGTCGCGATAGGGCTCTAGTTGCGACTCCGCGGCTTTTTCCAAAGCGAGACCAACAGTGACGATATGCTTGTCTGCGCGCTTTACCTCAGCTGACACATTCGAGTTCAACAATGCAAAGCGATTGCCGATCGGGCTGAAGATGACCTTGGTGGGGTTGACTTTGCCAATGATGACCGTTTCGAACGTGACGGCATCGACCATCGTTGGCGGCGCCGCATCTGGAAGTGCAGCGGGGTTCTTGTCTTCGGCGCGCGCGTCCAGATTGCCAAAGACCACCAAATGGACGAAAGTTTTAATGACCTCTTTCATGCCGATTTTTCCGGTGATCGGATAAAGGTAATCGGGACCGACGAGCTTGCCATTACAATAATTGTCGGGAAGCTTTGTGATCAAACCGTTGAAGTTGTCGGTGATTGTAAACGTTCTCAGCGAATTCCGTTGCCGATTGAACGATCCGCCGATGTCCATCTGCGTGGATCCGATCGTCACTCCACGCGTAAACGGATTTCCAAAACCAATTCCAGCGCTGACGTCGTTATTTTCTTGCACTCCGAGCTGGAAGTTATAGGCGATGCCTGATTTCCAAAACAGCTCTACAGCCTCCTTTGCGTGCCCTGAAAGCAATTTTGGTCCAAATTGTTCCAACGGCTTCGAACGCTTGATGAAGTATTGAACGCCAGCCATTCGCGATGCCATGTTGACGCGATCATCGTCCGAGTGCGAAAGATACTCGCCTATCAATTCGATGAGCGCTTGCCGCGTCTCACAGCGAATCTGTCTAACGATGTCGTATGTTGTTACGCCAGTGATATCTTCGGGCAAGGGATGTACCGTTCGCGCGCGCCTGCTTGCCGGGAACCAAGGGGCCAAATTGCAACGGCGCGGCCCCGGTCGCGAGCCCACTCTCGAACGGTTGTAAGCAGTGCGCTTAACGAGCCCGTCAGGCTCGCCACCAGGGCCGCTCAGAAATGGCTGCTGATCGCCGTGGGCTCGCCATGCTGGCCGCCGCGCTTGCCATGGTGCTTGACGCCAAAGCCGGCTGCGGCCACCCCGGCGTCGTCGCCAGCATCGAGGCCAGCTTTCGACCGCCCCTTCACCGCGGAACTGGGCGGCGAATTGAAAGTCCCAAACATCGCGACCGTGAACGAGCAGGGCAATGTCTCCCGGTGTCATGCGCGCGTTTCCTACCCGAAGCGCGGATTATCCATGCCCGTGGAATATCTCGTCACGCGTTAGGACGATGGAAAAATCTTCCAGTGAATATCACCCAGTTCGGGCAGTGAGGCCCATTAACAGCGGTAACGCCGCGCTTGGTTGTGCGCTCGCCTATCCGCAATAATTGATTGCAAAACGAAGCTGCTTGTGCGGGCAATTGGGCGCAGAGGTGGCAATTGCGTCGCGCTGGCTATATCGGCAGTTGGCTATCGCTTAGCAGGAAAGATGACCGCGCGATCTTCACGGCCGCATCGAAAGCATTCATGGGGATGATCTTAAAGAGTTATGGATATAGTTTCATCAGCCAGACGGTCTAAAATGATGGCCGGCATCAAGGGCAAGAGCACCAAGCCGGAGCTGGCTGTTCGCCGCATGGCGCATCAGCTTGGCTACCGGTTCAGACTGCATTCAAAGGATCTGCCGGGATCGCCAGACCTAGTATTTCCGCGACTGAAGCTAGCGGTCTTTGTTCATGGTTGCTTCTGGCACCGGCACGAAGCCTGCAGATATGCTTATTCCCCCAAGACAAATGTTGAATTCTGGGACCGCAAGTTTAAGAATAACGTCCTGCGAGACATAAGGGCAAAGGAGGGACTTGAGGATATGGGTTGGCGCGTAGCCATTATCTGGGAGTGTGAAACGCAAGACCCAGTTGATTTGCGCAAGACCGTCAGCGCTATTCTGGCATCATGACGCCTGACAACCGCCAACTGATTCGTCGCAGCAAGATCGCGCGCCTGCACGTAGGCGCGGTGCCGCGCGCACTGGAGATCTGCTCGGGGTGCGGCGGGCTGTCGCTCGGACTCAAGACAGCCGGATTCGAACTCTCTGCCCATATCGAGATCGATTCTGAAGCCGCTGAAAGCTACGCGCTAAATTTTGGAGGCGATCGTGCGGCTGAAAGCGAATGGGCGAAACCGCGTGACATGGAGCGCTGCTCAGCTTCGCAGCTCGTGTCCGATCTCGGGTTCAAGACGTCGGCAGCTGAATCTTTCGATCTTCTGGCAGCGGGCCTGCCCTGCCAAGCTTTCGCTCGCATCGGGCGTTCAAAGTTGCGCTCGGTTGCCGGCGAGGAGGATGCATTTCAGAAGGATCCACGCGCGGCACTCTACCGTCGCTTCCTGCAGTACGTCGAAGACACGCAGCCCCTGATCATTCTCATCGAAAACGTGCCCGACATTCTCAACTTCGGCGGCCACAACGTTCCGGAGGAAATATGCGAGGCTCTCGAGCGAACAGGCTACCGGACCAGCTATACGATCCTGAATGCTGCCTATTTTGGTGTCCCGCAGGTTCGCGAGCGTCTTTTTATTGTGGCGCTGGCCAATGAGCTGGATCAAGCGCCAAAGTTTCCTGTGCCGCTCCATTTTCTTGATTTGCCCAAGGGATACGAAGGCTCGCGCCGCGTTGCGCTGAAGCACGTCGACAAGACTAGCCGTTATTTCCACGCCATTCCGACGCCGCACCGGACGTTGAAGAATGCAGTCGGAACCAGGGAGGCACTTGAGGATCTTCCCAGGATCACGGAGCACGCTATTGCACCGTCAGTAATCCGCAAGCGCAAGCTTAACGACACGCTTCCGTATCGAGATCTGAAGAACCGCATCTCTTCCTACGCCATCACGATGCGCGCTTGGCCAGGTTTTGAAACCGACGATGCCGCCAGCGGCCACCTTGTGCGCCTGACACCGCGCGACTTCCCGATTTTCGCGAAAATGAAGCATGGAGGCGACTATCCGCACGCTAGAGAAGTCGCAGAAGAGTTGCTTGCGGAAGCAGCTGCAACTTCCGGTCTCGCCGGCGCACGCAAACATTCCAAGGCTTACAGGGAGCTGCGCGCGAGCATTGTGCCTCCATACGACCCTAACAAATTTCCAAACAAGTGGTGGAAGCTCGATCCATCCAAGCCTTCACGCACGCTTACCGCGCACATGGGCAAGGACACTTATTCTCATATCCACTACGACAGCACGCAGCGCCGCACAATCTCGGTAAGGGAGGCAGCGCGTCTCCAATCGTTTCCCGATGGCTTCGCGTTTGCTGGCGCGATGAACTCCGCATTCCGCCAGATCGGAAATGCGGTCCCCCCGCTTCTGGCCTTGGCCGTAGCAAAGGCTCTCAAGTCTCTGTTGTGCGGAACGGCTCGCGGAAAAAAAGGGGCAACTGATCGGCGGGCGGCCTGACATGCCGGCGAAGCGTACGATCAGCATCTCACCGAAGGCTTCCGCCCTAATCGGCTCCCTGCGCGGGCTGGGTTACTCACCTGAGACGGCCCTCGCTGATCTGATCGACAACAGCATTACAGCTGGCGCTTCGACGGTGAGCATCGACCTACAGTGGAATGGGGGAGTCCCCGTCGCCGCGATTCTCGATAATGGCCACGGCATGAATGAAGAACGTCTGGCCGATGCGCTGCGGCTCGGAGGCGACGGACCGCATGGTAAGCGGGCCGACAGCGATCTCGGTCGTTTCGGGATGGGATTGAAGACTGCGTCCCTGTCGCAGAGCCGTCGCCTGACTGTCGTCACGAAGACCACGGGAGCGCTCAGTTCGGCTTTTCTCGACGTTGCAGTCGTCGAAGCGCGTGGCTGGATAGCGCTGGTACCTCAAAGCCTCCCGGATCAGCCGTTCGTTGCCGAGCTTCAAAACCGATCTACCGGCACCGTAGTCATTTGGGATCAGATCGACGAGCTGAGCGGTTTGGCCGGTCTGTCGAAGGAAGCGTTCCATTTACGTCTTGAAGATATCCGCGCGCATCTTGGTATGGTGTTTCATCGCTTCATCGGCGGTGATGCAACCCGGCTCGACATCGCGCTGAATGGTCGCCTCATCAGGGCATGGGATCCGTTTCAGGCCAGCCATCCGGCCACGAGGGAAATGCCATCGGAGCGCATCCGCCACGCGGGATCGTCATTTCTCGTAAAGCCTTATGTGCTACCCCATCGCGATCGCTTCACCAACGAAGCCGAATACCACGCTGCGGGCGGCCCCGGAGGCTGGGGGGCAAGGCAGGGCTTTTATGTCTATCGCAGCAAGCGTCTTCTAGTCGCCGGCAGCTGGCTCGGTCTGGGCGGGGCGCGCACCTGGACGCGTGATGAGGCAAGCCGACTTGCGCGCGTGCTTATCGACCTGCCGACAGGGCTGGATCGCGACTGGCGTATCGATGTGCGCAAGTCTCAGGCAAGACCGCCTGGTGCGTTGCGTGCACGCCTGACCGCCATAGCTGGTCGGTGCCGCGAAGAGGCGCGCGAGGTATTTGCATTTCGTGGGCAGGGGCCGCGCGTGCGAGGTGCACCCCACACGGCTCCCGCAGTCTGGCTGGCAACGCAAGGTCCGAAGGGCCCGCAATACCGGATCAATCGTGATCATCCGGTCATTGTCGCCTGTCGCCAGTCCGCTGCCGGCGTAAGGTCATTCAATGCCGTTCTCTCCATCATAGAACGCTCGGTTCCTGTCGAGCGCATCTGGCTCGATGTCTCGGAATCCGAAGGTGCTGAAGTGCCGACCCTGGATGCTGAGGAAATCGGACAGCTGACGGACCAGCTTGCGGAACTGGGCAGGACGCTGCCTGCCAGCATGACCATCGATCAACGCATTGACGTCCTCCTTCTCAACCTTCCCGGAGACCTGACGGAGCTGAGAATATCACTGACGCACAAGCTTAGGGGACATCCATGACAGATATTGCTGCCGACCTTTCACTCACTGCGAGGCGCAGTCTGCTGTCCCGAAAAAAGGCAGGGGAGACCATCACGCAGGATGTCATCGCGCAGGCACTTCATCTCCTTGCCCCGGCATATGCCTCTCTGAGCCAGAAGCAGGTCGGGCCGGAAGATATTGCGGCAGCGACCCGCCTTCTGCTTACGACCTTTGTCACGGAGCAAGGGCCAGCTCTCGTCCTGCAGGACGAGGAAGGCTCCCGGCCAGCGCCCTGGTATGTCGGGGAACGGCGCCAGCCAGGTCCATTCATGCAGCGCTATCTGGAAAAGCTCGAAGATGGTGGGTGGCCGACAGAATCGGTCCAGCAGCTTCAGGACAGCACCGCGAGAATCCTTGAACTTATGGACGATCCGCAACGTCCAGGCAGCTGGGACTGGCGCGGCCTGGTCGTGGGTGATGTCCAGTCTGGCAAGACGGCAAGCTATGCCGGCGTCGCAAACCGTGCCGCCGATGCGGGTTACCGCATCATCATCGTGCTAGCAGGCATGCACAAGATCTTGCGCTTGCAGACGCAGAAGCGTTTTGACCAGGATATTCTGGGCTACGACACCAATCCGAAGACACGGCAACCCAATCAGCCGCTGCGCGTAATTGGCGTCGGTACGTTCAACAGCAACCTGCTTGTCGACAGTCTCACGATGGCGGACCTTAACGGAGATTTTAGCCTCCGGATTGCGGAACAGACGACGTTTTCGCCTGACAGCAAGCCATGTCTGTTCGTCGTGAAGAAGAATGCGACAGTACTGAAAAATTTGAACAACTGGGTTGCGCGGTTGCCAACTCCTGCGAAAGCAGCTCCTGTTCTCATCATTGATGATGAAGCGGATCAAGCTTCGGTTGATACCGGCGATCAGCCGCTCCTTGAAGACGGTACGTTTGACGACGACTACGACCCCAAGCGCGTTAACGGGGAGATACGCAAGCTTCTTATGAAGTTCGACCGGCGCGTCTATGTCGGATACACGGCCACACCGTTCGCAAATATCTTCATCCATGATGAGCGCAGTGCGAAAGATTACGGCCCGGATCTGTTCCCCGCTACCTTCATTGCCTCCTTGACGCCACCAGATGACTATTTTGGTCCGGCCGCCGTCTTCGGAACCAACGACGGCGACAATCCCGGCCTTCCTCTTGTTCGTCCCCTCGACCAGATTGGCGAACAATGGATTCCCGAGAGGCATGACAAGATGCTCAAGCCGCGCTTCAACGGTCAGGACGTCATCCCACCCAGTCTAAAGCGGGCTATTAACGCATTTCTCCTGACTTGTGCCGCGCGTGCCGCGCGTGGACAGGGTCGCGAGCACAACTCGATGCTCGTGCACGTCTCGCGCTTCGTAGATGTTCACGCCGAGGTGCATCGTCAGGTCGAAAAGTATCTGAATGAAACCCGCGCGATGATTTCTAACGGAGACACTGAGACGCTGCAGCGTCTCAAAGGCGTGTGGGACAACGACTATGTGCGCACGACCAGAGATGTTGCGCAGTCCATCTATGGCCGCAATACGCTTCCCGTGACCTGGGATCAAGTTGGTGCCCAGCTGGCAGATAGCTCCGACAAGATTCAGCTTATCACCGCCAATGGAAAAACAAAGGCGGATATTGACTACGACACGTATAAGGAAGCGGGTTTCTCGGTCATCGCAGTCGGCGGCGACAAACTCTCGCGCGGCCTTACGCTAGAAGGACTTTCCGTCAGCTACTTCCTTCGCATTTCGCGGCAGTATGACAGCCTTCTGCAGATGGGCCGCTGGTTCGGTTATCGACGCGGCTTTGCCGATCTCTGCAGACTTTATACAACCGACGATATGGAAGACTGGTTCCGCTATGTCGCGACAGCACAGAGCGAACTTCGTGCCCAATTCTTCGAAATGGCAATGCAGAATGCGACGCCTAAGCAATTCGGGCTGAAAGTTGCAGTGCATGACATTCTTGAAGTCACCGCGCTCAACAAGCAGCGCCATGCTGAAGTCCATCAGAGCAGCTACGCCGGAGAAGGCAAGGTTCAGACGGTCATGTTCCGCGACCGTCCCACAATTGAACGCAATGCTGACGTAACTGACAACTTCATACTCGGCCTCGGAATGGGTCAGGACAACCCCGCTCGACCGGGTTCGGCCGGCAAGACCGCTCAGGGGACTCTCTGGAAAGGCGTGGCAGGGCAGGAAATTGCCGTATATCTGCGCACGTTGGCTTTCCCGTCCGAAAGTCAGCAAATCAACGGCGAGAAGCTGGCGACCTATATCGCTGAGCAGCTTGAGATGCCGATCCCCGAGCTGACCGAATGGACAGTGTTCCTCGCAACAGGTTCAAAAAAGGAAGTTACGATTGCCGGCCGAAAATACTGCTGTGTGGAACGTAATCCGCGGCAACCCAGGAACGGGAGGGCATTGCCGGAAGACAGGTTCATCATCGGCACGACGCTGAGCCCGCTCGACCAGGCGATTGACCTCAGTGATGAAGAATTTGCGCAGGCTCTGGCGTGCACGAACCGTGAGAGAAGGTCACGAACGAAAGGCGAAACCGACGTTCCATCCGGCGAATTTATTCGCAAGGTGAGAGGCGCTCGGCCTCAGAATGGACTGCTGATCATTTATCCAATCGATCCGGTTCTGGCCGGGGTTGATCCCACGGATCGTCCCGTCATCAGCGTTGTTGTCAGTTTTCCGGATAGTGATGCCGCCGACAGACGCGTCTATCTCATCAACAGCGTCAAGCAGCGCGAGTTTGCATGACACTTTGGCTCGACGCTCTCAATACGGCCTGGGATGAGCTGGCGCAGATCGCACCGGTCGCACGTCAGTATCGATCACGAATCATTTCCGCAGATGCTCCTCTGGAGATCCGGGCAGGCATGCGGGCAATGGATAATGCGCCGTGCCTGATCCTTCAGATCACGCTACCGTCCGATGCCCTGTTCGAGCTTGGCGGCATGCGTCTGAACACAGTACCTGATATCTCAGGCCCGCTGCTTGTCCTTTCACTCGAAGATGCCGGCCGACGTGACCTCTTCACGACCATCTGCGCGGATGTCGTCGCGGCAGCCTCCCAGCCGGATCAGAGTACAGCGCTCGTCCAGTTTCTCGCACGGCTTGACGCGTGGCGTCAGTTTCTACGCGACAGAAGAGACGGACTTTCCAGAATGGAAACGGCCGGTCTCATTGGCGAACTGCTGATACTGGAGCGCCTGATTGAAGCGGACAGGGATTCCCTTACGTCGTGGCAGGCTCCGCTTGACGGCCTTCATGACTTCCAGCGCGCCGGACATGCCCTTGAGGTGAAGACCGGCCTCGGACCGGCGTCCGCCATCACAATATCCAGACTAGACCAGCTGGATACCGCAGGTGTGCGCCGGCTGGATCTTTTGCACGTCAGGCTCATCGAAAGCCCTACGGGCCGTTCGCTACGAGCCATCATCGCGGCCTTGAATGCGGCTCTGCCTGATGAAGCGTGCCGCAGCAGCTTTGAAAACCTGCTCCTGCGACGCGGTCTGCTGCCTGGAGACGACATAGCACGAAGCATTCCGCGCGTACAACTCAGGACGATCGATGCGTATGCCGTCGCGGACGGATTTCCACGACTCCTACGCTCCGGCCTACCCATCGCAATTACAGAAGCAACCTATACGCTCGAAGTTCGCGGCATCTCGGCATTTGCTGAGGGCGCGGCCGCCGTCCTTGACGCGTTTCATCAAGGAGATGGCCAATGACAGACGATGCAACCGCCGAGTATCTACAGGAGCTTGTCGCCGAGGTAGAGGAAAGCCTGTCGTCAGAAGCACCGTTCTCTCAGGAAGTTTTCACTCGCCTCATTCTGGAGCGCCTCGAGGAGGCCGGACATCTTGATGCGACCTTCCCTCTCTATCAGGAAGGACGCGTGCGGAGTGCCGCATACCGCATCGACGGCTACGCCTACGATGAGGAGCGCGCCCGCCTTGATCTCTTTACCACGATCTACTCGGGCGATCTTCCGGCAAGCAAGCTTCCTGCGGCCGATGTAACAAAGGCTCTGGAACGCGCCTTACGTTTTGCCAGCGCGTGCGTAGATGGTCTCGCATCGCAACTTGAGCCCGCCAACACTGATGCAAGCGACCTTGCGCGCCTGATTGAGAATGAAGCGGCTAGTCTTTCCGCAATCCGCATCATACTCCTCACCGATGGTGTTGTCGGCAAGATCACGCCGCCCACCGAGTGGCGTGGAAAGCCTTTGGAATTTGAAGCCTACGATATCGTCCGTCTGTTCCGCGTGCTCGGACAGGGCGAAACTCGCGCGGATATTGCCCTCGACCTTGTGTCGCTATCCGGCCGAGCGCTTTCATGTTTGCACGTGCCCGCCCAAAATGGCGAGTATGATGCCTATCTGGCCGTTCTGCCGGGTGATGTACTTTCGCAAGTCTATGAGCGGTATGGGGTGCGCCTGCTTGAACTCAACGTGCGCGCATTCCTGGGACTGCAGGGTCGTAAGAGCGTCAATGCTGAGCTGAGACGCACGATCGCAGATCAGCCTGCCATGTTCCTTGCCTTCAACAACGGCATCGTCGCAACCGTGGACGATCTCGACGTAGTCGCCAACGACACCGGAGGTCTGGAGATTCGCTCCTTGAAGGGGCTTCAGATCGTGAACGGCGGACAGACGACGGCATCCCTCCATCGCGCAAGGCGCAAGGACAACCTGAAACTCGATCAGGTTTTAGTTCCCGTGAAAATCATCAAGGTTGGCGGCGCAGACCTCAGCGAAATGGTCTCCTCGATCTCGCGTGCCGCCAACCGTCAGAATACCGTGCAGCTGGCAGATTTCTCCGCGAACGATCCGTTTCATCAGCAGATCGAGACGCTGGCGAATACAATGTGGCTCGATGACGGCAAAGGTCGCTGGTTCTACGAACGTGCGCGCGGCTCTTACCTCGCGGCGGAACAGAAGGCTGCGTTCCGCAAGACCGATCAGAAGTCGTTTCGGCAGCAGACGCCCAAGCAACGTCGCCTAAGCAAACTTGACGTTGCGCGCTATCTCGGGGCTTGGTCGGGCCTGCCGGACAAGGTCTGTCTCGGCGGGCAGAAGAATTTTCAGGGCTTCATGCAACGCCTCAAGGATGAGCCGCCACCGCCGCCTGATCAGGCCTGGTACAAGCGGCTCATCGCCATTGCCGTGCTTTACCGGGCCGCGGAAAAGAAGATCAGCAGCATGAAGTTCCCGGCCTATGGCGCTCAGATAACGGCCTACGTCGTTGCGGGCCTCTCGCACCGCAGTGGTGGGCGCGTCGACTTTGAGCGGCTATGGTCCAAACAGACCGTCAGTCCGGAGCTGGAGCAGATGATTGCCGACTGGGCACCAAAGCTTGATGCTGTCATGCGAAGCTCTGCCGGTCAGAAAAACCCGAGCGAATGGTTCAAGAAGGCAGACTGCTGGAAGGAAATTCAGACTCAGCTACCGGCATTTACTGATCCGCTGCCGCCTGAACTGTCGTTCGAGAAGACCGACGCCGGGGGCGGCAGGGGGACGATGCTTCCATCCGCTGGAGAGCATTCGGTGGCAGACTACGAACGCATTGCACATTGCATGCTTATCCCAAGTTCCGTGTGGATGGAGGTTGCTGAGCGCGGCCAGAAGACAGGGACTGTCCACTGGAAGGTAGCTGGAATCTGCCGGACGCTTGCGGGTTACGCGGCTGGAGGCTGGGAACGGAAACCCTCTCCCAAGCAGGCAAAACCTGCCCTTGAAGCAGTGCTGGCTGCAAAGCGAGCTGGTCTGGTAGATGCTGGGCTTGAGGTGCAGGAGACTGTCCCCGATCAGCCCTGATTGTCTTCAGGAAACTCTTCGCTGAGCCATGTGCGAACCGCGTCCAAGCTGCCGCGGCCATTCTGGCGCAGAAGTTCAACGATGTCCTGTGCCGAGATGACAAGGATAGGATGCCGATCCTCTTTGATCTCCTTGTAGGCCTGCAGGTCCACGCAAGACGTGGTGACAATCACGCCGAACTGCCTGTGACGAAGCCTGGAAATCAGTCTTGACATGTCCTTTACACCGACAGCGGTCGGAGGCGTGTGCTGATTCCGCTTGATGGCGCCCCCCGATTCCGAGATGATCCCGCCCCCCTGCAACGGAATGATCCCACCCGGGTGATTTCGTGCAGTGGCTCACCGCCGCCGTTGGCCTGATCAAGTCGCTCCTTTGGCAATCCAAGGGGGAGCGATTCATGCCAGCGGAGCGGATTACGATGCGCCAGGCGCGCGAGATTATTCGGCTGAAGACCGGTTTCAGCGCACGAGATTTCCCGGCGTCTCGGCATGCCGCGTTCGACGGTTCGGGAAGGGCTCGAACGCGCGGAGGGCGCCGGGCTCTCCTGGCCGCTGCCGGAGGGAATGAACGACGACGCGCTGGAGGCGGCGCTTTACGCCAACCGGCGCAGCAAGCGCGGTTACCGGCGCGTCGAAGAGCCGGACTGGGCAAACGTGCATCGCGAGCTGAAGCGCAAGCATGTCACCCTGACGATCCTGTGGGACGAATACATCGCCGAGAACCCCGGCGGCTAACGCTATTCGCGCTTTTGCGAGCTGTATCGCGCCTTCGAGAAAACGCTGTCGGTGACCATGCGGCAGACCCACGCCGCCGGCGAGCGCCTGTTCGTCGATTACGCCGGCGACGGCGTTCACGTCGTCGTTGACAGGCTCACCGGCGAAGTGCGCATGGGGCAGATATTCGTCGCGGTGCTGGGCGCGTCGAGCCTCACATTCGCGAGAGCGAGCTGGACGCAGACGCTTCCTGACTGGATCGACGCTCATGTCGGCGCGCTTGAGGCGATCGGCGGCGTTCCGCAGCTCGTCGTGCCGGACAACGCCAAGACCGCCATCGTCAAAGCCTGCTTCTACGATCCACAGGTCAACCGCACCTACGCCGACATGGCGGCGCATTACGGCGCCGCGCTTTTGCCGGCCCGGCCCAGAAAACCGCGCGACAAGGCGAAGGTGGAATCGGCGGTGCTGATCGTCGAACGCTGGCTGCTCGGCAGCTGCGTCGCAAAACCTTCTACAGCCTGGCGGAGGTCAACGCCGCCATCGACGGGATGCTGAAAACTCTCAACGAGGAGCGCCCCATCCGCCGGCTCGGCGTCACCCGTCGCCAATTGTTCGACGAGATCGACCGCCCGGCATTGAAGGCGCTTCCAGTCGAGCCTTACGAATATAGCGAATGGCGCTTGCGCCGCGTCGGCATCGACTATCACGTCGAGATCGACGCGCATTATTACTCCGTGCCTTATCGCTTCGCCCGGGCGGAGGTCGAAGCGCGCCTGACCGTCCGCGGCGTCGAGATTTTCTGCAAGAGCGAGCGCATCGCCGTCCATCTGCGGAAGAGCGGCAACCGCAAGCACACGACCATTCCCGAGCACATGCCGTCGAGCCACCGGCGCTATGCCGGCTGGACCGTTGAACGCATCCGCGAGGACGCCCGCAAGATCGGCCCGGCGACGGCGGCGCTCTGCGAGCAGATTCTGGAGGCGCGGCCTCATCCCGAACAGGGCTATCGCGCTTGTCTGGGCATCGTCCGCCTTGTCGGCCCCTATGGGTCCGAGCGCGTCGAGGCCGCAGCGGAACGCGCCATCGAGATCGGCGCGAAGACCTACGGCTCGATCAAATCCATCCTCGACAACAAGCTCGATCGGAAGCCGGCGGCAAAGCGTGCCGCGGACGCGGCCCCGATCCTCCACCCCAATATCCGCGGCCCGCGCTACTATCATTAGGAGACAGCGACTTGCTTAGACATCCCACCCTCGACCAGCTTCACGCCCTCGGCCTTTACGGAATGGCCAGGGCCTTCGCCGAACTCGCAGAGACAGATGAGGCGAAAGGGATCGACCGCAACGACTGGCTCGC
>NZ_JADNQZ010000055.1:220793-229622 GCF_015709515.1 Methylocystis sp. H62
GTCGACTACCGCGCCGCGCGCGGGCTCGACCGCGCCCTGTTCCAAAAGCTCGCCGAAGGCCTGTGGATCGACGCCCGCGACAATCTGGCTCTGGTCGGCCCATCAGGCGTCGGCAAAGTTGGCTCGCTTGCGCCATTGGCCAGAAGGCTTGCCGCGACAACCGTTCCGTCGTCTATCATCGCTGGCCGAAGCTCTGCGAAGACCTTGCGCTCGCGCGCGGCGACGGGCGCCACCCGCGTCTTATCAAATCCCTCGGCCGCGCCGATCTCCTGATCCTCGACGACTTCGGCCTCGAGCCGCTCAACGCCGGCGCCCGCCACGATCTCCTGGAAATCCTTGAAGAACGCTATGGGCGCCGATCGACGATCGTCACATCCCAACTTCCCGTGACCTCATGGCATGAGGTCATCGGCGATCCCACCTACGCCGACGCGATCTTGGACCGCCTCGTGCACAACGCGCATCGCGTAGAACTCGTCGGCGAGAGCCTACGCCGCGCCCGCGCCAAAGGAGCCAAAACGACTTGACCAAAAACAATCGGAGGTGAGACAAATCTCGTCGGTCAACGAACGCGGCGCCCGGGCGGGATCATCTCGTAAAAGGGGGGCGCCATTATCCCGGAATCCCCGGGCGGCATTATCCCGTTACAGACGGGCGCCTTCGTCGGAATCGGCGCTTGGCAATACATCACGCAAAGCGAACGCTTGACCCCTCGATCCTTCGCCGGTATTTGCCGCTAATTCTGAAAGAGACGCGAGAAAACACTGGATGGATCCGAAACACACTATTCACACGCAAGACTTTCTCGATGCCGACGGAGGCGTCAAGCTTGCGCGATGGGCGGAGGACTTAGGCATCGATCCAATGTCGGGACGTCAACATCTGGCAATAAATCTTGGCCCCCGACCGTTACACATGGCCCACACAACTGCCACCGGAGCCGGCCTAATATCGAATGCATTTCTTGGCGCCGACGTCATGCGATTGGCGGCCGGTGAAGGTTTTGTGCCCCACACCCATCCAGGAGATCATTTAATTATTACGGTGGGGGGACATGGTACGTTTGCCTATGACGGAAAGATCTATCCGATTTCAGCAGGCCAAGCCTTTCTCATCGAGGGAAAAGTGCCTCATGCCGTAGCTGCCATAACCGACCTCGTCATTCTCGCAATTGGCTCGCCGCACATGCGCGTCGATGCACCAGACCGCATGACCCCCGTGGAATATAAGGCGGTAACTTCGTATATGGACAAAATGTACTGCCTGATTTGCAAAAAAGTGGCCGTATATCCCAACTTGCTCCACCAAGTCGGCTGCCCGCATTGTTTATGCCGACAATGCATTCCATTGCCCATATCGCCTGGAGCTTAGGATCGCTTTTACAACACTTCTTTCTCCTTCCGGGCATCTTGAATTGCGTTCCTACGCGTTGCTATTTCTTGGTGTACTGACTCGACTATATGAAAATCAGCAGTATCAAATCCTACCATCTGAACTGGTCTTTTATAAAAGTTTCCTTTGAAAATATTTAAACTTGGACTTGGCAGAAAAAATGGCACAACTATTATTGCACGGCGGCGATTAGCAATAAGATAATACTGTGGCATCTCGTCCCATTTTGCTTCAATAGGGACAATATGTTTGTCTCCGGCACTCTGCGCAGCTTTTTGACGAAGAGTTTGCCTGATTAGACATGATTCATCTATACCATCGGCAATTCTTTTGGTCATCGAGGCAAGATCGCCCTCTTCAGCGCCTCTTTTATATGATTCAAACCATTTCTCTTCATCATCTTTACAAAGACAGGTCAACTCTACAGCTCTATCATGTCGTTTTATTTTGTCAGCAACTGATCGCCAAATCCTGGGAGGAAGCACTAAACAACCCATTGCCGGCGTCAAAACCATCATTCTCAAATAGTCTGACTCTTCAGTTTCATCAATGAGCTCGTCTACTTTATTTAAAAAACTGGCAAATGATGTAATAGAGTTACGAAGATCTAGGACATTTGCTAAAGTTAGGTATACGCCCAGAACGGATGCTACCCCTGTTGCTATAGCAAACCATCCACCCGGGTTGTTAGTAAGTCGTGAAGGCCATTCGACTCCACTAAGTGCAGCCGCAAATCCAATTAGAATAACAGTAATGACAATACAAATCACCAGTCCTATCCATATTCTCTTCTTTGTTTGTTTTTCACTAAACGCATGGATAACGTGGCCGTAGTCTCGCGTCCACACGAAGTAGTGATAACATAACAGAAATAGTATGCTCACTACTATTATTAACAAACCGTCGGTTGATGATAGCGTTAAATAGTGCTGAAATAGTCGCTGCAATGAGTTAAGAACTTCGCCAGGATTGTCCTCATCGGGGCTTACCAAAATCATAGACGGAAGCACAAACAGTATAAGCGCGACAACTAGCATTACAAATGTTGGTCCAATTAATATCCGAATCTTGTTAGAGCTTAAGAAGCGGCTTCTGTTAGAGTTCATGGACATTTAGCGCTCCATTGCTGAGAATGAAACGTGCCTTCTCAGAGCAATTTGATTCGCGGGACAAGTGATGCCATCAACGCGGATGCTTCCCCTGATAAGGTCGTGTCGACACGGTCGGTTATCGAAATTTTTTTCTTTATTAATCCTAAGTCCAACATTGTGTCGGCAACCGATTGGGTAAGTTGAATGGTTTCCAACTGCGGAGATATCACAGGCAAGCCGCGCGCACTAGCTACCAAGTCGCGGTCTGTGACGGGGAGCTTCTGAACTAGGTCAAGCTTCAGCTTGGCACTCTCGGCATACAGTCGATCGACTCGGTCTTTATTTTCTCGGGCCAGTTTATACGCGAGCCCATAGCCGGCGAGCAACCGAACCAGTTGCTCTCGGCGATTGCGGATCAGGAGCGAAGGAGCCGTGATGAAGCCACCATAGCGCGTGGAAACAACGAGATGGTGGCCTTCCGTTAAAGCCAAAGTCGTCACCGGGTCCCAGCACGCGACCGCATCGACCTGTCCGGCCCGCAAGGCAAGCAACATGTCGGAAGGGGACACGTTGATAATTTCAACGCTGTTGGCTCCCGTGCCTTCTGGAATTCCTTCTTTGCGCACGAGATCGATCGCATAGGGATGCGACCCGCCGCCGATGGGCACTCCGAACCGCTTTCCTCGAAGGTCGTTCGGCTTTTTGATCTTGGAGGCTTGTGAGGCGACCACGGAAATGTCGAAATCTACCTGTCGTCCAACAATCGTCCATTTTGGCGACGCGGCGATAAGATTTACCACGGGGACAATACCGGCGTTCGTCACGTCGATGCTTTGGGCGATCGCAGCCTCGTTCAAATCCGGCCCAAAGAGAAATCCCGTCAGGGTAAGCTTGAACTGCACCAATTCCTGCGCATTCGAATGCAACAGGGCCTGGATCACTTGCCCCTGCTGCGACCATGCGGTTTGCCAACCAATCCTTATGGGAGGCGGCGAGGCAGGGACATCATCCGTCGGCCTCCCCGACTCCTGTTGTTGCCAAATATACACGCTCGCTCCAACAGCCGCAGTCGCCGAAGCGCCAATCAACATCTCCCGTCTCGATACCGCCCGCATGATTTAGTTCCTTTTGGTCGGAGATACGACACTATCCTTGCGTAGGACCTTCAATTTCCTTCCATAAGGCGCTTACAGCTTCGGCGGGAATGTTGTCACGAACGTAAGTCGAGTAGTCACGTTGGCCCAAGGAAACCTCAAGACCGTTCGAAGCGCCGCACAGCCCATGTTTCAGTGAGATCACGCGGTCGGCGAGGTCCATCGCGTCGTTGAGGTCGTGAGTCACGAAAAACACAGTGATCTTTGCGGCATGGAGATAGGAACGGAATTCCCTGATTAGGCGCTTGCGCGCCGGAGCATCCAACATACTGAATGGTTCATCCAGAAGGATAATAGATGCGCCGGACGCATAGCAACGCGCGAGTTGAACACGTTGCTTCTGGCCGCCAGAAAGGGCGCGCGGATAACGAGTAGATAAATCTACCAAGTTTACGAGTTTTAGCCAAAATGTTGCACGTTGGGCTGCGTCGGAAGCATTTACATCAGGACCAAGAGCGAAATTGACGTTTTCGACGGCCGACATCCAAGGGAATAGACCTTCGGACTGGAACACCCAACCGACCTTTGGTTCCATGTCGCAATCACCAAAATAGAACCTGATTTTTCCCTTATCAGGCGCGAGTTGCCCCGCGATCAATCGAAGCAGCGTCGTCTTGCCGCTGCCGCTCGCGCCCACGATTGCAACAATCTCCCCCGCCGAAACGGCGATGCTGACATTATCAAGAACTGCCCTTTGCGATTGGTAGCCATATGAAACATGATCGATCTCGACGGCGGGACCAGCGAGTTCCGGGGAAAGTTCCGCAGAAGAATGTTTCTCGATTTGTTTTGAGACCGTCGCCGCCGGATTATCTTCCGCGTCGGAATCCGTACGCCAAGAGGTCAGTGCGCGCTCGAGCGAGGATGCCATACCGGTCAACCCGTAACCGATCAAACCGATGACGCCCATGTAAGCAACTACTTTGTCCAAAGCTAAGAGCTGTCGCTCGAGTTGAAGGGCGTAACCAAGACCGCTTCGGGCATAAGACATCTCCGCAACGACCACACACATCCACGCAAAGCCCACCGCAATTTTTGTTCCGGAGAAAAGCGCGGGCAGACTGGCTGGTATCAAGACACGGAAAATCCGTTTGGCCGGACCGGCACCGAGTGCTCGCGCCATAGAGAGGAATGGCGGCGCGTCCACGAGTAAGCCTTGCGTCAGGGAGGTGTAGAGCGGGAAGAATGCGCCAAGGAAGATTATGAGCACCGACGAGGCATCGGAAAGTCCCATCAACGCAATGGAAAGAGGTATCCAAGCTATCGGCGGTATTGGGCGCAACAATTCGGCCGGGACGCTGACAGCGAATCTAAAGGCAGAGAATACGTATGATAGAAGAAAGATCGCTCCCGCGAGCATGAGAGCAACCAAAGAGCCTGACAAGACACGTAGCAAGCTGGCAACGACGTTCGGAATAAAAGCGGGGGCTCGACAAATTTCTATGAAGGCCCGTGCGGCCTCAAGCGGGCTAGGTAGATTTGAATTATAGAAAGCACCTAACTGCCACATTGCCAGGAAAAAGAACAAGCCAATAAGACCGCTCGCAGTTTCCTTAAATTGGAAAGTATTGGAGGGCGGCTGCGTTTGATTGGTGGTTTTTGTCTCCCTCATCTCCACCCTCTTTGTCCGTCCGAATCAAAGATATCCCGCTCTAGCCGCCCTAACTGGAGCTATTACGCGAAGTCTCTGACGGTGTGAAGCGGTCATTATACCGCCCAGCTACGCCGACCCTCAGATTGCTGCCGATGCGAATCGATGGGCAGCGGACAATAACCTCACAGGCCGCATAGTAGTCGACGCGGACCATGACAAGCATTTTCACCTTAGGATGTTGTTCTAACGCTCGACGAAAGGGCCGTCCTGTCCGGCTTTGTCATCGTCAGGTACCCTGTCATGGCGCATTTTTAGTGATCATTAGCCATAGCTGCGCCCACATGCGGGCGTCTGACTCGGCGCGGTGGCGGCGACTTTGCTCGGCCCCATCCAAGGCCATACGGTATTGCGCCATATCGAATTTTCGATCTGTAACCGTTTTCTCAAGTAAAGCGTCGGCGCTGGTTTGGCGTACACAGAATGAAGGCTCGATCCCAGCTCCCTCAAATATTTGGCTGAGCCAAGCCTCATCAAACGGGCTATCGGAATAAAGCTCTCGTCCGGCTAGCCCGCCGTTCATGGCGTTGGCAATATCGCGTACGGGAGTGCCTTGCGCAGAAATCTCTGCAATTGAAATCCCGTGCAATGCTTCGGCGTTCTCGTCCCAGACTGTTGCGATCTGCCACTCAGCTAGCGGACGAACCAGGTGTGAGGCAGAAATAATCTGACCGTCATCGGGCCGAACGTATGCCCAGCCAACTTCGATCACAAAGCCGTCAAGACTTGAAGCCTCGCAGTCATAGAACACCGGCGAGGAAGGAACGGCCATCTATTAATTCTCCATTGAAGTGGTGCGACGTCGCTTAACCAGCTGGTCCTAATTCAGAGCCGACGCCTTGACCCTCGCGTT
Organism: Methylocystis sp. H62; assembly: GCF_015709515.1. Classification (GTDB taxonomy): domain Bacteria; phylum Pseudomonadota; class Alphaproteobacteria; order Rhizobiales; family Beijerinckiaceae; genus Methylocystis. Next base: position 226,935 of record NZ_JADNQZ010000055.1, read on the forward strand.
CGTTGGCAAGAACGCGATAGACGTGCATGCGCGAGCATCCCAAGGACTTAGCAATGACGGCAACCCCGTGCCCGGCATTAGCCATCGCGAATAGTTGCTTCCGATCAATCCGGCGTTTGCCTCCGCGATACACGCCCTCGGCTTTCGCCCGATCGATGCCTTCGCGCTGACGCTCCTTAATGAACCGCCGCTCCAATTGCGCGACCATGCCGAGGACGGTCATGACAATTCGACCGGTTTCGCCGCGTGTCGTCACGTGAGGATCGAGCACGGTCACGAACGCTTCTCGTTGGTCACACTCGTGAACGATGTTGAGGACATCGCGAGTGTCGCGGCCGAGTCGATCAAGGCGCGTCACCACTAGCTCATCTCCAGGCCGAAGGAACTCAATGAGGGTCGCCAGCTCACTTCGGCCGGCGCGACTTCCGCCTGAAACCTTTTCCGAGCGAATGACGCCGCAGCCTTCTGCTTTCAGCCTAGCGAGCTGGGTGTCGAGGTCTTGATCAATGGTGCTGACGCGGGCGTAGCCGATTCGAGCCATAGTGTGTCACCTCAGGGTGTTAAGCCCGACCCTACAGTGTCACTAATAGTCGCCGTCAACCCCGAAGTTACATGTCTATTGATAGGGGATGTTACGTCGCGCGAGGGTATACCCTGACGTGACCGAGTTATGTCAATTGGACCCAGAGGTAATTGGATAGCTAGCCAACTCTTTCGAAGTTCATCTGGCTGGGCAAAACGCACGTGTAGAAGCTTCAAAGCGGGTGCAGCGGCCGCTGCTATAGCTGGTCGAGCTTCCAAAAAAAGAGTGTAGCCCTTAAGCACCATATCGCGCAGAGCCCCAGCATCGGCGACATTCTGGACGTCGCGCACCTCCAATTCGTCGCGCCGAACATCAAGCAGCGGATTATGGGCGGTGTATACCGCATTGCTCGGATCGAATTCGGGCGCTGGGTCGGCTAAAGCTAATAATGCTGTCCATCAGATCAGAGCCTTTCGTTTGACATCCGCAAAGCACAAGCATAATTAACTGGAACTTGGCGACGAATTCCCGCATCGCGTTACGCCCCTGACTAGGCATTCAGATGTGCTTGAGCTACCGCACACGCGTGCGATGGTTTACAACAAGGTGATCGTCATTGACTCTTATGGTTGCGCGAACTTGATTTCTGGTTCGGAGTGACGCCGATCGGAACGGGATACTATAGTCAAGTACAACTAGCCTCGATCAATGAATTCCGAAACGCGCGCTCGAAGTAAAACGCGGTAATTAATCGCAGAAACACGAGAAGCAAATGGCCAAGACGCCGCAACGCCGTCAATCTCGATCGACAGTCTCGCGTGGCAAGGGTGAAACTGTCACACCCAAACCGCCGGCCGCAAGCCTTCTAGAAAGCGATCCAACACGAAAACCATTTACGCCGGAAGTTCTCGACAAGACGGTCATTGCGGTGCCGTTGCTCGAATTACTCGAGGCGGAGCGAAAAAAATTAGCGAGAGATCCAACTCAGAAACCAGCGGTTCACCCGATCATTATCGATCTCGATCTCGAATTTCCTGGGGGCCGCGATAAGGCCCGCGATGAGGTTAAAGCTATGATTGAGGAGCTGCTAAAGCAAGCTGGCTCGCCCTCGGACGAGGGCGTCAGCGAGAGCAAAAGCAAGCTCAGCCAGCAATATGTCTTCGCAGAGCTTCGGGGCGAGCGGATAGCGGAACTGACGCGCCGAGATCAGGCCCGCAGCGACGAACGCGCTCCTACTGTACACAAGGACAATGAGCGCCGCCTCGCGCCTCAGCGGGCGATCTTTCATATTTGGCCGGACTTCGAGGTAGCACCGTTGATCAATCGCTCGATCAGCACAGTCAAAGCGGATGCGGCCCGCAATGCCTTCGGCGCGCTCGGAGAAGGAATTGTGTGGGCTGTGATCGATTCCGGCATTGACGAGAAACATCCCCATTTCAAAAAGCATCAGAATCTCGAGCTCGGCGATAAGCAGGACGCCCTACGGCATCGCGACTTCACTGTGCTAAATGAAAGCGATGAAAACCCGCTGTCAGACGTCTATGGCCATGGCACTCATGTCGCAGCGATAATCGCGGGCGAAATGCGGGAGGAACAAGGCACCATAGAAGCCGCCGTACGCTATCGTGACGAGATGGGTGTGAAGTTGCGTGGAATAAGAACCCCGCTTTGGGGATGATTTGCATCCAATCGGGCCCCCGGAGCTAAGGGTCCACACTGGCCTCCTGATGCAAGGGAGGCCGAGATTGGAATGCTTGTTGTGGAAACGATTGCGAAGATACGCCGCGCCTATTTTGTCCAGAAGAAGCCGATCAAAGAGATTTGCCGGGACCTGCATGTGTCGCGGAAGGTCGTGCGCAAGGTCATCCGTTCGGATGCGACGGAGTTCCGTTACGAACGCGAGACGCAGCCGCTTCCGAAGATCGGTCCCTGGCGCGAGCGGCTGGATTCGCTTTTGCTGGAGAACGAGGGGAAAGCGCCCCGCGAACGGCTGACGCATGTGCGGCTTTTCGAAGAGCTGCGGGGCTTTGGTTATGAAGGCAGCTATGCGGCGGTTCGCCGTTACGCGATTGGCTGGCGCAAGGAGCGCGGCGCTGCGTTGGCGCAGGCCTATGTGCCGCTGAGCTTTGCGCCGGGCGAAGCCTATCAGTTTGACTGGAGCCACG
>NZ_JADNQZ010000056.1:0-264113 GCF_015709515.1 Methylocystis sp. H62
CTCCGACTGAGTCGGAGACCAGAAGCCATGTCGACACGGATGGACGAGGAAGACTGGGCGCATACGCTCACGGTGTTTCGGGCCTGCCTTTCGCGTCGCGGACGCAAAGGGAAAAACGATCGCCGCTTCCTCGAAGCACTTCATTTCTTCACGCTCCAAAACGTAAGGTGGCGCGCGCTGCCGGAACGGTTCGGACGCTGAAACAGCGTCTGGAAACGCTTCGACCGCTTGAGCAAGGCCGGCGTATTCGAGGCCTTCTTCGACACGCTCGCCTCCATGAGTTCGTCGGCGCATCTGATCCAGATGTTCGATTCAACGATCGTGCGCGCGCACGTATCAGCCGCAGGAGCCAAAGGGGGCAAGACGCGCAGGCGCTCGGACGGTCGCGCGGCGGCTTCACCACGAAAATCCACGCCAAGTCGGACGCGTCGGGCGACATCATCGCTTTCGATCTGACCGGCGGCGAGGCTGCCGACGCGCCGCATTTCGAAACGCTCCTCGATATCGGGCCGGACATTCAGCCCCGCGTCGTCATCGGCGACAAGGGCTACGCCAGCAAGGACAATCGCGCAGCGGCGAGATCGCGCGGCGTTGCGCCCGTGATCCCGTACAAGGCCAATGAGAAGAACAAGCCCGCCTTCTTCGCGCGCACGCTCTACAAGGCGCGTTCGCGGATCGAGCAGGGCTTCGGCCGGCTCAAACGATTCAAGCGCATCGCGCTACGCTGCGAGAAGACCGCCAGAAATTTCCGATCTATCGTCAGTTTCGCCGCTGGTCTCTGCTTGATCAAATTCGTCCACACGGCCTAGGACTCTCGAAATACAAAGGTGCCACGACCGCTCCCGGCCCAAAGTCCAAATTCAATTCTTCATCATACCCTATCAAAACGACAGATCCGTCCTCGCAATACGAAAGAATATAGTGACACAGACGAGAGCATGCAAAGTCGTGGGGAGTATGTAAATTTTCGAGGGTTAAGGTCGCTTCTTTGGGAAAGGCGAGCCTATGCAAAAGCTGGTTTGGCGTGATCTGCTACCGTGAAACTGGACCGCTTTTATGTAGAGTTTCCGCGGCCTGATTCCTTGGCTGGCGGGAGTGGAAGACGATGACGGCGTCGAAATTTTCGGACGCGCAGAAGGCGTTCATCTTGAAGCAAGGCTCGAAAACTCAACTTTCGGGCGGTCCAATGTTGGGGAGCAGAGCATCAAACGCCGGTTCTCTAATTGCCAGTGGATGAAAGTTCAGCGGCAGGTCAGGCGGGTGAAACTCGTCACTGATCTTGGGGACGGAGCGCCAGAAATCGACGTCGAAGTGGCCCAGATCGAAAGAGACGATTTTGCTGTTCCTGAAACGCTTGGCCTTTCGCTCGCTGAAGTGAAACGCCGCGCGCTGCTATTCAAACGAAAATGGTCCGCGCGCAGACAGCGACGATGGGCGAGCGCTTCCGTTGCTGTACACATTGCGGATCGGACTTGCCCAGCAAAGGTTACAGATCCGTCACGTTTCGATCGCTGTTCGGCGACGTGCCGCTTCGAGTTCGTCGGTTCGCGAACTGCCAATGCCGTCGGGCCGCGGAAGAACCGAGAAGTTTTTCGGCGTTGACGCTTGAAGGCGGCTTAGCGCCGGAACTCGCCTATGTGACCGCCAAATTCGCCGCGCTCGCGCCGTTTGCGAAGGTGGCTGATTTGCTTGCAGAATTGTTGCCCGTCGGTGGAGCCGTCAACGCAGGTACAGTGCGCAATCGAACCCGCCGTGTCGGTGAGCGTATCGCGCGGCTGCGTCCCGAAGGAGCCGCAGACCCCGACATTGATGCGGTAACTCCTGCAGTGGTGATCGGCCTCGATGGGGGCTATCTGCGCAGCCGGCATCGGCGCCCCGAACGGAATTTCGAAGTGATCGCAGGGAAGGCGCTCAATCTCGATGGTTCCCAGCACCGGTTTGCTTTTGCACGCAACGGCAATTCCACGAGTGAGTTTGCTAACGCGGTTGTGAGCGCTGGCATCCGTCTCGGCACGCCAGCGACGGTGCTGTGCGATGGCGACCCCGGACTATGGAAGCTACAACGGCAGGTGATGCCAGAGGCAAATCTCGTCCTTGACTGGTTCCATATCGCCATGCGTTTTGAACACGCCTTGCAGGCGGCGCGCGGCCTTGGCGCCGGCACTTGCAGCGACTACCTCCAAGGCCATCCAATCCGCAAACTCGAGAGAGCCAAGTGGAAACTTTGGCATAGTCGTTCAAGCGCATATCTTGGGCGCTTGGCGCGCCTGACGCATTGGGTTGACGCCACTCATGTCAGAGATGTCAAAGGCGCGCCCGCAGTTCGGCGACACATCAACGACCTGATTGAGTATCTCTCCGCCAATAAACCTGCGCTCGTGAACTACGGACGGCGACGCCGTGATCGGCTGCCGATTTCAACCGCCTTTGTCGAAAGCGCAGTCAACGAAAATCCTGTCAAAGCGCATGATCAAGAAGCAGCGGATGCGATGGAACAGGTGGACCGTGCAGCCCTTCCTCGACGTGCGCGTCGCCGTTCTCAACAAAACACTCGCCGGTTCGTTCAGGCGCCTCTATCCAGATTTCCAACCAGACAACGAAAACGATCCCGTGCGTCTCGCAGTCTGACGAACCCCACAACCTTGCATGCTCCAAGACGTAAAGACAGCAACTCCAGGGTGGGCCTCTAGAGGGAGCATGTCTGGACGGCCCCCGTCGGTCAAGGGGTTCCTTTTGGTTCTGCACATCTCGGGCGCGGTCATGTCTACGGCCCGCTTGTGAAACGGCATGCCGTTTGACCCCCTATCGGCTTCCAATCAGCTTCCAAGCGTGACCCCACCAAGACGTCGACGGCTTGCTGTTTCGACGAAGGAATTTTACCATGATGGGGGTAACACACCTACTGCACCGGGCTCAGCGTGAGTCGCCGCGCCTCCAACGGTGTCACGAGCGGCGGAATCGACACGTAATGGCCGGGATCCGCCCGACCGAGACAGCGGGGAAAACGCGCGGCAGGCTCGATGCGGCGCAAATCGGCCGCAGCCAGATCTGCGCCGAACATGAGCGCGAAGGTCTCGCCGGTCAACAGCATGTCCCACACCAGATGTATGCGCGTTGCCGGCCCAGGATTAGTGGCGTCGTGGACGCAGCCCTGGTTGAAATAATAGATCGAGCGGGGCAGGAATCGGAACGCTTGGCCATCGAGCTGCATGCGCGCCTGTCTATGGGAGCGTATCGGCAGGTGAAATCGCGCCCGCACCGCCGGCGCGCCGGCCCGGCTCATGAACAGGCTATGCTCCTCGTGCAAAGCGAGAGCCGAATTCGGCCCTAGAAGGTTGACGCGGAAGTTGATGCTGTGCGGAAAGAGAGCGATAAAGCTTGCAAGGCTCGGATAGGTTTTGCTGTGATGGAACCGTTTGCCCAGACAGGACAGGTCGTGATCGTCGCGATAATCGGTGAAATCGCCGCTGCGATTGAGCAAGCTGAATTGCCGGACGCAGCCTCGAGGCCGCGCCCAATGCGTAACATGTCCGCACTGCTGCACGTCGGAACCGGTTTCGGCGGCGCATAGGCGGTCGATTTCGCCGCGCAGCGCCAGGGAGAGATTGCGTTCGAGGGTGAACAGCCGCAAACAGCGTATGCCGCCGGCGTGGTAGTTGCCGTCCCGAATCCCGCCGAGCAGCCTATCAACTTCAGTCACCATCTCCATTCTCCCGGCAAGCCGCTTGCCTGAAGGGGCAGCTCCGCCACAAGGCCTCGGTGTCCAGACTGGCGGGAGACCAGGCTTTGCTCGCGAGCGAAGCGAAACCGGCGCAGTCGTCGGCGAGGTGCGCCGCACTCGGCGGCTCGACGCCGAGCGCGGCGTAATGATCGTGGAACTTACTGCCGTCGCCCGAGGGGAGGTCGCGGAAGCTGACCCAGGCGGCCGGCACACCATAAGCGTGGCTGACGATCAGCCCGTGCAGTGAAGACGACAGGACCCACTCGCTGCGGCAAATCTGAGCGACGACCTCCTCGATTCCGGCCTGGATGTCGATCAGCACAAGCCCCGGCGGCACCCTGCCCCCGAGCCGCGCGAGGTCGGAGAAATGCGCGACCAGCGACGGGCCTTTACGCTTTAACGCGGGAGGCGGCAGGAAGCGCGGGAGCAACAAGGCGGGATCGCCATAGACCTCCGGGCAATCGGCACCGCAGGCGCGCGCGCGCCGTCCGCTCAGCGGCCCGCGCACGGCGAGAAGCCGCGCGGCAGGAGAGACGTGGTCGTCGGCGTTCATGACGCCACTGCCCCAAACCGTGCAGCGGGCGGTCGCGAAGGCGAGGATGCTCCCGGTTACGAAAAGCTTATCGCGCGGGTCCTCGGGCAACGCGAAATGGGGAGTTCGTCCGGTGATCCGGCGGATCAGCCAGGGCGTGAGGGCGTCGCCGAAATTCGGCCGGCTCGGAATCCGGCACCAGAAGGCGAGAACGGGTCGGCTGGCCTGCTTCATCGCGCGTCGGCGCGCGCGCGGATGGCGCATCTGATTTCCGGCGTCAGTCCGCCCCAGCTCCAGTGCCAGTCGCAGCAAGGCCGTGGAGCCGCGGCCGTTCCCGCGACGTGGAAGCTGAACTCCTCGCGATGGAAGCGCCAAGCGTAGGCGCCGAGGACGTTGAATTCGGAAAAGCCGCGCAGCGGGCGCGAGAGCACATAAGCGTCGAGCGGCGTTCCATGTCGTTCGAGTCCGTGATCCCGCACCGCCTTGTAAAGTCCGCGGGGAAAGACGAAAGGCGGTTGCTGCATGTAGTCGTGGAGCGCCGCGAAGCCCAAGAAATCCTCGACGGGCGTACGCCAGGGATAATGCCGGCCGAGTTCGCTCACCGGCTTGGCGATGAGAAATGGCCGACCTTGCGGATGCAGGTCTTCCGGCGTTATCTTGCGCGAAAAGATGCAATCGGCGTCCACATGCGCGATGTAGTCGGCGTCGGTATAGGCGTCGGCGAACAATTTTGTGAGTTGCTGGCCGAGATAGTCGTCCTTGTAGTCGGGGCATGCAACGACGCGTATTTCCATTTCGGGCAGCCTCGCGTGGCGAAGCCAGGGCAGAGTCGATTTCGGCACGACCACTACGGTTTCGCTGAAGCCACGGCAGTGGAGACGGATCGCCTGCAGGCAATAGCGCAGCCACTCCAGATCCTTCCAGTAGGTGCGGATGAAGATGGCCGTGCCGGTCATTGCCTCGGCCTCATCTCAGCTTGCATCGAAGACGATCCCTTTCAGTTCAAGGTCTCGCCGAATTTGGACGGCACGTAATGGTTCAGGAGCGTCGTGAGTGCGAGGCAAGGCGCGGGCGCGCGTTCGCGCCAGTGCGGCATGTCGTGGCCGCAGAACAGCACGGCGTCGCCTAGCGCGGCGGTCACTTCGACGCTGCCGTCGACAGTTTCGAAGTGGATCGGCCAATCCACGGATCGGCCGCCGCTCTCATCGATGACGAAGGAGAGCGTGTAGACGCACTGCTTGCGGTCGAAATGGGGATCCAGCTCGGCACCGCTTTGATAGGCGGACACATAAGCGTAGGACGGAACGACCTTCTCGCCGGCAAGTTCGGAGACGAAGTCCCATAGTTGGTATTGGACGAATTGGGCCATGGCTTCGTTGTGCCAGCCATGTCGCCGCTCGACCTGATCGTCGCCAGCTGTCCAGAGGTCCGAGGCGATCATCGTCCGGTAATAGCGGGCGAGCGCCTGGGTGTGCGGACTTCCGATGAGACGAGGTATGACGCAATATCCGGATCGAGCGATCGTGGCCTTGAGGGCCTCCCGGGTCCTGGCGGCGGATTCCTCGCCCCCACGGCGCTCGGCCTCCGTGGCGACGATTCCGGCGGCGTGAAGTTGCGCCAGCTCTCCGCCAAGATTTGGCGCCGGCCGGCCGGCTTCAAGGCGGCGATACAGGAGGGCCTGCTCGCGGGGCGCCCAGAACGGAAGGTAGCTTTCCGTCAGCGCGGAGCGCACCCAGAGGATCGGTTGATCACCAAGGAAACGGCCGCGGAAGCGCGCGCTGCCGGCGAGTCCCAACGGAATGCTGTTGCCCATTTGGTAACGAAAGCTCGGATCGACGATCAGCTCCTCGGACGCCGCCGAAGCTGTGGGCTGCACGTCGCGCAGGAAGCAGGCGAAGCGGACGCCCGGGATTTCGATCGTCTGCGGCGAGGCGATTGCGGCGGGGCGCTCCTGCAGATCAAGGCTGCGCAGACGTCCGCCGAGGCTGCGGACCCTATTTTCCAGTCGTCCGGCGTCGAGCGCCGGGTTCCGTCGCCATTTCAGCGACGACGGCGGCGATATCGTGGTCGCGCTAAGCGCCGGCGTTCGGTCGAGGAAGGCCTCAAATTTCGCATCCGTTTCAAGGCCGAGGAAACGGCAGAGCCGCAGCGCCGTTCGCTTCGGGGCGGCGATGAGTTCGTTATAATCGACATGCGCCCAGCGGTTGCGGTCCAACCCGTCGAGATCGTCGAGCGCATGCCGATACGCCGACGCCCATTGGGCGGTAACGACGTCTTGAAGGGAGCGCCCGGCAAGCCGCCGCCACTCGGGCGGCAGAAGAAAACACCACTTACCGTCCGGCCAGTCCGGCAGCTCCAGGAACCTGTCGAAGCCGCCATGACGCCAAGCTTCCATCAGGCTGCTGACGCTCTGGCGCGCATCGCGATGCAGGAGGATGAAGAAGCTGTCCGGAAAGGCCTGCGCCAGGAATGAAACCCGCAGGGCGTTCTCGGTCGTCTTGTCGAGAATGCGAAGCTGGGCCGGACCGGTTCCGGCCGGCAGGGCGTCCAGCTGCTGACCGGAGCGGTCGCGCAGGTCGAACATGAGGCCGGCGCGCAGGATCTCGGCGACATCCCCGCCGGCGTCCTCGTCGGTCAGCCGATCCGACGTGAAGCCGCGTTCGGCAGGGTGAAGGCCGACGATCCCCTCCACCGCCCCTTGGCCTTCGCTGCCCTGTGTCCACAGCCCCGGCGCTTGCGCGAGAAGGTCAAACAGAAGGGTGCTGCCCGAGCGGGGCGCTGCGATGATGAAGACGGGCCGGTCGAGCTTGCCGCCCCTGGCTGAGTCGGCCACGACGGGAGGCGGCGTCTCTCCGAGACGAGCCGAAAGCAGGCGATATGCGGGATCGGCTTGGAAGGACTGCAAGTCCGCCGAGTCCCGGACCAGATAGAAGCCGCGCAGCGCGCGCGCCTCCAGCCGCCATTGCCGCGCCAGAAGGCCGGCAAGACGCGGCGCCGGCAGAGCGACCGTGGTCCTCCACGCGCCCCGCGCCGCGAAGGCGTCAATTCCGTCCCAGCCCAGCCGCACGCTGTGCATCTGTCATCCTCCAGGATGCATGCCGGGCGACCGATTGGATGTTTCAAACATGGCAGGGCGTCCAACGATCCACCCGAAACTACGGGGGAGACGGGGACCACCGGCCGCCGCCGCCTCCTGTCCCTTGTCACGCCCGTCAGTCGCGCCGGTGAATCCAGCCGTTGACGGTGAACCTCGAGTCCCCGAATTCGCCGCTCGGCACCCGCACCGGTAGAACTTCGTGGTCATTGGCGCTGGCGAAGAAGAACAGCGTGTCCTGCCGCGGCGACAACGTCTGGAAATGATCCGCAGGCAGGAGCTGTCCGGCGACCATTTTCTTGCCGTAGATGCGTAGTTCGCCGCCAGAGAACCGGCGCGGTTCGCGGAAGAAATGATAAGCGAAAGAGACCTCGCGGGTGCTCTTGGAACCGGTGTCGGAATGGAGACGGTAGAAATCGCCATTGCCGCTCGCCGTTATCTGCATTTCGATCTGGCCGACCGGGAAACCCGGAAGTTTCAGCTTCTTGAGCGCCGGCTCCAGATGCTGCGTCAGCGCTTTCGCGAAGACATCCTTGAACGGGCCGAGATCGTCCAGCGTTCGCGCGCGGCGGACGACCTCGTCAACCGAGGCGCAATCGCTGGCGTCCCGAACGACCATCGCCGGCGTAAATCTCGATTCCGACGCCAGCGCGTACTGCATTAACTGATCGCGAGCCGGCCCAAGCATATTTGCGAAGCTGACGACAAACTCCACCTCGGAGATCGGATCGACTTCCCATCGTCCGGTGCCGCTCGGCACGCCGCCCGGCTTGCCGGCATGACCGCCGCGCACGAGGCGGATGATTTCAGAGGCGAGGCCTTCCGTGCCGAGCCATTCCGCCAGCGATCCCATATAGATAGTCTGATGGAAATACGACTGCGCCGCCAAGGCCCGACTGTCGATCGCGTGAGCGAGCAGGTCGGGCGTCGGTGTGTTGGCAATGCCCAGCGCCTCCTGAACCTTATCGACCGCGGCGCGATACGTATGATAGCGGGCGTGGGGCGTGACGAAGACATCCTCGGTCTTTCCGAAGCCGCTTTGCGTCAGGACGTGGTCGGCGAGGGTCGAATGCTCGGCCGCGAGATAGCAAATTTCGGCTCTCGGATGCGCCGAGAGCTGGTCCAACGCCTCTTTGTAGACGGCGCTGATGAGACCGATGTTGGTCAACTCCTGTGGTAATGTGTAGACTGGCGAGACAGCATAGCTGCCGTCGGCGATGGAATGGGTCACGCATATCGCAACGATCTCGCGAGAGCCGAGCCCCCAAGGTGGCCACGGCCGGTCGCGCACCGCCGCGACGATCCTGGCGTCGCCTTCCGCAAGGGTCGGCAGAAGGAACTCGTCGATGAGATGTGGCGCGCCCAAGCGGCGGGCGAACTGCCGCAGCGCCGCCAAAATTTGTGCATTCAATTCTTCGAAAACGTCGATCCGGGTGACTCTGTTGCCAGCGTCGAAGAAATGTTCGTTTTCTCTCAGCATGTGAGAGCTCCACGAAAGAATAAATGAGAACCATAACTATCTTTTTCTAAAAAGGTGCACGCTCGGGCTTCATTTGTCAATTACAATCTAGGAGAGGCTCTTTCCGTGATCGCAAGCCTGTCTTGGCCGTTCGAAGCTGTTCTTGACGCCCGTGGAGAAGAAATCGGCTGGATTGCGATCCATGGCCCCGTCCTCGCTTCCGCTCAGCAGGAGCAATTCGCCGAACTTCGGCGCAAGCGCGCTCGCTTCCTCGGCGTCACCAGCTATCTCGATTTTCCCCGCCACGACCCTCGCGACCCTCTCGATTATGAGGGGCTTTGCGAGGCGTGGTGCCATTGTTTCCGTGATCCCAATGCTTATTTCACTTATTCTGCCCCACGCGCCCTCATAAGCGTCTCCGACTTCACCGACTGGTTGCTCCTGCGGCGGCGCGCGGGGTCCATTGCCCCAGAGAGCCTTCCGGCCGAATTCGATTACGTCTATGTCGGCGGTGTCGACCCTTGGCGGAAGGGAGTGAAGAACTGGGCTCTTGCGGCGCGCTGCGTCCCGATGATTTACAACCGCCTGGGTCTGCGCGCCTTGGTAATTGGCGAAGCCGACGAGGTGTTTCTGCAACAGCCGGGGGTTTCGTTTGTTCAAGCTCTTCCTTGGGAGAGCCTGCTGGCGGCGATTGCCGGGTCCCGGTTTCTTCTGGCGCCTAACCGAAGCGACCCGTCGCCCCGGGTCTTGGCGGAGGCCCTTTGTCTCGACGTGCCGGTTGTGGTCGACCGGGCCATCCTCGGCGGCTGGAAATATGTGAACCGCTTCACCGGCCGCTTCTTTGACGGCGAGGAGAACGTTCTCGACGCTGCGCGCGACTGCGCCGAGGGCCGGGTTCGTCCTGACGGCTGGTTCCGCAGTCAGTTCGGACCGGAACTCTCCGGCCGACGGTTGGCGACGCTGCTACGCTCTGTCGATCCAGGTTTAGGCCGCGACGCCTCGCTGCAGCTCAGCGCCGCCGGGCCGTGCGGGGGTTCGCCGGCGAAAGATTGACGACGAGCCGCGGCGTGCCCGACATCGGCGAGCAATGCAGCCATGTGCGGCCGGACGGGTGAAGGTTCCAGAGCTCCCGGACGTCGAGATGGCGGAAGGCGACGACAGCGCCGGGCGGCGTCCGGTAGACTTTGGCGCCCTTTCTGAGAAAGGGCAGCATCTCGTCGAGGTTCAGCATGGATGACCTTCGGCGATCAGCCGCGGCGGCGTCTTCCTTCTGCAGCGCCGCCCGCCATTCGGCCGAGAGCCGCTCGCGCTTGCCGAGGTAGTCGTAGAACCGACCCATGTCCGGCATGTCGCGGGCCAGGACGTAGCGCGTCGCCTCGCCGTTATAGACCTTGAGGAGACCGAAAGGGGGCAGGCCGGGGCCAACCGTGTCGATATGGAAGCCGCAGATTTCGGTCGGCGCTTCGACCAGGACCCGCAGCAAGACGCTGTTGCACCCCGCCAATTGGCGCAGCTCATCGGCCATCACTGCTATGTCGTCGATCAGCGCGAGTCGCGTCGCGAATGCGAGACCCTCCTCTGGGAGGCTCGCTTCGAGGATCGAGGGCAGTTCCTCGATGCGGGCGGTCGGAAGGGTCAGCCGCTCGAAACGGAATGCGCCGCTCTCCACCACCGCCCCCAGCCTTTCTTCCCATTCCGGGCGCCGGCTTGGCCGGACGAAGACGGCTTGCACCGCAGGATCGCGAAGCCGTTCAATTGCTGCAAACTCCTCGGCGAAGATGATCCCGCTCGCTTCAGCCTCGATCTCGACGGAGTCTACAACCCTGTTCATGCCGTCCGTCCGGATGTTTCGCGCCACCTCTGGCCCGACACTGGAGACTATCGACACACGCGACGAGGTCAATCATCCGACCTCGCTTTACACCACATTGTCAGCTTGCCGGCCCTGACCTCTGGCTCTTATCCTGCACGATGACGAAAATCAGCTACGCCGGTTACCGCTTTCCGCCCGAGATCATTCAACAGGCAATCTGGCTCTATGTCAGATTCACTTTAAGCTTCCGCGACGTCGAGGATTTGCTAGCGGAACGCGGGATCGCGGTCTCTTATGAAACCGTGAGACGATGGGTCAATTATTTTGGGCCAAGATCGCAGCCGATCTGCGCAAACGCCGGCCGAAGCCGCACACCACATGGCATCTCGACGAAGTCTATCTCAAGATCGATGGACGCTTGGTTTATCTGTGACGCGCCGTCGATAGTGAAGGAGAGGTTCTGGATGTCTTGGTCCAGACCAGGCGGAATAAGACCGCAGCGCTGAAATTAATGCGCAAGCTTCTGAAGAAATATGGCTTTGCGCCGGAGAATTTGGTGACCGACGATCTGCGGTCTTACCATGCCGCCGCGCGTGATCTTGGGATCGAACAGCGGCATCTCACCGGCCGATGGCGAAACAACAGAGCGGAGAATTCTCATCAACCAACCCGACGACGAGAACGCAAGATGCAAGGTTTCAAGAGCGTTGGTTCAGCACAAAGATTTCTCTCCTTTCACGCAGCAGCCCACAACATCTCCAACGTTCAACGCCATCTCATTTCAGCAAGGACGCACCGAGCTTTTCGAGGCTCGGCCATGGACACATGGCGTTTGGCCACTGCTGAAGCATAAACAAGATCGTCAATGAGATTATTCGCGTCTTTCGTTCGACAACGTGACAAAGCCGGCGCGACGGGTTTAGAGGACGGCTTCGCACGACGCGCCGCGGCCGCGCCATCGGCGCGGGTTCAAGGCTCAACGGGTGGGGCGAATCGCTTTCCAACATGCGCGGAATCGTAGGCGCGGAACGGGTCCAGCGGCAAGCCACGGCGGCGCTTTATCGTTAAATTTAGCGCCCGATCCGCCGCGCTTGTCTTTCCTCCATCATGTCCGATAATGTGGGCTTATCGGATACATTTTGAGATAGATTAAACGCACAAGTGAGCTCGCCTACGAACTTGAATCGACAAATGTTTAGCATCCGATTTTGAACTTGGATCACTGTCACAGCTTTTGTTAAGCGCTGCAGCAATGGTCTCACCGATTGTATCCGCTGCGCGCCGGATCGGATCGGCGTCGAGATGGGCATAGCGGCTAGTAGTCGAAGCCTGCGTGTGACCCAGAAGCTTGCCGACGATCGGCAAGCCAAGCCCTGCTCCGGCGCCGACGCTGGCGAAAGAGTGGCGCAGGTCATGAATGCGCAAGTCCGGAAGATTGGCGGCCTCGGTCACCGCCGCCCACGGCTTCTTGAGATCCGCTCGCGGCACTTTTGGATCTGCGCCGGGTATGACGCAATCTCCGACGCGCCCCAAAGATCGAATTACCGCCAGTGCTGGCGCGTTAAGAAAGATCGTTTTTTTGCCAGTCTTGGAATCGGGTAGGAACAGCAAGCCCCGCTCCATATCGACATGTTCCCAACGGAGGTGAAGGATCTCGCGCAGGCGCGCGCCGGTAAATAGCAGGAGCCGAAGCGCAGCAATCCCGTCTCGAAATCGCCCGTCGTTCTCAAATCGACGGAAGGCTTCTCCGAGCCGCGCCAATTCCCCCATAGTTAGGAAGCGCTCCCGGCGCGATTCGGGGAACCGTTCAATCCGAGCAGCCGGATTACATCCATCTGCAACTAGTCCAAGCCGCTCCGCGAAAGAATACATGCTCGCGACCACCGCGAGCAGCCGATTTGCCTGATAGGGACGGTTCCGCATCGAAAGATGTATCCGCGCGAGATCGGACCCAACAAAATCATGCGCCTTCCGAGGACCATGTTTGGGCAGGACATAGCGTTCTATTAGGCTGCGGTAATGAGCCGCGGTCGTGCCCTTCCGCTTCGGGCTGACGTGCTCGGCGAGAAATCTCCTCGCCAGTTCATCGACAGTGATTGCCGCTCGCTCCCCCCGACGTTCTTCTACGGGGTCACGACCGCGACACACATTGGCCAGAACTGCCTGAGCCAGCCCCCTCGCCTGCTCCGGCGTCAAATGTCCGAATCGACCGATCGCGAGGAAGCGTTTCCGACCCGAAATACGATATCGGACAAGGAACGTTTTTGTCCCTGACGGCTCCACCCGAAGCCCAAGGCCCTTTAGAGTTCTGTCCCAGACGACATAACGCTCAGACTCAGGCTGCGCCATGTCGACAATCCGCTTTGTCAGCTTCGCAATCCGCACGCTCATCGGGCTCCATTGGTGACCATATGGTGACCACCAGAAAGAAAGTCGCCGACGGCAATCGGAAAGCGCCTCGCCAGATTTGTCAATGATAATCAATACATTATCGCAGCGTGGCGTAAAATCGGATAGCGTGGAATAGCCCATGGATGAGACTTTTAATCAGGGGGTCGTGGGTTCGAGCCCCACCGCGCTCACCAACATTATCAATTCGTCAAGGCGGCGGCATCGCAATCGGACTGAGAATTTCGAGGGCCGAATATGGACGAATGGGTCGCGCATATCGCGGCGTCGGTCGGCATCGCGCCCGCGGTCGCGAGACTCGCCGTCGGTCACGTTTTCGGCTTCCTCCAGAAGCGCCATCCGAACGGCCCTGCCGACGAACTGATCGAGAAAATCCCCGGTGCTGAAGCCGCGATAAGGGACGCTGCGGCGGCGCCGCGGCGGGGTCTGCTCGGCGGCGTGCTCGGAGGGGTCGGCGGCCTGGTGGGCGGCGCGAAAGGCGACGTCCTTGCGCTGACGGCTCGTTTGACGAGCCTGGGTCTCTCTCCAGACCAGCTTCAAAGGCTCGCCAGAGAGATCTTCGGCGGCGCGGAGCAGGTTATCGGCAGAGAGAAGCTGCGAAGCATGACTGATTCGATTCCTGGCCTATCGCAATTTCTCTGGCCGAAGTCGCGATCGGCGCGTCTCAGGTAAGGAAGAGGCGCGCGGGCGCCGACGCGCTTCGACAGGCATCCGCCGAATTGCTCGCCGTCGTGGTCATCCCAGAACGCGCAAGCGGCGCACGTTGAAGGCGCAGAATTGCGGGGTTCAAGGCTTGGCCGCCGGCGCGTGCGCCAAGAACCAGGTCCGTACCCAATGTCGGCGCGAATTCGCGCGACATTTCCGCAACTCAGCGAAGCCTTTGGCGACGTTCAGGGCTTGTCGATGCGCTCACCCATCGTCGTCCTGGAATCGTCTTGAGAGACAGCGCCCCATGCCGGACTCGCGCAGGCAAGATCGAGCGGCTGTTTAGCAAAATAACTCGCGTGTAAAACTTCGCATCTTGCCCGAACAGGAGCGCTAATGAGCTTTGCTCGAGCGAAACCCACGCCGGCAACTGCGCATCTTGTGAGTCTTGCAGCTTCCGTATCTGTAAGACGGCCGTGGTCTGAATGTCTCATAGCCATTCCCAGGCGGATTTTGCTCCTGCACCATGTTCTCCAAGACCACGGTCCCGATCGGGCCCATATCTCCTTGAGCCACAAGGGAAGTTGGACTTAGGAGCGCCAATGAGACAAACACCGACGAAAACAGGTTAACCCCACGACATTTCATGCTTTTTCCCCAATTTACCAGGTAGAGCGATCAGCTTATTAGCTATCATTGTACTTCGATTGAATACAAGAAGGCGTCTTACATTCATCTAAAGTTCATAATTCGGAACCGTTCCATAATTCTCATTTTGCACTTCACCAACGACGTTAACCTCTCATCGCCGAGGTTATCCACATAGGCTCGAAGGGCCATGTTTTTTCCATGATAAACTGAAAATATCGATGTAACTTCGATGTGTTAGCCCTTCTACATTGCACTGCAAGACGATGTTGCACTTTCGCCACAGTTATTACTAAAAGTGGTTATCGGGATATTTAGTGGCTGGACGGATCGACCGCTCTTCGACAACTCTGCGCCACGATGACTGGCGCGCTGGTCGTCTGATTAGAAAAAATCTCTAGAAGGATCCTCCCCATGAGCGACCGGGATCGCGAGGCCGCCGGCAAGACCGGCCTGATCGGAGTCATTTTCCGACAGCGCAACCGCCGCGCTGACCGCGACGACCGTCACGTCGCCGGCGTCGCCGCCATTGCCCGAGTCGACGATGCTGCCGACGCTGAAGGCGTGCGTGTTCATGTTGAAGACAGCGCCGGTCTGGCTGAACGCGGTGGGCTGAAGTTCGATGCCGCCGCCGACGGCGACGTTCTGGTTGACAACGCCGACGTTGTTGAGGCCGAGGTTGGTGACGCTGCCGACGTTCACGCCCTGCGAGACGGAGGTGTTGATGCCGACGTTGGCGCCGATCGGGTCAGCGAAAGCGGGGGTAGCGAGCACGGCGGCGATGGCCACAAGCGAGAGCTCTCTCTCCGCCCAAGGCACCGCGCTGCAGGACAACGCGCCCCTCAGCATCATTCCGATTAACGTCGGCGTCGGCGTCGGCGACAACACCACCTCCTCGACCGCGACTGTCGGCACGGTTCAGGCCAATCTGTCGTCGCAGCGTTCGACCACTGTCGCCGCCTCCAGCCAGGACGGCATCGGCAATGGCATCGACGCCAACGGCGGCAACGGCCAGGCCTTCATGATCACCATCGGCTCCAACAACACCAGCATCGACAACACCTCGGTGTCGCGGATCGAAGTCGACACCAACATCAATGTCGCTGATCGTGGCGGCGTCGCTGGCGGCCTGCGGCTTGAGGACTCCTTCAATCCGATCGATATCCAGGACAATGCTATCGCGCTCGCCGGCGTCGCGGTCACCGCGAACCACAACGACATCGGCAACGGCGCTCCCTGATCTTAGCGAGCCTGGCTAACATCGAGGGCGGCGTGCAGCATATGTTCAAAGGATCAGTCCTATGAAGCCAATACTGCATGCCGCCCTCGTCGTTCTCTTCAGTCTCTCCGCATTCGCGTCGCCCGCCGACGCAGCCAAGAGCCACAGGCAGAGACGATCTGTAGCGGTCGTGACTGAGGACAGTTCGCCGGCATGTCTCGGCGGCTATTTGGCGCAGACGGAAGCCCAGGATTATCTCAGAGACGACATCTGGGTCTTGGAGCCGGTTCCGGGCAGCGACAATCGCCCCTATCGCTTCGACTGTCGGCAGCCGGTTTTTTTCAGGCGTTAGCTCTTAGCGCTTTGTCTTTGAGAGAGCGCCGCCGCGCGCTTGGTCGTCATTTTTCGAGAGCTGGGAATAGACGATGTCGCGAACTCCGCTTCTAGCCGCAATCTTCCTCCTGAGCTTCATGAACTCCGTCTTTGCGCAAATGGCGACGCAAAGCGCACCCTTCAATTTCGCCTTTGGGTTTTCCGGCGGATCGCAGTCGTCCATCGACCTGTCGCAGTCCGGCTTCGTGAACGTCTACTACGGCGTTCAGGATTCAAATTTAGCGAATCAAGCGGTGATCAACCAGAACGGACTCAACAACTATTCGCAGATGCAGCAGATCGGCGACTCCACGGGAGTGTCTAGCGGCAGCGCGAGCGTTCGCGGCGACGGTCCGCGTTATGGCGCACAGAATTACGCCTCCGTGACCCAGAACGGCGTGGAGAATAGTTCGCAGATCACGCAAATGGGCGGCACGAATGTCGCCGCGGTCGCGCAAAACTCCCATGTCGGAAATGGTTCGGCGCCTCGCGTGCTGGTGCCGACCGACGGCCCGATCTACCAGTCCTATCAAACGTCAGAAGGCTATCTCTCTCTGTTCGCCACGGACAGCATGAGTCTGGCGATCTGGACGCCGCCAGGTCTGACGGCGACGAACAGCTTTGGACGAATGCACTAACGACGAACCTTTGACTTGGTGTCCAACGGACAGGGCTACGTGAAAAAGCGAACAAAAATCGTCGTATCGTTCGCCTGCGCCGCCGGAATGGCCGGCGCGTCGACTGCGCTCGCACAGCCGGCAAGCTTCGATAAGGGCGTCGACGCTTCGATTCTGGAAGCTGAGCGCGCGATCCAAGAGCTCAACGCCGCGTCAAAAACGCGAGTGAAAGAGAAGCGTCCTGTCAGTCAGCCGGTAGCAAAAGCTGCGCCGCGGCCCGTCGTTAGAATGACGGGGCCGTGCAATCTGAACGGCAATACCCAATTTTTTCAAATTCCCTACATCGGCTTTTGCGGCGCGGTCCACGGATCCTTTACCGGTTTCCTGGGCAAGGACTTTGCGACCGAAGACATAGCGTTCACGACGCAGCGCCTTCCTGCCTATCGATACGGATGGAACGGTCTCGGATTGAGCGCCGCCGTTCCGATGTTGTACTATTGGAAAAATCCGCTCGTCAGCAAAACAACGTCCGGCGCTTATACCGGCACCTACAGCATGGTGAATTTTCTGGCGTTCCGGAACACGGATTACGGAACGATCTCCGTGTTCATCAACGCCGGATTGTTCGCCAGGACGGTAAAAAATTATGAAGGTGAAACGCGCATATCGCTGAATCAACTATACGGAAACTACTGGAGGGGCGCCTTCGATCAGGCCTGGGTTCAATGGGGCGGGCTGCGCGTTGGACTCCAGCCGTCGCTGTTCAGTTTCAGCCGGACCGGCTACACCTTCATGCCGGGCTACGCGTCCTACATGACGACGCCGGCGGTTTCTTACACTCACAGAATCGAAAATATCAACGTTCTCCCAGGTCTCCTGCCGCGCTTGGGCGCCTCGATCAGCGTATCGGCTGAAGATCCGACGCTGAGGCGTTATCCGGACGGGGTTCTGTCGAGATATCCGACGGGCATGGGATACCCGGACTTTGTCGCGCAATTACGCGTCGGCGCCCCCGCCTTCGTCGTCCACGCGTCGGGAGCGATGCACGAAATCAGGGATGTTTCCGCCAACGCGTACAATTCCTTCATGCCGAAATACTCCACGTGGGGCTGGGCTGCGCAGCTCGCCGGCGAATATCGTTGGAAGTGGAGCGGGCTCATTGGTCCCCTTGGCGGCGAAATGTACGGCAAGGCCATGCTATCGGCGACCGCCACTCAAGGCGCGCTGTCGTATCTCGGCATGCCGTATATGTCGATCGACTATGTGAGCAGCTCGACTGGAACGATCCAGAGGAGTTCCGGTCAGTCATTGATGGCATCCTACGAACATCTTTGGACTCCCGTGTTCAAGACCTCGATCACCGGAGCGGCGTTTCAGAGCTACATGGGCTCCGCCCCCGAATTTCTCGGTTTCGGCAACGTCGCTTTCGGCTTCAATACGCAAGTCAGAGGTCAGCGCGTCGTCGGAAACGCCGAATATTGGGCTGGCGAAGGATGGGCGTTCGGTCTGGAAGGCGGTTGGACATGGAGCCAGGCCAACGGCCAATATCTCGGCGGACGCGGCCTGCCGGTGGCCGTCAACTTCCCGAACGTCCTCACCTATATGCGGAAGGCCTTTTGATGAGGCTGGACACATGTGGCGTTTCGGCCACATCGAGGATTCTATCGCAGTTCGTCGAGGTCGAAACGATCGACCGCAGCGCGCTGCAAAGCTAGGGTGACAGTAGGCAGTATCCGAACAACGAAGGCCAACTTCCAGGGACCAGACCCATGAAAAAGCTGATCGCGACAATATCCTTCTGCACGCTCGCTGCCGGTTCGGCCCTCGCCGACGGTCAGAACAATCAGAACCAGAATCAGTCCCAAGCGTACGGCAACAATTATTCGGCCGTCACACAGATCGGCGTGAACAATAACGCCGCCGTCGTTCAAAACGGCTCGGTCGGCGGAAGCATGGTCGATCTTGGATCGGGTAACCAGAATCAGAGCAATGTAAACATCGACAAGCAAGCCTTCGCGATCGGCAGCATCATCGACTCCGCAGGCGCCACGATCAGCAAGACCGACTCTGACAACATTTCCATTAATAATAATGCGCAAGCCTCGATCGTCACGCCCATCCAGTAGGCGCGGCGAAACGTAAGACCGCCGAAACCGCAAAACCCCAGCCTCCGGCTGGGGTTTTCTGTTTCATGCACTTTGCGTCAGCAAGGCGGCGCGCCCCGGCCGATCATCTATGATCCCGCGCCCGCTGGCGCGCCGAGCCCACGCGATCTATTGGGGCTGATATTTGCCCGCTCTAAAGATTCCGCTCTGCGACTGGCCATCGGGCAAGCTCATCGTTCCCTGTCCGTCCGGCTCGCCATTCTGGAACTCGCCGCGGTAGGAGGCGCCATTCGGCAGGGTGAGAATGCCCTTGCCGTGCGGGCGTCCGTCGCGGAATTCGCCCACATACTTCTTGCCGTCGGGAAATGTGTAAGCGCCTTTGCCGACGATCCGGCCGTTGACGAATTCGCCGCTGTAGCTTTCGCCGTTGGCGATCGTGTAAGTGCCCTTGCCGTGACGAACGCCGTCGCGGAACTCCCCGACATATTGGCCGCCGGACGCGAACCTGATCGTGCCGCGCCCCGTTGCTTTTCCGTCGCGGAACTCGCCCGCATAAAAGTCGCCGTTTGGAAACTTCAGTCCCCCGACGCAGCGCTTCCAAGGCGTCGCCAAACTGACGTCGCAAGGCGGCAGACCGTTTTTCGACCCCTTCTGTTCGTTCCGCGCCGCGCTGCCGGCATTCGGCTTCACGGCAAGTTCGCCGTCAACGAACTTTCCGGAGAACTTCTTGCCGTCTGGCATGGTGACGGCGCCCATGCCGTTGGGAACGTCCTCCTTGAACTGGCCGACATAGATTTTTCCGTCAGCAGCCACCAATTTGCCCTGCCCGCTTTTCTTCCCGTCCTTGAAATCGCCGGTGTAGGACTCGCCGTCAGGATGTGTGATGGTTCCCTTGCCATTTGGCGCGCCGTCGCGGAATTGGCCCCCGTATTTCTTGCCGTCCGTGAAAATGAGCGCGCCTTTGCCGTTGGCCTTGCCGCCCTTCATCTCTCCGATATAGCGGTTGCCGTCCGGCGCGGTTACCACGCCGAAGCACTGCTTCGAGATGTTTTCCTCGGAGCATTTTGGCAGTTTGCTTTGCGCCGACGCGGAGAGCGAAACGCCGGACGCGCCCGCACAAAGCGCAAGCATCAAGATGCTGCGGCGAAATTTTGGGACTGAGGCGTAAGGCATGGCAAAACCTGCGCTGGTGAGGCGGCGGAACCGTGAGCCTTATAGCTCAGTCAAAATTTAGAACAATGAACTTTTTCAAGGAAGAATTCGCTGAAATCCAAGAGAGCGGCTTGTTCAGCGGTCTTTGAGCATGCACGCGAACAGCGCAACGACGCCGCTCATTGCGCGCCCGCGAGCTTCGTCGCCAGCAGGGCGATGGTTTTTACATAAACGCGCGCCTGATTCCACTCGAGCAAAACCGCGAAGTTCGGCTCGCCTTCATTCCAGCCCGCGCCCGTGCGCCAACCTTTCCCCTTGAGGAAATTCGCCGTCGAGGCGAGCGCGTCTGGCGTGGATCGTATGAGATCACGTCTGCCGTCCCCGTCGAAATCGACGCCATATGTCAGATAGGAGGAAGGCATGAATTGCGTCTGGCCGATTTCTCCAGCCCAGTCGCCGCGCATCTGCGCCGGGGACATGTCGCCGCGCTCAACGATTTTCAGCGCATGCTTCAGCTCTTCGTTAAATTGCGCGGAGCGCCTGCAGTCATAGGCGAGCGTCGCGAGCGCCTGCATCGTCCTGAAGCGCCCATTGTCGGCGCCAAAGCCCGTTTCCAATCCCCAGATCGCCACGAGCACCGCTCCGGGAACGCCATAACGCGCCTCGATCTGTGCGAGCAGCGCCGCGTGCCGCTGAAGCATCGCCCGCGCCTTGTTCAAGCGGGCGGGCGTCACCAGGCGACTCGAAAACTTCTCGAAACTTTGGTGAAAAATCCGCTGTCCACGGTCGCGGCCAATCACCGCGTGATCATAGGTTACGCCGGCCAGCGCAGCGTCGAGCGTCCGCTGCGAAACGCCTTCCGCGGCGGCGGCGCGTTTCATCTGCTCGAGCCATTGGCTAAAACCGGGCGCCGACGATCCGCAGGGCGCGGCGCGCGCCGATACGGCGCACGCGCCCAAAGCCAGCACGCTGGCGGCAAGTAACACACCCAACGCCTTGGCGCTTTTCGACAGCCGGTTCATGACCGGCAGTTTAGTGGGCCTGTGAAGGCGCTGCAATCAGCCGTGCATCCTCACGACGCCCGACCCTCGGCGGAATCCGCGGGGCCAGCGCCGGCATTTCTCTAGCGACACGCTGAGTTAGCGGCGCTGTGCCCTGAACTGGCGTTTGCAGGCGCTTGAAAGCTCGTTCATATGCGCGCGCAGGCACCTTTCGACGGCGATCGCATTGGGCTCTTCCGCCGCGCAGAACTTGTGGGAATCGCGCTCGCAGGCCGTGCGCTGCTTGTCCATCGTCCGGGCTGTCGCGGGATTGAACGCGGCGAGGCCAATGAAGGCGGTAAGAGAAAAGATCAACAGCTTACTCATCGGTTGCTCTTTCGTTTAGCGCTAAGACCGCTGTGCAAAGTGCGCGACGCGGCCAGAGCGATACCTGTATCGAGCGTGGCCGATATCAAGTATCGGCGCCTGCCTGCTAATCGCGACAGAGAGGCATCTCAGGCGTAACTTCCTGCACGATGAGCCGCGCGCCCGTGCAGGCGACGATCTCCGCGACGCTGACGCCGGGCGCGCGTTCGCGTAGCGCCAGCCCCTCATCGGTCGGCTCGATGACGGCAAGCTCCGTCACGATCAGGCTGACGCGCCGCGCCGCCGTCGGCGGCAAGGTGAGAGATTCGACGATCTTCGGCTCGCCCTTGGCGGCGTGCTGCATCGCCACGATGACGCGCTTGGCGCCCGCGACGAGGTCCATGGCGCCCCCCATCCCCGGCGTAAACTTTCCGGGAATCATCCAGCTGGCGAGACGTCCCGCGGCGTCGATCTGCAGTGCGCCAAGCACCGCCATGTCGACATGGCCGCCTCGAATCAGCGCGAAGCTCGTCGCGCTGTCGAAACTGGCGGCGCCCGGCAGCGCCGCGATGAACCCGCCGCCAGCGTCGATGAGATCGCGATTTTCCATCCCTTCAGGCACCGGCGCGCTGAAGCCGATCAGGCCATTTTCGCTCTGCATGGCGACCGACATCCCCTGCGGGATAAAACGCGCCACGAGAGTCGGCAGGCCGATTCCGAGATTGACGAGCATGCCGTCGCGCACCTCCAGAGCGACGCGGCGCGCGATGATGTCCTTGGCGTCCATCAGCGCGCCCTGCCCACGATGTGCGTGACGAGCACGCCCGGCGTGCGCACCGCGTCGGGCGGAATGACTCCAACCGGCACAATCTCGTTAGCTTCGACGATGACGCAGTCCGCGGCGAAGGCCATGACCGGGTTGAAATTTGCGGCCGTCAGACGATAGGTCAGATTGCCGTAATAGTCGGCCTCATGCGCGCGCAGCAGGGCGAAATCCGCCCGCAGCGGCTTCTCGATGAGAAAGCTCGCGCCGTCGATCTCAATGACCTGCTTGCCGTCCGAGACGATCGTGCCCACGCCGGTCGGCGTCAGGACGCCGCCAAGCCCGCTGCCCGCGGCACGAATGCGTTCGGCGAGCGTGCCTTGCGGTATGAGCTCCACGTCGATCGCGCGGGCGCTCATCAACCGCTGCGTGGTCGGATTGGTGCCGATATGCGAGACCTCCGCGCGCGCAACGCATCCCGCTTCGATCAGCCTGCCGACGCCGACATTCGGATAGGCTGTGTCGTTGCCGATGATCGTCAATGCGCGCGCGCCACGCGCGACGAGCGCGTCGATCAACCGATCAGGCGACCCGACGCCAAGAAACCCGCCGATCATGACGCGTGCTCCGTCGGGAACGAGCTGCGCTGCGGCTTCGACGGTGATCGCGCTTTTTCTCATTCACCGAGCCCTGCTTATCGTGTGGGCGTATCCAGATAATGCGTTTCGGAGACTTCGCGCAAACGCGCCGCCGCGGCTTCCGGCGTGATGTCGCGTTGGGGTTCGCCCAGCAACTCAAAGCCCACCATGAATTTCCGCACGCTCGCCGAACGCAGCAGCGGCGGATAGAAATGCGCATGAAAATGCCAGTCGGCGTGCGGCGCGCCGTCTGTCGGACGCTGGTGGAAGCCCATCGAATAGGGGAAGTCGGTTTCGAACAGATTATCGTAGCGAATGGTCAGCCGACGAAGGATGTCGGCGAGCGCCTCAATCTCGTCTCCGGTAAGATCGTCAAAAGAGCCGATATGCCTTGTGGCCAGCACCATGGTTTCAAACGGCCAGATCGCCCAGAACGGCACGAGCGCAACGAAATGATCGTTGTGGCAAACGATTCGCTCGCCGAGGCTTTGCTCAAGCGCAAGATAGTCGCACAGGAGACAGGAGCCGTTCTTCGCCAGATATGCGCTCTGCCGCGCCGATTCCTTGGCGGCTTCGTTCGGAATGCTCTGCGTCGCCCAGATCTGACAGTGCGGATGCGGATTGCTCGCGCCCATGGCCGCGCCGCGATTTTCGAAAATCTGCACGTAATTGATCGCGTCGAGTTCGCCCAGACCAATGGTTTCCTCCCGCCATGCGTCAATGACGGGGACGATCTCGGGAACGGTCATGCGCGATAAAGTCTGATCGTGGCGCGGCGAGAAACACAGCACGCGGCACCGGCCGGTCTCCCCTTCGGCGACAAGCAGTCCGTCTTGAACGACCTCCTCCACTGACGCCTGCGGCGTGAGCGCCGCGAAGTCGTTATCGAACGCAAAAACGCCCCTATAGGCCGGGTTGCGTTCGCCATTCGCCCGCGCGTTTCCAGGACACAGATAGCAGGACGGGTCGTATCTAGGCCGATCCGTTACGCGATCCTTTTCGACCTGGCCTTGCCATGGCCGGCTGGTCCGATGCGGCGAGACGAGCACCCACTCGCCGGTGAGCTGGTTGAGACGGCGATGCGAGGCGTTGCTGAGCAAGGACACGAGCCGCTCCTAATCGCCGACAGGGCCCGCGCCAGGACCGGGCACGCAGGTGAGGATGGGCGGCATAACGCCGGTCGCGGCGCGATATCTGTCAGCCATCGCCTGCTCGAAAGCTTCAGCGCGGCTCGCTTCCACCAGATTGATGGTGCAGCCGCCAAATCCGCCGCCCATCATCCGAGCGCCATAAACTCCCGGAAGGCTGCGGGCGATCTCGACCATGAGATCGAGTTCGGCGCAGCTCACTTCATAATCGTCGCGCAGACTTTCATGCGAAAGATACATGAGACGGCCGCATTCCTTAAGGTCGCCCGCGTCCAGCGCCGCGGCGGCGCGCAGCGTGCGATCGATCTCGCCGACGACGTGACGCGCGCGGCGAAAGATGAGCTCGGGCATCGAATCCGCGTATCGCATCAATTGCGCAAACGTCACGTCCCGCAGCGCCGATACGCCGTCGAGCCGCGTCGAGATCGCCGCGACCGCGCGTTCGCAGTCCTCGCGACGCGAATTATATTCATCGCTCGCGAGTTGATGTCGCACCATCGTGTCGCAAATGACAAGACGCGCGTTCGGATCTATCGCAACTTTCCGCGAAACGAGACTGCGGCAGTCGAGCAGCAGGGCGCTCCCTTCGACGGCGCAGCACGATATGTATTGGTCCATAATGCCGCAGCGAACGCCGACGAATTGATTTTCGGCGCGCTGACAGATCTTGGCGAGTTCGACTCTGTCGACCTCGCAGCCGGAGATCGTCAAAAGCGCGAAGCCCGCGGCGACTTCAAACGCCGCCGAGGCTGAGAGTCCGGCGCCGATGGGCAGATTTCCGTCGAGGACGAGATCCGCGCCGCTCAGCTTGTAACCGGCGCGCTCAAGAAAAATCGCCACGCCACGCACATAATCGGTCCAATCGCCGCGCGGCTGTGCGTTCGCGTCGTCGAGGTCGAATTCGACGACTTCATCCATCACAAGCGAGCCTATGCGCAAGCGGCGGTCGGAACGCGGCGCAATGGCGGCCCAGATCGAGAGATCAAGCGCCGCCGGCATGACGAAGCCGTCATTGTAGTCGGTATGCTCGCCAATGAGATTGATGCGGCCCGGCGCCCGAAAAAGGCGTGGCTCGCGCTCGAAACTGCGGCGGAAGGCGGCAATCAGACCTTGCTCGATCCTCGACTCCATTCCGGCAACAATCCCATTGTCATCAAATCGTCAAGGCGACGCCGCATCGGATCGGCGGTAGGGGATCAAATGATAGTCCGCACATGACACGTCAACGCCTTGGCGTTTGCTACTATCCTGAACATTGGCCTCAGTCACGCTGGAGCGAAGACGCGGCCATGATGAAGGAGCTAGGTCTCTCCTTTGTTCGGATTGGCGAATTCGCCTGGTCACGGCTAGAGCCCAGCGAGGGCGCCTATCGCTTCGATTGGCTGAGCCGGGCGATCGAGACGCTGGACCACGCCGGACTTAAGGTCGTCCTTGGGACGCCAACGGCGACGCCGCCCAAATGGCTCGTCGACAAGATGCCGGAGATGGCGGCGCTCGACGCCGACGGCAGGCCGCGCAAATTCGGTTCGCGCCGACACTATTGCTTCAGCCACGAAGGCTACGCTCAAGAATGTGACCGCATCGTCGAGCATCTGGCGCGCGCCTTCGGCGGCCACCCCGCTGTAGCGGCGTGGCAGACCGACAATGAATATGGCTGCCACGACACGGTGCTCAGCTATTCGCCGGCCGCTCTGCAGGCGTTTCGGCGATGGTGCGAGGCTAAATATCGCACGATCGAAACGCTGAACGAAGCCTGGGGCAATGTCTTCTGGTCGATGGACTATCGAAGCTTCGATGAGATCGAGCTGCCGAACCTGACCGTCACCGAGGCCAATCCGTCGCATCTGATGGATTTCCAGCGCTTCTCATCCGATCAGGTCGTCGCCTTCAACCGGCGCCAAGCGCAGATCATCCGGCGTCGCGCGCCGGATGCGACGATCCTCCACAACTTCATGGGCGCGTTCGTCGACTTCGACCACTATGCGCTGTCCGATGATCTCGATATCGCTGCGTGGGACAGCTACCCGCTCGGGTTTCTGGAACGCTCCTCTCACGACGACGCCTTCAAGCTGCGCTACATGCGCGTCGGCGATCCCGACTTTCAGGCCTTTCATCACGATCTCTACCGCGCATGCGGACGCGGCAGATGGCAGGTGATGGAGCAGCAACCGGGGCCGGTGAATTGGGCGCCGTGGAATCCGGCGCCCGCGAGGGGCGCCGTACGGCTCTGGACCTTCGAGGCTTTCGCCGCCGGCGCCGAGGCGGTGAGTTATTTTCGCTGGCGGCAGGCGCCTTTCGCGCAAGAGCAGATGCACGAAGCGCTGCTGCTGCCGAACGCCGAGCCGAACGACGCCTGTCATGACGTCGCGCGCATTTCGGAGGAGCTCGCCATGCTCGATGCGCGCGTCGAAACGGCGCGCGCAGAGGTGGCGCTGGTCTTCGATTATGAAAGCGCCTGGGCGTGGCGCATCGAGCCGCAAGGTCAGGACTTTTCTTATTTCGATCTTGTCATGTGCTTCTATCGGGCGCTGCGGCGCGCGGGACTTTCCGTCGACGTCGTTCCGCCGACCGCGGCGGCGATCGCTGATCGAACGCTGATCCTTGTCCCCGCGCTTTTTGCACCGTCTCACGACTTCGCAGAGGCGCTGGCGAAAAGCAGCGGGACAGTGCTGCTTGGTCCGCGCGCGGGATCAAAGACGGCCGACTTTCAAATACCGGCGGATCTCCCTCCCGGCGTTTTGCGACGCATCATCGACATTCGCGTCAGACGAGTCGAAAGCCTTCGGCCCGGCGCACGGATTACGCTTTCCGGACATGGCGCTTTCGTGCGGTGGCGCGAATTCTTGGCGCTCGGCGAGAGCGTCACGCCCGAGTTCAGATCGGAAGACCGCGAAACTGCGCTCGCGCGATCCGAGAACGTCTTTTATCTCGCCGGTTGGCCGGACGAAGAATTGCTGAACAACATGCTGCGCCATGTTGCTCATGTCGCCGGCATATCGACGCTCGATCTCGCCGAAGATATCCGCGTCCGCGACAATGGCGCGATGCGCTACATTTTCAATTACGGCGCGACGACGACGGATATTTCGGCGCTGGTCGGCGAAGCGACTCTCTTGATCGGCGAGCGCCTTCTCGAACCTTGCGCCGTCGCGGCCTTCAGGCGTCGTGATTGACCGCCGCACGCTTCAAACGCGCAGCTCAGAACACCAGCCAAGAAGCGACGACAAAATAGGTCAAGAGCGAAAACGTGTCCTGCACCACGGTCGCGACCGGGCCGGAGCCGAGCGCTGCGTCATAGCCGAGCCTTGCAAACAACCAAGGCATGAGAAATCCGAACGTCGTGGCGATGGTGCTCGCGACCGCCAGCGAAATTCCGACGGTCGCGGCGAGGCCGACGCTCGAAAAGAAGAACCAGACGATCGGGAAAGCGAGACCGCCGAGCATCGCGCCGAGCAGCGCCCCGGTGCCGAGCTCGCCGGCGAAAAGCGGCAGCAAGGCCGAATCGGTGAGGGAGAGGCCGCGGATGACCACGACTTCCGACTGCGTGCCGACCGAATCCGCGAGATAGACGATCGCGGGGATAAAGAAGGCAACGGCGATATGCGCGCTGAGCGCAGTTTCGAAGCGCGACATCATCGCGGTCGCCGCGGCGCTGCCGGCCATGCCGACGAGCAGCCAGGGCAATCGATAAAGCGCGCGACGGTGCGGCGCGGCTGTCAACGCGTCTCTTGCAGCCTCCGACTTGCCGAGGATGCCCACCATGTGATGCAGATCCTCAAGATGCTCGTCGCGCAAGATGGTCATGAGCGCGCGCGCCGGCACGGCGCCGAGAAATCTTCCTTCGGCGTCGCAGACGGCCAAGATCGACAGGCCCGAGTGGATGGCGACGCTGGCCGCAGCTTCGCGATCCGCGCCGAGCGGGACGCTGTAGGCTTCGGCCGTTCGGGCAATGTCATGCAGCGGCGTCGTCTCCGGCGCCCCAAGCAGATCGCGTATGGCGACGACGCCGATGAGGCGACCGTCTTCGGCGAGCACGAAAACATGCGAGGCGTCGTCGAAACGCTGGCCAATCAACCGCGCCCGCGCCTCGCCGGCGCTTTCCCGCGAGCGGGCCACAGGCACGGACGTCACAAGATAGCGCCCCACGGTCTGGCCGTTCATCTCCACTGGAGGCAGGCGGTCTAGCGTCGGGTTACGGGACATTGCGGTCATGTCTTCCACGATGTTTCGGAGAGACGAGCTGCGTCCGGGCCGATTAAGCAGCGGGTAGCCGTAGCTCATAGGAACGCGTCACGTTACAGTTATGTGACCGCGCCCGCGCGCTCTTTTCGCGATCGCGTCGATTGTTGCTGATAGGATGTCTTGATAGAATTTCCTCGCCGTCGTCGCTTGGCCCTGGCGGCCTTCAGCGAATCGGACCGGAGTCGAAGTGATGAAACCCTTTGGATTTGCGTTGGGCGCTTTGACGGGCGCCGCCGCGGTTTTGCTTCTCAACCGTCAGGGAACGCAGCGCGTGCGCCCGATCGCCAAGGCGGCGATGAAAGCCGCAGTGATGGCCTATCACGAAGCGCGCGTGCAAGGCGCCGAACTCGCCGAAGCCGCCGAAGATCTCTTCGCCGAAGCGAAGGCCGAGGCCGTGGCCGATATTTTCGCTGCAGCAATGACCGCGGCGCAGACGAAGGCTGCGCAAGCAAAGACCGAGGCCACGTCCACAGCGACGGCGAAGCCCGAGAGCGCCGCGCCAGCAGGCGAGGCTCCCGCCTCACGGGCCGCAGGCGAGAGCGCGTAGATGAACGACGCAATCCTGCCCCTGGCGCAGCTGGCCCACGCCATGCCCGGCCGCGCGCGCCTGCGTGTCGCCGACCGCCGCGGCGACGCCGCTTATTTCGCTTCGGTCGCCAAGGGCCTGTCGGCGATCGCCGGCGTTCGCGCCGTCGAGGTGGCGCCGCTGACAGGCAGCGTGCTCATTCAGCACAGCGGACCCTTGGCGCGCATCGGCGTCGCGGCGCAGGAGGCGCGGCTCTTTGTCGTCGGCGAAGCGCCTCACGCCGCGCGCGCGGCGCCCGAAGTTTCCATCGATCCAAAGGTCGTCGCGGCGCTGGCGCTCTTTGCAGCGGCGCTGTGGCAAATGTCGAAGGAGAGCGTTTTGCCGCCGGCGATCACGCTTCTTTGGTATGCGAGCCGGCTGGGCGGAGTCTGGTCGCCGGATGGCGACGGCGGCAATGGCGATTAGTCCTAACCCCTGAGCGCCTCAGCGAGGTCGGTCGCTTCCCACGGGAGGTCGAGATCGGCGCGGCCGAAATGTCCGTAGGTCGCGAGCGGCAGATAGAAGCCTGCCGAGCCGCACATCTGGGGCGCGGTGCGCAAGCCGAAGCGGCGGACGATCGAGCCAGGGCGGAAATCCAGGAGCGCGGCGAGACGTTTGGCGATTTTCTCATCCGCCAGATAGCCTGTGCCGAAGGTCTCGACCGAGAGACTGATGGGCTCCGCCTGCCCCGCCGCGTAAGCCAGGTGAACTTCGCAGCGCTCGGCAAGGCCCGCCGCGACGATATTCTTGGCGGCGTGCCGCGCCGCGTAAGCGCCGGCGCGTTCGATGCGCGAAGGGTCCTTGCCTGACAGCGCCGAGCCGCTCTGGCGCGCGATCTCGCCATACGTATCGATCCCGCTCTTGCGCCCGGTCAGGCCGGCATGGCGCGCCGGTCCGCCGATTTCGAAGGGTTCGCCGGCATTGACGTGAACGCTCGTGTGGGCGTCCGGCCTCAAGTCGCCCGCGGAAAGCGCATCGAGCGCGATCGCGCGCAGCTGTCCGAACTTATCGTCGTCCATCGCCGCGCCGTCAAAGGCGACGGTCAGCGAAACCCCATAAATACGCGCGGGACGACCGCCACGAAATTCGACGGAGACTTGCGTCTTGGCGTCGGGCGAGAGCGACGAGAATCCGTCGCGCCGTGCGGCGTCGAGCGCCCGCGCGACCCTATGCGCGAGGCTGATCGGCGCCGGCATGAATTCAGGCGTGTCGCGACAGGCGTAGCCGAAAACATTGGCTTGCTCATGCGCGACGCGCCTGCTGACCGCCGCGTCGTCATCAAGCTCCGCTAAAGGCGGCTCGCGCGCCTCGAGTGGCAATTCGACGAAGCTCGTCAGTATCGAGCAATTGCGCGCGTCGAAGCTCCCCGCGGCGTAGCCGGCCTCCTGCATGACCGTGCGCGCGAGCGCCGGCAAATCGACGAGCGCGTCGGCGGCGTATCGCGCGGCGAGAAAGACGACGCCCGTCGCCAGGGCGCACTCCACAGTTGCGCGCGCGCGATCGTCTTCACGCAGCAGCGCATCGATGGCCGCATCGCTGATCTGATCGCAGAGCTTGTCGGGATGCCCCGGCGTCACCGACTCCGACGTGAAGATCATGTCAGGCGACATGGCTTTCTCCGTTGCCGCGCGGCGGCGCCTCTTCGCGATCGGCGATTCTGCCGATGATGTCGTTGGCGAGCGAACTACCGAGGGCGATGGCGCCGATCCGCAACAGGTCGCCGGCGCCGAGCGGCGACAGGCCGAGAAGGCGCCGGGTCAACGGAAAGAGTTGCACGCCCGCCTGCAGCAGCAGGGTCGCGCCCACGGCGCCATAGAGCGTCGAATTGGGCGGCCTGCCGACCTCGGAGCTTAATCCGCGTAACTCCGAACGACAGGCCAGACTGTGGAGCAACTGGCCGCAGGTGAGGCCGTGAAAGGTGACGGTGCTGGCGCGCGCGCCGCCTGCGCCGCCGCCGAGGCTGAAATAGCCGAACAGCGCCGCAACGCCCATCACCGATCCCTCGCGAAGAATGCGCCTAAAATCGGAGGCGGCGAGAATCGGCGCTTTCGGATCATGTGGCGGCCTGTCGAGCACGTCGGGCTCCGGCGGCTCAAGTCCCAGCGCGATCGCCGGCAGCGCGTCGGTCGCCAGATTGAGCCAGAGCAGCTGCATCGGCGTCAACGGCTCACCGCCCACCAGCGCGGCGCCGAGCATGGCGATCGTTTCGGATGCGTTGGTCGAAACGAGATAGCGCAGGACCTTGCGAATATTCGCATAGGTGGCGCGGCCGAGTCGTATGGCCTCGACGATGCCATCCATGTCGTCGGTCGCGAGCACGATGTCGGCGACCTGACGGGCGACGTCGGCGCCTTCGCCACCCATGGCGATTCCGACGTCCGCCGCGCGCAAGGCGGGGCCGTCGTTGACGCCATCGCCGGTCATCGCCACGATATGGCCGTGGCCTTGCAGCGCCTTGACGATGTTGAGCTTGTCGACGGGGCTGACGCGCGCGAAGACATGCGGCTGCCTCGCCAGCGCCTCGAGCATCTCGGGCTGCATCTTCGCCATCTGCCCGGCTTCGAGCACGCGCAGCTCGCCGCCATGATTGAGATCCAGGCGACGCGCGATGGCGAAGGCGGTCGCGCTTTGATCGCCGGTGATCATCACCGTGCGCACGCCGGCTCGATGCAGCTGCTTGAGCGCCGGGCCAACGCTGGCGCGAATAGGATTCGCGATGCCGGCAAGGCCGAGCCACACGAGATCATGCTCGTCACGGGGATCGCCGCCCGCTTCGCCGACCGCGACGCCAAGAACGCGAAGCGCGTCGCCAGCCATGTGTTCATTGGCCTTGAGAATGGCGGCCCGCGCCGGGCCGTCGAGCGGCGCGGCGCCATCGGCGATCCTGTGAGTGGCGCAACGCGCCAGCACCTCGACCGGATCGCCTTTGACGCAGAGCACGCGCGCGCCGCCGATCGCTTCGTGGAGCGTGCTCATGCGCTTGCGGCCTTCCCCGCGCGCCACGCAGGTCGCCATAGGCGCAGAGCGACGCAAAGCGATAGGATCGACGCCCATCGCCACGCCCGCTTCGATCAGCGCGGTTTCGGTCGGCGTGCCGTCGATCTCCCAACCTTTCGCCGCCGGCGCGACGGCTGCGTCGCTGCACAGCGTCGCGGCTTCGAAGAGGCGACGCGCAATATCGATTGTTACGGCGTCGGCATCGACGCCGTCGCGCAACAACCGGCCTTCCTGTAACTCAAACGCGCCATTGTCGACGTGAACGCGCACCGCCGCCATGCGGTTTTCGGTGAGCGTGCCGGTTTTATCGAGTCCGATCGTCTCGATCGCGCCAAGCGTCTCCACGGCGTCGATCTTGCGCACCAGCACCTTGCGCTTGCGCATGTCCTGCACGCCCAAGGCCAGCGTCGTGGTCGCGACGGCGGGCAGCCCTTCGGGGATGGCCGCCACGGCGAGCGAAATCGCGCTGCGCAAAGTCGGGATAAGCCCGTGGCCGCGCAGAAGGCCAAGAGCGAAGACGCACGCGCAAATGGCGCCATTGACGATGACAAGTTCGCGCTCG
Organism: Methylocystis sp. H62; assembly: GCF_015709515.1. Classification (GTDB taxonomy): domain Bacteria; phylum Pseudomonadota; class Alphaproteobacteria; order Rhizobiales; family Beijerinckiaceae; genus Methylocystis. Next base: position 32,048 of record NZ_JADNQZ010000056.1, read on the forward strand.
ACGTCGCCAAGTTCGCGCTGAATAGGCGTTTGTGGCCGCTGTAGCGCGCCGAGCAACTGCTGCACGCGGCCGATTTCCGTCTGCGCGCCGATGGCGGTGATAATGGCGACGCCGGATCCGCCGGTCACCGCCGTGCCGCGAAACACCATATTGCGACGATCGGGAACTCCCGTGTCCGGCGATAAAACGATCTTTGCGTCTTTTGGGGCCGGTTGCGCCTCGCCGGTGAGCGGCGATTCGTTCACGGTCAGATCGTCGCTGGCGATCAGACGCGCGTCCGCCGGCACGAAGGCGCCGCGCTCGATCAGCAGCAGATCGCCCGGCGCAAGATCGCGCGCGTCGATCCTCAATCGCGCGCCGTCGCGGACGACGGCGGCGTCCGACAGCTCCTCCGAGGCAAGGCCCGAAATCGTACGGTCCGCCTGACGTTCGGTGGCTGCGGCGATGCCGGCGTTGATCAGCACCACCGCAGCGATCATCACCGCATCGGCGACGCCGCCGGTGGCCAGCGACACCACCGCCGATGCGCCGAGCAATACGATCGGGAGACTGGTCAACTGTTCCGCGAAAACAATCGCCGCCGAGCGCGGCTCTGCGCGGTGGAGCTCGTTGCGCCCCCATTTCTGCAATCGCTCCGCCGCGTCTTCCGCCGTTAGGCCTCGATCGATATCCGTTTCCAGACGCGCCGCGAGCGCTTCCGTCGCCTCGGCGTGCGCGGCGTTTTCCGGCGTGAGCGACGCGCCGTCGCCGACGTCCCATGCCGGCTCTTCGGCGACCGCCGCTTCGAGCGCCTGCATCAGCCGCGCGCTTGTGAGGGGCTGCTGAAATTCGATGAGAGTCGAACCCGTCAATTCGCTGGCGCGAACGAAAAGGACGCCGGGCAGACGTCGAAGCCGCTTCTCGACGGCCCGCGCGAGCGCTGCGCGGCCGCGCAGTCCCATATGGCGGATCCGCGCGCGGCCGCAACAAGCGTCATGAATAAGCTCGGCGCCAAATTGCGCACAGGACTCCACGCCGAAGCGACGTGAACCTACGGGCGCCTTCTCTGAGTCCGCTTCAGCCAGGATCATTGAGCACATTGTCTGGCGCGCATCGAAGCCCGCTTTTCACGACCGTTCGATGACATTTTCGGCACTGCGGAATCGCTTCCGCAAAACCGCTGTTCCAAAGTCATGTCGTCGGCAGCCGATCCCAAACGGCGACGCGCAATGGGCGCGCTCCGCAATGTTTGAGATCGCTACTATAGTTGCGCGCAAGGGATAGGCGCAACCGCGGGCCACTGCGTTGCGCGCTGCGCATCCTGCGCTGCAAAATCGACTGCCGGCGGAACCTTAACGAAGGATCGGCGTTCCCCACAAGCGGCAAGCCTATATTGCGCCTTTGCCAATTTGCAAATCTGATAGTGTTACTGTTTTCAGTTTCGTCGATTCGGGTGGGAGCGAACAATGTTCTTGAGAGAGCTGCTTGCGGCGAGCTTCGCCGCATCCGCATCTGCTGTCGCCGGCTCAACGTTCTGCACAACGTCGATAACGCCATTCTAGGCGTCAAGGTCGCGCGGGCGTATAACGTCCTTGCGGCGGACTGCTTTCAAATGCGCAATTCAAGAAATCGCTTTCTCGAGGGGAGGGAGACATGATGAGAAGACGGAGCGCGTCTGTCGCGACGGCCGCCTTGCTTTTGGCTGTGTCAACAAGCCCGCGCCAAGCCGCGCACGCCGAAGAGGCGAGAGCCGCGGCGCCAGCGGCGCCGCTCACGAAATTCGAAAAAGCGCCTCAAGGCGAAGCCGAGCAGATCGGGCAGATCATCGCGCTCACCACGCAGCTTCTGCAGATGCGCTATCCGGAAGGCATGGCGCGGCGCGGCGTGCATCCGAAGGATCACGGCTGCGTCAAAGCGACGTTCACCGTCAATTCCGACATTCCCCCAAATTACCGGGCCGGCGTCTTCGCGACGCCGGGCAAGAAATATCCGGCCTGGATTCGCTTCTCCAACGCCACGCCGTTTCTCGCGCCAGATCTCGGCAAGAACGGAAAACCCGACAGTCGCGGCATGGCGATCAAGCTGATCGGCGTAGAAGGCGATACGCTCTTAAACGAGCCCGGCGCCAAAACGCAGGATTTTCTGCTGATCAACCTTCCCGCCTTCGCCTTTCCGAATGTCTCCGAATATTTGGAAGTCACAAAAATCCAGCTCTCTAATCACGACGACATTCTGCCCTTCTTGACACAAAATACGCCGGAGAGGCTGAAGACACGGGCAGTGGTCGCGAAGATCCTGCAAACCAACGTCGGCAATCCGCTCGAGAGTCCGTATTTTTCGGCTGCGCCGTTTCTTTATGGCTCGGACAGGGTCGCCAAATTCAGCGTGACGCCGAGAAGCGCGGAAAAGACGCCCGTGCCGGCAAATCCAACTACGAATTATCTGCGCGAGGCGATGAAGAAGAGCCTCGATCCCGCCAATGGCAAGCCGGCCGTCTTCGATTTCAAAGTCCAATTGCGCAATGACGATTCGCTGCCGATCGAAGACGCGACCGCCGAATGGTCGGAGACGACCGCGCCGCAGCAAAATGTCGCGACGATCGAGATCGACCAGCAAGATTTCGACGATGCGTATCAGGTGACGGAATGCGAGCACATGGCGTTCACGCCATGGCACGGGCTCACAGCGCATCAGCCGATCGGCGGCATCAATCGGCTGCGCCGCGACGTCTATATCGCCTCCTCGAAGTTCCGGTCCCAGCCCAAAGAGCCGACGGGATTCCCAAAATGGCCGTGGTGATGCGTCTTACACGCGCGATCGCGCGCATTTCGTTCGTCGCATGCCTGACGCTGACGTCACACGCCTGTCTCCACGCGCCGGCTTTCGCGCAATCGGCGCCGGCCGGCGGCGAGTGGCGCGCCGAGCAGGAAAAAAGATTGAAGGCGCTCGACGCCTATATCAGCCGCAAGCCGGTCGCCTATCGCTGGTTTGCGGATTTTCCCTTCGGCCTTACGGACGGCGCTCCGTTCATCATTTTGAAGCTCCTGCCAAAGCTCGCGCCCGAAGAATGGGGAAGCGCGGATAATTTTCTCGACGTCGCCGGCCTCTTCATCGACGGGCGCGATCCGACCTACCCTATCGCGCGCGGCTTCGGCTGGACCGGATTGGCGCGCGACGACGCAAACGGCGCCGTCGATTACGCGGCGTTGAGTTGCGGCGCCTGCCATATCGGCCGCGTGCGCCTCGATGACGGCAGTCTGCGCTATCTCGACGGCGGCGTGAACGCGCAGTTCAATCTCGTGCAATATCGCGTCAGAGTGAAAAACACGATCGAGAAGATCACCGCCGGCGCGACGACGCCAGAGGAGAAGATCGAACGCGCCACTCGGGCCATTCTTACAGCGCTCGACAAGGCGCATGCCCAAGACAGAAATTACTTCTACAAGAATTACTCCTTCGCCGGCCGCCGCTTCGACGCCGCCTATGAGACCCGTCAGATCGAGCTCTTCATGCAGGACGCGCCGGCGATCGTCGGCAAATTCCTGACGCGCGCCGGACTGGAATACGTCTCACTTCTCGACCTCGTCTACAAGAACTACAAAGGTTTCGAGGAGCAGATGACGCAGGGCTTCGGCGGGATGGCCGACGCGACCGGCGTCAGCACGTCGATGGTCTACGCCGCCGCCGAAGCGCGCGGCGAAAATCCGGATCCGATGACAAGCCTGCCGCCGACGCCGGGCATCACCGACTTCATGGCCGTGTGGGAGCAGGAGAAGCGGCTGGCGCGCTGGTCCGCGGATCACACACAACTCGTCGACGGCGGCGGACAATGGAACGGCAATATTCCGATTCCGATCTTCCGCAACCTCGCCGCCGAATTGACGTTGGGGCTGGGACGCGACACCGACATTCGCATCGCCGCTTTCAGCGAGGATCTGCTGCGCGATCTGCCGGCGCCGGTCTACCCCTTCCCCGTCGATCTCGCGCTCGCAAAAAAGGGCGCGGCGCTCTTTGAAGAAAATTGCGCGGCGTGCCATCGGCCGCATAACGGCAAGGTCTACGACCTCGGCACGGATCTCGGACGGGCGCGCGTCGTCAGCGATGCGATTGCGAAAAACGCCCGCGACAGTTTCACAAAAATATGTCCGCCGACGAGAGTCGTCGAGATGCCGCCGTCGGGCGACCGGCTTGCGCCCTGCGCGAAGTTCGAAGAAATCTCGCTGGAGAACCGCGCTGACGTCTCCATGGCCGATCCCGCGACGCATGAGGGCTATAACGCGCTGCCGCTTGGCGGCGTGTGGGCGCAGGCCCCCTATCTGCACAACGGCTCAACGCCGACGCTTTATCATCTCCTCGTGCCGCGCGAGCGCCCGGCCGTCTTCATCAAGAGCCGGCTCGACTATGACAAGAAGCTCGTCGGCTTCTCCTGGGAGCCGGCGCAGACGCTCTCGCGCGAGGGCTATCGTTTCGATACGACGGCCTTTCCGGCGCTCTCCAACAAGGGGCACGACAAGGACGTCGTCGAGGACGGCAAGACCTTGAAGCTCGATTGGTCGGACGACGTCGCCGGCGCCATGGCGATCGTCGAATATCTGAAGACGAAGTGACATTCGAAGCCCGGCGCGGGCATCAGCCGTCCGGAATCTTCCTCCCCGCAGCCGTCATGCCCGGCCTTGTGCCGGGCATCCACGCCGGGACATCGCGAAACGCATCACGTGGAGACGGCATGTTCGCTCATGTCCTGACATTTGCAGCGCGTCGTCGCGTGGATGGCCGCGACAAGCGCGGCCATGACGCGGTGAGATGACGCCTTGTTAACCTGGATACGGAGCCCTGCCGTTTAGCCAGCCCCGCCTTGACTCTCCCGCATCGGGAGTCATTATAAGAACATAACAGGAACTCATGAGATGACCCAACCGCTGGCGTCGCTGCGGAAAAGCCTGGCTTGCGCCTATTCGGCCGTCCCTTCCGAGACGATCGCGCTCGGCGCGCCCGCCCTTGATGGGCGGCTCGGCGGCGGCATTCTCCGTGCGGCGCTGCATGAGGCCTATGCCGAGACCGCCGCCGACGCCCCGGCGGCGACGGGCTTCGCTCTGGCGCTCGCCAGGCGCGCACTGGCGGGCGCGGAAAAGCCGCTGCTCTGGGCCCGGCAGGAGGCGCTGAGCGCCGAATCCGGCGCGCCCTATCCGCCGGGTCTCGCCGACATTGGCCTCGACCCCGCCGCCGTCGCCTTCATTCGCGTGCGCGACGCCAAAGAGGCGCTGCAGGCCGGCGCCGAAGCCGGACGCTGCGCAACTGTGGGCGCGACGCTGATCGAACTCTTCGGCGAAGCGCGCGCCTATGACCTTACCGCGAGCCGGCGCCTGGCTCTGGCGGCCGCCGCCGCCGGCGCGCCGATCTTCGTCTCCCGCGTCGGCGCCTCCCCCGCGCCGAGCGCCGCCGCCAGCCGCTGGCTCGTGCGCGCCGCGCCTTCCCGCGCGCTAGCGGCGAATGCGCCGGGATCAGCGGCTTTTACGGTTTTTCTGCTGCGCCAGCGTGGCGGCGCGGCGGGGCAAGAGCAGCATGAGTGGCGTGTGGAGTGGAACCGTGACCGTGGCGCCTTCGAGGACAGAACATTCGACGCATCGTCGCTATCTGGCCCTGTGGCTTCCCTTCCTGTCGGCGGAACGCCTGGCGAAGGCGCGCCGCAGAGGGCCGGACGCAAATTCGGATGACGCGCCGCTCATCCTCGTCAAAAAAGAGCGCAGCGCGCTGCGCATCGACGCGCTCGATCGAAAGGCGATCGCGCTCGGCCTGACGCCGGGCATGACGCTCGCCGACGCCAGGGCGCGCGCGCCCCATCTCTCAGTCGCGCAGGCCGACCCTGACGCCGACGAGCGGCTGATGATGCGTCTTGCCGCCTTTTGCGAACAGTTCACGCCGCTCGTGGCGCTCGATCCACTCTGCGGCCTCATGCTCGACGCGACGGGCTGCGCGCATCTTTTTGGCGGCGAAGCGATGATGCGGACCTGCATCCTGCAGGCGATGGCGCGCCTCTCCTTCACCGGCCGGGCCGCTGTCGCCGGAACGCCGGACGCCGCGCGCGCGCTGGCGCGTTTTGGCCAAGAGGTCGTCACGCCTCCGGGCGAAGATGAAATTTTCACACGCCCGCTCGCCATCGCCGCGCTCGAAGCGCCAAAAGAAACGAGCGTCGCGCTGACGCGCGCCGGCCTCACGACCTTGGGCGATCTCGCCGATCGTTCCTCGGCCGCGCTGACGGCGCGTTTCGGCGCCGAAACCATGCGGCGGCTGACCCGCATTCTGGGACGCGAAGACGCGCGCATCACGCCCTTGCGGCCCTTGCCGGAATGCATGGTCGAGCGGCGCTTCGCCGAGCCTTTTCTCGATCTTTCCGCGATAGAGAATGTTCTGCGCCCGCTGATCGCCGAAGCGATGGGCATTCTCGAAAGGCGCGGCGAAGGCGGCCGCGTTTTTGAAGCGCGCTTCTTTCGCACCGACGGCGCCGTCGCTGTCCTCAATTTTGAAACCGGTGCGCCCTCTCGCAATGTCGAGGCGCTTTTGCGTCTTTTTCGCCTGAAGGCCGACTCGCTCGCCGATCCGCTCGATCCGGGATTCGGCTTCGACGTTATCCGCTTTTGCGTCCTCAACGCCGAAACTCTGACGCAAAGCCAGATCGGCTTCGAGCGGCAGGACGCGCAGGAGGGCGACGTCGCCGATCTCGTCGATCGCCTCTCGGCGCGTTTTGGCCGCGAACGCGTGCTGCGCTTTGCGGCGCATGAGACGCATGATCCCGTGCGCGCCGCCTCCTATGTTTACGCGGCGTCTCCTTCCAAACCTAATTCCTGGGAGAAGCCGGAGCCGGGCGAACCGCCCTTGCGGCCGCTGTTTCTGTTCGATCCGCCGCAGCCCATCGACACCATGGCGGAGACGCCGGACGGGCCGCCGATGCATTTCAAATGGCGCCGCGTGCGCCACATGATCGCCCGCGCCGAAGGGCCGGAGCGCATCGCGCCGGAATGGTGGCGCAACGCGGTCGGCCGCGACAGGCGAACGCGCGACTATTACCGGCTGGAGGATCGCGAAGGCCACCGCTTCTGGGTGTTTCGCGAAGGCCTCTATGAAAGCGAAACCGCCGCGCCGCGCTGGTTCCTGCATGGGCTCTTCGCATGAGCGCGCCTTTCGCCGAACTCGTCGCGGCGACGAATTTCTCCTTCCTGCGCGGCGCGTCGCATCCGTCAGACATGGCGCTGACGGCGCTGCTGCTCGGCCATAGCGGCATTGGCGTCGCCGACCGCAACAGCGTCGCCGGCGTCGTGCGCGCCTATGCCGCGCTCAAGGAGCTGCAGGAAAAATTGCGCGATCCGCCAGCGGGCGAGGATGCGGCGTTTCTGGCGCAGCTCGATGCGGCGCAAGTAGACTCCTTCAAGCTCGTTGTCGGCGTGCGTCTCGTCTTCGCCGACGAGACGCCCGACATCGTCGTTCATCCGCAAAACCGCAACGGCTGGGGACGGCTCACGCGGCTGCTGACGACGGGGAATCTTCGCGCCAAGAAAGGCGAATGCCATCTTTATTTCGACGATCTTGCGCAAGCCGCGCACGATCTGCTGCTGATCGTCATGCCTTCACGCAATCTGACGCGTCTGCCGTCGGCGCTCGCGCGTCTGAGCGATCTGGCGCAAGGCGACGTCTGGCTCGGCGCGACCATGCCGCGGCGCGGCGACGACAGGCGGCGTCTCGCAAAACTGAAAGAGATCGCCGCACGAACGCAGACGCCCCTGCTCGCGACGAATGACGCGCTTTACGCCGATCCCGGCCAGCGCGATCTGCAAGACGTCATGACCTGCATCCGCGAAGGCGTGACGCTCGCGCAAGCTGGGCGCCGGCTGGAGATCAACGCCGAGCGTCATTTGAAGACGCCCGACGAAATGGCGCGTCTCTTCACTGAGACGCCGGAGGCGATCGAGGAGACGCAATGTTTTCTCGCGCGCGTCGATTTCTCGCTCGATCAACTGAAATATGAATATCCGGACGAGCCTGTCCCGCCGGGACGCAATCCCCAGGAATGGCTTGAGGAGCTGACCTATCGCCACGCCGTCATGCGCTATCCAGACGGCGTGCCGGAGAAGGTCGAGAGGCTTCTGCGCGAGGAGCTGGCGCTCATCGAGACGCTCGACTACGCGCGTTATTTCCTCACCATTCACGACATCGTGCGGATCGCCGAAGACAAGGGGATTCTCTGCCAGGGGCGCGGCTCCGCCGCCAATTCCGCCGTTTGCTATGTGCTCGGCGTCACCTGCGTCGATCCGGCGGAGAACGATCTGCTCTTCGCCAGATTCATCTCGCAGGAGCGCAAGGAGCCGCCCGACATCGACGTCGATTTCGAGCATGAGCGGCGCGAAGAGATCATCCAGCATATTTACGGCAAATACGGCCGCGAGCGCGCCGGACTCGTCGCGACCGTCATCAGCTACCGGCCGCGCAGCGCCATTCGCGAAGTCGGCAAGGTCTTCGGACTGACCGAGGACGTGACCGCCGCGCTCGCCAGCACGCAATGGGGCAGCTGGGGCTCCGACATTCCGCAGGCTTACATCCGCCAGACCGGGCTTGATCCCGAAAACCCCGTCATTCGCCGCGCCATTCGTTTCGCGACGCGCCTGCTCGGCTTTCCGCGCCATCTCTCGCAGCATGTCGGCGGCTTCGTTCTCGCGCGCGGACGGCTCGACGAATTGACGCCCATCGCCAACGCCGCGATGCCGGAGCGCACCTTCATCGAATGGGACAAGGACGACATCGACGCGCTCGGCCTGATGAAGGTCGACGTGCTGGCGCTCGGCATGCTCACCTGCATTCGAAAATGTTTCGATTATTTGCGCGCCCATGAAGGAAAGGACATGGGACTTGCCGACGTGCCGGCCGACGACAAGGCGACCTACGACATGCTGTGCCGGGGCGATTCCATCGGCGTCTTTCAGGTCGAGAGCCGGGCGCAGATGAATATGCTGCCGCGGCTGAAGCCGCGTGAATTCTACGATCTCGTCATTCAGGTGGCGATCGTGCGGCCCGGACCCATTCAGGGCAATATGGTGCATCCCTATCTGCGCCGCCGCTCCGGCAGCGAGCCGGTGATCTATCCCTCGCCCGCGCCGGAACACGGGCCGGCGGACGAATTGCGCAAGGTGCTCGAAAAGACCAAGGGCGTGCCGCTGTTTCAGGAGCAGGCGATGAAGCTCGCCATGGTCGCGGCGAAATTCTCCGATGTTGAAGCCAATCGTCTGCGCCGCGCGATGGCGACCTTCCGCAATCTCGGCACCATCCATCAATTTGAATCGCTGATGGTCGAGCGCATGGCGGCGCGCGGCTATGATCGCGGCTTCGCGCAAAGCTGTTTCGAGCAGATCAAGGGCTTCGGCTCCTACGGCTTTCCCGAAAGCCACGCCGCGTCCTTCGCCAAGCTCGTCTACATCTCGTCCTGGATCAAATGCCACTATCCGGCGATCTTCGCCTGCGCCCTGCTCAATTCGCAGCCGATGGGCTTTTACGCGCCGGCGCAGATCGTGCGCGACGCGCGCGAGCATGGCGTCGACGTGCGCGCCGTCGACGTGAATTTCAGCGAATGGGACAATAGGCTGGAGCGCGCGGAAGACGGAGATTTGGCGCTGCGTCTCGGCTTTCGGCAAGCGGACGGCGTGCATGAAAGCGAAGGACATCGCATCGTCGACGCGCGGACGAAGCCCTATGACAGCGTCGAAGATCTCGCGCGGCGGGCGGCGCTCAACGGCGCGACGATGCGCGCGCTCGCCGACGCCGACGCTTTCCGCTCATTGCAAAGCGACCGCCGCGACGCGCTCTGGGCCGTGCGGCGTCTGCCGGACGCCAAACCCCTGCCGCTCTTTGCCGCCGCCGACGCGCGCGAACTCGCCAAGGAACAAGATCCGCTGCTGCCGTCCATGTCGCTTGGCGAACATGTCGCCGCCGACTATCAGACGCTGCGGCTTTCGTTGAAGGCCCATCCCATGGCGGTGCTGCGGCCGATTTTCACGCGCGAACGGATCATCCCTTGCGCGGAAGTTGCGGCGCTCGCTGACGGCGCCTTTGCGCGCGCGGCGGGCGTCGTGCTGGTACGCCAGCGGCCCGGACAGGGCAACGCCATTTTCGTCACGCTCGAAGACGAAACCGGCGTCCTCAATATCGTCATCTGGGCGCGGCTCTTCGAGCGCTACCGCCGCGAGACGATGGCGTCACGACTCATGCTGGTGGAAGGAAGGGTGCAGAAGAGCCCCGAAAATGTCGTGCATCTGATGGCGCAGCGCATTATCGACCGCAGCCAGGACCTCACTAGGCTGTCAGAGGCGCATCATGCGGAAATCGTCCTGTCTCGCGCGGACGAATTCATCCATCCCCAGCATCCGCGCGGCGGCCATCCGCGCAATGTCCGGATCTTGCCGAAGTCGCGGGATTTCCATTGAAGGCGCGACAGAGACAGCCGCTTAGCTGCTCTTCACTCTCTTATCGGCCGGCAGGCTCGCCAACGCCTGCTGACGCAGCTTGTCGATCTCCACACGCGTCTTGCGCGCCTCGGCGCGAGCGATCTTCGCGGCGCGGCGTACGGAGAGATGCCCCAGCCAGGAAGAGATCCCGCCCGCAAGCACGCCAATCGCCATCGACGCCAGAACGACAAGGAAGATCGGCGCCTCGAAAGAAGGACCCGATCCGTCGCTCGGCGCGAAGGGATCAAGCCCGATGCGCACCGAGCCACGATTGGCCATCGAGAAAAACAGAATGATGAGCGCCAGAGGAACGAAAACGATGACGCGCAGGATGGACTTCATAACATCTCCCTCTTGCCGGCGCCGCGCAACACGCTGGGCAGCCGCACATATAGCCGCCGCTTCGCCGCTGCCGCGCGTCCCGAAACCAGAGGACGCAGCCGCTTTAGATCGCCTCAGGCCGGATAATTCTCGTTGAGGCGCTCGCGCATCTCTTTACCGGTTTTGAAGAACGGCACGCTCTTTTGCTGCACCGACACCTGCGCGCCCGTGCGCGGATTGCGGCCGGTGCGCGCATCGCGTTTCTTGACCGAAAACGCGCCGAAGCCTCGCAATTCAACGCGATCGCCCCGCGCCAATGCCGAGGTGATCTCGTCAAGAATCGTGCTGACGATTGTCTCGACGTCGCGCTGGTAAAGATGGCCATTTCGGCGCGCGATACGTTGAATAAGTTCCGACTTTATCATGAGCCGATCCAATATGTTAGCGTCGAACAAAGCGCGACGCCCGAGTCAGTTTGCGGGCGAATGCTGCCAAATCGCCAAAAGGCCGTCAAGCTCGCCGCTCCGTTCGAGCAGAATTGATTTTTCTAAAAAACCGGCGATCGACTCCAATCCGGCGACCCGCGCGAGGCCGGCGGCGGCGCCGACAAGCCCAAGCCGCTCGAGGCTGGATTTCTTCTTCCACTCGCGCACGGGCATGTCTTTCGCGATTCCCTTGTTGGCGACCAGCCAATCGATGGCCTCGCGCTGGCCGCCGATGAGATCGACAAGCTTCAGCGGCACGCCCTGGCGCGCGGTGAAGACACGGCCGTCAGAGACCTTCGCCAGTTCCGCGTCGTCAAGCTTGCGCCGCTCCTGAACCAGCGCCTTGAACCAAGCGAAGGAGTCAGCGACAAGACTGGCGACCGCCTCGCGCGCCTCCGGGCTCGTCGGTTCGAGCCCGTTCGGCGCGGCCTTGAGCGGCGACGATTTTATCGTCTCGACCTCGACGCCCCAATTATTAAGCAACTTCGAGACGTTGGGATATTGGAACAACACGCCGATCGAGCCGACCAGCGAATTGCCGCGCGCGACGATCGTGTCGGCGGCGAGCGCGGCAATATAGGCGCCGGACGCGGCCACCGTCCCGACAACGGCGACGACGGGCTTCTTCTCGGCGACGCGCCGAACCTCCTCATAGAGCCGTTCGGAGCCTGTCGTCGTGCCGCCGGGACTCTCGATCTCCAGCAGCAGAGCCTTCGTCTGGCTCGATTCCCCGATCTTCTTGATCATATCGATCGTATCATCGTCGCCGGTGATGACGCCCTGCAGCTCGAGGCGGGCGATATGCGGCGTGAGCTTATCCGCCGAGTCGGCGCCGCCGAGCCGCACCACGGCGACGAGGCCCGCCAGACCCAAGGCGAGCAGGGCGGCGAAACGCCACCAGCCCAGCTTGCGGCGAAGCCTGCGGCGATCAACGAAATAGTCGGTGGGAGGTGACATCCAAGGGTCCCGAAGGCTGGCGCGGCGCAAGGAGCGTCGCCGCGCAGGAAAGGTAATGCCGAGATCGACGGTTTAAAAGACGCCCGGCCGGGCGCGCTTACCGTCGCGTGGCCTCCATCGCCCAGGCGAGATAATCTTTGTCCGCCTCGGCGACGTCGATGCGCAGAATTTCCGGCGTCTCATAGCTATGCAGACGGCGGACCAGTTCGGCAAGCGCCGGATAGTCGTCACCGCGCGCTTTCATGTGCAACAAGAACTCAGGCTCTTCGCGCATTTCGTCCTTCCAGACGTAGTGGCTGCGAATGGGATGTATCTGAACGCAGGCGGCGAGCTTTGCGGAGAGCGCCGCCCGGGCAAGCGCGCGCGCCTTTTCCTCGTCGTCGATCGTCGTGACGAGGATCGCAAGCGCGCTCATGCCGATCCTAGCCGCCGATGACCGTCGTGAACACCTGCCCGCCGCGCGCCAGGGTGATCTTCCAATAGTAGGCGCGCCCTGCCGTTACGCTCTCCAGATCGCGCGTCGTCCCGATCTTTTGGTCATTGACGGCGAGAATGATGTCGCCGCGCTGCAGATTGAGCTGCTGCGCATAGGAGCCGTCGTCGACCTCGGACACGACGACGCCATTGGCGGTTCCCTGCACCGACATCTCTTCGACGACCGCGGGAGAAATATTCATGACCGTGGCGCCGGCGAAAGGCGACGCGCCCTTTATCCTGATCGCGTCGCGCGGCGGCGTTTCCGGCGCAGGCGCGAGTCGAATTTGCGCAACAATCTTTTTGCCGCCGCGCAATACGCCGAGCGTCGCCTGCCCGCCAATCGGCTTGGTGGCGAGCCGATAGCCGACCGCCTCCGGGTCATCGGCCGTCTGGCCGTCGACCGAGATAATGACGTCGCCGCGCTTCAGACCGGCTTCGGCTGACGGCCCCTTCGGATCGACGTCGGCGAGCAAAGCGCCGGTGGGACGATCGAGCCCGAGGCCGTCGGCGATCTCCTGCGAGAGCGTTTGCAGCGTCGCGCCCATCCAGGCCCGCCGAACCTGCTTGCCGCCGCCCTTTGCGGCGGCGATCACGCTCTTGACCATATTGACGGGAATGGCGAAGCCGATGCCGACCGAGCCGCCGGACTTCGAGAAGATCGCGGAATTGATGCCGACGACGCGCCCGTTCATATCGACCAGCGGTCCGCCCGAATTGCCGGGATTGATCGCCGCGTCCGTCTGAATGAAGAAGCCATAGTCGCTGATGCCGACATGGGTGCGCGAAAGCGCCGAGATAATGCCTTGCGTCACCGTTTGACCGACGCCAAAGGGATTGCCGATCGCGAGCGTCAAATCGCCGACTTCAAGCGCGTCCGAATCGCCAAGCTCCATGGTCGGAAAATTGGCGCCGTCGACGAGCTTCAACACCGCGAGATCGGTGCGCGGATCGCGCAACAAAATCTTCGCGGCGAATTCGCGCTTGTCGGCGAGCGCCACCTTCACGTCGGTCATGCCCTCGATCACATGGTTGTTGGTGACGACGAGGCCGCTTTGATCGACGATCACGCCCGAGCCCAGCGACTGCGCCATGTTGCGCCCCGGCATGCCGCCGCCCTCGCCAAAAAATCGACGAAAAATCGGGTCATCGAACAGCGGATTGGCGGGCATGCGCTCGACCCGCGACGCGAAGACGTTAACGACTGCCGGCTGCGCCTTTTTGACGACCGGCGCGAAGGAATTCATCAACTCGCCGCGGCTCGTCGGCACGGCGCGATCGGGCGCCGGCGGCGTAAAGCTCTCGACACGGCCAGGCGGCCTTGGCGAAGCGGTCTGAGCCTGTTCAGGCGAGACTTCGGCGCGCGCGAAGGCCAAAGGCGCCGCGAGGGCGCAGGCGAGCGCCGCAGCCATAAAAATGTGATGCGCCGAAATCTTCATGAAGCGCTCCGTGGCTCGTTTTTGCCGGCGCATTTATAGACGCAAAGACGCGAGACGATAAGAATGCGCTGCGATGATGGTTCAGTGCGGAGAAGCGCCGACGAGGCGCCAGCCGGAAGCGCAATCGCCGATATGCGGCTTCCGCGCGAGGTTCTCGGACGCTTCCTTGCTCTTAAAACGCTTTCGGCGCCGCATCCCCGCAATCGAGATACGACGCCGTGTTTGCTGATCATGATGACGATCGAAACGGTCGCCTTTGAGCCGCTTACGCCGCCGCCTCTCCTTCGTGGACGGGTCCGGAGTCCTGCCCCCTGGCGTTCACGTCGCGATCGACGAATTCGATGACCGCAAGCGGCGCATTGTCGCCATAGCGGAAGCCCGCCTTCAGCACGCGCGTATAGCCGCCGTTGCGATCCTTGTAGCGAGGTCCGAGCACGTCGAAGAGCTTGCCGACGAGCTTGACGTCCTTGATCTTGGCGATCGCCTGCCGGCGCGCGTGGAGGTCGCCGCGCTTGCCGAGCGTCACGAGCTTTTCGACGACCGGACGCAGATCCTTCGCCTTCGGCAGCGTCGTGACAATCTGCTCATGCTTGATGAGCGCCTGCGCCATATTGGCGAACATCGCCTTGCGGTGCTCATGCGTGCGCCCGAAGCGGCGCTTCTTGTGACCGTGATACATGCGGCTCTCCGTTGATTATGCGGCCGCCGTGCCAAGGAACGGCCGTCTCCATTATTTCCCTCTCCCGCTCGCGGGAGAGGGTGGCCCCGCGAAGCGGGGTCGGGTGAGGGTATTTCCCGCGCCCTCATCCGTCGCGCATTCGCGCGACACCTTCTCCCGCAAGCGGGAGAAGGGGGAAACTCAGTAGTGTTCCTCAAATCTCTTCGCGAGATCGTCGATGTTCTCCGGCGGCCAGCCAGGGACTTCCATGCCCAGATGCAGACCCATCTGCGCCAGCACCTCCTTGATCTCGTTCAAGGACTTGCGGCCGAAGTTCGGCGTGCGCAGCATCTCTGCTTCCGACTTCTGGATAAGGTCGCCGATGTAGACGATGTTGTCGTTCTTCAGGCAGTTCGCCGAACGCACCGAAAGCTCCAACTCGTCCACCTTCTTCAGCAGCGCCGGATTGAAAGCGAGCTGCGGAATCGACGGCGCGGCCTCTTCGCGGCGCGGCTCTTCGAAATTGACGAAGACGTTGAGCTGGTCCTGGAGAATGCGCGCCGAATAGGCGACCGCGTCTTCCGGGCTCATCGCGCCATTCGTCTCGACCGTCAGCGTCAGCTTGTCATAGTCGAGAACCTGGCCCTCGCGGGTGTTTTCGACGCGATAGCTGACCTTTTTAACCGGCGAATAGAGGCTGTCGATCGGGATGAGGCCGATCGGCGCGTCTTCGGCGCGGTTGCGGTCGGCGGGCGCATAGCCCTTGCCGTTCGCGACGGTGAACTCGATGCGGATCTCAGCCCCCTCGTCGAGCGTGCAGATGACAAGTTCAGGGTTGAGGATCTGCACGTCGCCCGTCACCTGGATGTCGCCCGCGGTGACGGCGCCCGGCCCCGTCTTCTTGAGCGTTAGGCGCTTCATGCCATCGCCCTGATATTTGATGGCGATGTCCTTGATGTTGAGGACGATGTCAGTCACGTCCTCGCGCACGCCGGGGATCGACGAGAACTCATGCAGCACGCCGTCGATGTGAATCGACGTGATCGCCGCGCCCTGCAGGGACGACAGCAGAATGCGGCGCAGGGCGTTGCCAAGCGTCACGCCAAAGCCGCGCTCCAGCGGCTCGGCGACGGCGGTCGCGCTGCGCTTGGGATCGTCTCCGGCCGTGACTTCGAGCTTGTTCGGCTTGATGAGTTCCTGCCAGTTCTTCTGGATGCTCACGTGGAGGCCTTTCCTTGAAGCTCCTGAGTGCGGCGTTGGGGCATGCGCCACGCCGCTCGAAATCAAATCAGACAATCTGAATACTCAGACGCGGCGGCGCTTGCGCGGCCGGCAGCCGTTGTGCGGGATGGGCGTCACATCGCGGATCGACGTGACGGTGAAGCCCGCCGCTTGCAAGGCGCGCAGCGCCGACTCACGGCCGGAGCCCGGACCGGAGACTTCGACTTCAAGCGTGCGCACGCCATGCTCGCCGGCCTTGCGGGCGGCGTCTTCGGCGGCCATCTGCGCGGCGTAGGGCGTGGATTTGCGCGAGCCTTTGAATCCCATCGCCCCGGCGGACGACCACGACACAGTGTTGCCTTGTGCGTCGGTGATGGTGATCATGGTGTTGTTGAACGTCGAATTCACATGCGCGACGCCGGAAACGATGTTCTTGCGCTCGCGGCGGCGAACGCGCGTTGTGTCCTTAGCCATTGTTCAGTCTGCCTTTCGATATCGACGCCGCCGTAGTTCCAGCGGCTCCACCTGGACAGTCGGCAGTCGGGCTTCGGCAGTCGGAAAAACCGAATGCCGACTGCCGACTAACGACTGCCGGAATTACTTCTTCTTGCCGGCGATCGGCTTCGCCTTGCCCTTGCGGGTGCGGGCGTTGGTGTGCGTGCGCTGGCCGCGCACGGGGAGCTGGCGGCGATGGCGCAGGCCGCGATAGCAGCCGAGATCCATCAAGCGCTTGATGTTGATCGCGACTTCGCGGCGCAGATCGCCTTCGACCATGTAGTCGCGGTCGATCGTTTCGCGAATTTGCAGAACTTCCGCGTCAGTGAGCTGCGCCACGCGGCGCTCGGCCGGGATGCTCACCTTCTCGCAGATTTCCTCTGCCTTCTTGGCGCCAATGCCGTGAATATACTGGAGCGCGATGACGACGCGCTTGTTGGTCGGGATATTAACGCCTGCAATACGGGCCACTTTGTCTCTCCATGTGAGAAGGAGCCTGAAGCTCCGGGATGACGCCCGCGTCCGGTGGAGCCCGGCCCATGCGCGCGGTTGTGAACCGTCTTCATACGAAAACAGGCCCCGCCCCCCAATCCGGGAGCCGGAGCCGACTGTCCAACAACGTGAAGACTGCCTATTTAGGGGTCAACGGGTTGAGGGTCAAGCGATTTCGCGAAAAATCTAGCCGGCGCCCGACAGGGCGCGATCAATCTCCGCGGTTACATCCTCGATCGGCGCCATGCCGTCGATCTTCGTCAGTTCGCTACGCTTCGCATAATGCGCCGAGACCGGGGCCGTCTGGGCCCGATAGGCTTCGAGCCGCGTCTTGAAGCTTTCCGGATTGTCGTCGGCGCGCACCGCGCCGCCCGCGGCGCGGGTTTCATCCACCCGTTTGCGCATACGGTCGACGAGCGCGCCTTCGTCGACGGCGAGCTCGAGCACGGCGTCGAGCGACAAGCCCCTGCGCACGAGAAGCTCTTGCAGCGCCTCGGCCTGCGCCACAGTGCGCGGGAAGCCGTCGAGAATGAACCCGCTGGAGCAGTCAGACGCGCCGAGCCGTTCGTCGATCAGGCCGATCACGACCTCGTCCGGCACCAGCGCGCCAGCGTCCATGATCTCCTTGGCCCTGAGGCCAATCGGACTTTTCGCCGCGACCGCGGCGCGCAGCATGTCTCCTGTCGACAGCTGCGGCACGCCGTGCTTTTCGACCAAACGCGCCGCCTGCGTTCCCTTGCCGGCCCCGGGCGGACCGAGCAGCACCAGCCTCATCGGGCGCGTTTCCCGCCGCGAAGCTTGGTCTTGCGTATCAGCCCCTCATATTGCTGCGCCTGCATATGACCGTGGATCTGCGCCACAGTATCCATGGTGACGCTGACGACGATGAGCAGAGACGTGCCGCCGAAATAGAACGGCAGATTGGCGTAGGCGATGAGCCCCTCCGGAATGATGCAGATGATCGCCAGATAGGCCGCGCCGAGCACCGTGATCCGCATCAGCACTTCGTCGATGAATTTCGCCGTGCGTTCGCCAGGGCGAATGCCCGGCACGAAACCGCCGTGCTTCTTGAGATTGTCCGCCGTCTCGACCGGATTGAAGACGATCGCGGTGTAGAAGAAGGCGAAGAACACGATCAATCCGACATAGGCGAGCATATACAGCGGCCGACCATGCCCGAAATAGGCGGAGATCGTCGCGAAGATGCTCTCGCTGCCGGTCGATTGGTAGAAATTCGCCACGGTCGTCGGCAAGAGCAGCAGCGACGATGCGAAGATCGGCGGGATGACGCCGGACGTGTTCAGCTTCAGCGGCAGGAAGGACGTCTGTCCCTCATAGACCCGGTTGCCGTGCTGCCGCTTGGGATAGGTGATCAGCAGCCGCCGCTGCGCCCGCTCCATAAACACGATGAAGGCGACGACGGCGAAGGACATGATGATGACGCCGATGATCAGCGCCGTCGAAATGGCGCCCTGCCGGCCCAGCTCCAAGGTCGACACAATCGCCGATGGAAAGGCGGCGACAATGCCCGCGAAGATAATGAGCGAGGACCCGTTGCCGATTCCGCGCGAGGTGATCTGCTCGCCAAGCCACATCAGGAACATCGTGCCGCCGACCAGCGTCACGACCGTGGTGATGCGGAAGAACATGCCCGGATCGGTGACGACGCCCTGCTGGCCCTCGAGCCCGATCGCCATGGCGTAGGCTTGGAAGGTCGCGAGCGCGACGGTGAGATAGCGGGTATATTGGTTGAGGACCTTGCGGCCCTGCTCGCCCTCTTTCTTCAGCGTCTCGAGCGTCGGAATCACCGACGTCAGCAGCTGAATGATAATCGACGCCGAAATATACGGCATGATGTTGAGCGCGAAGATCGCGCGGCGCTGCACGGCGCCGCCCGCGAACATGTTGAAGAGCTCCAGCATGCCCTTTGACTGGCCGAAAAAGCTTTTCGCGAAAGCCTCGGGGTCGATGCCCGGCAGCGGCACGTAAGTGCCGAGGCGATAGACGATCAGCGCGCCCAGCGTGAACAGGATGCGCTTTTTCAATTCCTCGGATTTGCCGAAGGCGGAGAGATTGACGTTGGCCGCGAGCTGCTCGGCTGCCGATGCCATGAAGGAACTCCCCTGTCGCGCCGCTGTCGACGCGACGCATTTGTTGGGCTCAGCGCTCGGAGCTAGCAGCGCGCGAGGCTCGCCCGCTCCGTTCGGAGCGTTTGTATAAAACAGCGCAGCCGCTCAAGCGAGAGCGGCCGCACTTTTTGCTTTAAGGCGCCGGCGTGTCGCCCGCGAGAAGTTTCACCGAGCCGCCTGCGCCCTCGATGGCCGCGACCGCCGATTTGGACGCCGCCGAGACCTCGAAGGCGAGCTTTGCCTTCAACTCGCCCTGGCCGAGGATCTTGACGCCGTCGCGCGGTCTGGTGACGACGCCGGCCGCAAGCAGCGCCTCGATCGTCACCGGCGTGGCGGCGTCGAGCTTGCCGGCGTCGAGCGCCTGCTGAATGCGCCCGAGATTGACCTCGTTGTAGTGGGTCGAGAACGGATTGTAGAATCCGCGCTTCGGCAGACGCCGATGCAACGGCATCTGACCGCCCTCGAAGCCCTTGATCGCCACGCCGGTGCGCGCCTTCTGGCCCTTGACGCCGCGCCCGCCGGTCTTGCCCTTGCCGGAGCCGATGCCGCGGCCGACCCGCATGCGGTTCTTGCTCGCGCCGGGATTGTCGGTGATTTCATTAAGTTTCATGGCCGCGTCCTCACTTCCCGTCGACGGTTTTGGCGTCGACGATTTTCACGAGATGCGCCACCTTAGCGATCATCCCGCGCACGGCCGGCGTGTCTTCCAGCGCGCGGCGGCGGCCAATGCGCGTCAGGCCGAGGCCAAGAAGCGTACGGCGCTGCCGTTCGGGACGGCCGATCGGGCTGCCGATCTGTTCGACGACGATCTGCTGCGTGCTCTTCGTCATGGGTCGTCTCCTTACGCGTCGACGGCGTCGGCGTCGACGCCTTGACGGCGCGACTGCAGCACCGAAACTTTAAGCGAACGGCGCGCCGCGACGGCGCGCGGCGAGTCTTCGCGGCCAAGCGCATCGAAGGTCGCGCGGATCATGTTGTAGGGATTGGACGACCCCTGGCTCTTCGCCACGACGTCGTGCATGCCCAGCGTTTCGAAAATCGCGCGCATGGGCCCGCCGGCGATGATTCCGGTGCCCGCCGGCGCCGCGCGCAGGATGACGCGGCCTGCGCCGTGGCGGCCATGAACGTCATGATGCAGCGTGCGGCCTTCGCGCAGCGGCACGCGGATCAACGCGCGCTTGGCCGCTTCCGTCGCCTTGCGGATCGCCTCAGGCACTTCGCGCGCCTTGCCGTGTCCATAGCCAACGCGGCCCTTCTGGTCGCCGACGACGACGAGCGCGGCGAAGCCGAAACGCCTGCCGCCCTTCACCACCTTCGCGACGCGATTGATGTGGACCAGACGATCCACAAATTCGCCGTCGCGATCGTCACGATCCCGATCGCGGCCGCGACCGCCTTCTCCTTCACGCGCCATTGTCTCTTCCGTCACTTACGCGGCGTGATGCGCCGCTCGCTTCCTTCACTGCCGACCCATCGGATCGACGCCCGGCGCATCTGCGCCGGCACGCATTCCGCGCGAGAAGCGCACGCCCTCAACGGCGCGCGCCCCAGTTAGAACTCCAGACCGCCCTCGCGGGCGCCGTCGGCCAGCGCCTTGACGCGCCCGTGATACATGTAAGCGCCACGGTCGAAAACGACCTCTTTGACGCCCTTGGCGACGGCGCGCTCCGCGAGGAGCTTGCCGACGACCTTCGCCGCCTCGACGTCCGCGCCGGTCTTCAGACCCTCGCGATTCGCCTTCTCGAGCGAAGAGGCGGCGGCGACCGTCGCGCCCTTCTCGTCGTCGATGATCTGCGCATAGATCTGCTTGGACGAGCGAAACACCGAAAGGCGCAACCGCCCCTTGGCGCGTTCACGGATCGCCCGGCGCACCCGCGCCTTTCGACGCTGTTCGACTTTGACATCCCTGGCCATGGCGGGTCCTTACTTCTTCTTGCCTTCCTTGCGGAAGATGAATTCATTGGCGTATTTGACGCCCTTGCCCTTGTAGGGCTCGGGCGGGCGCAGGGCGCGGATCTCGGCGGCGACTTGCCCGACCTGGCGCCGATCCATGCCGCTGATGCTGATTTCCGTCGGCTTCGGCGTCACGATCGCGATGCCGGCCGGAATCGGATAGCTCACGTCATGCGAATAGCCGAGCGCGAGTTGCAGCGTTTTTCCCTGCACCGCGGCGCGATAGCCGACGCCGGTGATCTCGAGCTTCTTTTCAAAGCCCGTGGTCACGCCGACGACGATATTGTTGATCTGGGCGCGCGCCGTGCCCCATAGCGCGCGGGCGCGCTTGGTTTCATTGCGCGGGTCGACCGTGATGGCGTTGTCCTGCTGGACGACGGAAACGTCGTCGGGCGCCAGAAACTCCAGCTGACCCTTCGCGCCCTTCACCTGCACGAGCTGACCGTCCACCTTGGCGGTGACGCCGGCGGGAAGGACGACAGGCTTCTTGCCGATACGAGACATGATTGAAAATCCTGTTTGATGAGGCGCAAGGTCTAGAAGACCTTGCACAGCACCTCGCCCCCGACATTATTCTCGCGCGCCGCGTGATCGGCCATGACGCCCTTCGGAGTCGACACGATGGTGACGCCGAGGCCATTCGCCACGCGCGGCACTGCGTCAACCGCCGCATAGACCCGGCGACCCGGGCGCGACACGCGTTCGATCTGCTTGATGACCGGCTCGCCGTCGAAATATTTCAGTTCGATCTCGAACTCGGTCCGGCCATTGCCGAAGTCGGTGCTGCTATAGCCGCGGATATAGCCCTCTTCCTTCAGCACGTCGAGCACATGCGCGCGCAGCTTCGAGCCCGGAGAGGACACCTTGTCCTTGCGGCGCATCTGTGCGTTGCGGATGCGGGTGAGAAGATCGCCCAATGGATCGTTGATCGCCATCTGCGTCCCCTTACCAGCTTGACTTCACGAGGCCGGGCACCAGGCCGCGGGACCCCAATTCACGCAGCGCAATGCGCGACATTTTCAGCTTGCGATAAAAGCCGCGCGGACGGCCCGACACTTCGCAGCGGTTGCGCACGCGAACGGGCGCAGAATTGCGCGGGAGCTCAGCAAGCTTGAGACGCGCCTCGAACTGCTCTTCGACGCTCAGCGTCTTGTCGTTCGCAACCGCCTTCAGCCGCGCGCGCCGCCCGGCGTAGGACTTCACGAGCCTTCGCTTCCGCTTGTTGTTCTCAATCGCGCTTTTCTTCGCCATTAACAGTTTCGCCTTTCAGTATCCGCGTTTGAGGAGCTGTTACGCCCTCACTGCCGGAACGGGAAATTGAACGCCTTCAGCAAGGCGCGCGCCTCTTCGTCGGTCTTGGCCGTCGTGCAGACGATCACGTCCATGCCCAGGATCGACTCCGCCTTGTCGTAGTCGATTTCGGGGAACACGATGTGCTCCTTGATGCCGAGCGCATAGTTCCCGCGTCCGTCGAAGGACTTCGGATTCAATCCGCGGAAGTCGCGCACCCGCGGCAGCGCCACGGTGATCAGACGATCCAGAAACTCATACATCCGCGTCTTGCGCAGCGTCACCTTCGCGCCGATCGGCATGTTCTCGCGCAACTTGAAGGTCGAGATCGCCTTGCGCGCGCGGGTGACGACCGGCCGCTGGCCGGCGATAAGGCTAAGGTCGGCCGCCGCCGACGTCGCCTTCTTGCTGTCGTTGACGGATTCGCCGACGCCCATGTTGAGCACGATCTTCTCGATCGTCGGCACTTCGAGCGCGTTCTTATAGCCGAACTGCTTCTGCAACGCTTCGCGCACGACCTCATCGTAATGCTTGCGCATGCGCGGCACATAGGAGCCGTCCGCGCCGACCGCTGCCGCGTCGTCGCCGGATGTCGCCGGCCTTTCCTTAGCCGCAGGCTTTTCGCCGGATTTGGCGGCGGCCTTCTTGGGCTCCTTCGCCTCCGCGCCCTCGGCGGCGGGCTTTTGAGCCTTGGCGGGCTTTTCGGCCTTGGGCTTCTTTTCCTCAGCCATCGATCAATTCTCCGGAACGCTTGGCGACGCGGACCTTGCGGCCGTCGTCGAGAATCTTGAATCCAACGCGCGTCGCTCTGCCGTCCTTGGGATCGGCGACCGCAAGATTCGACAAATTGATCGGCGCGGCCTTGTTGATGATGCCGGCTTCGCGATCCTTGGTCTGACGCTGATGGCGCTTGACGATGTTGACGCCGTCGACGACGGCGCGGCCCTCGTCGGGAATCACGCGCAGCACCTCGCCGCTGCGGCCCTTGTCGCGGCCGGCGAGAACGACGACTTTGTCGCCCTTCTTGATCTTGGCGGCCATTACAAAACCTCCGGGGCGAGCGAGATGATCTTCATGTGGTTCTTGGCGCGCAGCTCGCGCGGCACCGGCCCGAAGATGCGGGTGCCGATCGGCTCTTTCTGATTGTTGATCAACACCGCGGCGTTCGAATCAAAACGGATCACGGAGCCGTCGGCGCGCTTGATGTCCTTCGCGGTGCGAACGACGACGGCCTTCAGCACATCGCCCTTCTTGACGCGGCCGCGCGGAATCGCCTCCTTGATCGACACGACAATAATGTCGCCGACGCCGGCGTATTTGCGCTTGGAGCCGCCCAGCACCTTGATGCACATTACGCGGCGCGCGCCGGAGTTGTCGGCGACGTCGAGATTGGTTTGCATCTGAATCATGGCTTACCCGCCTTTCGTTCCGGTCTGGTTTCGGCAAGCCCACTTTGGAGTCGCCGACTTCGTCCGGACAGTTCGTTCTAACGACTACGCCTCGGCCGTCACTTCGACGACCCGCCAGCGCTTCAATTTCGAGATCGGCGCGGTCTCTTCGATCGTCACCGAGTCGCCCACCTTGAACGCGCCGCTTTCGTCATGGGCGTGATAGTTCTTCGTGCGGCGCACCGTCTTCTGGAACAGCGGGTGGGTGAAGCGACGTTCGACCTTCACCACCACGGTCTTGTTCTGTTTGTCGCTGACGACGACGCCCTGGAGAATTCGCTTCGGCATGGCGCTTTAACCCTGCTTTTCGGCGCGCTTATGCGCGGCGATGGTTTTCGTGCGGGCAATGTCGCGACGAACGACGCGCACGCGTGAGGTGTTCTCGAGCTGGCCGGTCGCCCGCTGGAAGCGCAGATTGAACTGCTCTTTCTTGAGCTTCAGCACTTCGTCATTGAGCTGATCTTCGGTCATCGCCTTGATGTCGGAGAGGCGCTGTTTGGATTTCATCACGTTCCCCTTATTCGGCGATGCGTTCGATGAAGCGCGTCTTAATCGGCAGCTTCGCGGCGGCAAGCGTCAAGGCCTCCCGCGCGATAGGCGCCGGCACGCCGTCGATCTCGAACATGATGCGGCCGGGCGCAACGCGCACGGCCCAGAATTCCGGCGCGCCCTTGCCCTTGCCCATACGCACTTCGGTCGGCTTCTTGGAGACCGGCACGTCGGGGAAGATGCGGATCCAGACTCGGCCGGCGCGCTTCATATGACGCGTCAGGGCGCGGCGCGCGGCTTCGATCTGGCGCGCGGTGATGCGATCCGGCTCCAGCGCCTTAAGGCCGAACTGACCGAAGTTCAGCGAAAAGCCCGCCTTGGAGGCGCCACGGATGCGGCCCTTAAAGGCCTTGCGGAACTTGGTGCGTTTGGGTTGCAGCATGATTGCGCTCTTTAATCTTGTTCGTTACGCCGCGTCGCGCGGTTCGCGGTGCTCGCGACGGCGGCGTTCCCCGCCGCGGTCGCGATCGCCATGATCGCCGCCGGACGCCTGTTCGGCCGCCTTCTTATCCTGCGCCATCGGATCGTGCTCAAGGATTTCGCCCTTGAAGATCCAGACCTTGATTCCGCAAGCGCCATAGGCGGTATGCGCGGTGGCGGTGCCGTAATCGACGTCGGCGCGCAGCGTGTGCAGCGGCACCCGCCCTTCGCGATACCATTCGAGACGGGCGATCTCGGCGCCGCCGAGACGGCCCGAGCAATTGATGCGAATGCCCTGCGCGCCCAGCCGCATGGCCGATTGCACGGCGCGCTTCATCGCGCGGCGGAAGGCGACGCGACGTTCGAGCTGCTGCGCAATCGACTCGGCGACGAGCGCGGCCTCGGTTTCGGGCTTGCGCACTTCGACGATGTTGATGACGACTTCGCTGCCGGTGAGCTTGCCCACGAGCTTGCGGATCTTGTCGATGTCCGCGCCCTTCTTGCCGATGACGACGCCGGGACGCGCCGAATAGATCGTCACGCGGCACTTCTTGTGCGGACGCTCGATGACGATCTTCGACACCGCCGCCTGCTTCAGCGTTTTCGACACGGTTTCGCGGATCGCCATGTCCTCGTGCAGGAGCTTGGCGTATTCGCCCTTATTGGCGAACCAGCGCGAATCCCAGGTGCGGTTGACGCCCAGTCGCAGCCCGATCGGATTAACCTTCTGACCCATGGTTTTAAATCCTTTAGGCGTTGGCCTGCGCTTCGACTTCGCGCACGATGATCGTCAGATTGGCGAACGGCTTCTCGACGCGGCTCGCACGGCCGCGGGCGCGGGCGTGGAAACGCTTCATCACCAGCGCCTTTCCGACAAAGGCCTGTGCGACGACGAGATCGTCGACGTCGAGACCGTGATTGTTCTCGGCGTTGGCGATGGCGCTTTCAAGCGCCTTCTTCACCTCATGCGCGATCCGCTTTCTGGAGAACTCCAGATCGGCGAGCGCGCGATCCACCTTCTTGCCGCGGATCAACTGCGCGAGCAGATTGAGCTTCTGCGGCGAGACGCGCAGCATGCGCGCGACGGCCTTCGCTTCATTTTCCGCAAGCCGGCGCGGATTGGCTTCCTTAGACATCGTGAGCCTCTCTTAGCCTCTCTTAGCCCCTCTTGGCCTTCTTGTCGGCCGCATGGCCGTGGAAGGTGCGGGTCGGAGCGAATTCGCCGAATTTGTGCCCGATCATGTCTTCCGACACCGCCACGGGAATATGTTTCTGGCCGTTGTGCACGCCGAAGGTCAGTCCCACGAACTGCGGGATGATCGTGGAGCGGCGGCTCCAGATCTTAATCACCTCGGAGCGGCCTGAACCGCGCGAGGTCTCGGCCTTCTTAAGAAGATAGCCGTCGACGAACGGGCCCTTCCAAATCGAGCGCGCCATGGGTTAGCCCTTCTTCTTGCGATTGTGTCGCGAGGACACAATGAAACGGTCGGTGGATTTATTGGTGCGGGTCTTCTTGCCCTTGGTCGGCTTGCCCCAGGGCGTGACCGGATGACGACCGCCGGAGGTGCGGCCTTCGCCGCCGCCATGCGGATGGTCGATCGGATTCATCGTGACGCCGCGATTGTGCGGGCGGCGGCCGAGCCAGCGTGAGCGGCCGGCCTTGCCGATCGAGGTGTTCATATGATCGGGATTGGACACGGCGCCGAGCGTCGCGAAGCACTGGCCATGCACCAGGCGCTGCTCGCCAGAATTCAGTCTGACGATCACATAGCCCTGGTCGCGGCCGACGATCTGCGCATAGGTGCCGGCTGACCGCGCGATGGCGCCGCCCTTGCCGATCTTCATCTCGACATTGTGCACAATTGCGCCGACGGGGATGTTGGCGATCGGCATGGCGTTGCCGGGCTTCACGTCGACCTGATTGCCGGCGATCACTTCGTCGCCGACGGAGAGCCGCTGCGGCGCGAGAATGTAGGCAAGCTCATTGTCCGCGTAGCGAATGAGCGCGATGAACGCCGTGCGGTTGGGATCATATTCGAGCCGCTCGACCTTGCCAGCAACGTCGAGCTTGCGCCGCTTGAAGTCGACGACGCGATAGGCCTGCTTATGGCCGCCGCCGCGAAAACGCACGGTGATCCGGCCGGCGTTGTTGCGGCCGCCTTTTGAGCTCTTGCCCTCGGTCAGAGTCTTGACCGGCTTGCCCTTGTAAAGCTCTCTGCGGTCGACAATCACGAGCTGGCGAAGGCTCGGCGTGACCGGCTTGAATGTCTTCAGCGCCATCGTTCTATCCTCACGCCTTCCTTACAGTCCGGTCGTCACGTCGATCTTGTGGCCCTCGGCGAGAGTCACGACCGCTTTCTTGACGTCGCTCTGCTGACCGCGCCGGCCCCGGAAGATCTTGACCTTGCCCTTGCGCACCAGCGTATTGACCGCTTCGACCTTGACGTCGAAGAGACCTTCGACCGCCGCCTTGATCTGCGGCTTCGTCGCGGTCTTCACGACCTTGAAGACCACCTTGTTGCTCTCCGAGGCGAGCGTCGCCTTCTCGGTGATGACCGGGGCGACGATCACGTCGTAATGGCGAACGTCCTTGCTCATTTCAGTCGCGCCTCCAGCGCGTCCACTGCGGCGCGGGTCAACACCAGCTTCTCGCGGCGGAGGATGTCGTAAACATTGACGCCTTCGACGGGCAGGATGTCGATCTTCGGGATATTGCGTGCGGCGAGCACGAAATTGTTCTGCGGCGCGCCGCCAACGATGATGATCGCGTTCTCGAGGCCCGTCTTGGCGAAACTCGAGGCGAGCAGCTTCGTCTTGGGCTCGGCGAGCTCCGCCGTCTCCCAAACGATGATGCCGCCGTCCTTGGCTTTCGCGGACAGAGCATGCTTCAGCGCGAGCTGGCGCACCTTCTTGGTCAGGTCATGCGCATGGCTGCGCACCACCGGGCCGAAGGCGCGTCCGCCGCCGCGGAACTGCGGCGCGCGCGCCGAGCCGTGACGGGCGCCGCCGGTGCCCTTCTGCTTGTGCAGCTTCTTGCCCGAGCGCGCGATCTCGGCGCGGTTCTTCACCGCATGGGTGCCGGCGCGCCGCTTGGCGAGCTGCCAGCGGATCATGCGGAAGATCAGGTCCTTGCGCGGCTCAAGGCCGAAGACCTCATCGGAGAGTTCGATCGAACCGGCCGCCTGGCCGTCGAACGACGTGACGTCGATCTTCACGGCTCAGTCCTCCTTCTGCGCTTCTTGCGGAGCGGCGTCTAAATTCGCGGCTTCACCCTGTCCGTTGCCGAGGCGGAACTTGCCCGGCTGCGGCGCATCCTTCGGCAGCGCGCGTTTCACCGCGTCGCGCACGAAAATCCAACCGCCGGCCGTGCCCGGCACCGCTCCTTCGACCAGCAGCAGTCCCCGCGCCGGGTCCGTCTGCACCACCCGCAGATTTTGCGTGGTGACGCGGTCGACGCCCATATGGCCGGCCATCTTCTTGTTCTTGAAGGTCTTGCCCGGGTCCTGACGGCCGCCGGTCGAACCGTGCGAACGGTGCGACACGGAGACGCCGTGGGTCGCGCGCAGACCGCCGAAGCCCCAGCGTTTCATCGGGCCGGCAAAGCCTTTGCCGGTGGAGGTCCCCGTCACGTCGACGAACTGGCCGACGACGAAATGATCCGCCGTGATTTCGGCCCCGATCGGCAGCAACTCTTCCTCTTTCACCCGAAACTCGGCGAGCTTCATCTTCGGCTCCACCGAGGCCGCCGCGAACCGCGTGCGTTCGGCTTTCGAGACATTCTTGACCTTGGCGCGGCCAATGCCGAGCTGAACGGCGGTGTAGCCGTTCTTCTCTTGAGTCCGCTGCGCGACGACCTGGCAGCCGTCGAGCTTCAGGACCGTGACCGGCACATGCTCGCCCGCCTCCGTGAAGATGCGGGTCATTCCGACCTTTTGCGCGATGACGCCCGACCGCATGATCCAATCCTTCGCAAAGCGCGCTCGCATGTTTTAGCGAGCGCCGCCTGAATTCCGTTAGAGCTTGATCTCGACATCCACGCCGGCGGCAAGATCGAGCTTCATGAGCGCGTCCACCGTCTGCGGGGTGGGATCGACGATGTCGAGAACGCGTTTATGCGTTCTGATCTCGAACTGTTCGCGCGACTTCTTGTCGATGTGCGGCGAACGGTTCACCGTGAATTTTTCGATGCGTGTCGGAAGCGGAATCGGACCGCGGACCTGAGCGCCCGTGCGCTTGGCCGTCGAGACGATCTCCTTCGTCGACGTGTCGAGAATCCGGTGATCGAACGCCTTGAGGCGAATCCGGATATTTTGACCGTTCATTTTTCCGTCCTTTAGGACCGCGAGCGGTTCTGCTCGCCTTCATGCGCCGCGCGCCGTTGCGCGCGACTTCTTTCACAAGAGCGAGCGCTTGGCCCGCGGCCCAAGATTCGCTTTACTCGATGATGCTGGCGACGACGCCCGCGCCGACCGTCCTGCCGCCTTCGCGGATGGCGAAGCGCAGCTTCTCCTCCATGGCGATCGGCACGATCAGCGCGACTTCCATCGTCACATTGTCGCCCGGCATCACCATCTCCACGCCCTCGGGCAATGTGACGATGCCGGTCACGTCCGTCGTGCGGAAGTAGAATTGCGGGCGATAGTTGGTGAAGAACGGCGTGTGGCGGCCGCCCTCTTCCTTGGTGAGGATATACGCCTCAGCCTTGAACTTCGTGTGCGGCTTCACCGAACCCGGCTTGCACAGCACCTGGCCGCGCTCGACGTCCTCACGCTTCGTGCCGCGCAGCAGGCAGCCGACATTGTCGCCCGCCTCGCCCTGGTCGAGCAGCTTGCGGAACATCTCGACGCCCGTCACCGTCGACTTCACCGTCGGACGGATGCCGACGATCTCGACTTCCTCGCCCACCTTGATCACGCCGCGCTCGATGCGCCCCGTCACCACCGTGCCGCGGCCCGAAATCGAGAACACGTCCTCGACCGGCATCAGGAACGGCTGATCCTTCGGACGCTCCGGCTGCGGGATGTAGGCGTCGACCGTCTCCATCAGCTTCAGGATCGCGTCATGGCCGATCTCGGGGTTCTTGCCCTCGAGCGCGCACAGCGCCGAACCCTTGGTGATCGGAATGTCGTCGCCGGGGAACTCATATTTGCTGAGCAGCTCGCGCACTTCGAGCTCGACGAGCTCGAGAAGCTCCGGATCGTCGACCATGTCGACCTTGTTCAAGAACACGACGAGCGCCGGCACGCCGACCTGACGGGCGAGCAGAATGTGCTCGCGGGTCTGCGGCATCGGGCCGTCGGCGGCCGAGACCACCAGGATCGCGCCGTCCATCTGCGCCGCGCCGGTGATCATGTTCTTCACATAATCGGCGTGGCCGGGACAATCGACATGGGCGTAATGGCGGTTCTTCGTCTCATATTCGACATGCGCCGTCGAAATGGTGATGCCGCGCGCCTTCTCTTCCGGCGCCTTGTCGATCTGATCATAGGCCGTAAAGGTCGCGCCGCCCGTCTCCGCCAGAACCTTGGTGATCGCCGCCGTCAAAGACGTCTTGCCATGGTCGACGTGCCCAATCGTCCCAATGTTGCAGTGCGGCTTCGTGCGTGAAAACTTTTCCTTGGCCATCGCCGTGCTCCTTTGAAGAGTACCTGTCGCCCCGTCGCGTTCGAGATCAGGCGTATTTCGCCTGGACCTTCTTCGACTCCGCTTCGGGGACTTGTTCGTAGTGATCGAATTGCATCGTGTAGCTGGCGCGTCCCTGCGTGAAGGAGCGCAGCTGATTGACGTAGCCGAACATGTTGGCGAGCGGCACCATGGCGTTGATCACCACGGCGTTGGCGCGCATGTCCTGACCTTGAATCTGTCCGCGACGGGAATTCAGATCGCCGATGACAGAACCGGTATATTCCTCCGGCGTCACCACTTCGACCTTCATGATCGGCTCGAGCAGCACCGAGCCGCCCTTCTGCAGCGCTTCGCGCGTCGCGGCGCGCGAGGCGATCTCGAAGGCGAGCACCGACGAGTCGACATCGTGGAAGGCGCCGTCGATGAGCGTCGCTTTCAGATCGACGACCGGGAAGCCGGCGAGAATGCCGGACGTCGTCACCGACGCAATGCCCTTGTCGACGCCGGGGATATATTCCTTCGGCACCGCGCCGCCGACGATCTTGCTTTCGAACTCATTGCCCTTGCCGGCTTCATTGGGTTCGAAAATGATCTTCACGCGCGCGAACTGGCCGGTGCCGCCGGTCTGTTTCTTATGCGTATAGTCGATTTCAAGCTTGCGGCCGAGGCGCTCGCGATAGGCGACCTGCGGCGCGCCGATATTGGCGTCGACCTTATAGGTGCGCTTCAGAATGTCGACCTTGATGTCGAGATGCAGTTCGCCCATGCCCTTGAGAATGGTCTGGCCGCTTTCCTGATCGGTTGAAACGCGGAAGGAGGGATCCTCGGCGGCGAGCTTCTGCAGCGCGATGCCGAGCTTCTCCTGATCGGCCTTCGACTTCGGCTCGATGGCGATCTCGATGACCGGATCCGGAAACTCCATCCGCTCCAGAATCACGGGCTTCTGCATGTCGCAGAGCGTGTCGCCGGTGCGCGTGTCCTTGAGGCCCGCGAGCGCGACGATGTCGCCCGCAAAGGCTTCCTTGATGTCTTCGCGATTATTGGCGTGCATCAGCAACATGCGGCCGATGCGCTCTTTCTTCTCTTTCGTCGAATTGAGCACTGTCGTGCCGGAGTCGATCTTGCCCGAATAGACGCGGGCGAAGGTGATCGTGCCGACGAAGGGATCGTCCATGATCTTGAACGCGAGCATGGAGAAAGGCTCGGAATCGAGCGGCTTGCGATCCAGCTCCGCGCCCGTGTCCACATCGACGCCCTTGATCGCCTCGCGATCGACCGGCGACGGCAGATAATGCACGACCGCGTCGAGCAGCGGCTGCACGCCCTTGTTCTTGAAGGCCGAGCCGCAGAACACCGGAATGAAGGCGATCTTGCGCACGGCGGCGCGGATGAGCCTGTGCAGCGTCTCCTCGTCCGGCTCCTGGCCGTCGAGATAAGCCGCCATGGCCTCGTCGTCCATTTCGACCGCGGCTTCGATCAGCGCCAAACGATATTCCTTGGCCTTGTCAAGCAGGTCCGCCGGAATCTCTTCGTCGTGATATTTCGCGCCGAGCCCTTCGTCTTCCCAGACGACGGCCTTCATGCGCACGAGATCGATAATGCCCTTGAAATTCGACTCGGAGCCGATCGGCAATTGCACGCAGACCGGACGACCGCCGACGCGCGTCTTGATTTCCTCGACGCAGCGGTCGAAGTCGGCGCCGATCTTGTCCATTTTGTTGACGAAGACGATGCGCGGCACATTGTATTTGTCGGCCTGACGCCACACCGTCTCGGTCTGCGGCTCGACGCCCTGGTTGCCGTCGAGCACGCATACGGCGCCGTCGAGAACGCGCAGGCTGCGCTCGACTTCGATGGTGAAGTCGACGTGGCCGGGCGTGTCGATGATGTTGAGGCGCTTGCCGTTCCAGAACGTCGTCGTTGCGGCGGACGTGATGGTGATGCCGCGCTCCTGCTCCTGCTCCATCCAGTCCATCGTCGCGGCGCCTTCATGCACCTCGCCGATTTTATGGCTCTTGCCGGAGTAATAGAGGATGCGTTCCGTCGTCGTCGTCTTGCCCGCATCGATGTGGGCCATGATGCCGAAGTTACGGTAGTCCTCGATCGGATGAGAGCGGGCCATGACGGTTGTCCTTACCAGCGGTAGTGCGAGAAGGCGCGGTTGGCTTCCGCCATGCGATGCGTGTCTTCGCGCTTCTTCACCGCGGCGCCGCGGTTGTTGGATGCGTCGAGCAGTTCGGCCGACAGACGGTCGACCATGGTCTTGTCGTTGCGGGCGCGGGCCGCGGTGATGATCCAGCGAATGGCGAGCGCCTGACGACGCTCGTTGCGCACTTCGACCGGCACCTGATAGGTGGCGCCGCCGACGCGGCGGGACCGAACCTCGATCGCCGGCGCGACATTCTCGAGCGCCGTCTTGAAGACGGCGAGCGGATCGCTCTTGGCCTTCGTCTCGACCTGATCGAGCGCGCCATAGACGATCTGCTCGGCGACCGACTTCTTGCCGTCGTACATGATCGAGTTCATGAATTTCGTGAGAACGATGTCGCCAAATTTGGCGTCTTCGATCACTTCACGCTTTTCGGCCCGGTGGCGACGAGACATCGAATGGCTCCTTACTTCGGACGCTTCGCGCCGTATTTCGAACGGCGCTGCTTGCGGTCCTTGACGCCCTGCGTGTCCAGCACGCCGCGCAGAATGTGATAGCGAACGCCGGGAAGATCCTTCACGCGGCCGCCGCGGATCATCACGACCGAGTGCTCCTGAAGATTATGGCCCTCGCCCGGGATGTAGCCGATGACCTCGAACCCGTTGGTCAGGCGCACCTTGGCGACCTTGCGAAGCGCGGAGTTCGGCTTCTTCGGCGTCGTCGTATAGACGCGCGTGCACACGCCGCGCTTCTGCGGGCAGGACTGCAGATGGCGCGCCTTCTCGCGATAGGTCGGCGCTTGGCGCGGCTTGCGGATCAACTGGCTGATCGTCGGCATTCAATAGGGTCCTTCGCGTGATTGCGAATGGCGGATGTCAAGGGATCCCGCCGCGCATGGCCCTTAAAGGCACGCGCAAACGAGCGAAGCGCCGATGGCCGTAAGGGCCAAGGCGCTTCTAACGCAGAGGATCCCGTCGCCGGGATCGTGCCTTCCTGTCAGTCGCTTTCGCGACGTGCTGATTACCAACTACATTTGGCGGTCACAGGCAAGGCGACAGCGTTTAAGTTCGAAGGATCGAGAGCGAGGCGCTCGCCGACGGCATGAACTTACGGCCTGTCGAAAGTGGGCGGAACCTAATCGCGACGTTGGGCGGCGTCAAGCGGAGAATGTCACGCTGATTCCAAAAAAAGCTATGTTCTTGCTCGAGCCTTCAAAGCCGCATAGCATTCGCCTTAGCGACGCGTTCCGTTTTTTAACATTGAGAGGAACCTCCCCACCAGGGATGTCCCCCCCATTTGAATGCCTTCTTGCAGGCCGTTTGGCCGGAATGACATGCTGAAACCCGCCGTACGATTCTCGTGTGTCGTTGACAACGAACCTATTTTTCTTGCGCAAGCGATGAGATGGGCGCGAAGCCTAATTGAAATCGCGAAGGTTCCGCCCGAAGATCTTGTGGTGCATTACATTCTAGGGCTGGGCCAGGATTGTGTGGCGAGCTTTTCGCCGCTCGGCGTCAGAACGACAGAAGTGCAGGCGGTTTCGCGGCGGCGTCCGCATCTCAACAAACTCGCACAATTGCGGTCGGCGCTGCTGCGCGACGCCGACCTGGCTGTGTTATGCGACTGCGACACGCTCTTTGTCGCCGATCCGCGACCCTATTTCGCGAAGAACCTGGTCGCGGCCGCGGTCGTGGACCGGCCGAACCCGCCGATCGAACTCTGGGACATCATGCTCCGGCGCGCCGGGCTGACGCGTCGGCGACCCGACATCGCCGTGGCTTCGGACGCCGCCACGACTATTTTCGAGAACAGAAACGGCGGCCTCTACGTGCTGCCCGGCACGCTGCTTGGCGAACTCGACGAGCCTTGGCGCAAATGGGCTCAGTGGCTCGAGGCGCAGGGGGATGTTCTTGGCGACTACGTGTTTCACATCGATCAGATCGCGTTCGCGCTGACCTGCCTAGAGCTGCGCATTGAACCGGAACTGCTGCCGAAAGCCCTGAACTTTCCAACCCATCTGCCGGCGGCCGACATTGGCGACGGCGCGCCGATCATACTGCACTACCATCGTCAGGTGGACGACAGCGGCATGCTTCAGCCGCTGGGCCAGCCTACGGTCGATCGAGCGGTCGCCTTCGTCAACGAGAGCCTGGCCAAACCCGCGATGATACGCCGGAAGCGGCGGTTGTTGCTCCATGTCGGATTGCCCAAGACCGGCACCAGCGCGCTACAGAGATGGTGCTATGCGAATTCCGGCCGGTTCCTTGAGCAGAGCATCCGCTACCCGACGCCCAGCGCCGACACGGAGATGCCAAAACACCAGTTCATCGTTTCGGACCTGATGACTGGCGATCTTTCCCGCACCGCCCGGGCGGTCGCCGAAGGCGGCGAAGAATGCACGGTCCTCACCACCGAGGGGTTGACCAATCATCTCTATGATTTTCGTCCGATCGGGCTGGAGAAGATCCGCGACCTTTTCGAAGCGTTTCACCTGACAGCGTTCCTGGTTCACCGGAAACCGGAAGACTGGCTGAGGTCGTATCACAAGCAGTGCGCGATCAATCCGCGGATTGCCGAATACTGCTATGGAACGGGCCTGGATCTCCATGGGTTCGGTGAGTTGCCCCGCGTTCGCAAGCTGATGAATGTCCCCAACCTCGGCCAGGACTGCGCCGCGGCGTTTGGCGCGCAAGAGGTCGTCACGGCGGATTACGGGTCCGATTGGCTGGCGCGTTTTCTTGGTCTCTGCGGCTACACGCCGACTGAAAAGGTCGAACTGGAAGTCACCAACGAGAGCCTGCCCGACTGGCTCTTCGAGGCGGTCCTGCGGATCAACCGCCAACCCTTCAGCGACCACGCCCGCATCGCGTGGCTAGGCTCGCTGCAGCGCTTCGCCAGCTCCCGGCATATCGGCCTGAGGAAGCACGAAGCGACTGCGCATTCCTGCGACCTGTGGCGGGAACTCGATCCAAAGCTGGTTGACAGGATTGCATCCCCGGACGCCCGCTGGGCGGGCTACCAAGAGCTCCTGAGCGAACTGAGCCGGCGCTAGAGCGCGGCTGGCGAAAAAGTGGCAACCGGTTGTTCGTATAGAGCGCGCTCTGAACTTTTGGAATCAATCACGCTGCAATGAGCGATTCCGCCCAAATGCAGCGTTCTCTTCAGCGCCCGGCGCGAGCGCCGCGCGCCGCCGTTTCGGTCAGTTGCGCGATGGAAAGATGCCTTGCAGCGCAACGCACCACATCATGGTGAGATAGGGTCCCCTTTGGCTCACCGGCTGGCCGCCCCCGCTGGGCTGGATCATGTCGCCGGCCATGACGCGGTTGGGCGGACCATCGTGGTAGGTGTCGTCGGAGCCGACGCCGCCGCCAAGATACCGGCCGTCCGGGCCGCCCTTGTCGGCGGTGGCGTTGGTCGCCTGCACGCCGTGATTGTGAGCCGGCATCTGGCTGGTTGTGATGGTGAAGTTCTCGCGGCCGCCGACCTGGCCCTCGACATAATTGGAAAGGCCCGGCCCGGTCCCCTGGTGGATCGGCGCGCGGCCGCGAAGGTCGGGCAGGGCGAAGGTGGTCGAGCCGTTGCCGCCATAGGTCGTGCCGTACAGGGAAAACAGCGCCGTGTTCTG
This sequence comes from Methylocystis sp. H62, assembly GCF_015709515.1. Classification (GTDB taxonomy): domain Bacteria; phylum Pseudomonadota; class Alphaproteobacteria; order Rhizobiales; family Beijerinckiaceae; genus Methylocystis. The sequence continues at coordinate 68,244 of NZ_JADNQZ010000056.1, forward strand.
CGAAATGGACAGAAGCTGGCCGTCCGCCTGCGCCCAATTGCGGGGACAGAAGGTCGCGCCCGTGAGCATCAGCTGGCCGAGGAAAGGCTCGGCCTGCGCCGCGGCAGGGGATATCGATGCGAAAGTCGCGACGACCGACAATGAAGCGGCGATCGGGAGAACTGCAAAGAGTCTGTGCGACATATTGTTTCCCTCAAATATTATCATTGTTGCAACGCCCCAGGTTAGCATCGAGTTTTCTGAAGTTACAGGGGGCGGCGCAATTAAATTGCGGATGCAACCAAGCCAATTCTGCCGATGAATCGAATCCTTGTTTTTTATTCATGTTCATTCGGCGTCGGAGTGGCCTGCGCCTTCGCCATTCTGGACGCTGCATGCTACGGTTGGATCGAAACCGCCCCGAGATTCTGGCCGACCGATCGCAACCGTGTGGCGCCGGCGCGCCGTTGGCTCGGGACGAGCAAGCGCCCAACCCGTAGACGTCGACTCATCTGCGCAGTTTGGTCGCATGCCGACGGCATTGCGCCGGGCGCAAGCCGGTAACATCATCCCCCACTGCGACGGCGACGCCGCCAAAGTTGATCAAGGAAGGAAGCTCGAATGAGCCATGTTGCGCATGAGTTGCACGAAGAATTTCCCGAACAGGCCGAGGCCATTCACGCCTTGAAGGCCAGCAATGCCCACTTCGCGCGCCTCACCGAGGAATATCACACGCTCAATCGCGCCATTCACCGCATGGAGACCAATGTCGAGCCGGCGGATGACGCAACGATCGAAGATTTGAAAAGGAAGCGGCTCGCGCTCAAGGATGAGATCGCCGGCTTCCTGGCGACGGTTTAAGACCCCCTCCCCGTCCCTCCCCCGCTGCGCGGGAGAGGGAGCGGGCGCCGCACTTCATCGCCTTTCCTAGCCTCGACTTTCATCATCATTCTGGGCCTTTGGAAGATTCAGCCGAGACGCCGTTCCTCCCCTCTCCCGCGTAGCGGGGGAGGTGGCGAGCGCAGCGAGCCGGAGGGGGCGCAAATCTTATCGATATTGCGCAGGCGCCTGCGGATTGTTCGCGGGGTTGCTGTCGTGCTTGGTCAGGCGGGCGACCAGCGGGCCGCCGACCAGGTGCTGAAGCTCCGCCTCCAGCGCGTCGGCGACGTCCTTTCCATAGATTTCCTCACCGGCGACATGGATCGAGAAAGCTTTGCTGTGCTTCTCGATTTTCGCCGGATCTTCAATCACCGCCTTTGTCCATTTGTAGAGCGGGAAATTCTCCTCGCCGCGCTGTTCGGCCGCGGCGACATAGTCGGCAAAGGCGTCGAGCTGGTTCCGAAGCTTCGCGTTATGTTGGGCCAGAATATCGCTGAGCGGCTTGAGCGCCGGATTTTCCGGATCCTTGCGGGCGAGCTTGGCCGCCGCGTCGGCGAGATTGACCCGAACCTGATATGCCCACTCTTCGCTCATTGCTCCGCTCCCTGGGACTAACGCCGCGCGCCGCGCCTTCTTTTCACGCGCGCCTCACTTGCGCCTTATGAGCCGAGCGGCGTCGGGTCTGAAAGAACCTATAGAAGATTGGCGAAAACCCGAGATTTTCCAAGCCCCCGGGGCGCCGCCAGCTGTCGCGCCCGCCGAGCTATCCCCTTGTCGCGCTTACGTTTAGTCGGGCATGCCCAGGCATAAGGTGATTTTTTTGGCAATACTGTGTATAAGCGCTCTAGCGGCATCGAGGCGGCGCCGCCTTGTGGGAACGGACGTCGGCCACATTTCAGCCGCCTTGGCCTCGGACTTTGTCGGGTCGACCGGCGCGCCTTTCGAAAGTCCGGCTGTCGAGTCGATATGAGTGTCGACTGTTGAGCATCGACGTCGCGCCCTTCGAGGAGTCGGGGGCGGCCGTATCGCGCGGAAAGCGCAGTCACGTCGCGCCGGCCCGGACGTTAAATTGCGGCCGCAAATAGCAAAGGGTGAAGATGCCGACCATCGCTCTCGTCGACGACGATCGAAACATTCTCACCTCTGTCTCCATCGCTCTGGAGGGCGAGGGGTATCGCGTCCAGACCTATACCGACGGCGCGCAGGCGCTCGACGGGCTGCGCGCCAATCCGCCCGATCTGGCGATCTTCGACATTAAGATGCCGCGGATGGACGGCATGGAGCTTCTGCGTCGACTGCGGCAGAAGTCGGACCTCCCGGTGATTTTCCTCACCTCCAAAGACGAGGAAATCGACGAGCTGTTCGGCCTGAAGATGGGGGCGGACGACTTCATTCATAAGCCTTTCTCGCAACGGCTGCTCGTCGAGCGGGTCAAGGCGATTCTGCGGCGCTCCAATCCAAAGGAGGCTGCGGCTCAGAAGGAATCGGAGGCCAAGGTCCTGGAGCGCGGCGCGCTGCTGATGGACCCTGAGCGCCACACCTGCACCTGGCGAGGCGATCCGGTGGTGCTGACGGTCACGGAATTCCTGATTTTGCAGTCGCTGGCGCAGCGTCCCGGCGTCGTGAAGAGCCGCAACGCGCTCATGGATGCGGCCTACGACGACCAGGTCTATGTCGACGATCGAACGATCGACAGCCACATCAAGCGTTTGCGCAAGAAATTCAAGGTCGCGGACAACGACTTCGAAATGATCGAGACGCTCTATGGCGTGGGCTATCGATTCAAGGAAGCCTGAGTTCTCGCGGAGGGGACGCGAGATGGACGCAAGCGTCGAGGGAGACGGCGACGTGACCGCCGTCGGCGACCAGGTTGCGGAAGCGCCGCGTCCGGCGGTCCCGGCGACCGCTCCAGCGCGAGACGCCGCGGCGGCGCGGGCCCGCCTGTGGCGGACGATCTCCGTCCGTTTGGCGCGGGCGCAGCGCACGGTGCAGCGAACCGTCCAGTCGCATCTTTCATCCTCGCTCACCCGCCGCATCGTCGTTCTCAATCTTGGCGGGCTGGTCGCGCTGCTGGCCGGGTTCCTCTACCTCAACCAGTTTCGCGAAGGTCTCATCGACGCCCGCGTGCAAAGCCTGCAAACGCAGGGCGAGATCATCGCCGCGGCGGTGGCGGCGTCAGCGACGGTCGACACCGACGCCATCTCCATCGATCCCGAGAAGCTGTTGAAGCTTGCGCCGGGAGAAAGCGCGAGCGACGCCGACGGCTCCCCGCTGGAGTTTTCGCTCAACCCCGAACGCGTCGGCCCGCTGCTACGGCGACTGGTGTCCCCGACGCGGCTGCGGGCGCGCATTTACGACCGCGACGGCTTTCTGCTGCTCGATTCGCGCTCCGTCTCCGGTCGTTCGAACATTCTGCGCTTCGAGCTGCCGCCCGCGGGCGGCCAGCCCACCACATTCGACGCATCGTCATTCCTCGAACGGTCGCTGGAGTTTGTCCAGCGCCTGTCACATCGGCCGGAGCTGCCGCTTTACGAAGACATCGGCATGGGCAATGGCAAAGCCTATCCTGAGGTCGGCAGCGCGCTCGGCGGCCATATTCATTCGGTGGTGCGCGCCAACGCCAGGGGCGAAACCATCATTTCCGTCGCCGTCCCGGTTCAGCGTTACCGGTCGGTGCGCGGGGCGCTGCTCCTCTCGACCATGGGCGGCGACATCGACGCCGTCATCGTCACGGAACGCTGGGGCATCATCCGCATCTTTCTGGTCTCGGCCGGCGTGATGCTGCTGATTTCGCTGTTCTTCACCAACACGATCACCGAACCGATGCGCCGCCTCGCCGAAGCGGCCGAGCGGGTGCGGCGCGGCGTCAAATCCCGCCAGGAGATCCCGGACTTCTCGGACCGGCCCGACGAGATCGGCCATCTTTCGGGCGCGCTGCGCGACATGACGAAGGCGCTCTACAACCGCATCGACGCGATCGAGCATTTCGCCGCCGATGTCGCGCATGAACTGAAGAATCCGTTGACGTCTCTGCGCAGCGCCGTCGAGACGCTGCCGATCGCCAAGACCGAGGAGTCGCGCGACAGGCTGCTCGCCGTCATCAAGCATGACGTCGGCCGGCTCGACCGTTTGATCAGCGATATTTCCGACGCGTCCCGTCTCGACGCCGAACTCGCGCGCGCCGACATGGACGTCGTCGATCTCTTGGCGGCGCTGTCGACCGTCGTCGACTTGGCGCGCGCGGTGGAGCGCGGCGACGGCGTCACCATTCAGCTGACCGTGCGCTCCTCTCCCTACGACGCGCCGCGCAGCCGCTGGCGCGTTCTCGGCAATGACTCGCGCCTCGGTCAGGTGTTCAACAATCTGATCGACAACGGCCGCTCGTTTTCAAAGCCCGGCGGCGTCGTGCGGGTGCTGCTGTGGCCGGAGCGGGCGAAGGGGCCGGGCGGCCAGCAGATCGAAGGCTTCGAGATCATCGTCGACGACGACGGCCCCGGCATTCCCGACGGCGCGTTCGAACGCATTTTCGAGCGTTTCTACACCGACCGGCCGGAACAGGGGTTTGGCCAGAACTCCGGGCTCGGGCTCTCGATCTCCCGCCAAATCATCGAGGCGCATGGCGGACGCGTCCGCGCCCTCAACCGCACCCGGGCGCATCCGCAGGGCACTGACGAGCCCCACCCTGGCGACGCCGTGCTCGGCGCGCGCTTTGTCGTCTGGTTGCCGTCGGCGCGATGACGCCGCCGCCGCAAGCGTCAGAGTATGTTCACGCCAATGCGCTGGTTCTCGGCGCGTTCGGCCTGCTGCTGCGCGGACCGTCCGGCGCCGGCAAGAGCGCGCTGACCTTGCAGCTTGTCGCCGACTGGCGGGCGCACGGCGCTTTCGCGGCGCTCGTCGGCGACGACCGGGTCGCGCTCGAAGCGCTCAACGACCGGCTGATCGCAAGGCCGCATCCGTCGATCCGCGGGATCATCGAGGCGCGCGGCCTCGGGCTGATGCGCGTCGCCTATGAGCCCGCCTGCGTCTTGCGGGCCGTCGTCGACCTCCTCGCGTCCGGAGAGTCGCCGAAGCGATATCCCGATGAGGCCGACGCGACCACTGAGTTGAGCGGCGTGACGCTGCCGCGTATGTTCGAAAACGCCGCAAACGTCGGAGCGGTGGCGCGAATTGCAGCTTACATTCAGAACGTTGCGACAAATTGACGGGGCCCTGCTGTTTTCGCTTGCCTATTTCGCCGCGTTGCACAAAATGTCGCCCCTGTTGAGCGGGGCGATCACGGCGGGCGCAACGGCTCCTCCTGGGATGCAATTTGGCTCCGTTCGCCCTTGCGGGCCGACGCATTTTACGAGACATCGGCGCGCAAGAGACGTCTTCATGAGTGGTAGGGTCGTATGATCGGAATGGTCTTGGTGACCCATGGCCACCTTGCCACTGAGTTTCGCGCGGCGCTCGAACACGTCGTCGGACCTCAAAAGCAGATTGCGGCGATCTCGATTGGGCCCGAGGACGATATGGAGCGCCGACGCGGGGATATTATTGACGCGATCCGCGAGGCCGACAGCGGCGAAGGCGTGGTGCTGCTCACCGATATGTTCGGCGGCACGCCCTCCAATCTTGCAATATCCGTCATGGATGGCGGAAAGGTGGAGGTTCTCGCGGGGGTCAACCTGCCAATGCTGATCAAGCTCGCTTCGGTCCGCGATACGCAACCTTTGGAGCAGGCGGTGCTGCAGGCGCAGGACGCCGGCCGCAAATATGTTTACATCGCCAGCAAAGTGCTCAACGCCAAATGAATGATCTCGTGACCGATAAATTTCATCAGGCTGCGGCCGAAGACTCCATGTCGCGGGAGCTCCCGATCATCAATAAGAAGGGGCTGCACGCCCGCGCAACCGCCAAATTCGTGCAGTGCTGCGAAAAATTCGACGCCGTCATCACTGTTTCAAGAGGCGACGAAACCGTTGGCGGCAGCTCGATCATGGGCATTCTGACGCTGGGCGCCAGCCAGGGCACGACGATCGCCGTCACCGCGACTGGCCCCCAGGCGAAGGCGGCGCTCGACGCGCTGGAGACGCTCGTCGCCAACCGCTTCGGCGAGGACGAATAGCTCGGCGAGACCCCGCCGGAAGCCGATCGCAAGATCTCACTCGCAAAACTTGCGCGCGAGCGGCCAGCCCTGTACAGCGCGTCCGCCACAATCGCCATGTTATTCGAAGCAAACGCGCAAGTTGCGATCCGTCGCAGGTTTGCTGAACCTTCCCCTGCTGGCAGGCGTCGTCCATGTCCGTCTTTAAAGTTTACGTGCGCGTGCTGGGGCTGTTGCGGCCTCAGGCGCGGCTTGCGCTCATACTGGTCGCGGCCAATCTGGCGCTCGCGATCTCGGCCTTCGCCGAGCCGATGCTCTTTGGGCGCATCATCGACCGCATGACGCGCGCGCAAGCGCCCGGCGCGACTTTGACATGGAGCGATCTGCTGCCGCTCGTGTCCGCCTGGGCCGCCTTCGGCCTGTTCTCGATCGGCGGCGCCATTCTCGTCGGCCTCAACGCCGATCGGCTCGCGCATCGCCGGCGGCTCGCGATCATGTCGGATTATTTCGACCACGTTCTCAGCCTGCCGCTGAGTTTTCACACCAACGTCCACTCCGGGCGTCTCTTAAAGATCATGCTCGACGGGGCGAACGCCATGTCGGGGCTGTGGCTGTCGTTCTTTCGCGAGAACTGCGCGTCCTTCGTTGCGCTCTTCGTGCTCTTGCCGGCGACGCTGTTCTTCAATTGGCGGCTCGGCTCGCTGCTCATGGCGCTCGTCGTGATCTTTTATTTCGTGACGAGCTTCGTCCTGCGACGCACGGAAGATCTGCAGGGTCAGGTCGAGCGCTACAATTCGACGCTCGCCGAACATGCGTCGGATGCGCTTGGTAACATCCCAGTGGTGCAGAGCTTTACGCGCATCGAAAGCGAGTCGCATGCGCTGAACCGCATCATCGACGACGTCATCGCGGCGCAGATGCCGGTTCTCTCCTGGTGGGCCTTCGTCGCCGTCGCCAGCCGCGCCTCGGCGACGCTGACGATTCTGGCGATTTTCCTGCTCGGCGTCTGGCTGCATTTGCGCGGACAGGCGACGATCGGCGAGATCGTCGCCTTCATGAGCTTTGCAACGATGCTGATCGCCCGCCTCGAACAGGCGGTCGGCTTCGTCAATGTCCTGTTCCAGCAGTCCGCGAAGATTGCGGACTTCTTCGGCGTCCTCGACACGCCGCCGAGCGTCGCCGATCGCCCGCATGCCCGCGACGCGGAGCGGCTTGTGGGCGCGGTCGAGTTCGACGCCGTCACCTTCGCCTACGACGGGCGACGGCCGGCGGTGCGCGACGTTTCGTTTACGGCGAAGCCCGGAGAGACGATCGCGCTCGTCGGCGCGACGGGCTCAGGCAAATCGACGACGCTCGGGCTCTTGCATCGGGCCTTCGATCCAGACAGCGGCGCGGTGAAAATCGACGGCGTCGACATCCGCGAATTCACCTTGAGTTCGCTTCGCCGCAATATCGGCGTCGTCTTTCAGGAGCCGATGCTGTTTGCGCGATCGATCGAGAAAAACCTGCGCATCGGCAATCCGGACGCGACGGACGAGGAGATCGCCCATGCGCTCGAACTGGCGCAGGCGACGGAATTCGTTGCGCATCAGAGCGACGGGCGGGCGACGCGCGTCGGCGAACGCGGCCGCTCGCTCTCGGGCGGCGAGCGCCAGCGGCTCTCGATCGCAAGGGCGCTGTTGAAAAACCCGCCGATCATGGTGTTCGACGAGGCGACCTCGGCGCTCGACGCGACGACCGAGCGGCTAATTCAGAAGGCGCTGGAGGCGGCGATGAAGGGCCGCACGACCTTCGTCATCGCCCATCGGCTGGCCACGGTGCGCAACGCCGACCGCATCCTCGTCTTCGATCAGGGCGAGATCGTCGAGAGCGGCGGCTTCGACGAATTGGTCGCCAAGGGCGGTCGTTTCGCGATGCTCGCGGCGGCGCAGTTCATGACCGAGCCCACCGTTTCGACGACGCCGCTCGACGGGGTTTACGAAGCCGGCGCGCAGCAGCCGGCGGAGTGAGAGGCCGGCGGCGCGCGACGCGAGCAGCAAGCCGGCTCCGAACGCCAATGGTGAAAACAAAAAAGCCGCGCCCCTTTCGGGGCGCGGCCACAGGCTTCAAACACGCGATCTTCTTAGCGGATCACGTAAGGCAGCAGGCCCAAGAAGCGGGCGCGCTTGATCGCCTGGGCGAGTTCGCGCTGCTTCTTGGCCGAAACGGCGGTGATGCGCGAGGGCACGATCTTGCCGCGCTCGCTGATGTAGCGGGACAGCAGACGCGTGTCCTTGTAGTCGATCTTCGGCGCGTTGGCGCCGGTGAACGGGCAGGACTTGCGGCGGCGGAAGAAGGGGCGGCGCGGGGCGGTGCTCATTCGACCTCTCCTTCAACCTTGCCTTCTTCACGGCGCGGGCGACGCTCGGGACGATCTCCGCGATCGCCGCGGTCTCCACGATCGCCTCTGTCGCCGCGCGGGCCGCGGCGATCGCCGCGGTCGTCGTCTTCACGTTTGCGAAGCTGCGCGGAGGGACCCTCCTCCAGCTCGTCGACGCGCAGCGTCAGCACGCGCAAAATATCTTCGTTGATGCTCTGCTGGCGCTGCATCTCGGCGAGCGCCGCCGGCGGCGCATCGATGTTCATCAGGGTGAAATGCGCCTTGCGGTTCTTGTTGATCCGATAGGCGAGCGACTTGACGCCCCAATATTCGGTCTTGCCGACCGTGCCGCCGAGCGACGCGATGACGTTTTTGAACTGCGCGGTCAGAGCCTCCACCTGCTGGGGAGAAACGTCCTGACGCGCGAGATAGACATGCTCGTACAGAGGCATGGATTTTCGCCTTTCCGTTGCCGCGAGCCGCTCCGGCGCCAAGCCCTTCGAGCGCTTCTTGGGGACCTGCCCCCGGAAAGGCTCGAGAAGGAAAGTTCGAAGGCGGAGGCACGGGAAGACAGGATTTAAAACCCTCGCTCGATTTAGCGCATATCCTTGCCCGAAAACCGCTATGCACTTTTCGGGGATATGCGCTCAAGCGCTTCCGTTCAGCCCCCGGCCGGGAACGTCGCGATCGGCGGTTTATACGCGGCTTTAAGCAGGATGCAAGAGCGCAAGGCCTCGCGGCTTGCCGCAGGGCGGCTCGGCCAGTATGGTCGCGCCGTCAAGCCGCCGCCAGGAGAGACGAGATGACGCGGAAAATCCGAGTGTTCGCGCTGCTGGCGGCCCTCTCCGCGCTGCTCTCCGCCTGCGACAAATGCGGCGGCTTCCAGGAAATCCGCGTTCCCGGCCAGCCGCACGCCTGCCGGGATGGCGTGGCGCGCTGACGCCTTCAAAGCCAGCGCCAGCCATCTGATATAGAGTGCCGTCCTGACGATTAGGCGCGCCGGAGCCCCCATTGCCCAACGCCAGCACCTTCCTCGACATGAAGCGCCGAGGCGAGAAGATCGTGGTCGTCACCGCCTATGACGCGCCGACCGCACGCATCGAGGCGGAGGCCGGCGTCGACATTATCCTCGTCGGCGACAGCGTCGGAGTGAATGTTCTTGGCTATGCGCATGAGCGCGAGGTGACGCTCGCCGATATGGCGCATCACATCGCCGCGGTGCGGCGCGGCGCGCCCGAAATCTACATCATCGGCGATTTGCCCTATGCGACCTATGACACGCCCCAGCAGGCGATCGAGAGTTCGCGCCTGCTGCGCGAATCTGGCGCCGATTGCGTGAAATTCGAAGGCGCGCAGCCCGACATCATGCGCGCCTTGACGGCGGCGGGCTTCGACGCGTGCTCACATCTGGGCCTCGAATCGCAGCATCACGACGTGAAGCGGCGCCAGGGCAAGACCGCGGAGGCCGCCGCGAAACTTTATCAGGACGCGTTGGCGCTCGACGCCGCCGGACAGAAGTTTGTGGTGCTGGAGCTCGTGCCGCAGGAGCTCGCGGCGCAGATCACGCAAGCGATCGGCGCGCCGACGATCGGCATCGGCGCCGGCGCGGCGACGGATGGACAGGTGCTCGTCGTCAACGATCTCGCAGGGATCACCGCGCGTGAATTCAAGCACAACCGCCGCTACGGCGCCGTTGGCGCGGCGCTGCGCGACGCCGTCGAGGCCTATGCGCGCGACGTTCGCGCCGGGCTCTTTCCGGCGGACGAGCACGCCTTTCATATGGCCGACGACGAACGCTCCGCCTTCGAGCGCGCGGCGAGTCTTAGTCCGCTCCGATGACCACGGGCGGCGCGCCGGCGAGACGCCGCCGCCACATGTCTTCGAACAGCGATTCCAGCGCGCGCGTGTAGGCGTAGACGTCGAAAAGCGCCGTCGTCAGGCGATTGGCGGCGAGCTTCGCCCGCAGTTCGGCGCAACGCACGGGATCGTCCGCCAAGACCAGCGCGATCTCCAAATATTCGTCAAAATCCGCCGCGATCAACTCCGGCAATCCGATCGCATGCAAGAGGCTCCCGGCCACGCGCGAGGGAAAGGTGTCCCCGGCGCAGGTCACGATCGGCACGCCCGCCCACAGCGCGTCGCTCGCCGTCGTATGCGATCCGAAGGGCGCCGTGTCGAGCGCGAGATCGGCGAGTTGCAGGCGCGCCAGATGTTCGGCCTGCGGCAAATGCGGCGCGAAGATCATCCGCGCCGCGTCAATTCCGCGTCTGCGCATTTCATTGCGCAGATTGCCCTCCGCCAGCATCGCCGCCGAGAGCCACAGCACCGCGCCCGGCGTCGCCTCGAGCAGTCGCGCCCAAAGATCGAAGATAAAGGGCGTGAGCTTATAGGCCTGATTGAAACAGCAATAGACGAAGCCTTCCGCCGGCAGACCGGCGGCGGCCCGCGACGGTGGCGCGCACAGCGGCGTCCCGCGCCCGTGCGGCTGATAGGCGTGCGGCAGATAGGCGAAGGCTTCCGAATAGGCCGACGCCGAAGAGGGCGGCGTGACATAGCGATCGGTCACGATGTAATCGCACACGCCCGTTCCGAGCGTGCCTGGATAGCCAAGATAATTGACCTGAACAGGCGCCGGCCGCAGCATCATCACGCTGGTGCGCGCGCCATGGGTGAAACCCTTGAGGTCGATCAGAATATCGACGCCATCCGCATTGATGAGGCGCGCCGCCTCGGCGTCGGTCAGCTGCGAAATGTCGACGAAATCGTCGAAGGCGGCCCGCAGCCGCGTTCGCATCGCCCCCTCGACGCCGCAATAGCTGTAAGCGCGAAACTCGAAGCGGGCGCGATCATGCGCCTCCAGCGTCTCGACGAGAAGATGCGCGGTCGCATGCTCGTGGAAGTCGTTTGACAGATAGCCGACGCGGATCCTGCTGCGGGTGGAGAGGTCGAAGCGCATCGCGAGGCTGGCGCGCAGCGGCCCGGCCGCCAACAGCCGCGCGGCTGTCCAGCTCTCGGAACAGGCGCGCTGTTCGCCGGCGGTGATGCCAGGCTCCGACAGCAGGAGGAAGGGGGGCGTAGCCGGCCCATCGGACAAGGCCAGCGCCGCGCGAATTTGCGGCGCGGCGGTGTCGAAATCGTCCCATTCGCACATGGCGCGGCTGCGAGATATGGATTTCATGGCGCCCTTTCGCGAGGGGCCAATCCGCACATCCGCCGGCCTTTGTGCGCGAAGCGATTTCCATGCCGCGCGACGATCCTCATCTGGCGAGTTGCCAGAACCGCCGCCGCCGCTAGAAGATGTTCTTTTGCCGCGCCGCGATCCGGGCGGGCGGTCCGCAACAAGGCTCATCATGACGTCAGCCACGGTATCGAGAGAAGCGCCGGTCGGACTCCTTCTCGTCAATCTCGGCACGCCTGATGCGCCCGATGTCGCGGCGGTGCGGCGCTATCTGGCGGAATTTCTGTCCGACCGCAGAGTCGTCGACCTCCCGCGCGCGCTATGGCTGCCGATCCTCTACGGCGTCGTGCTCAACACCCGCCCCGCGCGCTCGGCGAAGCTCTATGAGTCGATCTGGAACAGCGACACGGGCGAGGGTCCGCTGAAAACCTTCACCCGCCTGCAAGCCGAGAAGCTGCAGGCGCGGATTGGCGCTTCGAACCTCATCATCGACTACGCGCTGCGGTACGGCGCGCCGTCGATCGCGACGCGGATCGAATCGCTGATCGTCAAAGGCTGCGAGCGGATCGCGGTGCTGCCGCTCTACCCGCAATATGCGTCGTCGACCACGGGCTCCGCCGCCGACGCCGCATTCGACGCGCTGCGCGAGATGCGCAAGCAGCCGGCGCTCCGCATCGGCGCGCCCTATTACGACGACCCCGCCTATATCGACGCGCTCGCGACGAATATTACGCGCGCGCGCGCCGCGCTCGATTTCGAACCAGAGGTCATCATCGCCTCGTTCCATGGCCTTCCGCAGGCGCAGATCGATCGCGGCGATCCTTATCGCGCGCACTGCGAAGCGACGTGGCGACTGCTCTGCGAACGGCTCGGGATGAACGCCCAAAGCCTGCGTCTCGCCTTTCAGTCGCGCTTTGGGCGCGCGCGGTGGATCGAGCCCTATACGTCGGATGTGGTGACCGAGCTTGCCGGCGCCGGCGTCAAGCGCATCGCCGTCGTCGCGCCGGGGTTCGCCGCCGACTGCCTGGAGACGATCGAAGAGCTTGGCGTCGAAATTCGCGATCTCTTTCTCGAGAAAGGCGGCGAGAAATTCGCCCGCCTGCCCTGTCTCAACGAGAGCGACGAAGGCATGGCGCTGATCGAGACTCTGGCGAAGCGCGAGATCGCGGGATGGATATAACAGGGATTCAGGCTGATCCATTCGCTCCGACCCTGTCATTCCCGCAGGCCGAAGGCCTGACGTGGAATCCAGAGCCGATCTAACAATGTTGGTTTTGCTCTGGATTCCCGATCGCGCGCGTCGGGAATGACATCCGAAGCCGTGCAAAGAGAAGCGCGTCACGCGCGAATTGCCGACATTCGCTCGCTATCTTCGCGACGATTCGGTCAGCATTCCGCGCAGCGGCTGAAAGTCGAAGCGCACCTCATGGCGCCCTTCCGGAATCGCGACGGCGCGGAACATGACATTCGCGCGCAGAATCGGCGCTTCCACGCCGTCGAGGTTCGCGAACCACCACGGATGCCAGACGTCGTGCAAAACAAGCCAGCCTCCGCCCGGAGGCGCGCTGGCCTCGGCGACGATGCGATCGTTCTCGTAGGAGAGGATTTTCGCCGTCGCCGGCGGCGCATTTTTGCGCGTATGGCAAATCGGCGGCGTCTCCAGGAGCACCGTCTCGCGATAGTCCGCCTCCGGCCACTCGCCGCTCTTCGTCATCGCCGCGAAATCGACGTGGATGGCGCAGGTTGCGAGTATGACGCGCGGCATGGCGCGGGGATTTTCGTAAATGTGAACGTCGCCAATGCGTGTGAGTTCGACGAAGTCGCCCGACTTGTAATTCTCATCGATCTCTTCAATGGGCACGCCGGTCGCGATAAATCGCAGGCCGAGCATGTCCGACAGGATTGAGCGATAGGCAGGATAGAGCTTGGAAAACTGGCGCTGCTCGGGAAGCGCGAGATGGTCTCCGGCGCCGGTTACGTCTTCGAAGAGCCGCAACCGGATGGGATTGTAACCGAGAACATGATCGAAGCCGTGGACGAGCGACGCGTTCGGCCAATGAAAATCGATCGCCGCAAGTTCGACGCGGTCGCGACGATCCGGCCCCGCCGTCTCCTTTAGCTTCCCGCGCAGATAGGCGATCACCGGATCCTTGCCGTTGACCCGCAAGGCGTCGAACTGCTCAGGCGGCAAGGCCGTCGATTCATTGGGACCGTTGCCGATCGTCAGATCGACGCTCATCAACGTGGCGACCGCCGCGAGCAGATACGGGCCGCGCAACAACCTGTCGCGAGTGGCGAGGATAAGCGCGACGGCGAGCGCGGCGAGAATCGCGCTTGTCGCGAGCGGCCAGAAGGCTTGGTTGAGATGGCCCTTCACGCCCGCGACAAGCAGCGCGACCGCGAACAGCGCGGCGACGGCGCCGACAAGCCAAGCCGTGCGCGGCGTGGCCTCGCCCCGCTCGACGAGATTGAAGCCATAGCCCGCGAGGATCGCGAGCGTCGCGCCGAGCAAGAATGTAGCGTCGGCCGGCCGCCGCCAAAGGTCGACGCCCGGCAGATGATAGAAGAAGGCGAAGGCTGGCGTATAGCGGCCCAGGGCGTAGAGGGCGAAAAACAGCGCGGCGGCGGCGAAGAAGCGGATTTCCTTATTTGAGAAAAAGCGCCTGCCCAGCGCCGCGATCAACGATACGAGCGTCAGTTCGCCCAAATAAACATTGGTCATGTTGCGCGCGAGGAACAGGTCGCGCTCGCCCGCCGGTGGCCCCCAGAAGTTTTTGAGCGGACCATCCGTTCCGAACATATTGGCCGAGATCAGCGTCCAGAAGGAGCCCGGCGGCAACGAGCCCTTGAAGGCGCCGTCGAGATCGATCTCGGGTCGGTTTGAATGCGCGGCGAGATCCAGCGTGAACGCAAGCGGCACGGCGATGATTGTCAAACCGACGAGCGCGCCCGCCGCGAGCGGCGTAACCGCGCCGAGTTTGGGCGATTCATCCGTAGCGACGCGATAGGCGGCATAAGCGGAAAGCATCAGCACGCCTAGGAACGCGACCTGGTCCCGTCCCAGCACCAGCAGTGCGGCGGCGGCGCCCGCAGCGGCGCCATAGAGGGCCGAGCGCCGATCGAGCCCCCGCGCCAGCAGCCACAGCGTGACCGGGAGCCACGCGAGACTCATGATCTGCCCGACATGCTGAATGCGCCACGCCGCCGAGCCGCCAAAGGCGAATGCGAGAGCAGCGAGCAATCCCCCCGCGGCGCTCCAGCCGCGATCGCGAAAATAGGCGATGAGCGCAAGGCCGCCCATGGCCAGCATCGCGAAGACGATCGCGTCGGCGAGGACGAAGGACGGCTCGGGAACGAGCGCCGCCGCCATCAGGAAAAACGGAGAGAAGATCAGCGATTGCGGATCGGCGATCTGCGGCATCCCCGCAAAGACGTGCGGCGTCCAGAACGGCGACTGGCCGCTGTGTAACGCATGGGCGAGAAAGGCGAACTGCGGAAAAAAATGCGCTTTCGCGTCCCAGGGAATGGTGACGCGCCCGGAAAGCCAGGGAAAGGCGAGCGCCAGCGCGCAGACGAGGAAAAACGCCGCCGCGAGGGCGTAGGGCTGACCTTCCGGGCGGCCGGCGCTTCTACCGATTCGTTGCATGGCCACAGTTCTAGCGGCTCCAGACCCTGGCTCAAAGCCGCGCTTCAGGCGACCGCCTGAGGCCGAAGCGCGCAGCGAGCGCGTCGATATCCACAGCCGCACGGCGCTTGTCATCCGATTCCAGCAGGAGGCGCAACCCCATGCCGCGCAGCATGTCAATAAAGGCGCTGATATCAGGATCGTCGGCGGTCCGGCCGAAGACCGGCGCGAGCTGCTCGGCCACGCCTCGGGCGTGCGCAGCGAGCGTCGCCCGAATGTCCGATTGGTCGCTCGCCTGAGCCACGACGCTCACGAAGAAGCGCATCCTGTTGCGCTCGAACATGAGCGCGCGCACCGCTTCGACGGGATCGACGTCGCTTCCGATCGAACCGCGCTTGGGCTTATGCGCCTGCGCATGCGACGCTTCGAGCGTCGCGGCGAGCAAATCCGTCTTACGCGGAAAATAATAGGTCAAATGCGACTGCCGCAGTCCGGCCGCAGCGGCGACGCGGGTTTGGGTCAGCGCGGAGACGCCTTCCTTCCTGAGGATTTTGAGCGCAGCGTCCAGAATGCGCTGACGCGCGCTTTTTTCCACCATCGCCATTCGCGTTCATTCAACCTTTGCCGCGCCAGCGTCGTATCAAAAAAAACGCGCCGCGGAAACGCCTCTGACGCTTGCGCCACATTCTATTGGTAATATACCAACCTAGCGCGCCACGCTAACGTTGGAGAAGATCGATGAGATTATTTCTTATTGGGATGATCAGTGCAGCGGCGTGCCTGAGCGCGCGGGCCGACGAAGGATCCGAGGCGGCGCGCCGCCTGCTGTTCGAAACGTTCGACAAGCCGGAAACGCGCCTGTTCGTCGACGCAATCGTCGTCGAAGGCGACGTCGCCATCGCCGACTGGCGCCAGGGCGAACTCGGCGGCCGGGCGTTTCTGACGCGTAAGGGCGATGCGTGGAGCATCTCGCTTTGCGCCGGCGACGCCTTGAAAGACAGCGCCACGCTGGAAAAGCTCGGCGTTTCCAAAGCAAATGCGGAAACGCTTTCAAGACGGCTGGCGGCCGAAGAAACGCGGCTATCCCCCGACGTCATCGAGCGTTTCTCCCGATTTGACGGCATGGCCGCCATCGAGGCGGATGGGAGCCATTCGCCGCTCGATCCCCATCACAAGCCCATTCCCTGACTGTCGCTCACTGTTGCGCCGGAGCAACAGCAACCGAAAATGCGCCCGTCGGACCCGGCAAAGCGTTGCCCCACGTAATTTGGTATATTACCAACAATCAGGTTCGGCGCTCTGAACGCCCTTCCTTCACGCCTTCGGCGAGACGCAGCCACGAGGATCCGAGACAAGATGACGGCCCTTGCGAGAATGCCTCGCTCGATGATTTTGCGGCGCATCGGGGCCCTTTGCATCGCGCTGCTCTTCGCGCTCGCGGCCATTTCATCTTCGGCGCCGGCGCATGCCGCGCATGCGCCGCAGGGGACGGCCGTGCACTGTCCGGACACTTCCCAACCTGCGCCGACGAAGCATCCATGTGGCGGCGAGCAATGCTGCTCGCTCTGCGGTCACAGCCAGAAAGACCTGGTTTCTCCTTTTATTGAGTCTGCATCGGGCGCCATCGCCTATGCGCCTCCGCGCGCCGCAAGCCGCGCATTCTGCGCCATTCAGGCGCCGGCCAGAAAAACCGTCCGCGCACATTCGCGCGCCGCCCCGCGCGCGCCGCCCCGCTTCTCCTGATCGCGACAGCCTTCCCCTAACGATCGCGCGGCGAGAGGCCGCTCAGGAGAGATTCCATGTTTCGGACCGGCTTGCTGCGCGGCGCGTCCGCCGTCGCCCTCATTCTTTCGCTCGCGGATTCGAGCGCTCTTGCGCAACAGAGTCTGCCGACCATCGACATTGGCGGCGCCAAGCCGCGCGTCGTCGGACGCGGCGGCGGCCGCGCCCCGGCCACGGCGACGGCGCCAGTCCCCGCCACCTGGACGCAAACCGGCGGAGGCGGCTCGCTCACAGTGCCGTCAGTCGCCCAGCAGCGCCGCGAACTCGAGCGCAGCGTCGGCTCGGTCGCCTTCGTCGACGCCAATACGCCTGAAATTCAAACCCGCTACGTTCATGACCTGCGCGACGCGCTCAAGGACGTCCCGGGCGTCTATGTCGAAAGCCGCTACGGACAGGAACTGCGTCTTTCGATCCGCGGCTCAAATCTGACGCGCGACTTCCATCTGCGCGGACTGGAGCTGCTGCAGGACGGCATTCCGATGAACTACGCCGACGGCGGCGGCGACATGTATCAGATCGATCCCAAATATTTTCGCGCGATCGAAGTCATGAAAGGCGGCAACGCCCTCGCCTATGGCTCCTCGACGCTCGGCGGCGCGATCAATTTCATCTCGCCCACCGCCTATACGGCGCTCGCGCCGAACATGGCGTCGCTCGAGGGCGGCAGTTATGGGACGGTGCGCGGGCAAGCGCAGATGTCGCGCATCATCGGCAATTTCGATTTTCTCATCAACGGCACGTTCACCCATGCCGACAATTACAGAAAACATTCGACGACGGACTACACGCAGCTCAACGGCAATCTCGGCTATCGCTTCTCCAACGATCTCGAAACGCGGTTCTACTTCGGCGTCTATGACACGTGGCAATTGCTGCCGGGGCAACTCAACGAATTCGATGCGCGCAACAATCCGCGATTGTCACTGCCGCCGTTTCCGCCGGGGTTCGGACCGGACGGCTTTGGCGCCAATCAGGCGCGCAACGTCAAGAACTGGCGCATTTCGAACAAGACCACGATCCTGAGCGAAATCGGCCGCATCGACCTCAATAGCTGGTACACGCACAACTATCTCTATCATCCGATTTTCGTGGTCATCGAACAGGAAGGCGGGACCTGGGGATTCACCCCGCGCCTCACCTCGAATTTCCTGGTCGACGGCCACCCCAATGAACTCATCCTTGGCGGCCGCGTCTGGGGCGGATCGTCGAGCGACAATTGGGCCGACAACTACAATGGCATGCGGCTCAATCCCTACGGCGGGATCCCCGCCAATTTCGGCAACGCGCAGTTCTCCTTTCCACCCTATTCGTTCAATGGACTCGCGCAATTTGGCGCGGCGAATTCCTGCTTCGGTTTCTGCGGCCTGTTCATCAATCCCGGATTGGATCCGCGTCTGCGCAACAATCGCGCGACGGCGCTCAATCTCGAAGCCTATTTCGAGGATCGCCTGCACATCACGCCGCAGCTCATCTTCATGTTCGGCGCCAAGCTTTTCGCCGACACGCGGCGCTATGCGGTTCTCGGCGGCATTCCCTTCGAGCCAGTTCCCGGCGTATCGGACCAAGTCTTCCGCGGCATCGTGCCCAAGGTCGGTCTGATGTACGAACCGACGCCGGACATTCAGTTCTTCGCCGACATGACCGGAAGCCGCGACGTGCCGGACTTCATCGACCTGACGCAAGGCGTGTTTCCGCCGCCGCGCGACGGCACCAAATTCACGCCGCTCGCGGCGCAGAAAGCCTGGACCGGGGAGCTCGGCGCGCGCGGCAGATGGGACCGCTACACCTGGGATGTGACCTTCTACCATTCGGAACTGCAGGACGAACTCTTAAAATTCACCACCAATCCCGGCCTCGGCATTCCGGCGACGACCTTCAATGCGAAACGCACCATGCACCAGGGCGTCGAATTCGCTGCGAGCGCCGAACTCCTGCGCGATATTTTCGCGCCGGATGCGGGCGACGCGCTAAAGCTGTCGCAGGTCTGGACCTGGAACGATTTCCGCTTCGTCGGCGATCGCGACTTCGGCGACAATACGCTGGCCGGCATTCCGCGCCACGTCTTGCGCACCACGCTGTCCTATTGGCGGCCCGACGGCCTCTATCTCGCGCCGCAGATGGATTGGGTTCCCGGAGGCGCTTTCGTCGACTACGCCAATACGCTGCAGGCGCCCGGCTATGTCTTGCTGGGCGTCCAGGCGGGCATGAAGCTGCCCTACGGGCTCTCGTTCTTTGTCGAGGCGCGCAATCTGACCAATCGCCACTACATCAGCGACGTGACCACGATCGTCGACGCCCGCGGTCTCGATCCGAGGGTCTTCTATCCGGGCACGGGACGGGTGATCTACGGAGGCTTGCGCCTCGCGTTCTAGCTCGGCGACGTTTGGGCGATCGGCGCGGCGGGCCATATATAGGGCTGGCGCGCCGGCCGCCTTCGCCGGTCCGATCAGGGCGCATGGTTTGTCGATTCACGCGACGCCGGAAAATCTCGCCGCTGGGCGGACAAGCGCGCCGATGCTGCGCGTCGATGGGCTTAAAAAATCCTATCCGACGCCGCAGGGCCGCATTCCCGTGCTGCGCGGCGTGGACTTCACGCTCGCCGCCGGCGCCAGTCTCGCGCTGACCGGCGAATCGGGCAGCGGCAAGAGCACGCTGCTGCATCTGGTCGGCGCGCTCGACGACGCCGATTCCGGCGAGATCGTTCTCGATGGCGTCGTGCTGACGCGGCTATCGGAAACAGCGCGGGCCGCCATGCGGCGTGAAAGCATTGGCGTCGTCTTTCAGCAGTTCAATTTGATTCCGAGCCTGACCGTCGGCGAAAATCTGGGCTTCCAGGCGCGACTCGCCGGGCGCTACGATCCGTCGTGGCAGGAAGAGCTCACCGCGCGTCTTGGCCTTGCGACGCTGGCCGCCCGCTATCCTGAGGAGCTGTCCGGCGGACAGCAGCAGCGCGTCGCCATCGGCCGCGCCCTCGCCGTACGCCCGAGGCTTCTCCTCGCGGACGAACCGACCGGCAATCTCGACGAAGCGACCGGAGACGCCGTCATGGCGCTGGCGCTCGACCTCGTCGCCGCGACTGGCTGCGCCTTTCTGATGGCGACGCACAGCGAACGGCTTGCCGGCCGGCTGCAACGCCGCGTGCGGCTGGAGGCCGGTCTTCTGGCGGCGCAATGAGAGAGACGCTCTGGACGCTCGCCGCGCTGATCAGCCACTGGCGCCGACGGCCCGGGAACCTCGCGACGCTCGTGCTGGGTCTCGCCATCGCCACGGCGCTGTGGAGCGGCGTGCAGGCGCTGAACGCTCAGGCGCGCAACAGTTATGACGCCGCGGCGAACGCGATTTCGGGCGGCGGCGCCAGAACGCTCGTCGCCGCGCGCGGCGGCCTGTTTGACCAGGAGCTCTTCGTAAGGCTGCGCCGCGCCGGCGTCACCGTCTCGCCCGTCTTGGAAGGCGCCGTCCGGATCGGCGAGAAGAATATTCGGATCATCGGCGTCGAACCGCTGTCGCTGCCGCGCCGCTCGCCGATCGCCGACCGGCGGACGCGATCGGATGTGATCGAAGATTTCTTTTCCGGCCCAGGCCGTAGCTTTGTCGCGCCGCAGACGTTGCGCCGGCTCGATCTCGCCGAGGGCGCGCAGCCGCAAACCGAGCGCGGTCAGCAGCTCCCGCCGCTTGCCGCGCTCGCCGAAGCGCCGCCCGGCGCAATCATCGTCGACATTGGCGTCGCGCAACGCCTGCTCGATCGACCCGGAAAGCTCTCGCGACTCGTTATCCTCGATGAGGAGACATTCGACGAGGCGCGGCTTAAGCCAATCGCCGGCGATGCGCTGCGGCTGGTCGCGCCGGATGATGAGAGTGATCTCGCCCGCCTGACCGACAGTTTTCACCTCAATCTCACCGCCTTCGGCTTTCTTGCGTTCCTGGTCGGTCTGTTCATCGTGCACGCCGCTTACGGCCTCGCCTTCGAACAACGGCTGCCGACCCTGCGCACCTTGCGCGCGCTCGGCGTTGGGCCGCCCCATCTCGTCGCGGCGATGGCCTGCGAAATCGCCGTCCTGACGCTGATCGCGGGGGGCGCGGGCGTCCTCGGCGGTCACGCGATCGCGCAGGCGCTTCTGCCGGATGTCGTAAAAAGTCTCGAGAGCCTCTACGGCGCGCAAATCTCCGATCGCCTTGCGCTCGATGCGCGCTGGTGGCTCTCCGGCCTTGCGATGGCGGGCGCCGGCGCGGCGCTTGCGGCGGCGAGCGGCCTGACGAAAGCATTGCGGCTGCCGGCGCTGTCGTTCGCGCGTCCCATGGCCTGGCGCGGCGCGCATCACCGCTATTTGCGACGGCAGGCCGCGCTCGCGGCGCTTGCTCTTGTCGCGGCGGCCGGCGCATACCGCTTTGGCGAAGGACTTGCGTCAGGCTTCGCGATCATCGGCTTGGCGCTTCTTGCCGCGGCGCTCATTCTGCCCGTCGGACTTGCCGGCGCCTTGGCGCTCGCCGAGCGTTTTGCGCGCCGGCCGCTCACCCGCTGGTTCTTCGCCGACGGACGCCAGGAAATTTCCGGTCTTTCGCTTGCGCTGATGGCGCTGCTGATTGCGCTTGCGACCAACATCGGGGTCGGCGGCATGGTCGAGGGCTTTCGCCAGACGTTCGATCGCTGGCTCGACGCGCGCCTCGTCGCCGAGGTCTATTTCGAAGCGGCGACGCCCGCCGATGCGCGCGACATCGAGGCGTGGGCGCGCACGCAGCCCGACATCGCCACGATCCTGCCGATCTGGCGCGCGAAGACGCGCATCGGCGGATGGCCCGTCGACGTGCTCGGCATGACGCCTCACGAAACCTATACGGCGCATTTTCCCTTGATCGACGCCACGTCGGACGTGTGGACGGCGCTGCACGCGCAGGACGCCGTTCTCGTCAGCGAGCAGTTGGCGCGCCGCCTCAGTCTCGCGATCGGCGAGACGCTCGACATTCCGACGTCGGGACGAGACTTGCGCGCGCGCATCGTCGGCGTCTTTCCCGATTACGGCAATCCGAAAGGCCAGCTGCGCATCGATCACGAAAAGCTGACGCGCTATTTCGACGACGCTTCCGGCGTGCATTACAGCCTGCGCGTCGATCCCGGCGCCACGACGCGCGTCATCGAAAACATGCAGCAGCGCTTCGGCGGAAAAATCGCGCGCATCGTCGATCAGGCCGAAGTCAAAACGCTGTCGACGGACATCTTCGAGCGCACATTCGCCGTCACGACGGCGTTGAACACGCTCACGCTGATCGTGTCCGGCGTCGCGCTTTTCGCCAGCCTGCTGACGCTCAGCGACATGCGGCGCGCCCGCATCGCGCCAGTCTGGGCCCTGGGCGCGACGCGGCGAAAGCTGGCGGCGCTGGAAATGGCGCGGATCGTGGCGTTCGCCGCCGGCGCCGCGGCTTTCGCGATCCCGCTTGGACTGTTCATGACCTGGAGCCTTGTCGCGATCGTCAATGTCGCCGCCTTCGGATGGCGGCTGCCATTCCATATGTTTCCGGCGCAGTGGCTTGTGGTTTCCAGCATCGCGCTCTGCGCCGCGTTCTTTGCGGCGCTCATCCCCGTCGTTCGGCTCGCACGCGTTTCGCCGACCGAACTGCTCAGGGTCTTCTCGAATGAACGCTAGATCCCCGAACAGTTCCCCGGAACGGCGCTCGGCGATTTCGAGGCGATCGGCGCTGCTTCTTGCGCTGTCGTCGAGCGGCGCGTTGGCGCAAGGCTTCGGCGGACTTGGCGCGACGGCGCCCGGCTTCGCAATTCCCCGACCTGGAACGCCGCTCGCATTTCCAAGTGACCATGGCGCGCATCCCGATTTTCGTACCGAATGGTGGTACGTCACCGCAAATCTAAAAAGCGATGACGGCGCCGCCTATGGCCTGCAGTGGACGCTTTTTCGCTTTGCACTGCAGCCGAACGCGGCGCGAGCCGGCTGGGACGACCGCAATGTGTGGATGGGCCATGCGGCGGCGACGAGCGCGAACGAACATCTCTTCGCGCAAAAATTCGCGCGTGGCGGCATTGGCCAGGCGGGCGTCGAGGCGGCGCCCTTTCGCGCTTTCATCGACCACTGGGTTTTGGAAACGCGCGACGATTCCGTGGACGCCGGAATCGAGCGGCTGCGCGTTTCCGCGGGCGACAGGAATTTCGCCTATGCGCTCGATCTCACAGCGAAGGGACCGATCGTTTTGCAAGGCGAGGGCGGCTACAGCCGCAAGTCCGAGGCTGGACAGGCCTCCTATTATTTCAGCCAACCATTCTTCGAGGCGAAAGGCTCGTTGTCGATGAACGGACGCAAAATCCAGGTTTCCGGCCGCGCCTGGATGGATCGCGAATGGTCGAGTCAGCCGCTCGGCGCTGATCAAAAAGGCTGGGACTGGTTTTCGCTGCATCTTGAGGGCGGCGCCAGACTGATGCTGTATCGCATGCGCAGCGTCGAGGCGCCGTCGTTTCTCTTTGGGAATTGGATCGACGCCGATGGCGCAACATCCATACTCGCGCGCGAAGACATCTTCCTCGAGCCTTTAGAGACGATACGCATCGCAGATCGGGACGTGCCGGTCCGCTGGCGCGTGAAGATTAAAAACCGCGACGTTGACATTGAGACGCGGCCGCTCAATCCAAGAAGCTGGATGGGAACCGATTTCGCCTATTGGGAAGGTCCGATCCGCTTTACGGGTTCGCACAGCGGCGAGGGCTATCTCGAAATGACGGGCTATTGAGCCCCCGTGGCCGTGCGAAAAAAGTTCAAAAGAGCGCCTCGCGTATCCCGAAGCTTTTTCAAATGCACGGCGGCGAGTTCCGACAGCCGCCGGTCGCCCGCCCGCGTGATGACCACCAGCGATCGACGACGGTCGGTCGGATCGGTCTTACGCCTGACAAGCTTCGCCTGCGCCAGGCGCGACACCAGCTCCGCCGCGCTGTGATCGCGGATCATCAGCTGGTCGGCGAGTTCGCCGACGCTGATGTGTTTCGCGCCGCGAAAGGTGCGCACCACAAGAAGCGCCTGATACCATTGCACGGTCACGCCATGGTCGGCGGCGACCTGTTCGCTGAAGGCCAAAAACCTTCGCAAGTCGGAGCGAAATTGCGCGAGCGCGACCAGGTCGTCTTCACTTGGCGACTTGCGCGGAGTCCCTTGTGTCTGTTCGCAGAGATTCAAATGAAACCTCTTACTTCCCGAGTCGTTCTCGCGCTGGGCGACTCATTTGGAGTAAAGAAACAATGCGCGCGCAGCGCCGGCGGGTCAATTCTTGTCGGCGTCAAAGCGCCTCATAATTGCGCGATGAATTCATCAATCTTTGCAAAAAAAACATTGGGATCAGACTCTCCTCTACTGATGCGCGCAAGCGCCGCGCGACGACGCGGCGACTGCGGCGTCGAATAGTCGCGAACCGCTTGCAGCCATCCAAGTCCGTCGAGCGGATCGACATAGTCGATCGCGTCGCCGCCGACTTCGCGGAAGGCTTCGATGTCAGAGGCGATGACCGGCGTTCCCGCCGCAAGCGCTTCTGCGACGGGCAGACCAAAGCCTTCCGCAAAGGAAGGCATGAGCAGCGCGCGCGCGCCGGCCAGCAGGCTGCGCAGTCCCGGCGTGGAAAGTCCGCCCGCCTCAATGACGTGAGGACGCAAGGCGGCGCTGCGTTCCAGCATTTCGATCACGGCGGCGCTGAGCCAGCCGCGCTTGCCGACGATGATGAGCTTTGGCGGAGCCGTATCTCGCGCCAACACGCGCCATACGTTCAGCAGCGTCAAAAGATTCTTGCGCGGTTCGATCGTGCCGCAAACAACGAAATAGTTGACGCCGTCGAGCGCCGCCGGCGGCTCGGCGCGCGATGAAAAGACCGGCGATACCGGGAGACGGGCGACGCAGATCGGCAGTTCGGGCCTTCCGCATTCGGCGGCGAATTGACGAAGGCGCCCGGCGACGGCTTGCGATCCGACGACAACGCCTGCGCCATAGCGGCAGACATTGCTCATGCGTCGGGGATGCAGCATCGCTTCTCTTGCGCGAAAGAACTCCGGCGCCTCGATGGGAAGCAGGTCGTGGACGAAGAACACCGGCTTCACATCCGGCCGCGCCGTCAGCCAGCGCAGATACCAGCTTCGATCGACAAGAAATTGCGTGACGTTGAAATAGATCGCGCCACGCGGCGCCTCGGCCGTTGGCCTTCCAAGATAAGGCGCCCAGCGCCGCATCGCCTGCCAGTTTCGCTCAAGGAAAGAGAGATTCGGCGATCTTCTGACGCGAGTCATCGAGGCCCGAGCGGCGCCGTTGGAGAGAAGCGCCGCGACGACGGCGCGATAGACCTCATCCTCCCCGGCGTCGCCATCTTCGCGCCAGAGACTTTCGACGCCTTCGATCGTCTCAAGCGCGCTGTCGGGATCGGCGAGGCGCGGGCCGATCGCCGTACAAATGAGCGCGCCTCGCTCGCCTGCGCTGCGCGCAAGAAAATGCCTTGCGAGAGCGAAATCGACGCGATCGATGCCATTTGGCGCCGCATTCAGCGCGCGTGTCACGATTCTCGTGACGTCATAGATGACGGTGCTGCGCGCCGCGTCAGTCGCCGTCGACGTCAGTTGCGGCACTTCGTCTCGTCCAAACGACATCGCCAAATCTCTATCGCGTCATTGGCTTCTCGAACAGCGCGTTCCGTTTCTCTTTCGAGACACTCCCGATAGCGAAAAACCATTTTTGTAAAGAGCTGCACTTCTTCATCACAAGCGGCCATCGCGAGTGCGGCGGCGGACGTATCAATGCAGCTGGGGCGTGACGGCGGCGCGCAGTAGGTGACGCCTCGAAGCGCTTGCGCGGCGACCGGCTGCGCATGCGTCAGGAAAGCAGCCGCAGTCGCAAGCGCGGCGCTGCACATGCTCCTCCCGGAGAACCGCATCGAACCCACTCCGGTTGTCGAGCGTTTATCGAGCGCATTGGGATACGTGATCGATAAGGAATCGCTCAAAATCAAAATGCTGGAGCAAGTCCCAAAGAGAAAGTCTGTGAACTTTTTCGGCACTTGCTCTATGCGCCGCGGCTAGCGAACCAATGCACCGCATCGGCGACTGCATCGGCTGGCGGCCGCGTCTTGTAGCCGAGCGTGCGGCGCGCCTTGGAATCGTCGAAGAACATGCGCTTCCCCGAAAGCCGCAAGCTCTCCCGATTGAGAAACGGCTCCGAGCCGGCAAAGCGCGCGACGATTTCATTGGCGTAGGCGAGCGGCATGAGCGGCCAGCGCGGCAATTTCGCCCAAGGCGGCGGCCGCCCCGTGATCCGCGATATTTCAACGAGCAGGTCGCGCAAGGTCAGATTCTCGCCTCCGAGAATATAACGCTCGCCGATCCCGCCGATTTTCATCGCGGCGATGTGGCCCGCGGCGACATCCTCCACGTGAACGATGTTGAGTCCGGTATCGACGTAGGCCGGCATGCCGCCGCGCATCGCCTCGCAGACGATCCTGCCGGTTGGCGTCGGCCGAACGTCGCCGGAGCCGAGCGGCGCGGAGGGGCACACGATGACGGCAGGCAGTCCTTCATCTCGGATCATGCCTTCAACCAACCGCTCGGACAGGATTTTGCTGAGCTTGTAGGCGCCGATCGCCCGTTCTGGAATCAACCGGTTGAATTCCGTGCAGGGCGCCGAATCAGGATCAAGCGTCGCGACGCTGCTCGTATGCACGACGCGCTGCACGCCGGCCCGCAGCGCCTCCCGCATGACGATCTCGGTCCCGCTCACATTGACGCGCATCACCGGTTCTGGATCGGGAGCCCAAAGGCGATAGTTCGCTGCAAGGTGAAAGAGAGCCGAGACGCCGGTCATGGCGCGCCGGACGCTCTCGCGATCAGTGACGTCGCCTTCGACGATCTCGCAATCCGGCGGCACATTGCCGCGCGGACTCGATCCGCGCAGAAGCGCGCGTACGCAGAATCCTTCCGCCAGCAAACCTCTCGCGACAGCGCCGCCGATGAAACCGCTTGCGCCCGTGACAAGTACCGTTCCGCGAGAAACCATGCTCCTTCCCTGCCCCAGCGCCAGCGCCCTCTTAAAGAGCCCAGACTCCTTCGCCTCTCATTGTTGATGGAATCGACAGAGAATGCCGCTTCACGGAAAATGGGCGGCGACCCCGTGAGGTCTAGATCTGGCCATGCGCTCGTCAGCGGCCGTCAGTTCGCGGCAGGCTCAATCAGACTTTGATCATCTACGTCCAGTATGGATGGCTCGTGCGCCGCCAACGCCGGTGGGAGCGATTCCATAATCTCGCGCTCCTCGCGCTGCATCCGCGCAAGATCCTTCTGTATGACGACGACGAAGCCAAGGAAGGTCAACCCGGACAGGCCGCCGATCACGAGATCCAGCACCACGAAACCATAGGCCTGCGCCGTCGTCGCGCTGGAACCGAGCCAAGCTGCAAAAAGCGCCCAGGACGCGACGAGAAGTCGAAACTCCGTCGCGCCCATGCCGCCGTAAGACAACCGATGCACCCGCTCCGTGACGACCCTCAGATAGGTGTAGGAACTCATCAGCAGATAAAGCGAGAGCACCAGCAGCGATGAGCCGAGCGTGAAATAAGGCGACACGCCCAGACCGACAACGATCAGAGTCTGAGCGATGAGATCGGACGAATGGTCGATGAAATAGCCATAATGCGGCCGTTCGATCGAACGATGTCGCGCAAGCGTGCCATCGAGAGAATCGCCGAACCAGTTGAGAAACAGGCCTCCAACGACCAGGACGAGAAATCCATTTGACCAGTGACAGCCGATGAAGCCGAGCAGGGTCAGGCCCGCGCCGAACAATCCTATCGCTGTTAGATGATCCGGGGTCGCCCAGTCGGGCAAACGCCGCACCAAGGCCAACAGCACAGCGCGCTCCTTGAGCGCGAGAAAACTTTGGTTGATGCGCTGATTGGCCACGAGAACCCCTCAAAAGCGTTCAACAAGTCAGCGTCTGCGCAATTTCCGATGACGCTCAAGCGAACAACCGATCATATCCCAGCCATATTACGGACGAAACAGGCAAAACGATGACATATTCAGAACTTAACCGGCACTAACCAAAATTCAAAAACTGTAATGCATCGGCATTTTCGGTCTCGAATGCGAAGCAAGCTTTATGCCTATCAGTACAAAACTCGGGTAACGGCGACGCCCTGAATTGCCGGCTGCCCAACCGTGCCGACGAGCTGCATGAGCTTGCTGATGTCGGAGAACGGGGCGTTGCTGACGTAAAGAATGTCTTTGTCGCGAATGGGGAAGCGGCGCGCCGCAAACAACGCCGCGGGTTCGCGAAGATTGAGGTGATAGGCGACCGGCACCAGCCCTAGCGCAAGCAGATGCGGCGAGACCTGCGGATATTCGCGCGCGAGACTTGCCGGCTCGTAGCGCAGAATGAAAACCCCATCGGGGTCGGCGCGTGAATCGGTCAGGCCGCCGGCCCTGCCGATCGCCTCTTCGAGCGTGATTCCGCGTGCATCGAATGGAACGACCGCGTTGGACCCGGTCGCCCCCATGACGGTAAACGTCTGCGGCGTGCGCTCGACGGTCAAAATGTCGCCCGCCCGCAAATAGATGTCTTCGCGAGGATTGACGAGCAGCGCCTGAATGGGCGCCCGCGCCGTGCGGTTGCCTCGCGTCAAGGTCACGAAAGTTTCGTGGACGGGCGAGCGATAGCCGCCGGCCGCGGCGATGACGTCCATGATGCGATCGCCGCCGAGCGTCAGCGGAACGCGCGAACCATTGGAGACTTCGCCGGTGACCGTGACGGCGTTGGTGATGTTGCGAGTCACATTGACCACGACCTGCGGCTCAATCGCCTTGCCGCGAAGCCGCTCAATGATGGCCGACTCGACTTCCTGCTGATTGCGGCCGGCGACCTGGATGCGGCCGGCGTAGGGCACGGTGACCGAACCGTCGCGCCCGACCATCTGGTCCGGAATCGCGGCGGATCGAGATCCAGGGCTCATCCGATCGGCGACGGGCGCCGAGAACAATCCGCCGGAAGCGGCCTCCCAAACAGTGATTTGAACCGAGTCGCCAATTCCGATCGCTTGGGCGGCGGCGGGCCGGTAATCGCCAAAGTAGCCCCGCAATGTCGGCGGCGCACGGCGGGCGAGCACGCCCAGCGAATTTCCGTCGATCTCGACCAGCGCAAAGCTCGGCTCCGGCGTCGCCAACGTCGGCGCCATACTCTCTACAATGTCCTTACGGGATGGACCTGCCGCCGGAAAAATCGAGCACCCCGCCAGCTGCAATCCGAGAGCGAGCGCAAGGCAGAGCCGCAGCGGGGGAATGGCAATCGTCAAAGTCGCTCCAATATATGCGCCCGCCGGCGCGAATTATTGAACACAGAGGAAGAGCCCTCCCAGAGACGCCGGGAGCTTGTGCGGGCCAACGGAATATGCCGGCTATATGGCGGAAATACCACCAGTTTTGTGAAGGATCGTAAAAATTTTACCAATATGTGTGGATGGTTAACCGACCCGCCAGAATCGCCGGTTTTCAATCAGTTTCGTCGAACATTCTTAGCGAGAGCGCGCGCACGCGGGCATCCGGTAGACGCTCGAAATCGATCGGGCTGTGGCGCTGGCCTTCGGCGCCGCGAAACACGAAAACGCCGCCTCGCGTCACGATCAGATCGTTATAACGAAGGGTGGGATCTTCAAGCGCCGCCAAGAGCGGGTCCAACGAGGTCGGCGCGCCAGCGCGCGTTGGCCGCCCCACGCGCAGCTCGGATTCCGCACGCGCGGCGAAGGCTTCATAGCGTTGCCGCGCCGCTTCGACTTTCAGACGCCAGCTCGTATAGGCTGCGGGCGCGTCTCTCGCTTCAAGCGCTGAAGGAGAAGGGGAGGCGGGGCGTGCGCTGGCGGTTGCCCCAACGGCTCCCAGCAGAACTCCAATGACTGTCATCGTCAGGAAGGCGGCGCGCATGAAGGTAAATGCGCCCGCTTGACGAAAGTTCCAGCGATTACTCGTCGCTGCTTTGCGCGGAGGCTGCCGCGATCCGGCGCCCGTCCTTGAACAGCTTGCCGAAAAGCCCGAGGACCGAGACCAGCGCCAGCCCGATCACCGCGACGTCGATCGCAGGCAGCGGATCGTGCTGACTTGCGGGAACGCCGAGCGCGATCGCGGCGAAAGGCCAGAAGGCCAGAAGTATGCGGAACTCCGTCACGCCGAGACCGATGTAGGCCATCTGCTGAACGTGGCGCGTCGCGGCGCGAATGTAGCCATAGGAGGAGAATAGCAGGTAGCAGACGAGCACCGCAGCAGCAGCGCGCAGCGTCAGAAACGGCGAAAATCCGTAGGCGATGATGAGCAGTATGTGCGAGAAGAGTTCAGAGACGTGATGCGACATGCCGGCGCCCGGCCGTTCGCCGCCGCGCAGCCGCGCCAGCGGAAGATCCGTCGTCAGGCCGAACCAGTTGACCAACATCGCCGGCGGCACGAGCCAGACCAACTCAGGCCATGAGCGGCAGCCAACCAGCGCCGCCGCCGCGAGCGCCGCGCCGCCCGCGCCGATCATCGACAGATGTGCAGGCGCGATCCAGCGCGGCGCGGCGCGCGCCATGCTTTGGACCAGGCGTTGTTCCGCGGCGTAGAGGAAGCTCTGCCCGCGCCCGGGTGAACCGCCAAATAACCGATTGGCCACCTCGCCGAAATTCATGACGCGCACGCCCTTGCTGCTATGGGGTCGGAAAAACGGCGCCCCAGCCGTCGCCAATCTCAACATGCTGAAATCTACGCGCTTGCGGCGCTGCTGCAAGTCGCCGATGATCTTCGGCCCTGGCGCCGCATTTAACCTATCTCAGGGAATTTCTTCAAAACTTTGGCGAAGCTCGCCGCAGCGAGCTGATCCGGAGACCTTTATGTCGGAAAAGATCATCGTTTCGAGGGATGCCGGGGTGCTGCGCCTGCTGCTGAACCGCCCCGAAAAAAAGAACGCGCTGAACCGCGAAATGTATCGCGCATTGATCGCCGCTCTTGATGGAGCGGCCCGAGACGAGACGGTGCATGCCGTCGTCTTCGCCGGCGCGGGCGGAAATTTCACGGCGGGCAATGATCTCGCCGACTTTCGAGATTTTGCTCCTGGCGCAGAAACATTTCCGGCGCTGACCTTCGTTCGCGCGGCGGCGGCCTTCGAGAAGCCGCTCGTCGCCGCCGTGACCGGGGACGCCGTCGGCGTGGGGACCACCCTGCTCTTCCATTGCGACCTCGTCTACGCCAGCCCAGAAGCGCGTTTCAAAATGCCGTTCATCGATCTCGCCCTGCCGCCGGAGGGCGGCGCCAGCCTGCTCGTCCCACAGCGGTTCGGGATGGCCAAGGCGTCCCAATATCTCCTGCTTGGCGAGAGTTTCGATGGTGCGGAAGCCCTCCGTCTTGGCCTCGTCAACGCTCTCGCCTCCCCGGAAGACGTCCTCGACCTTGGGATGGAGGCCGCGCGCCGCCTGGCCGCAAAGCCCCGTGAGGCGCTTCTCGCAGCGCGGCGGCTGATGCGCGGCGAACCAAACGACATACTGTCGCGCATCGACGCGGAAGCCGCGCTTTTCGCCAAGGCGCTGACGTCGCCCGAAGCGCGCGAGCGCTTTGCCGCCTTTTTTGCTTCCCGGGCGCGCTAGGCTTCAGCGCGACGCGACCTTCGCCGCTTGCGTTGCGAACAGGCTTCTCCCAAATAATAGGGCGGACATACGCGCCCGCGCCGCCAAGGGCGGGCGCTCACATGGGCTGATTGGAAGATTATGCGCGATCCTTACGACGTTCTCGGCGTGCCCAAATCGGCGAGTCACGCCGAAATCAAGAAGGCCTATCGCCAGCTCGCCAAGAAATTCCACCCTGACCGCAACAAGGACGACACGAAAGCCAAGGAGCGATTCACGGAAATCAACTCCGCCTATGAAATCGTCGGCGACGAGACGAAGAAGGCGCAGTTCGACAAGGGCGAGATCGGTCCGGACGGGAAACCTCGCTTCACCGGCTTCGAGGGCTTCGGCGCGGGCGGAGGCGCCGCCCCCGGCGCCCGCGGCTGGCGCCCCGGCGGCGGAGCGCCCGGCGGCGATCAGCATTTCGAGTTTCACTTCGGCAACGAGGCGCCCGGCGGCGGCGGGCGCGCGGGCTTCGACCCTTCCGACCTCTTCGCCGATCTCTTCGGCGCCGGCGGACGCCGTCGCGCCGGCCCGCAGCCGACCCGAGGCGACGACGTCGTCGCCACCGCCACCGTGCCGCTCGAAACGGTCGCTCATGGCGGCTCGGCCCGCGTCATTCTGCCCAGCGGCCGCACGCTGGACGTCAAGATTCCGGCGGGCATCGAAGACGGCAAGCAAATTCGGCTGCGCGGCCAGGGCCAGCCCGGCTCCATGGGGGGCGAACCCGGCGACGCGATGATCACCGTGAAGGTCGCGCCCCATCCTTACTTCAAGCTGGATGGCCGCGATTTGCGGCTGGAGCTGCCGGTGACGGTTTATGAAGCGGCGCTCGGCGGACGGGTCGAGACCCCGACGCTGGATGGCAAGGTGGAGCTAAGCATCCCGCCGCACTCCAACAGCGGGCGCGTGCTGCGGCTGCGCGGCAAGGGGCTGCCAGCGAGCGACGGCAAAATAGCCGGCGACCTCTATGTCTCGCTGAGGATCATGCTGCCGGAAACGGCGTCGAGCGATCTCGACGCGCGGATGCGGGAATGGCGCGACGCGCAGCCCTATGATCCACGCGCCAAAATGTCTTGAGGTCCTCGATTATTTAACTTCGGCTGGCGTCGCCGCGACCGCGGCGGCGGCGGCTTCCGCAGCGGCCTGCATGACGTCGGGGGGCAAGGCGCCAACGAGCACGAAGGCGAAGCCGCCAGCGCGCCATTCGATAACCGAAACGCCCTGACCGCGCTGACCCGCCGGCGCGGCGAGGGCCTCCGCCCGCTCGAAATAAAGACCGATCCGCCCACCATCGTCGCGCTCATAGACGAGAAACGCCGCCGGCGCCGCGACGCCGGGCGCGACGCGTCCGCCAAGCAGCCGCAATCCAACGCCGCTCAAATCCGGCGCGCGTGAAAACCCCACGCGCTCCTGAAGCCATGCGAGAAGTTCGCCGCGCCGGCTGGCCTCGACCTCCACGGGTCGCGGGTCAAGAATGTAAGTCGCGTAGGTCAAGCCCGCCCGCGCGGCATAGCTCGTGGCGGCGATGGCGCGCGTCGTCGGACTTTGCGCCGGGGGCCGGCTTGCCAGAAACAGCAACGCCGCCGCAGCGACGGCCGCGCCGGCGATGAGCGTCAGCAGCGTCGACGCGAGCGCCTGGCGCCGACGGCTGGCGCGGATTTCATCGAGCTTGCGCGTCGGACGCGGCGCCGCGCCGGGCCGCCCCCAGTGGATGGCGCCGGTTTCGATCGGTCCCTGACCCGCAGGCGGGGCCGGCGGGCGCGCCGCCGCCTCCCGCAGCGACAGCGGCGGCGTCTCGAGCGCCACCGGCTCGAAAGCGGCGCGCAACGCCGCGTTCTGTCGCCGCCAGCCTTCAACGAGCGCGGCGTCCTCGGGATGCTGCAGGAGATGGTCTTCGACCTTGCGCCGCTGCTCGGGGTCGAGTTCGCCGTCGACGAGGGCGTGCAAATCGGCTTCTTCGATCAAGGCCGAGGGCGTCATCCTTACTTCACGACCCGCAGATGCGAAGCGGCGCGGCGGCCGCCCTCCGACGACGCGACGGGCCGCAAGCCCTCGGCGCCGAGCGCCGCGCGGGCGCGCATCAGCCGCGCCAGCGCCGTTTCCCGGCTCGCGCCGACGATGCGCGCCGAGGCGTCATAGCCGAAGCCCTCGAGCGAAACGAGCAGCAGCATGGCGCGCTCGTCGAAACAGAGACTTGCAAGCCCATGCACGACCGGCGGGTGGCGCGACGCCGGACCTGGCGCATCTGCGAGCTTTTTCTGAGCGAGCCCGACAAGCGCCGCATAGGCCTCGATGCGCGCTTCGGCGAGATCGGCGGGGCGCAGCGCGCGCGCCCGAATCCGCGCGCCCACCGACTGCAGCGCGCTTTGCACGAGATCGTCGGCGATCGCCGGTCCAGCGCCGGCGCAGAGCGCGCGCGCATAGCGTCTCAGGGCCGGAGTCGCTCCGCCCAGATCCGCTATGATGTCGGCTCTTCTGCCCATGCGGCCCGCTCCGCTCGGTCTTCTCGCCAGTCTGCGAAGCCAATGACGTTTCCTATGGGATGATAGGGCATCGCCGCGCAATTGGCTATGCTTGGCCGCTCCGGCGCGTGCGATTTCACATCCGCCGCCGCCCGTGGCGCGAGGGTTTCCTTTGCGCCCAAACCACGCTAAACGGCGCGAGCCGCCGAGCACCTTCCTCGCCCAGGATATAGACACGCATGACACAGCAAGCTGCGCCCGCCGCCCTTTTCGCCGGATTGCTCAAGGGCAAGAAGGGGCTCATCCTGGGCGTCGCCAATAATCGCTCGATCGCCTGGGGAATCGCCAAGGCCTGCGCCGACGCCGGCGCCGAAATCGCGCTCACCTATCAGATCGAAGCGCTGGAAAAGCGCGTGCGGCCGCTGGCGGCGGACATCGGCGCGACGGTCGTCGGGCGCTGCGACGTCTCCGAGCCGGAGACGATGGACGCCGTCTTCGCCGAGATCGAGAAGCTTTGGGGCCGGCTCGATTTCGTCGTGCATTGCCTCGCCTATTCCGACAAGGACCAGCTCGACGGGCGCTATGTCGAGACGACGCTGGAAAACTTCCAGATGTCGCTGAACATCTCCTGCTACTCCTTCACCGCGATCGCGCAGCGCGCCGAGAAGCTGATGACGGACGGCGGCTCGCTCCTCACGCTGACCTATTACGGCGCCGAGAAATGGATGCCGCATTACAATGTGATGGGCGTGGCGAAGGCGGCGCTGGAGGCGTCGGTGCGCTATCTCGCCGCCGATCTCGGCGTCAAGAATATTCGCGTCAACGCCATTTCGGCCGGGCCGATCAAGACCATGGCGGCCTCGGGCATCGGCGACTTCCGCTACATTCTGCGCTGGAACGAATATAATTCGCCGCTGCGCCGCGTCGTGACGATCGAGGAAGTCGGCGAGACGGCGGTCTATCTGCTGTCGCCGATGGCGCGCGGCGTCTCTGGCGAAGTGCTGCATGTCGACGCCGGCTATCATGTCGTGGGCATGATGAACCCCGCCGCCGCGCCGAAAATGGCGGATCTCCTGGCGCTGCTGCCGCAGCAGAAGTGAGCCACGGCAGAAGTGGCGCGCTTGCCGCGCCACGCCCGCGCGCGTCGCGGGCATCTTGCATCCGGGCGCGCTTCTAAAGCTGAGTTTATCAAGTCCGTTTGAACGGCTCGGATGTCATTCCCGACGCGCGAAGCGCGATCGGGAATCCAGAGCAAACCCAGCATTCTTGGATTGGCTCTGGATTCCCGGTCAGGCCTTCGGCCTGCCGGGAATGACAAGGTCCATGCGAACGGATCAAACGGCATCCGTGCTATCTGCCTGAAAGAGCTTTATTGCTAAATTCATTGTCGCCACGCCGCATTTTTGAAGGGCGAGTTATTGTCATGACGAAGCAAACTAACCGGCATGTCGGCTCGACCTTAGAGAGCTGGCTCGATGAGCAGGGCATACGCGAGGAAGTCACCGCCGCCGCCATCGAGGAAGTGCTTGCGCAACAGCTCGCCGCCAAGATGAAGAAGAAGGGCATCACCAAGTCGCGCATGGTCGAGATGATGGAGACCAGCCGCGCGCAAATCGACCGCTTGCTCGACCCAAAGAATAGCAGCGCGACCTGCATCTCGATCTTCGTCGAGGCGTCGAAGCGCAGCGCATAGGAGCCGGTGAGGAACTGTCGGTCCTCTATTGTCTCTGAGGTCCGAAAAGGGCGGTCGCTACCGTGGGATCGGAGAAGGGTTTCCTCATCCTGAGGAGCGTGCGAAGCACGCGTCTCGAAGGACGAGGAAGCCCGTTTTCGCGTATTTTTCCTCACCCTCGCCCTTCGAGACGCCGCCTGCGGCGGCTCCTCAGGATGAGGGTGAGGAAAACAATTCTCTAGACGGCTCGTCTACCCCGCCAGCTCCGCAAATCCTCGTTGCCTTAGCAGCGGCTCCACCGTCGGCATTCGCCCGCGGAACGCCACATAGGCGTCCGCCGCGTCCTGCTTGCCGCCTGCGGCGTAGATGTGATCGCGCAGGCGCTGCGCGACCTCGGGCGCGAAGGGGTCGCCCGTCTCCTTGAAGGCCTCGAAAGCGTCGGCGTCGAGCGTTTCTGCCCAGAGATAGCTGTAATAGCCGGCCGAATAGCCGTCGCCGGAGAAGATATGCGAGAAATGCGGCAAGCGGTGTCGCATGACGATTTCCGGCGGCATGGAAATCCCCGCGAGGCTGTCCGCCTCGAAGGCGCCGGCGTCGAAATCCGGCGCGACGCTTTGCGCGTGAATGTCGAGATCAACATGGGCCGAGGCGCAGAACTCGACCGTCGCGAAGCCCTGATTGAAATGGCGCGCGGCGGTGATGCGCGCGACGAGATCATCGGGAATGGGCGCGCCCGTCTCGGCGTGCAGCGCGAATTTCTTCAGCACCGCCGGCTCCAGCAGCCAGTGCTCGTAAAGCTGCGAGGGCAGCTCGACGAAATCGCGCGCGACATTGGTGCCCGCGACCGAAGGATAGGTCACGTCCGACAGCATGCCATGCAAGCCATGGCCGAACTCGTGGAACAGCGTGCGCGCGTCGTCGACGCTGAGCAGCGTCGGCGCGCCATCGGCGCCTTTGGTGAAATTCATCACATTGACGATGATCGGCCTGGTTTCGCCATCGAGCTTATGCTGCGCGCGAAAGTCCGACATCCAGGCGCCGCCGCGTTTCGACGGCCGCGCAAAATAATCGGCAAGGAACAGCGCGACATGCTTGCCGCTGCTGTCCAGCACATCGAAGGCGCGCACATCCGGATGGTAGAGCGGCAGGCCCTTCTGCTCGACGAAGCGGAGGCCGAAGAGTTTTTGCGCGACGTCGAAAGCCGCGGCGATCATGTTGTCGAGCTGGAAATAAGGACGCAGCGCGGCCTGATCGAGATCGTAGCGCTTGGCGCGCACGCGCTCGGCGTAGAAGCGCCAGTCATGCGCCGCGACGGTGAAATTCGCGCCCTCTTCTTCGACCATCGCCTGGATCTGAGCGCGTTCCTCGGCGGCGCGCATCAGCGCCGGCGCCCAGATGCGATTGATCAATTCGCGCACGGCGTCCGGCGTCTTCGCCATCGTGTCGTCGAGTTTGAAAGCGGCGAAACTGTCGAAACCAAGCAGCTTCGCGCGCTCTTCGCGCAATTGCAGGATTTCGCGGATGAGCGGGCGGTTGTCGGTCGCGCCCGCCTTCTCGCCGCGGCTCGCGAAGGCGCGAAACACCGTCTCGCGCAGATCGCGCCGCGTTGAGCTTTGCAGAAAGACTTCAGCGCTGGAGCGCGACAACGTCACGCCATATCTGCCGGGCGATCCACGCTCCGCCGCGATGCGCGCGGCGCCGGCGCGAAAGTCCGGCGAAAGCCCGTCGAGATCGCTCTCGTCGAGCAGCAGCAGCCATGAGGATTCATCGGCCAGCACATTTTGCGAAAACTGCGTCGAGAGGCCCGCCAGCCGCTCGAGGATCGCCTTGAGACGCGCCTTGTCGGCGTCGTTCAGCGTCGCGCCGGCGCGCACGAAGTTCTTGTAGGTCAGCTTGAGAACGCGAAGCCGCTCCGGCGTCAATTCGATCGCCCCGCGCGTCTCGTAAAGCGCCTCGATCCGGCGAAACAGCGCGGGATTCATCGAGATGTCGCTCGAGTGACGCGAAAAGGCGCCGGCCATATCGCGCTCGATCGCCTGCAACTTTGGCGTCGTGTCGGTGGCGGCGAGATTCCAGAACACCGCGCCAACATCGGTGAGACGTCGCCCCGCCCGCTCCAGCGCGCCGATGACATTGTCGAAACTCGGCGGCGACGGGTCGTTGGCGATCTTGCCAATTTCGGCCTTGTGCTCGGCGAAGGCTCTTTCGAACGCCTCGCGGAAATGCGCGGGCTCAATCGCGTTGAAAGGCGGCAGGCGGAAAGGGCCGCTCCAGGCCGTTAGGAGAGGATTATCCATGACAGTCTCTTAGCAAGATGCCGACCAGCGGCCCCGTGGCCGGCCGCTAAACCCCCGCGGGCTTCCCCACCACCGTGACCAGCAGATCGCCGTCGCCGAGCAGCCGCTTCGCGCCGCGCTGACAATCCTCCATCGTCACCGCGGCGATCTTGCCGTTGCGCTCGTCGAGGAAGCTCGGCTCGAATCCGTCGAGCTGCAGATTGACGAGCTGGCTCGCGATTTTCGTCGAGGTGTCGAAGCGCAGCGCATAGGAGCCGATGAGGAATTTCTTGGCCTTGTCCAATTCGTCTTCGGTCGGACCATCGGCGACGAAGTTTCTGAATTCCTCCTGGATCACGCCGATCGCTTCGCCGGCGCGCTCGTTCTTGGTCGCGGCGGCGCCGATCAGCATCGGGCAATGGTCATATTCATTGAGATGCGAATAGACCGAATAGGCCATGCCGCGCTTCTCGCGCACCTCGCGGAACAGCCGCGACGTGAAGGTGCCGCCGCCCAGAATGTGATTGGCGACGACCACGGCGTAATAGTCGGGATCGTGCTTGGTGATCGACGGGCGTCCGAAGCGGATCGTCGATTGCGGCACGTCGAGTTCGACGACTTGGCGCATGCCGACATTGGCGACGGCGATCTTGGGGACCGGCGCGAGATCGTTTTGCAGCGCGAGGCCGCCGAACGTCGCGTCCAGCAGCTCCGAGAGCCGCGTCGCGTCGATCGCGCCGACGACGCCGATCTTGAGATCGCGTCGCGCGAAGAGCCGCTCGCGCAGGGCAATCAAATCTTCGCGCGAGAGCGTGTCGATCGACGCAAGATCGCCGCGCACCGGGCGCCCATAGGGATGGTTCGGGAAGGCCGCTTCACGGAAGGCTTTCGACGCCATCGAGTCGGGGTCATTGGCGTCGCGCTTCAATTCCGCGGCGAGTTGGCTGCGCACGCGCGCGACGTCGCCGGCTTCGAGCCGCGCATCGTTGAGCGCGAGCTTTAAGAGGCCGAACGCCTTGTCGACATTGCGCGAGAGCGTCTGCAGATGGCCAGAGATCGCGTCGCGATCGGCGCCGAAGCCGACATGGATCGCGAGATCGTCGATGGCGCGATGGAAACCGCGCGCGTCATAGGGGCCGGCGCCTTCGTCGAGCGTCGACGCGAGCAGCGTCGCCAGTCCGGGCTTCTCGCAAGGGTCCTGCGACGCGCCGCCGGGAATCGCGAATTCGAGCGCGACGAGCGGCACGGCGTGGCTCTCCACGAGCCAGGCCTCAAGGCCGGCCGGCGTCGTGATCCGCTGCACATGTTCGGCGCGGGAGGCGATGGTGACGATGGGCGCGTGAGCGGTCATTTCAGTTCCTAACGGAGGTCGGCGGTAGGTCTTGGGCAGTCGAGTCAGGCGTCGGCTTTACGCCGACAGCCTGACGCGATCGCGGTCTCAGGCCGGAAGCAGAAAGCCCGTAACGGCCCTGCGCTTGTCGAGCCATTTGCGCGCGGCGTTCTGCACGCTCTCGGCCGTCACCTGCTCCATGCGCTCGGGCCAGGCGACGACGTCGTCGATGGTGAGGCCGGTGGCCAGCGCCTCGCCATACCAGCGGGCAAGCGAGGCTTGGCTATCCTGCGCGTAGATGGCGTCGGCGATCAGCCGGGTTTTGGCGCGCTGCAGATGTTCCGCGTCGATCGGTTCTTCGGCGAAGCGTCGCAGCACGCGATCAATCGCGACGTCGAGGTCCTGGAGCGAAACGTCCGGCGCGGGCGTCGCATAGACCCAGAGCCGCGTGTCGTCGACGGCGGAGCCCATGTAATATGCGCCGGCGCCGACCGCGACCTGCTCTTCGACGACCAGCGTGTCATAGAGCGCGCTCGTTGGTCCGCCGCCGAGCATATAGGCGAGCGTCTCCAGCGCCTCGGCTTCGCCGGGCTTCGCCGTGCTGTAGGACGGCACGAGATAGACCTGCTCATGCGCCGGCTGCTCGACCTTCTCATCGCGCAGCGTCACCAGACGGTGGGCGCGGTGCGGCGGCTCCTGGGCGCGGGCGCGCCGCGGCGGCGCAGCCTGCGCGGGAACCTTGCCGTAGGTGTCCTTGGCGAGACGCTCGACCTCGTCGGCCTCGACGTCGCCGGCGACGATCAGGATGGCGTTTTCCGGCGTATAGAAGCGTTGGTAATAGGCGAGCGCATGTGCGCGCCCAAGCCCCTCGATCTCGTGGTTCCAGCCGATGATCGGGATGCCGTAGGGATGATGCGCGAAGAGCGCCGCCTGTACCGCCTCGTCGAGCTGCGCCGAGGGGTCGCTGTCGGTGCGCATGCGGCGCTCTTCAAGCACCACGTCGCGCTCCGGATCGACGACCTCGTCGGTCAGGACCAGATTGCGCATGCGATCGGCCTCGAACGCCATCAGCGTGGCGAGATGCTCCTTGCCGATGCGCTGGAAATAGGCCGTGTAATCGTAGCTGGTGAAAGCGTTCTCCTGGCCGCCGAGTTCCGCGACAAGATTGGAGAACTCGCCCTGCGGATGCTCCGCCGTGCCTTTGAACATCAGATGTTCAAGAAAATGCGCGATGCCCGACTGGCCAAGCGGGTCGTCGGCGGCGCCGTTTTTGTACCAGACCATATGCGTGACGACAGGCGTTCGCGCGTCCGGGATGACGACGACCTCCATGCCGTTGCCGAGCGTGAAGCTCGTAATGCTCGCGCGCGCAGGCCCCGGCGCGGCGGCCCCGGGCGCAAGCGAAACGGCTGACGCCTTCGTCTCAAATGACATGAACGGCCTTTCCCGCGGCGGCGGCCGCGTCTCGGAGAGTGGTTCTCCTATATAGGCCGGAATTTAATTCTTGTCAGAACCTCTCAGGAAGCTCGGCATCATGCTCGACAGGCCGCCGCCGCTTGAGCGGGCGACTGTACTTGGCGCGTTCGGATTGCCGGTCTGGGCGACGGGATCGCTGTCGGCGCCGCCACCACCGCCCCAACTTAACGGATTCCACCAGCTCTTGCCGGACTTCTCGTTGTTATAACTGCTCAAGTCCTTCGTGGGTTGGCGATACCCATCCGGGGGTTCGACGAGCATCCGGCGCGGCGCCACGTCTGGCTCGGCCGCAGCGTTACGGGCACGCGACGAGAGCACGCGTTGCAGGAAGCCCGGCTCATCGTCGGTTCCAGGCGCCGCCGTTGGACGCGGACCGCGGATGCGTTCGAGAAGGCCTTTCTTTTTTTCTTCTGGCGGCGCGTCGGGAACGCGCGCATAGCGATCGACGTTACGGCGGCGCTCCGATGAAAGTTCGGTTGGCCATTCGCCCGACCGGGCGCCCCGCTCGCGCGGCGCCGGGAGGCCGCCGGCGCTCGGCGGCAAAACGAGCTTGGGCCGTTCGCTATAATCGATTTTGCCGACGCCCTCGTCCGAAGACGCGCCGACCATCTCCATCACCGCCGACCATGTGGTTTTATCGTCGCCGGCTAAAGCTGGTGCGGCCTGGACCGCCGCGAGACCGGCGAGAGCGCAAAGGGCGCAGCGCTGCGACTGAGCAAGCTTCATCTGTCGGACTCCATTCGGGCTCCGGTTATATGCGGCTACATGGACGCGACTTATTGGCGATTTAGTGGCGAAGGCTGGGCCACCCTCGACCAGAGCGCGTTCAGGTCTCGGCGCGCCGCTCCTGGGGCAAGAAAAACCCCTCAATGACCAGCAGCGCCACGCCCGCCGTAATGAAGACATCGGCGAGGTTAAACACGTAGTTGGCGAGAGGTCCGACGGGCAGGCTGGTGTGCAGGTAGAAGAAATCGGCGACCGCTCCGCGTGTGATGCGGTCGGCGGCGTTGCCGAGCGCGCCGCCAATGATCAGCCCGAGCGCCACAGCCGTCGCGCGGCTTTCCGTGCGCACCATCCAGATCGCCAGCCCAGCGATGATGGCGCCTTGCATGGTCAACAGCGCGAGGCGGGTTAGGGCCTCGTGGGCGGGAAACAGCGAATAGGAGACGCCGTAGTTCCAGGACAGGACGATGTCCAGGAACGGCGTAAGGCTCATCGCCGGCCGCGCGGCGACGTCAAATATATTCAGCATCCAGAATTTATGCGCCTGGTCGAAGGCCAGAGCGGCGAGCGCCGCGGCAAGGCCGAGCGCGCGAGGGGAAAGTCTGCCAGACAAGCGTGATCTCCGTGACGCCAACGCAGCATTAAGCCGGATCAATGCGAAAAAGAAAGCGCTCCCCGCGCGTGCGTCGATCAGGCGTCGCGCTGGCGCTCGAGGCGGCGAAATGTGCGGGAAACCCATCCAGAACGGAGCCGCCGAAGGCGCGATCCGATAGCTCTCTGCACCGAAATCGATTGCCCGGGCAAACGGACGGTTCGGGGCGCGGCGCCCGACCCGTCGTTCATCTAATGGCTAAGATCAATCTTTTGGCTGCGCTGTAGCTGCGTCGCGGCAGAACGGAAAATTCTACGCCTGTCCCCAACTTGACAGAGATTGGCCTCGCCCATATCTGTGTGGCGCCTGCTGGCACTCATCTCAGGCGAGTGCCAACAAGCCTTCGGATATCCCTTTTTGGCGGGCTAACCCCGTCAGGTCAGAAAAGGAAAGATTAACAATGACGTTCCGTCCCCTCCACGACCGCGTCGTGGTCAAGCGACTCGAAGGCGAGGAAAAAACCAAAGGCGGCATCATCATTCCGGACACCGCCAAAGAGAAGCCGCAAGAGGGCAAGGTCGTTTCCGTCGGCCCCGGCGCTCGCGACGAAAACGGCAAGCTGAACCCGCTGGACGTCAAGTCCGGCGACCGCGTGCTCTTCGGCAAATGGTCCGGCACCGAAGTCAAGATCGACGGCGACGACCTGCTCATCATGAAGGAAAGCGACATCCTCGGCATCGTCGACTGACTCGACGCCGCCGTTCGCTTCCAACCCCCAGGAGAATTGTAAATGGCTGCAAAAGACGTCCGTTTCTCCACTGACGCCCGAGACCGCATTCTGCGCGGCGTCGAAATCCTCAACAACGCCGTCAAGGTGACGCTCGGTCCGAAGGGCCGCAACGTCGTCATTGAAAAGTCCTTCGGCGCGCCGCGCATCAGCAAGGACGGCGTCACCGTCGCCAAGGAAATCGAACTTGCCGACAGGTTCGAAAATCTCGGCGCCCAGCTCGTCCGCGAAGTCGCCTCCAAGCAGAACGACATCGCCGGCGACGGCACGACGACGGCGACGGTTCTCGCCGCTTCGATCGCCCGCGAAGGCTCCAAGGCGGTCGCCGCCGGGCTCAACCCGATGGATCTGAAGCGCGGCGTCGATCTCGCCGTGGAAGCCATCGTCGCCGACCTCAAGCTGCATTCGAAGAAAGTCACCTCGAACGACGAGATCGCGCAGGTCGGCACGATCTCCGCGAATGGCGACAGCTTCATCGGCGAAGAAATCGCCAAGGCGATGCAGAAGGTCGGCAATGAAGGCGTGATCACGGTCGAAGAGGCGAAGAGCCTCGAGACCGAGACCGACATCGTCGAAGGCATGCAGTTCGATCGCGGCTATCTCTCGCCCTACTTCATCACCAACGCCGAGAAGATGATCGCCGAGCTCGACGAACCCTACATTCTCATCCACGAGAAGAAGCTGTCGACGCTGCAGCCGCTGTTGCCGATCCTCGAAGCTGTGGTGCAGACCGGCAAGCCGCTGCTCATCGTCGCCGAGGACATCGAAGGCGAAGCGCTGGCGACCCTCGTCGTCAACAAGCTGCGCGGCGGCCTGAAGATCGCCGCCGTCAAGGCGCCCGGCTTCGGCGATCGCCGCAAGGCGATGCTTGAAGACATCGCCATCCTCACCGGCGGCGAATTGATCGCCGAGGACCTCGGCATCAAGCTCGAGAACGTCACGCTCGCCATGCTCGGCCGCGCCAAGCGCGTGCGCATCGAGAAGGAGCACACGACGATCATCGACGGCGCCGGCGAGAAGAAGGACATCGAGGCCCGCATCTCCCAGATCAAAGGTCAGATCGAGGAGACCACCTCGGACTACGACCGCGAAAAGCTGCAGGAGCGTCTCGCGAAGCTCGCGGGCGGCGTCGCGGTGATCCGCGTCGGCGGCGCGACCGAGGTCGAAGTGAAGGAAAAGAAGGACCGCGTCGACGACGCCCTCAACGCCACCCGCGCGGCGGTCGAGGAAGGCGTGTCGCCCGGCGGCGGCGTGGCGCTGCTGCGCGCCATCAAGGCGCTCGACGGCGTCAAGGTCGGCAATCCTGAT
The DNA here is from genome assembly GCF_015709515.1 of Methylocystis sp. H62. Taxonomy (GTDB): domain Bacteria; phylum Pseudomonadota; class Alphaproteobacteria; order Rhizobiales; family Beijerinckiaceae; genus Methylocystis. The sequence continues at coordinate 112,401 of NZ_JADNQZ010000056.1, forward strand.
CAGCAGACCGGCGTCGACATCGTCCGCAAGGCGATTCAGGCGCCGGCGCGCCAGATCGTCGACAACGCCGGCGGCGACGGCGCCGTGGTGGTCGGCAAGCTGCTCGAAGCCACCGAATACGGCTACGGCTTCGACGCGCAGAAGGGCGAGTATGGCGATCTGATGAAGCTCGGCATTATCGACCCGACCAAGGTCGTGCGCACCGCGCTGCAGGACGCCGCGTCAATCGCCGGTCTGATCATCACCACCGAGGCGACGATCACCGAAGCGCCGAAGAAGGAAGGCCCCCCGGCCATGCCGGGCGGCGGCGGCATGGGCGGCATGGACTTCTAAAGTCCGCACGCTCACTGCGAACAAAACAAAGCCCCGGGCGAAAATCCGGGGCTTTTTTGCGTGCGGGCCTCATCGAGCGGCTACTGACCTGCCGTGCCCGGCGCGGTCATCTGCGCATGTTTCTTCGCGAGGATCTGCGCCGGGGTGATGTTCGCCGTCGCAACCTGCAATTTGTTGCGCCAGCCGCTGATGATCTCTGCGTCGCCGCGCATCATCGCCTCGAAACCATCCATCGCCACTTCTTGCGCGGACGCCTTTTCGGACCGTCCGACCTTCGTGTCCATCAGATCCGCGCGCTCGAAGAAATCGGTCGCGGTCACACCCGGCATTAGGCACGTGACGGTGACGCCTGAATCTTCGAGTTCCTCGCGCAGCGCGAAGCAGAAGCTGTTGAGAAAAGACTTCGTCGCGTTGTAGACGGCCTGATACGAGCCCGGAATAAAGCCGGCGATGGAGCCCGTGACGAGAATGCGGCCGGCCGCGCGCGTCCGCATGTCGCGCGCAACCTTGTGAAGCAGATAAATCGTGCCGGTGATATTCGTGTCGAGCACATGCCGCTCGGCCGAGAAGTCTTGATCGAGAAAGCCGCGACCCAATCCGTGCCCGGCGTTGGCGAGAAGCGCGTCGATCGGTCGTCCCTCAGCTGCAGCGCATAACCGGTCGACTCCGTCGGTTGTCGAGAGGTCGGTTTCGACCTCGGCCACATTCGCCCCGAGCTCCCGAAATCGAGCGGCTGCGCCGTGAATTTCTGGGCGATCGGCCGCGATCACCAGATCGTAGCCGCGCTGGGCGCAGATCAGGGCGAGTTCGTAACCGATCCCCGAGGAGGCCCCCGTCACCACGGCGAGAGGCTTTTGCGAAGTCTGGTTCATTTTCACGTCAGCGGCGCCGCCCGAGGACGACGCCGATGCTCCTATTCGGGGCCCTCGTGTCAGGCGGCCTTACGGTTGATCCGCCCTTCGGCGAGCGACGAGAGCTTCTTGTCAGCGTTCTTTTCTTCCGCGAGCGTCTCCGACAGAACCTGCGCGCAGTCCTCGCGGCCAAGCTCCTTCGCCCAGGCGATCAGCGTGCCGTAGCGCGTGATCTCATAATGCTCGACCGCCTGCGCGCTCGCGATCAGCGCCGCGTCCAACACTTCATTGTCAGCGGTTTCGCCGGAGATTTCGTCGGCCTCTTCGAGGATGCCGTCGATCGCCGGGCAGTTGACGCCCTTGGGCGCCACGCCATGCAGCTGAAAGACTTTCTCGAGCCGGCGCAGCTGATTTTCCGTCTCGCCAAGGTGCTGCTCGAAGGCTTCCCTCAGCTGCGGATCGGAGGCCTTCTCGACCATATCGGGCAGCGCTTTCAGGATCTGATTTTCGGCATAGTAGATGTCGCGCAGCGTGTGCACGAACAGATCGTCGATCGTCTTGATGTCTTTGGAAAAGAGACCCATCGTCCCGCTCCGGTTTTGCGATGTGGGGGAAGCCCGCGGGCCGCAGGCGTGCAGTGGAACGCCGCCGATGCGCGAATGTTCCCCTGCAGGCGGAGAGACGCGCTGAGCTCCCGAAAGGTCCACGTTCGGTTTCGGCCTCGCTTGCCCTGCGCGTCGGGGCGCCGCAGCTTTCCGAAGCTTCAGGCCGTTGCCCTATGGCTTCCGCTCGTTTAGCATCAGCTTCGCACGCGGAGTCACGCGCGCATCAGCAAGAATCGGGAGGAGCGAAATGGCGAGCTTGCGCACGCCGGCGGAGTCGAACGGCGACTGGGCCGAGCATCTAAGGACTTACAACTCATTCTTGTTGCTGCTGAAGATCGGCGCGGCAAGCACGGCGGTCCTGCTGCTCCTGCTGTATTTCTTCGTCGCGCGCTAGGTTCAGAGCCTCCGCTTTTACCGCTGTCGGCGACGCTGGCGGCGACGGTTTTTCCACAACCGGAGTTCGTTATGCGCATCGCCGTATTGGCTGAAACGGATAAATCCGAGCCGCGCGTCGCGGCCACACCCGAGACCGTCAAGAAATTCATCGGGCTGGGGGCCGACGTCGTGGTCGAGGCCCGCGCGGGCGCCGTCGCCGGCTTCTCCGACAGCGACTACGCCGTCGCCGGCGCGACGATCGCCGATAACGCGGCGGCCGCGCTAACGGGCGCCGACGTCGCGCTGCGCGTGCGCCGTCCTTCGGCGGCGGAGCTTGCGGGCGCAAAATCCAATCTCGCGGTGATCGCGATCATGGATCCCTTTGGCGCGGGGGCTCAGCTCGCCGATCTCGCCAAAAGCGGCGCGATCGCCTTTGCCATGGAGCTCATGCCGCGCATCACGCGCGCGCAAACCATGGACGTGCTGTCGTCCCAAGCCAATCTCGCCGGCTATCGCGCGGTTATTGACGCGATGGCCGAATATGGCCGCTCCTTTCCGATGATGATGACCGCCGCCGGCACCGTTCCGGCGGCAAGAGTTTTTATCATGGGCGTCGGCGTCGCCGGTCTGCAGGCGATCGCCACGGCGCGGCGCATGGGCGCGATCGTCACCGCCACCGACGTGCGGCCGGCGACGAAGGAGCAGGTCGAATCGCTCGGCGCGAAATTCATCGCCGTCGAGAACGAAGAGTTCAAACAGGCCGAGACCTCCGGCGGCTACGCCAAGGAGATGTCGCCTGAATATCAACAGGCGCAGGCCGAACTCGTCGCTGCGCATATCGCCAAGCAGGACATCGTCATCACCACGGCGCTGATCCCCGGACGGCCGGCGCCCAAGCTCATCTCGGCCGAGATGGTGCGCTCCATGCGCGCCGGTTCGGTCATCGTCGATCTTGCGGCCGAGCGCGGCGGCAATTGCGAATTGACCAAGCCCGGCGAAACCGCGGTCGTCGACGGCGTGAAGATCTTAGGCGCGCTCAACCTCGCCGGCCGCATGGCGTCGACGGCTTCGAGCCTCTACGCCAAAAATCTGCTGGCCTTCGTCGAGACGCTCGTCTCGAAGGACACCAAGCAGCTCGCCATCAATTGGGACGACGAATTGGTGAAGGCGACCGCGCTGACCCGCGACGGCGCCGTGGTCGACGAGCGTTTTAAATAGCCGCCTGCGCGCATATCAAACTAAGGGGCGTTAAGCGATGACCGACTCTACGCAACAATTGCTCGAGAAGGCGCAGGCGGCGGCCGAGGCCGCCCGCCATCTGGCCGAACAGGCGCAACACTATTCGGACGAACTCGCACATACCGCCGCCGCCGCCGCGGCGCACGGGCTCGCCGGCGGCGCGATCGATCCCTTCGTCTTCCGCGTGGCGATCTTCGCCATGGCGGTTTTCGTCGGCTATTACGTCGTCTGGTCGGTGACGCCGGCGCTGCATACGCCGCTGATGTCGGTCACCAACGCCATTTCCTCCGTCATCATCGTCGGCGCGCTGCTCGCGGCGGGCGTCGAGGGCATGACCGCCGCCGAGGCTTCAGGCTCCTGGTGGGCAAACGCCTTCGGTTTCATCGCGGTCATTCTCGCGAGCGTGAACATCTTCGGCGGCTTCCTCGTCACCGAACGCATGCTCTCCATGTACAAGAAGAAGGGCTGACGCCATGAGCGCCAATATCGCGGCCCTTCTCTATCTCGTCGCCGGCGTGCTGTTCATCTTCGCGCTGCGCGGCCTCTCCTCGCCCGCCACCTCACGCGAGGGCAATCGCTACGGCATGATCGGCATGGCGATCGCCGTGGCGACGACGCTGCTGACGCATTTCCCCTCCTTCGGCGGCCTGCTGATGATCGTGATCGGCGTCGCCATCGGCGGCGGCGCGGGCGCGTTCATCGCCCAGCGCGTTCCGATGACGAAGATGCCCGAACTTGTCGCGGGCTTCCACGCGCTGGTCGGCCTGGCCGCGGTGCTTGTCGCGGCCGGCGCCTTTTTCGCGCCGCGCGCTTTCGGCATCGGCGACGCGCATGAGATTCACGCCGGCAGCCTCGTCGAAATGTCGCTCGGCGCGGCCATCGGCGCGATCACCTTCACCGGATCGATCGTCGCCTTCCTAAAACTTTCCGAGCGCATGACCGGCAAGCCGATCCTGCTGCCGGAACGCCATACCATCAACATCATGCTCGGCGTCTCCCTGCTGGCGCTGACGGCGCTCTTCGTCGGCACGCAGAGCGGCGTCTGGCTGTTCCTGCTGATTCTCGCCTCCTTCGCGCTGGGCGTGACGCTGATCATTCCGATCGGCGGCGCGGACATGCCGGTGGTCGTCTCCATGCTCAACTCCTATTCGGGTTGGGCGGCGGCGGGCATCGGCTTCACGCTGGGCAATCTCGCGCTGATCATCACCGGCGCACTTGTCGGCTCGTCGGGCGCGATCCTCTCCTACATCATGTGCAAGGGGATGAACCGCAGCTTCATCTCCGTCATTCTCGGCGGCTTCGGCGGCGAGGTGGCGGGGCCTGCCGGCGGCAAGGAGACGCGCAACGTCAAGCAGGGCTCGGCGGAAGACGCCGCCTACATCATGCAGAACGCCGGCAAGATCATCATCGTGCCGGGCTATGGCATGGCGGTCGCGCAGGCGCAGCATGCGCTGCGCGAAATGGCCGACATACTCAAGAAGGAAGGCGTCGACATCAAATACGCCATCCATCCGGTCGCCGGCCGCATGCCGGGCCATATGAATGTGCTGCTCGCCGAGGCCAACGTGCCCTATGACGAAGTGTTCGAACTCGAGGACATCAACTCCGAATTCGGACAGGCGGACGTCGCCTTCGTCATCGGCGCCAACGATGTGACCAATCCCGCCGCCAAGACCGACAAGACGTCGGCGATCTACGGCATGCCGATTCTCGACGTCGAAAAGGCGAAGACGGTCCTGTTCTTGAAACGCGGCATGGGATCAGGCTATGCCGGCGTCGAGAACGAGCTGTTCTTCCGGCCCAACACCATGATGCTGTTCGGCGACGCCAAGAAGACCGTCGAGTCGATCGTCAAATCGCTGGCGCATTAAGCCTCTTCAACGACGCCAAAACAAAAAAACGCCCGGGAGTTTCTCCCGGGCTTTTTTGTTTGTCACGCGGCGTTTGAAAACTGACGTGGCTGGAGAGATTGCGGAAAGCGTGCGCCTCCCACTTCGCGACCCGGACCTCACCAGTTCCAGGCGACCGGCTGGAACCAAGAGCCGAAATCCGGCCAGCCGCCTTCATTGCCCGTGTAGAACAGGCCTGGCTCCCCCTTGGTCTCGCCGAACTGATACCGTCCGGAGACATAGAAGGTTCTTTGCGGGAACGGATGGAACAGGAAGTATCGATAGTTGCCGATATTATCGACGCCGAAATCGGCGGAGAACCGTTCGTTCCATTTGTAATGGATCTTGGTGTCGACGACGAAGAACGGATCGAAGGCGAAATAGATTCCGTAGGCGCGGTCATTGTTCGCCAGAGTGCGCCACAGCTTGCTCTGATATCTGCCGGCCACCGTGAATGCCCAGTGATCGTCCGGCCGATAGGTAAAGGCGAGCGTTCCGCGCCATTCAGGAACGTTCGGCACGGTCTTGCCGGCGACGGACGTCGCCCAGGGGAACTCGAAATTCGAAACGTTTGGCGCCCAGGTCGGGTCGGAGATGACCCGCGCATTGAGCCAGGTGGCGCTGCCGAGCACCTCGAGCCCCCTGAAGCCGAAGTTGTCTTTCTGGAACGCCACTTCGACGCCGCTGTTGCGGATGCGCTGAACATTGGTCGGCGTTTGCACCAGCTGCGCGGCTGAACCGGGCACGGAAACCAGCTGGTTGATGATCGCGTCGCGCACTTCTTCGTCGAAAAAGGAGACGCGCGCGGTTCCATCCGGTCCGAGCCGGCGCTCGATCATCAGCTCTTTGCTGAGCGCCGACTCGGGACGCAAATTGGGATTTGGGTTGGTCGCGACGCCATTAACGCCGACGGTCGCGAGGTTGTAGAGTTCGCGCACGGTCGGAAAACGGTTCGCCATGCCTATAGATCCGACGGCGCGCCAATCCTCATCGAACCTGTATTCGAGCGATCCTTTGGGCGAGAAGCGGGTGCTGTAGAGATTGGGCTGGTAGATCGGCAGCCATGAGCGTGTCGAGCCTGTCAGCCCGGTGCCGAAATTGTTGACGCCCGCCGCCTGATTGTAGCCGTCCGACGCCTGCCAGTGCTCGCCGCGAAGACCGGCCGTGAACTTCAGATCCGGCGTAATGAAGAAGGCGTCCTGGAACCACAGCGCCTGCGTGCGCGTCGTGCCCTGAGCGATCGTCACCGCGGCGCCTGTGCTTGCACCGGTCCCCGCGGTCCAGTTTGTCGTCAGCCAGACGGGATTGTTCAGGTGAAACTGATCGCCGTGCACGCCGAAGGATATGTCGTGGCCCTGCAAGATTCCTTCTGGCGGCCGCACGATGCCCTTCGCGTCGAAGAGCGTCCAATAAGTGCCGGTGAAGACCGTATCGCGGCCAGTCTGCGTGTAGCCGCCAAAGGGCACGGCGGCTGACCAGGGCGAAATCTGATCCGACTGCAAATAGGTGAAATTCGAGGCCGAAACTTCGAAGTCGAACGGACCGCCGCTGTTTGAGCGCAACGCCGCGGCGTTGACCATGATCTTTTCCTGGATCCGGTAACGGCCCTGCGTCGCGAAATTCTGCAAAATGGCGTTGCTCAGGCCGCGCCCGGTGGTCGTCACGCCCCAGTAGGGGGCATTGCCCGCAGTAAGGTAGTTCTCGGGATAAGACTGGCCGTCGTTGGACCAGAAGCCGAATGTGTACGTGCCGCGGATCGTGTTGGTGAAGTCATAAGCGAACTTGAGTTTCGCATTGATCTGATCGTTGGCGAGATTGCCTGTCGAGCCGATGACGTTGGCGAATGTGGTGCCGTAGACGTTCGTCGCCAGATAGCCGCCGGGATAGAAATTCGGCGTCGTGACATAGGTGAGCGGCTGCTGCGATCCGCGCTGCCAGTTGCCGGACACCGTCCAGAGAAAGTCGCCGACCTTATCGCCGATAAAAAAGCTCGAGACGTTATTGACGAAGCCTCTCGACGTTCCCCACTGGGAGAAATCCTGGATCGTGGTGGTGTTCCTGACCGAGACTTCGAGCTTTTCGGGCATGCGCGTCGTGATTTTCAACACGCCGCCAAGCGAGTTGCCGGGGTACTGCGCCGCGAACGGTCCGTAGAGGAAATCGACGCGCTCTATTTCCTCCGGCGCGACGAGGCCCCAGCGCGGCGCGCCGATCGTGTTGTCATTGCCGATAAGCGCCGTCAGCAGCAGATCGTCCGCATAGACGAGACTGCGCGCCGAGGAGGCGACGCCCCAGGTGCGCGTCTGCAAAACCGCCTGAGTGTCGCCGCTATTGCGTTTGCGCACGAACAGGCTCGGCATGTATCTGACCGCGTCTTCCGTGTCGACGATGTTGATTGTGCGATTGATCTGCTGACGCGTGACGCTCGCGACCGTGTTGGGCAATTGCCACTTCTGAACAAAGGCCGGCTTGCCGTCGGGAAGCGTCGCCGCCCATATCGATGGCGGCGAAGGCGCTGCGGACGGGCTCGGAGCCAGGTTTGTGCCGGTCCCAGGGCCTGCGACGCGCTGAGTTCCACGCGGAACGCCGCGGCGCTGACCGCCGACGTCGATGGTCGGCAGCGATTGCTGCGCGGCGGCAGGGGCGGGCCAAAATTCGGAAAGCGCAAGGACGGTGAGAGCGCCGATCGAAACGCCGCGCAGGAGCGAGTAGCGAGACATGGGATTCTTCCTTCTGGCGCCGGTCAAAGCGGCGCGACTGACCTGAACGGCTTTCGCCGTCGTACGTTCGGCAGATCAGACGAAGGAAGGAGGTCCCCGCGGAGGGGCGCTGCGGTTTGGCCGCGAAGGGACAAAGGCCTGCGTTGGCGGCGCCCGCGGCGCGAGATTGTGTTCGACGCCACGGATCGCAAAAACGGCATCCGCCGGCGGCGGCGCGCTCCAGCCGATCTGGCAGAGCGCGCAGGCGCAGCCCTCGTCACGATCCATGTCGCCCGCAGGCGCTTGATCCGCATCGCCCTTGGCGAGAGACGGCGCGCTCGCCAGCAAATGGCACTTGGCGATCGGCGCGTTCGGCGCGTCAACGGATCTCGACGCCATCGCCTCGCAGGGCGATACTAGCCTCGCGACGAGCGCAAGGAGAGCGAGGAGAGTGAGGAGTTGGCGAATGCGCATAGGCTCTTGCGAATTCGACGCCGTTAACTTTAGCGACGCCGTAATCGCACATGAACCTGTAAACCGAGACTTTCCAAGCCTGCGCGCGTTGTCAAAGGTTAAAAAATCAACTAAGAGACAATTATGTCACAGTTGCGCGCCATGCGTCGGGAATTCCGCGCGGCATTTGCCGTCGCGGCCGCTTGCGCGCTGATGTTCTCGCTTCTTTTATCTGGCGCGGCGCGGCCGGCGCACGCATTCGCGGACCAAGGCGGAATCGCCTGCGATCATGCCGCTTATGTTGCAGGCCTGCACGCAAACGCCGTACAGAAGGAAGGGGCGACGCAGCGCGACGGCTCGCCGACGCATTCTACGCATAGATGTCCGGACTGCTGCCTGACCGCCCATGCCGCGCCCGCGGTTCTTCCAGAGCGCGTCGCTTCGGCGACGCAGCCAGCCGCAGAGCGCCCTTCTGAAATTCGGCATTGCGCCGTCGCCACGCAGCCGCCCGAGAGTTTCGCCGCGAATGGCGCGAATGGCGCGCGCGCCCCACCCTCGAGTCATATTTCCTGAATTTGCGTTAGACTCCATTGCGCCGCGCAGGAGTCTAACTGCGGGCTTTCGCCGCTCAGCGGCCTCTCCTCTCGCGAAGACATAACAAAACAAAAACTGACGCTTCGCCTGCGCGGTCGCCGCTGGCGCGTCCTCATGAAACGAGTGAGTGAAAATGGATTACAACACGCTCTCCCCTCTCGCCATGTTCCTCAACGCCGGTCCTGTCGGAAAGGCCGTCATGGCGCTGCTGCTGCTCGCGTCGATCTGGACGTGGGTGCTCATCGTCGAAGGCGTGGTGGCCGTCACCCGCATCGCCAAGTCGGCCCGCTCCGCCCGTGCGGGAGGAGACGTCGGCGTTCTCGCGCCCGTCGCCGAAGCAGGCCGCGAAGGTTTTGCCCTCGATCTTCCCGACGAAACGATCGGCGACAAGCGCGCCCGCATCGCCGACCATATGAGCCGCGCGGCGCGCGAGTTCCTGACCAAGGCGGAGGGCGGCCTGCCGAATCTCGCCGTCATCTCGTCGGTCGCGCCCTTCGTCGGCCTGTTTGGCACGGTGTGGGGAATCATGACGAGCTTCGCCAGCATCGCTCAGTCGCAGGACACGAGCCTCGCGGTCGTCGCGCCCGGCATCGCCGAGGCGCTTGCGGCCACGGCCTATGGACTTGCCGCCGCCATCCCCGCCTCCGTCGGCTACAACCGCATCGGCGCGGCCTTCGCGCGAACCGGGCAGCAGGTCGCGCATTACATCGAAGACGAGTCTCTCCTGATGTGCAGCGGCCATCAGTCGCGTCCGCGTCGCGATCGGGAGGCTGCATAATGGGCATGCCCTCACGCCAGCGCCAGAGCGCAACCGAAGGACTTTATCAGCCGCTCGCCGATATCAATGTGACGCCGCTCGTCGACGTCATGCTCGTGCTGCTGATCATTTTCATGATCACGGCGCCATTGCTCGCCAAGGGCGTCAAGGTGAACTTGCCGCAGGCGAGCGCCGCGATGCCGATCAACCAAAAAGACCCGATCGTCGTGACAGTGGGCAAGGACGGCAAGATCGCGCTTGGCGCGGACGAGCTCTCAGCCGAGGCGCTCATCGACGGCATCAAGGTGATGATGGGCGACGACCAGTCGCGCGTCGTTCATATCCGCGGCGACACGGAGGCGGTCTATGGCGAGGTCGTTGCGGTGATGGATAAGCTTGCGACGAATGGCATCACCCATATCGCGATCATGACCAACTCGCGCAGCAAGACCGGCGCAGGCATGAAAGCCGCGCCTGGACGCGCTGCGCCCGCCGCCGTCGGCGCTCCGCCGGCGCAGGCTCCCGCCACAGCCGCAGGGGCAAAAAAATGACGGATCTCGCGCTAAGTCCCCATGACATGGCGCGGGAGGGCGACCACCACCCGCCCTCGGGTCCGGAGCCGGTCAAGCCGGGTTGGCTGCGCTCGGTGACGACCGTCCTCGTCATCGCGGCGCATGTCATGGTCTTCGGCATACTCGCCTATTCGGCGAAGCCAACGGCGGTATCGCTCGACTCGGTCAGCATGGACCTCGTGCCGGAAGGCGACTTCTTTGAGCAGGAGGAAGTCGCCGAGGCCGACGACACGCCGCCGCCCGAAGCGGTCGAGGAGCCGGACATCGCGCTTCCGCCGCCGGTGGTGATGGCGCCGGACGCCGTGCCCTTGCCGGCCAAGAAGGAAGACGTCGACAAGGTCAAGAAGAAGGTCGAGCAGCAACAGGTCCAGCGCGCGCAGCAACGTCAGGAGGCGCAGGCGCGTCGACGCTACGGCGCGCCTGAGGGACAGGCCGGGAATTCGGGCGCATCGCAGGCGACGTGTCTTGCCCATATCGCCGCCGCGCTTCGCCGGCATACGCCTGGCTCAACGAGCCTCGGCTCCGGCAACGCGCATGTGACGTTCCACGTCAATGCGGGCGGCGGTCTGTCGGGCATCACGGCTTCGGGATCGACTCCGGCGCATGCGGCGCTGGCGCGGCGGATCGTATCCTCCGCGCGCGGCCCGGGCATGTGCAGCTCGGCCTTCGTGAGCCAAGCTTTCGCCTTCCATTAACCATAGGCGGCGGACGCTCGCGCCCGCCGCCTATGACCGTTTCGGATATTCGGGGGCAAGATGAAGTTCGCGCGACTCCTTCCAATCGCCGCGGCGCTCGCCGCTTGCGCCGCGCACGCCGAGGACGCCAAGCCCGCGCCCACGGGGCCGGCGCCCATGACGGCCGCGCCCATGACGGCCGCGCCCGCGCCAGCACGACTCGCAGCGCCAACGCAAACCACAGCGCCGGCGCGCGCCGCTGCGCCGGCGACGACGGGCGGCGCAGCCGCGCCCGCCGCGGCTCCGGCGATGTCAGAGAGCAAATTCCTCGGCGTGCTCTACACGGCGATCGCCAAGCAAACGCCTTCGGAAAGTCCTGCCGGCGACGGCGAGGTGACGGCCAGCTTTCACGTCAATGCGCAAGGCAAGATCGACAAGGTGACGATCGACAAAACGACAAGCCCAGCGCTTTCAGAAACGGTGAAGAAGATCCTGTCGAGCGTCGAAGCGCCATCGCCGCCGGGCGGCTCCATGGATGTGGGACAAACTTTCAAATTTCGCGGGACGCCGAAATGAGTCGTCACGCCGTTTAAATTCAGTCCGTCGCTGAAAGATCCATGCGCATGAGGCCCGCGCATTTTTAGAGAAGGAGAAGGAAATGCGGCATATTTCTCGACTGACCCTGAGTCTTTCTGCATTGGCGTTCGCCTGCGCGCTTGGCGCAATCGAACCGGCGCGCGCGCTCGACGAGGCGCAAAAGCCGAAAGCCGAAGACAGCGCCGAACCGAAGCGCGAAGAGAGCAAGGATACGAAATCCGAGGAGAAGATCGAAAAGCGCGAGGTTAAAACCGACGCCGGGCGCGAACAGAAACCGAAGGCCGCGCGGGACGAGAAGGCCGAGAAGGCCGCCGATAAAAAGAAACATGCCGACACCAGCGCCTATCTGCGCAAGCTCGGTCAAATGATCCGGGCGCGCTCGCCGGGCGTGACGAATCTCGGCGAGGGAAGCGCCGTCGTTCGCTTCCGTCTTGGCGCCTCAGGCGCGCCGAGCACGGTCACCCTCGTTTCCGCTTCGACGCCCCGTCATGGGCAATTGGCGCGCTCCATCGTTTCGGGCCTGCGCGCGCCGCCGCCGCCCGGCGGCTCCTACGACGGCGTGCAGAGTTTCAGATTTCACTAGCGCCTCGGCGCCATTTCACGGCCGCCTCTAAAAGCGTCCGCCTTGGGCCGCAAACAGGAGAGAAGAATGAAGCGCATCGCCTTTGCCCTGCTCGCCCTTTGCGTCCCCGGCACGCTGACCGCGCAAGAAGCGCCGCGCGCGTCCGCAGACGCTCCTAAGGACACGGCGACGCCGGCGCAATCAGCGCCGCCGGCGGCGATGAGTCACCATCCCGCCGCCGCCTGCGCCGAAGCGAAGGTGGATTGCGCGGCGACCGCGGTTCCCGCCTTTGCGAAGGACGGACGGCTGTGGGTCGCCTTCTCCGTCGGCAAGAGCCTTTACGCAGCCGCCTCCTCGGATAATGGCGCGACGTTTTCCGCGCCGACCGCCATCGCCACGGTCGGCGACGGAATGATCGACGCGCATGGCGACGCGCGTCCGAAAATCGTCGCGCTCAAAGACGGGACGCTGCTCGCGAGCTATACGACACGGCCCGACAAGCAGATGATCGGCACGATCTTCACCGCTCGCTCGACGGACGGCGGCAAGACCTTTTCAGCGCCGCAGGCGCTTCTGAGCGAAGGCGGTCAGCGCTTCGACAGCATCGTCGTCAATCGCAAGGGGCGCATCTACGCCGGTTGGCTCGACAAGACGCATGCGCTCAAAGCCAAGGCCGAAGGCAAGGAGTTTCTCGGCAGCGGCGTCGCCTTCGCCTATTCGGATGACGGCGGCAAGACCTTCAAAGGCAAGTCGATCCTGATCGATCACGCCTGCGAATGCTGCCGCATGTCGAGTGCGCTCGATAAGGACGGAACGCCGGTCTTCGCCTGGCGACAGGTGCTGGATGGCAATGTTCGCGACCATATGGTCGCGAAGCTTTCCGCGGACGCCGCGCAAGCGACGGCGACGCGCGTTTCCGACGACGACTGGGCGATCAACAGCTGCCCGCATCATGGACCATCGATCGCGATCGACGCCGCCGGCGATTGGCATGTGGTCTGGTTCACCAAGGGCAAGAAGCGCCAGGGGCTCTATTACGCGCGCAGCCTCGACGCGGGCAAAAGCTTCTCGGAGCCGGAGAAATTCGGCGACGACGCGCGCGCCGCCGGACATCCGACGCTGATCGCGGCCAAGGGCCGCCTGTATCGCGTCTGGAAGGAATTCGACGGCACGACGACGACGATCGCCATGCAAATGTCGCGCGACAACGGCAAGAGCTGGAGCGCGCCGCGCGTCGTGGCGCAAACCTTGGACGCCTCCGACCATCCGGAGCTCATCGCCCATAATGGCGCGGCGTATCTGTCGTGGCTGACGCATAAGGAAGGCTATCGCCTGATGCCGCTGCCGCGAGACGAAAAAAGCGCGGCCGCCTTGCGCTGATGTCGCGCGTCATTCCCGACGCGCGCGCCGCGCGGATCGGGAATGAACAGTCGCCACACGAGTCACTGGAATTTGCTCTGAACTCCCGGTCAGGCATACGGCTTGCCTGGAAGGACATTGGCTGCAAATTCTCAAAAGGTTTGTTGGATTCACCTCATGCGCCTATTCGCCTTCGCACTCGCCTTCGCGCTCGCCGCCAGCGGCGCGGCCGCGTTCGACTTCAAGCCCTATGGCCGAGGCGCGTTCGGGCAATTGACCAAGGCTCACGCCGGCAGGCCGCTCATCGTGCATTTCTGGTCGGTGACCTGTCCGCCCTGCCTCGTCGAATTGCCGCAATGGGCGAAGATCGCCGCCGAGAAAAAGGGATTCGACGTCGTCTTCGTCAACACCGACAGCGACGATGACCGGGCCCGCGCACAAGCGCGACTCGAGAAGGTCGGGCTTTCGAGCGCGGATCACTACGGCTTCGCCGACGACTTTGTCGAAAAGCTCTATTTCGAAGCGGACAGCGCCTGGCGCGGAGAATTGCCCTTTACGGCGCTCGTCGCCCCGGACGGCGGCGTCGTGACGGTGACGGGCGCGGTCGACGATCCGCTGATCGTCGAATGGCTGGAGAAGCGCGTAGCCAAGTGAAGCGGCCGCTTACCAGCGGCCTCGCGCGTAAAGCACGCCGAGCACGATGAGAAGCGCCAGCAATTGCAAACCGACGCGCCAGCGCATCAGCTTCTGCGAGCGGGCCGGCGCGCCCTCGCCGCCGCGGAACATATTGATGAAGCCGGCGACGACGACGAGAATCACCGCCGCGACGGCGACAATGACCAACAGATTTGAATAACTTGGCATGAGCGGCGCTTCTCCCTACCCGGTGCGCTGTAGAGAAGCGCGCGCCCGCGGGCAAGGCGTTTATCGCCGCAGCAGGCGCTGCAGATAATCGAGCTCTTCCTGCGGGCGTTCAGGCTGACCGAGCCTGCGGCGCAGCTCTTCCTGCACGCGATGGGCGCGCTGCGCCGGCGGCAGGCCGAGCGGATCATATTTCCCATAGGCGTCGGGGCGATTGCCGTCGCCGGGCGCCCGCCCGAGCGGATCGCGGCCCTTGCCCCGGCGCCCGCGCCTGCCCGGGCTCCCGCCCTCTTCTTCAGCGCTTTGGTCGCCCTCGCCGCGCATCTGCTGCGCCAGCCTGTCGGCGCCCTTACGTAACGCCTGCACGGCGCGCCCTTGCGCGTCGACCGCCCTGGCGCCGCCTTCGCCGGACTTGCCGAGCGCGTCTTCCGCCTCCTTCATCGCGCGGCGCGCGTCGTCGAGTTCCTCGGCGGCTTCGACGCCGCCCTCGCGCAGCGCGTCCTGCTGGCGCTCAAGCCGCTCGCGAAGCGCCTCTTGGCGCTGGCGTTCGGCGCTGAGTTCCCCGTGCTGCGGCTGGCCCTTCTGACGATGGCCGCGCGCGCCGCGCGTCTCCATGTCGCTCGGCGCGTTCATCCCCTGAAAGGTGTCGTCGCGCAATTGCTGCTCTTCGCGCGACAGCTGGTCGAGCTCGTTGAGCGCGCGCGCCATTTCGCGTCCGCGCCCGCGACGCTGGCCCGCGCCCTGCGACGTCAGCGCATTTTCGAGAATGTCCTGGAGTTCCTCAAGGAGCCTTTGCGCTTGCGCCATGTCGCCCGCCTTCATGGCTCTGTTCATTTCGTCCAGCATCTGCTGCAACTCGTCGGGGGTGACGGTGTCGGCGCCGCCTTCCGCCTCTTGGAGCGGCGCTCCCGGGGGCGGCAATCGGCTACCGAGCTGCTGGAGGAATTTATCGAGCGCGGCGCGAAGCTCCTCGGCGCGTTTAGCGATGTCCGGCTCGCTGTCGCCGCGCGCGATCGCATCCTTCAATTCGCGCTCCGCCGCGCGCAGTTCGCGCTCCGCTTGGGAGGTGTCGCCCTCTTCCAGGCCGAGCGCCATCGCCCATAGGATTTCACAGACGCCGCGCAACTCGTCGTCGCTGCGCGGACCCTCGAGACCGCGGCGCGCCTCGCGGAGGCCGAGATGGATGTTGGCAGGCGTATCGAAGGCTTCGGGCGCGATCGACAGCGCCTCGAGCGCCGCGCGAACGCTTGAGCGCGAATCCGGATCGAGCGCAAGGATGCGCCTCTGTTCGGCGAGCGCGCGCGCCAGCGGCTTGACGAAGCGACGCTGCGGCAGAGTCACGTCGATCGATTCAGAACCGCCTTCATTGTCCGCGGCGTCCTTGGCGACGAGGCGCATCGCGAGCTTCGCGCCGCCGAAAGGACTGTCGGCGAGATCGATTGTCGCCTTGGCTTCGCCCTGACCGCCGCCGCCGGGCGGCAAAGCAAGCGCAAGACGCGGCGGCTCGTAGAGCGCGCGTCGCGCGCTGGGCGGGCCGCTGAAGACCGCTTCGGCGCCGACGACGCCGTAATCGTCCGCGGCGCGGAACGCGAGCGTCATCGAGCCGCGAACATTGTTGCGCGGGGGTTCTGTCAAGGCGATCGTCGGCGGCTTGTCTGGGATCGCCGCGAGATCGAAACGCCGACCGTCGGAAAGCGACACGCGCGCCGCGCGAGAAAGTTTGAACGCCTGCTCTTGCGACGCGCCCTTTTGCGCGTCCTCGACGGCGGTCTGCGCGGCGACCAGTCCGCCGGAGACGGAGACGCCAGAGTCTGGGGGACGGATGCGCAGCATCGAATTGACCGGCGCCTCGATGGGCGCGTCGCTCTCCTTTGCGAGCACGATCGGCGGACGTCCCGTATAGGCGGGCGGCTCGAGCCAGGCGTCGACGCGCGCGGCGGTCCCGAAGCTCGCGGACGTGCGCCAGTCAAACGCGGCGGCGATGCGTGCGCGTTTTTCATCTCCTGCCGCGAATCCGGCCGCAACCGCCGCGACGAGCGCCACCGCGCGCAGCGCATAGGGGTCGCGCTGCGGGACGCGCGGATGCGGCGCCTCGATCGGCGTCTGCGCCAGCGCCGCCTCCAGGCGCTGGCGATGCAGCGCCCAGAGCGCCTCGACCGCCGCGTCGGGGTTCGGACTGGCGAGCCGATCTTCGAGCGAAGTCGCAGGACGCAACGCGGCGTCGGCGCCGCGGTCCAGCCGTTCGAGCGCGGCTGCGCGATGCGGCAAGCCGCGCGCCGACTCCCGAGCGACGACATAGAGCGCGGCGAACCCAAAGAGCGCCACGCCGCCGATGCGCGCCTCGAGCGGCGCAGCCTGCCAAAGGCCAAGCCAGGAGAGCGCCAGAAAAAACAGTAGAAGCGTGGCGAGCGCCAAGCCGGCCCGCCAGACGCGCTCGGCGATGAGCGCAAGCGCCGACCGGCGCAGCATCCCCTCGAGACGCGGCGAGGTCTGTGTCCCCGTGGGCGTATTTTGGTGCCGAAGCTCGTCCATTTAATCTCCGAGAGCGCGCCGATGACAATGGCGGTTTCGTTACGGGCAGACAATCTTGGCCGTAGGAAAACGGTAAAATTCAGCGCATTGGCGCATCAGGGGCGGCGCGCGCTATCATTGCCAAATGATCCGCAAACCCAAGGGTGGCGTCATCGGCGACGTCATTTCGCCCCCGATCGGCGATCTCGCGCTTTTGCCCGCGCCCGTCGCCAGGATCCGCGACAAAATTCTCGCCGCGACCGAGACTGGCGACGTCGAGGCGCTCCGCATTCCGATCGACTGGAACGAGACGCGCCCGCTGTTCGCCAAGAGCGGCGCCTTCAAGGCCGGAACCGATCCGATCGAGATTTTGAAGACGCTTTCCTTCGACCGCAAGGGGCAAGAGACGATTTCGCTCATTCGCGCGATTTTTGCTCAGCCCTTCGTCAAGATCGTCCGCGGGCCGACGACGCTCTACGAATGGCCGGCCTTTGCGCGCCATCCGCAGGCGGCGGCCAATGAGGACGAGGCGGGCGCAAGGTGGCGCTGCGTGCGTTTCGCCGATCTTATACGCTCAAATGCCGAAGGAAAGCCGCGCGCGACGCGCATCGGCATCGGGTCGGACGGCGTTTGGCACTACTTCTGGAGCGAAGACTGAAAGCTCGCCGAAGCGTTGGGGAAACGACGCGGCGGCGATCGCCGCGTCGGGATTTGCAGAGCCGTTCGGCAGGTTGAACGCGACCGCCGACGGCAAAGCATCGAGTTAGATTTCGCGCTCCTGCTCATGCGGCGCGGCGTGCGCGCGGCCTTCATCTTCGGCGCGCTTCAGCTCTTCCGCCTCGTCGCCTTCGATCGCCTGCTCGGCGTCTTTCGCCGCCTTGTCGACCTTGCCGCTTTCGACGAATTTCCGTGTCGCGTCATTATACTGTTTGGCGGCGGTGCGGCTGCCTTCGCCTTCGTTCTGCGGCTGCACGTCCTTCTGCGCGGTCATCGCGATCTCCTTATGGTCCAGAGCAATGGCTTGGCGCTAGCTGGCGCGCTGTTCGTTGCGTTTGCGCGTTGCGGCGGCCTTCTTGGCGGAAGCCGAGCGTTCTGCAGCGGGACGCGATGCGGAGGCTTCACCGCCGATCTTGCCGCCCTTGTGCGCCGCCGGATGGCCCGTCTTGGCGCCGCGGCCGGATCCCGATTTCTTGCCGCCGCCATCGTCCTTGTTGACGGTCGCCCAGGCGCGGCGCTCGGCGTCCTTCTCGGGCACGCCGCGCTTCGCGTAGCCTTCCTCGATGTGCTCGGCCTTGCGTTTTTGCTTGTCGGTATAGGCCGACTTGTCTCCCTGCGGCATGGCTCATCTCCTTTTGCGCGCAATTGGGAATGAGCGACTAACCGCGCGCGAGGCCGCAATGTTCCGGGCGTGCGCGCAAACTTTGCCAAAGGAGGATTAGAGAGCGTTCCAGAAGCGCATCGGCGCGCCGCAGGAAGGCGTTACGAGTTCGCCTTCCCACATGATTTTGGCGCCGCGCACAAACGTGCCGACCGGCCAGCCGACGACTTCTTTGCCGTCATAGGGCGTCCAGCCGACGCGCGAGGCGATCCAGGAATTGCGGATGGTCTCGCGCCGCTTCATGTCGACAATGGTGAGATCGGCGTCATAGCCGACCGCCACACGTCCCTTGCCGGCGATGCCGAAAAGCCGCGCCGGACCGGCGCTGGTCAGGTCGACGAAGCGCTGCAGGGACAATCGGCCGGCGTTGACGTGATCGAGCAGCAGAGGAACGAGCGTCTGCACGCCTGTCATCCCCGAGGGGCTAGTGGGATAAGGCTTGGCCTTCTCTTCGAGCGTATGCGGCGCATGATCGGAGCCGAGCACGTCGACGACGCCTTGCGCGACGCCGCGCCAGAGCGCTTCGCGGTGACGCGCCTCGCGCACCGGCGGGTTCATCTGCGCCAGCGTGCCGATCCGCGCATAATCGCTCGCGTCCATCGTCAAATGATGCGGAGTCACTTCGACGCTGGCGATGTCCTTATGCTCGGCGAGCAGCGCGATCTCTTCTTCGGTCGTGACGTGCAGCACGTGCACGAGCGCGCCCTTCTCGCGCGCGATGTTCATGAGCCGACGCGTCGAGCGCACCGCCGTCTCGACGTCGCGCCAGACCGGATGCGACGACGGATCGCCGGCGATGCGCAGGGACTTGCGCAGATTCAACCGGTCTTCGTCTTCGCTGTGAAAGGCGGCGCGCCGGCGCGTATGCGAGAGCACGTCCGCGATGCCGGCGTCGTCGGCGATGAGCAGCGAGCCGGTCGAGGAGCCCATGAAGACTTTGATCCCGGCCGCGCCGGGAAGCCGCTCCAATTCGCCGAGGTCACGGGCGTTCTCATGCGTGCCGCCGACCCAGAAGGCGAAATCGCAATGCATGCGCCCGCTCGCGCGCGCCACCTTGTCGGCAAGCGCCGCTTCGTCCGTCGTCAGCGGATTGGTGTTGGGCATCTCGAAGACGCCGACGACGCCGCCCAGAACCGCGCCGCGCGATCCCGATTCAAGGTCTTCCTTATGCGGGGCGCCCGGCTCGCGGAAATGCACCTGCGTGTCGATGACGCCGGGCAGAATATGCAGGCCGCGACAGTCGATCGTCTCACCGGCCGAGGCGCGAGACAGATCGCCGATTTCGGCGATCTTGCCGCCACGAAGGCCGACGTCGCGCGCGCCCTCGCCGTCCTGATTGACGAGCGCGCCGCCGGAGAGGATGACGTCGAAGATCTGCGGCATGAGTGGCGCCTCGCTTGCGATGTCGTCGCCGGATGGAGTTTTGTTGCTAATGCGCCAAAGGCGCGCGAGACTCAAGCAGCTGGCGGCGGAGGCGGAAGAGACACATGACCACGGCGATCCTGCTCGATGACCGCGCCATCATCGAGGTAGCGGGCGAAGATGCGGGCAAGTTCCTGCATAATCTAGTGACCAACGACGTCGCCGCGCTCAAGGCGGACGAGGCGCGCTACGCCGCGCTGCTGACGCCCCAAGGCAAAATTTTGTTCGATTTTCTGGTCTTTGCCACGGGCGAAGGACGCTACCTGCTCGACTGTCCGCTCGACCTTGCCGCCGATCTCGAAAAACGTCTGAACATCTACAAGCTGCGTTCGAAAGTGACGGTGACGAACCGCAGCGGCGAACTCGACGCGATCGCCTTTCCCGATGAGACGGAGGCGCCCAAGGTCGAGGCCGTCGCCATCGCCGCCGATCCGCGCGGCCCGCTTGGATTCCGCGCCATCGCAGAACCAGGCAAGATACCGACGGAGGACGGGCGGCGCGCCTACGAGGCCCGGCGCATTCATGCCGGCGTGCCGCTCGGCGGCGTCGATTTCGACTATGGCGCAACCTTTCCACACGAGGCCAATATGGATCTCCTCGCCGGGATCGATTTCAAGAAGGGCTGTTTTGTCGGCCAGGAGGTCGTGTCGCGGATGAAGCATCGCGGACTGGTGCGCAAGCGGATCGCGAAATATCGCGCGCAAGGCGACGCGCCCGGGCCGGGCGAAGCGATACGCGCCGGCGACGTTGAAATCGGCGTCACAGGCTCGCGACAAGACGGAGAAGGTCTCGCCATGATCCGTCTCGACCGTCTTGGCGACGCCCTGGCCGCTGGCGCGACGCCCGTGGCGGCGGGGGCGAACTTGTCCTTCGAGGAGCCAGGCGCAGCGTAGACTTGGCCGTGCGGACCGTCGCCACGAAGGCGAGAACGCGCCGCTCTTACGTGTTGCGCAGCCTTCTCTTTTGCGACGCTCGCTTGCCGAAGGCGTTCGCATACCATCCCGCGCCCAAAGCGAGCGCGACGGTGGTGGCGACGGCGACAGCGGTCCAGGCGCGCAGAAACTCTTCGCCGACCGAGAAGAAGAAACGGGCGTTGTATTCCTTGCGGCCGTCCGGGCTCCGCGCTCGCACCAGAGCGACGTAATCTCCCTGTTTCTTGAAGTCGTGTTCGAGCTGGATCACTCCTGTCCGGAACTGGGCGGGAGGGAGATAGGCCTCGTTCGGCGCGACGCCATCTTCCCCTTTCGGGTCCGCTTCGACGATCCGGATCTCCACCATCATATCGCGCAATTCGTCCTGCATCGTGTCGACCACGATGGTCGTCGATCCGGTTTCGGGAACGTCCTCGCAGAACTGATCTCGCGATTGCGTCGGCTGATAGAAGCTGAAGGTGATGACGTTAGGGCCCATCTGGGCCGAGCATTCCCGAACTTTCTGGAACGCCTTGGCGGAATCCCTGCGCACCGCTTGCGCGTCCGCGCGGGCGATCAAGCCGATCGCCGCGATGAGAATCAATAGGGGCCTCATCATGAGCATGTCTCCACTCGCCTTCCGGCGCCGCGTCTCTAGATTCGAGAATGCCGTAATTTTTGGCCTGACGTCCATCGCCTCCCGACGCCGAAGCGACGAGAGGCGACGAAGTGAGGTCGATCCTGGGAGTTTTTGCTCATTCCTCCCACGCCGCGCCGTCGTTCGTCTGGAGGTCCGACAGCGGCGCGGCGCGCGAATCTTGAGCCTTACGCGCCCGTCAGCAGTTCGACGCCTTCCTTGCCGATGACGCGATGAATGTTCAGCAATAGCTGGACGACAACGCCAAACACGCCGAGCGCCATCCAGCCGAAGAACACAAAGCCCCAATGCAGCGGCGCAACGAACAGCTCTTCCATGAACCAGAACGTGTGGCCCCACTCATTCAGGCCGACGTTGGGGATGATCATGAAGGGTCCGATCGAGACGATCAGATAGGCCACCGAATAGCCCTTCGAGAAGTAGGGAATCCGTGTCTTGGCATGGAAAAAGCAGCCGATCGCCATGATCGAGTAGATCGGGTAGCTCATGTAGAACTCGATGATGTGCGACGGGGTGAAGTCCGTGTCGCGAATCACCGTCATGTGCCAGGTGCCGTCCTGCTCGGTGAAGAAGGACGCGCCCCAATAGATCGCCGCCGCATAGACCACGAGCCACGCGGCATTATCAACGATGGCCTTCATTTCCTGCCGCGGCGTGACGGTCGACATGTCGCGAACGCGCGTCTTCCATAGCCAGCCGGCGAGGCCGACGCCCGAGATGAGTTCAAGCGGAATTTCGGTCCACAAGATGCTCATCCAGTAGGTTTGGAACTCTGGCGCGAATGAATCCAGCCCGGCCCGCCAGCCGTAAATCTGCTCATAAATGCGCACGACGAGGTAGAAGCCGTTGAGCACCGCAAGCCCGATCCACATTCCCTTCAATTCGACGATCGGCTCGGCGCGATCGATCGCGCCTGCTGCCGATTGAGTGGTTACGCTCATTTTTCTCTCCTTCAGTTCGACCGAAAAATGACGATAATTTCTCGGCGGCCTTCAGGATTGCTCACAGAGCGGCGCAGCGCAGCGCGCCGGATTAGACATTGGTCGGGCTATATCGGACAGCGACAGCGCTGTTTCACAGGGAGGCTCCGACCTGGACGCAAGGCGGGCGCTTTGCAGTGATGCTGCGCCCGAGCGCTTAAGTGACGCGCCAATTATTTTTGGCGCGCTTGGACCCATCTTCGGTAGGCGCCTGGCGTCATACCTGAATATCGAGAGAACGCGCGACGAAAACTGGCTTCGTCAGCATAGCCAGCTCCCGCCGCCAACCGCTTCACGGTGTGCGCCGTCGTTTCGAGCAGGGTTCTCGCGGCTTCGAAACGAATGCGTTCGATGAAGCGCTTCGGCGTCTCGCCTGATGCGCGCTGGAGATAGCGGTGCAATGTTCGAACCGAAGTGCCGAGCGCATGCGCGAGACCTAGCACGGTCAACGGAGAGTCGCCCGCCTGCCGAATAATGTGTTCAGCCTTCAATAGAAACGGGTCTGACGCAGCCAAATGACCAAGTGGAATGTAGTTGAATTGCGTCGACGGGACAGTGTCGACGACCGTGAAGTCGGCGGCGACCTTGGCGGCGGAAGCGCCATAAAGCGAACGTATCACATGAAGACAAAGATCTATCCACGACAGAGGGCCTCCCGCCGTGACGACGCGGCTATCCTCGATCAGTGAAGCGCCCCATAGAGCGTCCGCGCGTGGATACCGATCTCTCAGTTCATCGTGTCGCCACCAAGTTGTCGTGCAGCGTCGACCATCGAGGAGACCCGCTTCGCCAAGCAAAAATACGCCGCTGCATGAGCCGCATACCAATGCGCCGAGCGCATGTTGGCGCCGCAACCATGCGGCCGCAGCGTCGATCGACGCTGTGCCGAGGAAGCGATCACCGTCGTCACAAAGGTAGCCAGGAACAATGACGGCGCTCGCTGGGATCGCTGTAATGCTGCTGTCCACTTCCAGTCGGCGACCGCTACTGTCCTGGACTGGCTGTCCATCGAAACTTGCGGTGGAGACGCTGATCGGCTCGCGATTTTCGTCCTTGGAAATCGTAAGCCAGCTTAACTTCAGCATGTCCACGGCGCCGATCAAACCGGCGCCTAGGCAGCCGTCGTAACCGAGGACGATAACTTCCATGGTCGAGCCCGTTGCAGCCCGAAGCTGCGCCAGCGGCCCGTCCCTCCTCAGCGGCAGTTACCGCGGACGAGTTCAGGGGCGGCCTGGAGTTTATCGGCGAGAACGTCTATCTTCTCGATTGACGGCGGTTTGGCAAGGAGCTCCGGCGCTTTCGCCATCAGCGCTTTCGCGACTTCGCCGGACAGATGCGCCTCGCGGCCCTCTTCGTCAGGAAAAGCGTCGAAGATGGCGAAGGTGGAGGGCCCCGTGCGAACCGCGAACCATGCGGTGGTGTCGGGTTCTGCCTCGACCAGCTCCAAAGCGCCGATGAGAAACTGCGCCAGCTGCATTTCTTTTCCGGGTTGCGCCTCCAGCATCACAAACAATCCAACCTTGGTCATCGCCTTACTCCCGCCGGTTGCGCGCCTCTTTGCCGCCCAAGCGCTTGTAGGCGACAAAAAACTCTCTAAGGGAAAAAGCCGTAATCAATCCCGCCGTCGCGAGACTGGCGGCGAGGAGAAAGCCGTTGCCGCCCACGCCCGCCGATTCATCGGCGACCGCATCGCTTGCGACGTAATAGGCGCATGCCCAGACGACGACGATCCAGATCAAGACGCCCGCCGCATACAAGGCGTCAACATTGATCCACTGGCTTCTGGCGTGTTGTTGTGACGCTTTGACCATCGCAACCTCCGCAGATGAATGACGGGAACTGGCGTGGCGCGATCCTGTGTTTCAACGCCTTTCGGCGCAGCACGCCAGTTCTGCCAAAAACGGTGCAGAATGCGCCACTGCGAACTCGGGTCAGGAGTTTGGGCCTATGCCGTTGATTTATTGGGAGATATTGTAAGCCCGGGAGAAGGCCTATGAGGATGGGAGCCTGTTCTATGGCGTCACTGCAATTCAGCGCAGTCAAAATTCCTTGATCCAACTCAAAGGCTTTGATGTCGTAGAGCCCAAAAAACGCAAAAAGCCCGCACTAAGCGGGCTTTCAAAGACCGACAAAGCGGCGGGATTAGCGAACCAAAGTATCGAGCGCGACATCCATGGCGCGGACGAGCGCCACATTGCCGAAGAGAATGACCGCAATGGCGATCACGACGTAGAGCACGTCGGTCAACGCAAGGTTTCCGGTCGTGCGCTCGGCGGCGTTCCGTTCAATCGGCTGCACGTCCATTTCGTCTTCCTTCAGCGTAAAAATATACCGTCCTGTCCAGCCTACACGCAAAACGCTCGTTTGATGTGCGGAAACACACAGGCGATGCTCAACGCTTCATCAGCCGATTGGTTGCCTTATTAAACCCACAAAGATTGAAATTTTGTGACATTCGACCTCAAACTTCATGGCCAAGCGGTTCGCGTCCTCGACAGCTGCGACGCGGCCCGGCTTTCGTTTCGGCGGAAAAGCTCTATAAGTTCAGGGCTCGAACCGGCTGCAGGCTTATGCTTAGAACGGCCGGGCAAGGGTGGATAGCGCCACAGAGCGAAAGAAGGGAAGGGCCACAAGTGAGCGGAAGCCTGAACATCAGCGGCCGTACGACGGAAAGCGTCAACGCTCTCGCGGGCGCGCTGGTCGACCGTCTCGTCGCCGGGGCGGCGAAATATCGGATCGCCGTCGAGCGCGGCAGTCTCGGCGAATTGCTGATCGACGCCGGCGCCAAGGTCCCGGGCGGCATTGAGGCCGGCCTGCTGCTGACCGAGATCTGCATGGGCGGACTTGGACGCGTCACCCTCTCCCACGCGCCGGCCGCGCCCAAATGGCCGTTCTGGCTGACCGTGACCAGCGCCGATCCCGTCGTCGCCTGCCTTGCGAGCCAATACGCCGGCTGGAGTCTGAGCCACGAGAAATTCTTCGCTCTCGGGTCGGGGCCAGGACGCGCCCAGGCGCGGGCCGAAAAACTCTTCGATGAACTGTCGTATCGCGATCTCGCCGACCGCGTCACCATCGTCCTCGAAAGCGGTTCGCCGCCGCCCAAGGAAGTCGTCGAAAAAGTCGCCGCGCGCTCAGGCGTGACGCCGGACAAAGTCGCCTTCATTTATGCGCCGACGCAGTCGCTCGCCGGCGGCGTCCAGGTGGTCGGCCGGGTGCTCGAAGTGGCGTTGCACAAGGCGCATGAGCTGCATTTTCCGCTCGACGACATTATCGACGGCGTCGCGACGGCGCCGCTCTCGCCGCCCCATCCCGACTTCGTGCAGGCGATGGGCCGCACCAATGACGCCATCATCTATGCCGGGCGCGCGCATCTTTTCGTGAAGGGCTCGGCCGCCGCCGCCAAGGAGCTCGCCGAAAAGTTGCCGAGCGACACCTCGCGCGACTATGGCCGGCCGTTCGCCGAAATCTTCAAGGCGTATAAGGGCGACTTCTATAAGATCGACGGCAGCCTGTTTTCGCCGGCAGAAGCGCTGGTGACGGCGGTCGAGACCGGCGAAACCTTCCGCGCCGGCGAGATCAATCTGGCGCTCCTGGATAAATCGTTTGGCGGGTGATCGCCGGGGCGTTTTGTGACTGCGTTCGACCTGCTCGATAGATCCGAACCCCTCGCGCCTCTCAGCGAGGAAAGAGGGCCGCCGCCGCGCGTGGCGGTCTTCACCGATAAGCTCGACTGGCATGTGATCCGCACGCTCCGCGCCTTCCGCAGGCAGGGGGCAGCGCCCGTCGCCGTGCGGCTCTCCGCCTGCAAGATCGAGACGGGCCGCGCCCACGGGCTTGTCATCCCCGGATTTCGCGACCTGCCAGATCTCGCCATCGTTCGCGCCATCGGCGATGGCTCGCTCGAAGCGATCACCATGCGGCTCGGCGTCCTGCACGCCCTGGAGGCGCTCGCCGTTCCGGTGCTCAACAGCGCGCGCGCGATCGAACGCTGCACTGATAAATCCATGGCGAGCTTTCTTCTGGCGCAGGCCGGACTGCCGACGCCGCAGACCTTTGCGGCGCAGACTCTCGCGCAGGCGCGCGCCATCGCGCGGCGCGAATGCGCCAAGGGCCCCCTCGTGATGAAGCCGCTTTTCGGGGCGCAGGGCTGGGGACTGCGGTTGATCGAAGACGAAAGCGATCTGCCGTCGCTTCAGGACGCGCGCGGGGTGTTTTATCTGCAGAGCTTCGTCGGCCCGGCGCGGCCCCCATTCGAAGACATGCGCATTCTCGTCTCAGGCGGCGAAATCATCGCCGCCATGCGCCGGCGCTCGAGCCATTGGATCACCAATGTGCGGCAAGGGGCGAAACCAGTCGCCGTCGAGCCCTCAGTGCGGGAGGCGGAGATCGCGCTCGCCGCCGCCGCGGCGCTCGGCGTCGACTTCGCCGGCGTCGACATCATCAATGATGAGCGCGGCGCGCCGCTTATTCTTGAAGTCAACAGCATGGCGGGCTGGAGCGGACTGCAGCGGGTGACGCCCTTCTCGATCGCCGACAGAGTCACTTCCGACGCGCTTGCGCAAATGACGCGCATGCGCCTTCGCGGCTGACGTGGCGAATTTCGCGGCCGACCCGCAAGCGATCGCGACCGGCTTTATCGCCGCCTGCGAAGCGGAGCTGCAGGCGCCAAAGCCCGGCAACGTCCATGTCTTCGCCGACGGCCATGGCATGACGACGGCGGATTTCCTCGCCAGCGCCGAGGCCGCCGCGCCCTTCATCGCAGCGGCGCAATCGAGCGTCGGGGGGCGCATCTCCGGGGCGATCGAGGCGACGCGGGCGCGCGTCGGGCAGAACACCAATCTCGGCATCGTGCTGCTCTGCGCGCCGCTGGCGCAAGCCGCCGCGACCGCGCAAAGCGCCGATCTGCGCCAGGAGACGGGGCGCGTGCTGCAGGCGCTCGACATCAACGACGCCGACGCCGCCTTTCGCGCCATCGCCCAAGCGCGGCCGGCGGGGCTTGGAGATGCGCCGCAGCACGACGTCCATGCGCCGGCGCAAACGACCCTCCTCGACGCGATGCGGGCCGCCGCCAACCGAGACCGCATCGCCTGGCAATACGCCAATGGCTTTGGTGATATTTTCGACCTTGGCCTTAAGACCCTCGCGGAGGCGCGCGCGCGAAGCGCCGATGCGCCGCTCGGAACGCTCGCCGTCTATGCGGCCTTTCTCGCCGCTTTTCCGGATAGCCATATTGCGCGCAAGCATGGCCTCGCCGCCGCCGAGGCGGTCCGCGGCGAGGCGGCGCCTTTTACAAAGAGTCTCAAGAGCGCCAAAGGCCGCGCGGCGGCGTTCGAACTGGCGTTGGACTTCGATCGCGCGCTGAAGCAGCGCGGGTTGAATCCCGGCACGAGCGCCGATCTGACCGTCGCGGTTCTTTTCGCCGATTATCTTGGGGCCATCTTGGCAAGGCCGCGCAAAAATGGTTGAGTCCGCCGCGCGCGGGATGGACTCGCGGCTATCTGACCACCGGTCGGATCGGGCTTTTTCGCTCGGCGCCGAAGAGGGGATAGAATCGCTCGGGGCCGAATGGCGCGCGCGATCAAGAGGAATTCTGGGAGGAACACATGGCTTTAATCAACAAAATGCTGGTCGGCGAGTCGCTGGTCGGCGACGGCAATGAAGTTGCGCATATCGACCTGATCATGGGTCCGCGCGGTTCGGCGGCCGAGCTCGCTTTCGCCAACGCGCTCGTCAACAACAAGGACGGCTTCACGACGCTGCTCGCGGTCGTCGCCCCGAACCTGCTGTGCAAGCCCAACACGATCCTGTTCAACAAGGTGACGATCAAGGGCGCCAAGCAGGCCGTGCAGATGTTCGGCCCGGCGCAGCATGGCGTCGCCAAGGCCGTTGCGGATTCGGTCGCCGAGGGCGTGATCCCGGTCGACGAAGCCGACGACATCTTCATTGCGGTCGGCGTGTTCATTCACTGGGACGCTTCGGACGACAAGAAGATCCAGGACTACAATTACACCGCCACGAAGGAAGCGATCGCGCGCGCCGTCAAGGGCGAGCCGAAGGCTTCGGAAGTCGTCGCCAAGCGCAACGAAGCCAAGCACCCCTTCGCGCCGAACTGAACCGCGCAGGAACATGCGCAGCGGGGAGCCGAACGCTCCCCGCCGCAGCGCTCGCAGCCGACCGACGCCGCTTAAACGGCCAAGCATCGACGCGGCAAAACGATGACGCCGCAGAGTTCTAAAGTCTGGCGCGCGGGGGCGGCCGCCAGCAGAAATTTCGTCTTCCCTGAGGGGAGACGCAACGAGCAATAGGGGCATTCCGCGCGCGCAAAGTCGAAGACGCCGCAGGGACGCGAACGCACCGGAAGGGATGGATTATGGCTTCGTTCTTTGAGAAAATACTGGGCGCGCTTTTTCCGAAGCCGTCATCCGGCTTCACGTCGAGCACCGGCAAGACCAGCGTCGGCGAATCGCTCGTCGGCGACGGCAATGAGGTCGCGCACATCGACCTGATCATGGGTCCGCGCGGCTCCGCCGCGGAGAAGGCCTTCGCCAATGGACTCGTCAACAACAAGGACGGCTTTACGACGCTGCTCGCGGTCGTCGCGCCGAACCTGTTGGTGAAGCCCTATACGATGATGTTCAACAAGGTGACCATCAAGAACGCCAAGCAGGCCGTTCAGATGTTCGGCCCGGCGCAATATGGCGTCGCCAAAGCGGTGGCCGACAGCCTCGCCGAGGGCGTCATTCCGATGAGCCAGGCGGACGATCTCTTCATTTGCGTCGGCGTGTTCATCCATTGGGACGCCAACGACGATCAGAAGATTCAGGACTTCAACTACACCGCGACGAAGGAAGCCATCGCCCGCGCGATGAAGGGCGATCCGAGCGCGCGCAACGTGTTGTCGGCCCGCGTCACCGCGAAGCATCCTTTCGCCGCCAACTGAGCTTTGGCGGTTCGCTTGACAAGGGAGCCTCAGGGCTCCCTTTTTTTTTGTGCGCCGACGTAAAACGGTCGAGGTCGGCGCGCGTCAGAGCGCCGTCGTGCAGCGCCGTCGCGACAAGCGCGCCGGCGGCGCCGATCGCCTCAAGCCGTTCAAGATCGTCCGCGCCGCGAACGCCGCCGGCGGCAAAGACGCGCCGATCTCCCGCACGCTCGATGATTTGCGAGACCCGCGCGAAGTCGGGACCCGCGCTGACGCCGACGCGCGTCAGCGTCATGACGATCACCTGATGCGGCCACAGCTTGGGGGATTCGTCGAGCGCATCGGGACCCAAAAAAACGTCGTCGCGAAAATCAAGCGACAGAACGACATTGGGCTCATGCTTGGCGGCATGCAGGGAGTCGCCGTCGCGCAAGGACTCGCTGCCGATCACACAATCGACGCGCGCTGCGCCGCGCCAGTCGCAGGACGCGGCGCCGGAGTCGACCATGAAGCGCAGCGCCGGGAAGCATTCGCTCAATGCGCCGATCTCGCGGCGGTTGTCGCCGCGACCCTCGATCGCGTCGAGATCGGCGATATAGATCTTCTCGAATGGATGAAGCGTCAGAAAACCGGCGACGACATCGGCCGGCGCGCTTGTCGCCGCAAGCGGCGTAGAGATTGGCTTGTAGCTGTCGCGGTCGCCGGCGCGGGCGCGCATGACCGCGCCGCTGCGAATATCGATGACGGGGATGATCTGCATGAGGCATTATAGCGCGTCGCGATCCTGCGACGTCCGGCGAGCCTCATGATTCACCGCAGCCTGCTTCTTGCGCTTTTTTTGCTCGTTTTCGCCGACGCCGCGGCGGCGCAGGCGCCGCCCCAACAAAGCCAGCCAGATTGGCCGTGCCGACAGGTGCGCGTGCCCGAGCTCGCGGTCGGGGGCGTCTGGGCCGGTCCGCCGCTCGACGCCGCTATGAAACATTGGCGCGATGATGCGACGATCGCCGATCTCGTCACGCGCCTCGCGCAGCGACGCACGCAGATGGACGAAGCCGAGCGGCTTATCGCGCAATTCGCCAAGTCGGCGGGCGACGCGCGCAAGGGACGCCTGACGACGCTGTTCGCTGGCGTCTATGAGCGCATGAACGACGAGCGGCGCGACCTGGTCAACGGCCTCGATCGTTTTGGCCGGCGACTGAAAGCCATGGCGGAGACGGCGCGCCAGGAAACGCAGACGCTGCGCGACCTGCAGGATCAAATGCCCCCGGACCCCGAAGCAATCAAGAAGGCGAGCGAAGCCGTGCAGTGGCGGCTGCGGCTGTTCGAGGAGCAGCGGCGCATGGTCGGCTATGTGTGCGAAAGCCCGGCGCTGATCGAGCAACGTTTTGGAACGCTCGCGCGCGCCATCCAGCAGGCGATGGAGTGAAAGCTCCCTCGTCATTGCGAGGAGCGTAGCGACAAAGCAATCCAAAAAATCCGCGCCAATCTGGATTGCTTCGCTGCGCTCGCAATGACGGCTGCGAGCCGCCCTACTCGCGCGGCTCGGGCTGGCGCTCTTCGAGCGGATGACCGGCCTGCTCCCAGGCGTCGGCGCCGGGCGGATACCACAGCACATGCGTATAGCCGAGGGTGAGCGCGCGTTTCGCGGCGTTCCAGGACGCCCAGCAATTGGTGCGGCAATAGAAGACGAGCGGCTTCGATTTGTCGCCGCCGCTGGCGCGCGCCACGCTTTGCTCGAAATAGCGCGCCATCGGTTCGGAGAGTTCGCCAAACCCGGTGTCGGGAAGCCAGATGCTGCCGGGAATGTCGAAGCGCTTCGGATCGCGCCACACCGCATTCTTCGGCAGGCCTTCCGGCTTTGGCGGCCGCGAAAGCGCGTCGATGAAAACCGCCTTCTTGCCGATCCACAGTTCAAACGCCTGCGGGGTGTCGAGAACCGTGGCGCCCTTGAGCGTCGCCGGCGTCGGCGCATGATAATTGTCGAGGCGATAGCCTTCCGGCTCCGGCGGCGTTTGAGCGCTTGCCGGCGCGGCGCAAAGCGCAACCGCAGCGCAAAGCGCGAGAAGGCCGCTCGCCAAATGTTTCGCCAGATTCATCACGGAACCGTGATCGCATGCCCCGACTCATCGAGCAACGGGACGCCATAATCGCGAAGAATGCGCTCCAGCTCGATCTTGTTCTGGGCGATCAGCGTATTGAGTTCGCGCTTCCAGTTCTGATCGGAATGGCGAACCCCGAAACCGATGCGGAAGGCCATGCGGGCGCCGGGCGTCTCCGGCAGAGGGGTGACATTGAGCTTCACGCTCGATTGTTTGGCGTAGTAGCCGGCGATCGGTCCCCACAGCAGCGCGACGTCGATCTCGCCCTTTTCGAGATCATGCATCATCGCCGCGCCGGAGGATTCGACGCGCGTGTCGACCATCAGCGCATAGGGCTTCACCGACGCCATCAGACCATTCATCGCCAGCACATTGCCGGGCGGCGTGTTGGCGACAAGGCCGATGCGACGCGGCTTTTCCTTCAGACGCGGATCATCGAGCGTCTTTAGGCCGTCAAGCTCCGAGCCCGCGCGGGTCACGATGGCGTAGGTCGTCCGGTAATAGGGATTGGTGGTCTGCACCAGGTCATTGCCCTGCGGCATGCCGAGGATGACGTCGCAAAGATGCGCGTTGAGCGTATTGCGCACAAAGCCCGTGGCGCCCGGATAAAAGGTATAGGCGAGATCCTTGCCGAGCTTCTTGGCCAGGAATTCGGCGATTCTGTTCTCGAAGCCTTCGCCCTTGTCGTTTGAAAAGGGAAGATTGTTCGGATCGGCGCACACGCGCAGCGTCTTGGGATCGACGAGTTCGATCGAACCCTGATTGTCGTCGCCCGTGGCGCCGGCGTCGGGCCCCATATGCTGCGCCGAGGCGGGGGCCGCCACAAAGAGGATTGCGGCGGCCCAGCCCGTCGAGAGCAGCGCGGAAAAACCGCGCCGATGCGTGAAGCGGATCATGCGATCGTATCGACGCTCTTACTTCTGGTTCATGCACTCGGTCTCGGCCTTGGCGAAGGCCTCCGGGCGGTCTTCTTTCTTTCCCGGACGGCCGGGCTCGATAGCGCCGGTCGAGAGGGCGCGCAGATAGACGTAGAGATCGTCGATGTAGCAGGAGGCGTTCTTGTTTTCGGCGAAGGCCGGCATAACGCTGTTGCCGTTCTGGCGGCCGCCGATGACGATGCCGGCGAACTCGGCGTAGTCGAACCGCTTCACCGAATCCTTGAGCGCCGGCGCATAGGTTGAGCCGCCGCCATTGGGGCCGTGGCAGACGTGGCATTCCGCGTGATAGCGGCGATAGCCGGAGAAGGTGTACCAGTCCACCTTGCCGTCGGGACCGACGTTGTAGGTGGGGTCGCCTTTGGCGTCGAGATATTTGCCGTCTGTCGATTTGACGGCCTTGGGGTCTCCCGGCGCCTCGGCCATGGCGGAGCTTCCCACGCACATGATGACGCCCAGAGCTAACGCTCCGGCAAGCGACGATCTCATTACCTCTCTCCTTGGTCTCTTCTCTTCCCACACAGTGTAAACGCCGACGCTCGGCGGCACCTTGACGGTGCGCCGAGCGCCGGCTTTTTAATTGCTTCGCGTCTCGCTTAGTTCGGCAGAGCGAAGACAGTCAAGACGCCGCCAAGAGCCGTATAGTTGGCCAGCGACGCATAGTTGCCCACGGCGCCGAGTCCCTCGTTGCTCTTCGAGAGGCCAGCCGCCAAGCCGATGCCGGCCCAGCCGCCAACGCCCGAGAGCACCGCGACATACTGCTTGCCGCCGGACTCATAGGTGGTGACGTTGCCGATGATTCCCGACGGAGTCTTGTACTTATAGAGCTCCTTGCCGGTCTTCGTGTCGACGGCCTTCAGATAGCCCTCAAGCGTGCCATAGAAGGTGATGCCGCCGTCCGTCGACGTCGCGCCGCCCCAGACCGAGAACTGCTCCTTGTTGGACCAGACGATCTTGCCGACCTTGGCGTCCCAGGCGATGAAGTTGCCGGTGTGGGTCTCGCCCTTGTCCTTGCCCGCCGGGAACATTTCCAGCGTCGCGCCGACGTAGGGCTGGCCCGCCGTGTAGCTCACGCGGAACGGCTCATAGTCCATGCAGACATGGTTGGTCGGAACCAGGAACAGTCCCGTCGTCGCGTCGTAGCTCGCCGGCTGCTGGTCCTTGGAGCCAAGCGCCGCCGGGCAGACATATTGCGTATTGACGTCTTCGCCGTTCTGCTCCGTCGAATATTTCGCCACGCCGAGCGGACGGCCATAGGTCTTGGAGCTCTTGTCCATATCGACCTTGGTCGCCCAGTTCACCGCCGGATCAAATTTCTCGGCGACGAGCAGTTCGCCGGTGACTCGGTCAAGCGTATAGCCGAAGCCGTTGCGGTCGAAGTGGACGAGAGTCTTGCGCTTCTGGCCGCCCATGTCCTGGTCGGCGAGAATCATCTCGTTGATGCCGTCATAGTCCCACTCGTCGTGGGGCGTCATCTGGTAAACCCACTTCGCCTTGCCGGTGTCGAGGTCGCGCGCCCAGATCGTCATCGACCAGCGATTGTCGCCCGGACGCTGCTTGGGGTTCCAGGTCGAGGGATTGCCCGAGCCGTAGTAGACGAGATTCAGGTCCGGATCATAGCTGTACCAGCCCCAGGTGGTGCCGCCGCCGATCTTCCACTGATCGCCTTCCCAGGTCGTGATGCCCGAGTCCTTCTCGACCGGCTTGCCGAGATGGGTGGTCTTGCCCGGCTCGATGAGCGTATCCGCGTCGGGGCCCATCGAATAGCCGCGCCACACCTGCTGGCCGGTCTTCACGTCATAGGCCGTGATGTGGCCGCGCACGCCGAATTCGCCGCCGGCGATGCCCACGAACACCTTGTCCTTGAAGACATGCGGCGCCGCGGTCGAAGTCTGGCCCTTGGAGGGATCGCCGTTCTTGACCGACCAGAGGAGCTTGCCGGATTTGGCGTCGAGCGCGACGAGCGTGGTGTCGGCCTGCGCTAGGAAAATCTTGCCATCGCCATAGGCGAGACCACGGTTGACCGTGTCGCAGCACATCACCGGCACGACCGACGGATCTTGCTTGGGCTCATACTTCCAGAGGATCTTGTGGTCCGGATCCTTCAGGTCGAGCGCATAGACGTTGTTGGGGAACGGCGTATGCAGATACATGACGTCGCCGATGACGAGCGGCGCGCCTTCATGGCCGCGCAGAACGCCGGTGGAGAACTGCCACGCCGGCGCGAGCTTGCCGACGTTCTCGGTCGTGATCTGCTTAAGAGCGGAATGGCGCAGGTTGCCGTAATCACCCGTCGGCATCACCCACTGCTTGGGGTCTTTCTGCAGGGTCTGCAAATCGTCGGCCTTCGCCGCGCCGGCGAGCGCGAGTACGGCCACCGAAGTCGACAACAACAGTTTATGCATGAGCTTTTCCTCCTGACGACGTCCGGCGCGCATTTTTATGCGCCGCCGCCGACGTCGTGCCTCCTTGGCGCCTCGACATTGGGAAGGCGATTTCCGTTTATGTCTCAAGCCGGCGGGACAAAACGTCCGCCAGCGGCGAGAAGCTCCCGGTTCCCGTCCGGAAGACATCTTTTAACTCGGAAACGGCGGGATAATATGTCGCTAGCTCTTGAATCGCAATCGCAAAAAACAAGGGCGCGGCCGTGCGACGCAGCGCATCGGCCTGCCCGTGAAACAGCCAAGACGAACAACATGTTGCGTCGCTTACTGGCGCTTGTCGCGGCGCTCGCGCCGCTTGTCGCCGGGACCCCCGCCCGCGCCTTCTCCTTAAGTGAAATCGCCCCCGGCGCTTACGCGCATCAGGGCGAAACTTCCCTAATGACTCGGGAAAATGCGGGCGACATCGCCAATCTCGGCGCCATCGTCGGGGACGAATCGGTCGCGGTGATCGATACGGGCGGCAGCCTGATCGAAGGCCGCGCCTTCCTCGCGGCGCTGCGCGAAAAGACGCAAAAGCCCATTCGCTACGTCATCAACACCCACGCCCATCCCGACCATACGTTCGGCAATGGCGCCTTCGTCGAGACCGGCGCGACCTTCGTCGGGCATAAAAATCTGCCGCGGGCGCTGGCGGCGCGTGGGCCGCATTACCTTTCGGCGTTTCGCGCGCAGATGGGCGACGCCCTCGACGGCGTCACGATCGTGCCCCCGACATTGACCGTCGACCAGACGCTGACGCTCGATCTCGGTCATCGCGAGATCGTCCTGCAGGCGTGGCGCACGGCGCATAGCGAATGCGACCTCACCATTCTCGATCCAAAGAGCGGCGTGCTCTTTTCCGGCGACCTGCTCTTTCTTCAGCATGTGCCGGTCGTCGACGGGAGCCTCCTCGGCTTCCTCGACGTCGCCGACAGGCTCGCGGCGATCAAGGCGACGCAGGTCGTCGCCGGACATGGCCCCCTCCCCGCGCCCTGGCCCAAGGCGCTCGATGACCAGCGCGCCTATCTCATGCGGCTGACCGCCGACCTGCGGGCCGCGATCAAGAAGGGCGAGGGCGTCGCCGCCGCAGCGAAGACCGCCGGCGCCGAGGAACGGGAGAAATGGCGGCTCTTCGACGACTACAATGCCCGCAACGCCACGGCAGGATTCGCCGAGCTGGAGTGGGAGGGGCCGTGAGCATGACTTTGTCACGTGACGGCGACCAGAGTTGGCGCTTATCCTTGCCAGGAGATCAGCGCTCTTGCCGTCATTGCGAGCAGCGCAGCGCCGAAGCAAGCCAGAGCCGGGGACGGCTATGCTCGCAATGACGGACGTGTTTGGAGGATGCCGGATATGAACATAGCAGCCCGTTCCGCCGCCGGCGCCCTCTTCGCTCTCCTTGCGAGCGCGGCCCTCGCCCAAACCGCGCCCGATCCCTGGCCCGAACTTGTCGTCGATATTTTTCATAGCCGCCCGATCGCGGCCGCTGACGGCGTCATCGCGCTCGACGCGCCGGCGCGGGCCGAGGATGCGGCGATCGTGCCGATGACCATGCGCTTCGCCGACCCGTCGCGGATCAAGGTCGCGACGCTGGTCATCGACCAGAACCCGATGCCGATGGCCGCGGCCTTCACGCTCGGCGAGAAATCCGGCGTCGGCTTTATCGAGACCCGCGTGCGGGTCAATTCATACAGCAACGTCCATGCGGTGGCGGAAACCGGCGACGGCAAACTGCGCGCCGACGCTAAATTCGTCAAAGCCTCGGGCGGCTGTTCGGCGCCCGCGGTCAAGGACGAGGACGAGGCGGTCGCCAATCTCGGCAAGATGAAATATCGCGAGTTCAAGAGCGCCGATCCGGCAAAGCGCGAGGCGCAGATCATGATCCGCCACCCGAACAGTTCAGGGATGCAGATGGACCCGGTCTCGCGCGCCTATCTCCCGGCGCATTTCATCGACTCTGTCGAAGTCTTTCAGGGCGACGCGCCGATCTTCAAGATGGAAGGCGGCATCTCGCTCTCTGAAGACCCGACCTTCCGCTTCACCTATGCGCCGAACGGCGCGAAGACGATCCGCGTCGAAGCCCATGACAATAAGGGCGGCGTCTATAAGGGCGAATGGCCGATCGGCGAAGCGTCGTGAGTCGCGCTCAATAGGTCGCGGCCAGATAATCGACGATCGCGGCGGCGTCAGGCTCGTCGATCTGCGCATGATAGGACGCGATCATCTTCTTGACGACGCCTTCCCAGAACGCCCGGCCCATCTTCGGCGGCTGGCGCTCGATATAGTCGACCGAGTGGCAGGCGGCGCAATTGTTCTGCGCGGTTTCCTGTCCCGGTCCGGCGCGCAGCGTCGCCGTTTCTTCCGGCAGCGCATAGGTCAGCGTCTCGGCGGCGCCGAGCGCCGGCGCGAGAGACGCCGCCGTCGCCATCAGGATGAGCGTTTTGCGAATGCGCCGCATGTCTCCGCTACACCGCCTCTATCCGAACCGTCTCCACCACATGCCGCATATAGCCGGCGTGGTTCCATAAGGGGGCCAAGGGCTGCGACTGGCCGGCGCGATTGACGGCGCGGGATTTCAAATGATGCACGCCGGGCCGCAGCGACAATTCGGTCCGCCATTCGCGGAAGGAATAGCGGCCGAGATCCTCGCCGAGCCGAGCCGTGGTCCAGTTCGCGCCGTCGTCGGCTGAGAGCAGCACGGCTTCGACGCCATGGCCGCCGTCGAAGGCGATGCCCCTGACCTCGAAGGCGACATGCGCCGCGACCTTCGCGTCTTCGGCCGGCCGCGTCACGAAGCTGCGGACATTGAGCCGCTTGATCGGCCGCGTCGCCCCCTTCGGCGCGCCCGGCGTGACGCAGACGCAATCATTATCGGGGATGCGATAGGCGCTCGACATCCAGAAGCCGCTAAAATCGCTGTCGAGCACTTCGATATCGTTGAGATGCTTCACCCAATAGGTGCCGTAACAGCCGGGAACCACCAGCCGCAACGGGAAGCCGTTGAGCCATGGCAGGTCTTCGCCATTCATGGCGTAGGCGAGCATCACTTCGCCATCGCCGGCGTGGCCGAGGTCGAGCGCCTTGACGAAATCCGGCGTCTCCGGCGCCACGGGCGAGTCGAGCCCGTTGAAGGCGACGGACTGAGCCCCCGGCTTCGGGCCGGCCTTTTCGAGCAGCGTCTTGAGCGCGACGCCGCGCCAGCGGGCGTTGCCCATCGCGCCATGGCCGAACTGTCCGCCCCCGACGCGCGGTTCGACGAAGCCGCGGCTGTTGCCCGAACATTGATTGACGGCGACGATCTCAACTGGCTCGAAGTCGCGCTTGAGCGCTGCAAGCGAGAGCGACAGCGGCGTCTCGACATGCCCCCGCACCTCGAGGCGAAAGGCTTCCGGATCAATGCTGAGCGGGACGCCGGCGAGGTGATAGCGGACGAAAAAGGCGTCGTTCTGCGTCAATACCCCTTCGTCGTAAACGGAAAAAGGGGTTTCGAGCTGAGGCGGCCTGACGGTCTGCTCGATCAGCGCACGTTTCCCAGGGTAGCGCACGAGGGGCCGGTCGCCATTGGCGAACCCCAGTCGCGCGCCTTCCGCCGAGAACGCTCCCCTCCCATCAAACGAGGAGAGAGCCGCGAGGCCAAAGCTTGCGCCTCGCAGAAATGATCGCCTGCTCGTGGCTCGGGGCATCATCTACGCGGCCGGCGCCTTGCAGCGACTGCGCGGCTAGAACGTCAGGAGCCCCAAATCGTCAGCGCCGCGCATAGCGCGAAGGGCAGCGTCGCAAGCGCGAGAACGCTCGTAACGCAAAAAAATCGCGCCGTTTCGCTCGCTTCTCTCGGAGCCGCCTTGTCCTGCCAGTTGATGAACGCCATCACGATCCCCTCACGAAATTCAAACTCACGCCATAGAAACGCGCGAGGCGGCGAATCGTTGCAGTTTCGTTAAAAAAGCTGAAGCGCCGGCTCGGTCACCGACGCGCGACGGCGACCGGCGCCCGGCGGCGCTGGGTCGGCGGGGGCGCGGGCGCGGCGCTTTCGCTGAACAGTTCGGCGAGTTTTTCCGTCATGGCGCCGCCCAACTCCTCGGCGTCGACGATCGTCACCGCGCGCCGGTAATAGCGGGTGACGTCATGGCCGATGCCGATGGCGATGAGTTCGACCGGCGATTTGCTCTCGATCTCGTGGATGATTTGCCGCAGGTGCCGTTCGAGATAGTTGCCAGCGTTGACCGAAAGCGTCGAATCATCGACTGGCGCGCCGTCCGAAATCATCATCAAGATGCGCCGCTGCTCGGTACGCGCGAGCAATCGGCGATGCGCCCAATCGAGGGCTTCGCCGTCGATATTCTCCTTCAACAGCCCTTCCCGCATCATCAGGCCGAGGTTGCGTCTGGCGCGG
This sequence comes from Methylocystis sp. H62, assembly GCF_015709515.1. Lineage (GTDB taxonomy): Bacteria > Pseudomonadota > Alphaproteobacteria > Rhizobiales > Beijerinckiaceae > Methylocystis. The sequence goes on from NZ_JADNQZ010000056.1 coordinate 151,450, forward strand.
CGCCAAGGCGCGTCGGCGGCTTTATAGATGATGTGGCGGATGTCGTTGAGGCGTCCGGGATTGGCCGTCTTCCCTTCGGCGATCCAGGCCTCGCGAGACTGGCCGCCCTTCCAGGCGCGAGTGGTGAAGCCGAGGATCTCGACCTTGACGCCGCAGCGCTCCAGCGTGCGCGCCAGAATGTCGGCGCAGGTGGCCGCGACCGTGATCGGGCGCCCGCGCATCGAGCCCGAATTATCCAGAAGCAGCGTCACCACCGTGTCGCGAAAGTCCATGTCCTTTTCGCGCTTGAACGAGAGCGGCTGCTGGGGATCGATGATGATCCGCGGCAGTCGCGCGGGATCGAGCATGCCTTCCTCGAGGTCGAACTCCCAGGAACGGCTCTGCTGCGCCATGAGCCGGCGCTGCAGCCGATTGGCCAGCCGTCCCACCACCGAGGAAAGATGCAGCAGCTGCTTGTCCAGATAGGCCCGCAGCCGGTCCAGCTCCTCGACGTCGCAGAGCTCCTCGGCGCGAATGATCTCGTCGAAGCGGGTGGTGTAGGCGTGATAATCGGCGCCGGCGCGCTCGGCGGCGTTCGTCGCCGGGTGACGCGCCTCGGCGGCCTCCTCGGCGTCTCCGGCGTCGGCCTCTCGCTCGGTCTCGCCATAGGGCGCTTCCGCGGAGTCGCTTTCGCCTTCCTGCTCGGCGTCTTCGGCCGCAAGCGCCGTATCCATCTCGGCGGCGCTCTTGGACTCTTCGTCGTCCTGATCGTCGCTCTCGCTCTCGTCGGGATTTTGCGGCGCGTCCTCGCTTTCCTCGTCGGCGTTCGTCTCGTCAGGCGCTTCGCCGCTGGCCATATCGAGATGCGAAAGCAGCTCGCGCACGATCTGGGCGAAAAGCTTCTGGTCCTCCACCGCCCCGGACAGCCGGTCGAGATCTGCGCCGGCGCGCTCTTCAATCGTGTCGCGCCACAGCTCGACGATTTTCTGCGCGTGCTGCGGCGGATTGAGTCCGGTCACGCGTTGGCGCGCAAGCAGCGCCAGCGCGTCTTCAAGCGGCGCGTCGTCGCGCCCTGAGATTTCATCGGCGTGGCTGCGCTGATAGCGGTCGTCGAGCATCGCGCCGATATTCGCGGCGACGCCGGGCATTCGCATTGCGCCGATCGACTCGCAGCGCGCCTGCTCCAAAGCGTCAAAGGCGGCGCGCGCCGCCACCGGCTCCGGCGCATAGCGCCGATGCAGCGCGTCGTCGTGACAGGCGAGGCGCAGCGCCAGGGAATCCGCCTGGCCGCGCAGAATCGCGGCGTCCTTTACGTTCAGCTTACGCGGCGGCTCGGTCAGCCGCGCCTTCGCCCCGTCGGCCCCGGCGATGAGCGAGGGTCGCTCCGGGGCGAAATTCACCTCGAGCGCGGGCGAGCGCGCCATGGCGCGCATGGCGCCGGCGACGGCGCGTTTGAACGGCTCCTGCGGCGCCTCCTTGGGCGAGGCGGGCCGTCGGTTTGTCGGGGCTGACATGACGGAACTATATGCGCGGCGGAGAGCGAAGCCGCAAGTCGGCGGGCGGTCAGCGGCGGGGGTAAGATAAGGGGGACGATAGGCAGTACGCGAAAAAGCCGCGCAGCCTGGCCGCGCGGCTTTTTTTCCGGTCGAGATTGTCAGCCAAGGTGCGAAATCACCGGAGCGACCAGGACCACGGTCACAATCGCGGCAATTGCGCCGACAGCCCAAATAATTCCCTTTAAACGCGAAGTGGCTGCGGTGTTCATGCTCATTTTGTCTCTTTACATGGACATGCCTGCGAAGAAATAACATAGGCCGCCGGCAGGAACGTCCAGAAAAGCTGCGGCCTACTTCTTACGTCTAAGCGTAAATACGGGCTTTGCAACCAGTTTGCACGTAAAGGCGAACGTCAATAAGCGAATTGAAATGTATTTTTTGCCGCTCATGACTGTCAAAAGGCTTCGAATCCCTAGCGCAGGCAGGGCAAAGAGGCGGCTGGCGGATGCGAGATCATCGGCGAATATGGACCAATTGACGCATGTTCTAAAAACGTCATTTGCGCGGACGGCGTTGACTCGGGTCGACGGCGGAAGGCCGGCGCAATCCGATCGCCACGCGAGCGGCCGGTCACAATTTGCGTTCTTGCTTGCTGAAATTCGACAGGTCGCCTTCCGCCGCGGCGCGCTGGCGCCATGATTTCGCGATGGCCGGATATTTGATTTCTTTGCTGATGCGCGAAACCTGCTGCTGGAGCTTCTCGCTTCCGCAGGAGGGACAGGCCGGGGTTTCCGACGCGCGCACCAAAAGCTCGAATTCGGCGGAACAGGCGTCACAGACATAGGCGTAAAGTGGCATTGGTGCCTCGGTCGCTTGGCGTTACGGACGCCCTCGCGCGAGCAATTTTCGTTCCGCTGCACTCTTTTCGCCCAAAAACGCCGCTACGCCTAAGTCATCACCACATTCACGGCGCTTTCCGGCAGCTCCTTGCCGAAGCAGCGCTGATAGAATTCGGCGACAAGCGGACGCTCCAGTTCGTCGCATTTGTTCAAAAAGGTCATCCGGAAGGCGAAGCCGATGTCGCCGAAAATCTCGGCGTTCTCCGCCCAGGTGATCACCGTGCGCGGACTCATCACCGTCGAAAGGTCGCCGGCCATGAAGGCGTTGCGGGTGAGGTCGGCGACCCGCACCATTTTATTGGCGACGTCGCGGCCTTCCTTCGTCGCGCCATAGGATTTCGCCTTGGCGAGCACGATATTGGTCTCGGCGTCATGCGGCAGGTAATTCAGCGTCGCGACGATCGACCAGCGGTCCATCTGCGCCTGGTTGATCTGCTGCGTGCCATGGTAGAGGCCCGACGTGTCGCCGAGCCCGACGGTGTTGGCGGTCGCGAACAGACGGAACGCCGGATGCGGCCGGATGACGCGGTTCTGGTCGAGCAGCGTCAGACGGCCGGAGACTTCGAGCACGCGCTGGATCACGAACATCACATCGGGCCGCCCGGCGTCATATTCGTCGAAACACAAAGCCACGCAGTGCTGCACCGCCCAAGGCAGGATGCCGTCGCGAAACTCCGTGACCTGCTTGCCGTCCTTCAGGACGATGGCGTCCTTGCCGACGAGGTCGATGCGCGAGATGTGGCTGTCGAGATTGACGCGCACGAAAGGCCAGTTGAGCCGCGCCGCCACCTGCTCGATATGCGTCGACTTCCCCGTGCCGTGGTAGCCGGTCACCATCACGCGCCGATTCCTGGCGAAGCCGGCGAGAACGGCGAGCGTCGTCTGCCGATCGAAGAGGTAGTCCGGGTCGAGGTCCGGCACATGTTCGTTGCGCTCGGAAAAGGCGGGAACCTCCATATCGGAGTCGATTCCGAACACCTGGCGCACCGAGATCTTCATGTCCGGCGTGCCGTCGAGGCCCGTTGCGGCGTATTCTGCAGCGACCAAAATGCGTCCTCCTTGCGCGGACCGTTTCGCCCCCGCATGATTGCGCCGAACATGTCTGCGCCGCGGCGAAAAAGCTTTGCGCGCGCGACGAGCGCTCAGACCAGCCGGGCGGCCCTCAGCGTCTTATAGGCATGGATGATTTCCCGCAATTTTTCCTCGCGGGAGCGGTCGCCGCCATTCGCGTCGGGATGATGGCGCTTGACGAGTTCCTTGTAGCGCGCGCGGATCGCCACGGCGTCCGCCGTCTCCTCAAGCCCCATGGCGACGAACGCCCTAATCGTCACGGGCGAATGTTGCGGCGCGCGGCGGGCGGCGGCGGGATGCGGACGGCGGAAGCGCTGGCGATAGACGCCAAGCGGATCGGCCGCCGTCATCGTGTCCTCGCGAAAGCCCGTCTGTCCGCGCTTCGTCCCCATGGACCAGGTCGGCCGGTGCCCGACCGTCGCGTCCTTCATGTAGCGGGCGACCGAAGCGTCATCCATGCCGTTGAAATAATTGTATGTGGCGTTGTATTCACGGACATGTTCGAGGCAGAAGCAGAGATACTGCCCTTCCCGCAACCGACCCATTGGCGCGCGGTGGACGCCCTCCGCCTCACAGCCGGGAGAATCGCACCGCGTCACGGTCTCGCGCCGAGTTTCGCGCGGCTGGCGCTTGGTTCGGATGCGGTCGAAGAGGGGCGAATTCAGGTCCATTTCATTCCATTATGATGGCGCCGCAGCGCGCCGCAAGCGCAACCAAGCGCCAATGTGCTAAATCGGCGGTCGAACCGGAGATAAACATGACGGATCAGGGTAAAGGCGTCGTCAAGACGCGCATCGCACAGAAACTCACCCAGGCCCTCGCGCCAGCGGCGCTCAACGTGATCGACGAGTCGCACAGCCACGCAGGGCATGGGCATCACCATCCAGACGGCGAAACCCACTTCAGAGTGGAGGTGGTGAGCGCGGCTTTCGAGGGCAAGAGCTTGATCGAGCGGCACCGTCTCGTCAATGCGCTTCTCTCCGACGAGTTGGCCGACCGCGTCCACGCTCTGGCGATCAGCGCCAAAACTCCGCACGAAGCCGCGCCCGTTTAAGGCCGTCAACTGCGCAGCGGGACGCCGTCAGCGCCGCAGTCGATCTCGGAAACGTCCTCGCCCATGGCGATGCGGGCGCGCGCCAGCGCCCCGTCGGCGCCATAGGCGTAATCGTGGCGCAGCTCCACCTCGCCATAAACGAGCTTCTCGCAACTGACGATCTTGCCCTCGGCGTCATAAGTCGCGCGAAAATAGGTGTTGCGGTTCTTCAGCTCGCTCGCCTCGAGCGGCCCCAGGAGCTTCAATGGCAAGCGAACCCCGGAATAGGAAAGAAAATACCGGCATTCTTCCTCATCATGCGCTTCATTCATCTCCGACATCTTTGCTCTCCCTGGTCCCCGGCGCTTCTTCAGCGACGCCGCGCAGCCTGGTACGAGAAAATCGCGCCAACCTCATGGCTCCCCCATGGCTCTCGGGAGTGCGCGGCTGAAACCCCGCGGCTCTTGACGGTCGGCTGGGCAGCGCGTAGCGCGGACGGCGGCGGCGCCGCGCCGCAATCGAGAGGGCTGCATCATGGCCGCCGTCGACAAAGTGGCGAAACCCGCCGCCAAGCCGGCTAACCCCAGCTTTTCTTCCGGCCCCTGCGCCAAGCGCCCGGGATGGGCGCTGGCAAATCTCGCCGGCGCGGCGCTCGGCCGCTCCCATCGCTCGAAGGCCGGCAAAGAGAAGCTGGCGCAGGCCATCGCGCTGACGCGGGAGATCCTGCGCGTTCCCGCCGATTACCGCATCGGCATCGTGCCGGCCTCCGACACCGGCGCCGTGGAAATCGCGCTCTGGTCGCTTCTCGGGCCCAGGGGCGTCGATGTTGTCGCTTGGGAGAGCTTCTCGAAGGACTGGGTCAATGATGTCCTGAACCAGTTGAAGATCGAAAAGGCGCGAAGCCTCGCCGCGCCCTATGGCGAATTACCCGATCTGTCGCAAATCGACTTCGACAATGACGTCGTCTTCGCCTGGAACGGAACGACGTCGGGCGTGCGCGCGCCGAACGCCGATTTCATTCCGGCGGATCGCAAGGGCCTGACGATTTGCGACGCGACGTCCGCCGCTTTCGCGCAGCCGCTCGACTTCGCCAAGCTCGATGTGACCACCTATAGCTGGCAAAAGGTTCTCGGCGGCGAGGCCGCGCATGGCATGCTGATTCTCTCGCCCCGCGCGGTCGAGCGGCTCGAGAGCTATGCGCCGCCCTGGCCGATGCCCAAAATTTTCCGGCTGACCAAAAAGGGCAAGCTGAACGAGGGGATTTTCCAGGGCGAGACGATCAACACGCCCTCGCTCCTCGCCGTCGAAGATTATCTCGACGCGCTGTCCTGGGCGCGATCGATCGGCGGGCTTGAGGCGCTATTCGCGCGCTCGAACGCCAATGCGCAGGCGGTCGGCGACTGGGTTGAAAAGACGCCCTGGATCGACTTCCTCGCCAAGGATCCCGCGACCCGCTCGAACACCAGCGTCTGCCTTGTCTTTTCTAAAGAGAGCGCGGCGAAGGGCGCCGACGCGCAGGCGATGCTCGCCAAGAAGATGGCGGCGATGATTGAAAGCGAGGGCGCCGGCTATGATTTTGGCGCCTATCGCGACGCGCCGCCGGGCTTTCGCATCTGGTGCGGCGCGACGGTGGAAGCGTCGGACGTAGCCCTGCTGACCAAATGGCTCGACTGGGCTTATGCGGAAGCTTGCGCCGACGCCGCGCAATCGGAGTGACGAGCAGTCGCGAGCAGCCGCCTCATCGATCGTTCCAGTCCGTCACCATCAGGCCCGGCACGCGGTCGAACTCGCGGCGGTTGGCGGTGACGAGAATGGCGCCGCGCCGGCGCGCTTGTGCGGCGATCAAAACGTCATAGGGGCCGATCGGTTTTCCATGACCTTCAAGATAAGCGCGGATGTCGCCTGCGGCATGCGCGTCATCAGCGTCGAACGCCGCGATTTCGGGAACTGCCGACAGGAAGTCGTCGAGTCGCGCATGATTCCTCTCGGGCGCCACGCTTTTCGCTGCGCCGTAGCGAAGCTCGGCAAGGACCGGCGCGGGGATGAGCAAGCGCGATCCGTAAAACAGCTCAGCTCTCAGCCGCTCGTCGAGGTGAGGCGCACGCCGAGTCATCACGCCTATGATCACATTCGTATCGAGACAAAACATGCGCCGCCTCAATCGAAAGTGACTTCGTCATCAGGTTCGAACGGAGGTTCGTCCGGGAGCTCCGGAAAGTCCACATCGAGATAGGCGTCGAGCTTTGCACGCCACGCCTCGACGTCGAAGGGCGGCTTTTCCAACGGCTCCAGAATGACCTTGTCGCCAACTTTGCTGACGCGCACCTCCGTGCCCGGCATCCGAAATTCCTTGGGAAGCCGAACGGCCTGGCTGCGGCCATGCTTGAACAATTTCGCGGTGGCGGTCATGCGGCCTCTTGTGATATCTACATATGATAGATACCAAATTTTTTGATCGTTTTCCAGCGCTTCTTCGGTCGTCGCCACAAATCTAGATTGCGTTCAGCGCAAGCGCGCTTCCACATTGACGCACAATGCCGCTCATTCCTTTCTTTGCAGGATGATCCCATGCCGCCGCGCGTTCTCATCTCGGATTCTCTTTCGCCGGCCGCCGCACAGATTTTCCGCCTGCGCGGCCTCGACGTCGACTTCGAACCGACGCTTGGAAAAGACAAGGACAAGCTTGCCGCCACGATCGCCGACTATGACGGACTCGCGATCCGTTCGGCGACGAAGGTGACCGCCGACATTTTCGCGCGGGCGCCGCGGCTCAAGGTCGTCGGCCGCGCCGGCATCGGCGTCGACAATGTCGACGTCGCCGCCGCCACCGCGCGCGGCGTCATCGTCATGAACACGCCCTTCGGCAATTCGATCACCACCGCCGAACACGCGATCGCGCTGATGTTCGCTCTGGCCCGCGAAATTCCCGCCGCCGACGCCTCGACCCAGGCCGGCAAGTGGGAAAAGAACCGCTTCATGGGCGTCGAGATCACCGGCAAGACGCTTGGCGTCGTCGGCTGCGGCAATGTCGGCGCGAATGTCGCCGAACGCGCGCTCGGCCTGAAGATGCGGGTGATCGCCTTCGATCCTTATCTCACCCAAGAGCGCGCCAGCGAGCTCGGCGTCGAAAAAGTAGACCTCGACGAGCTCTTGGCGAGAGCCGACTTCATCACGCTGCATACGCCGCTGACGCCGCAGACGAAGAATATCCTCTCGGCGGAAAACCTCGCCAAGACGTGCAAGGGCGTGCGCATCATCAATTGCGCGCGCGGCGGGCTGGTCGACGAAGACGCGCTGCGCAAGGCCCTCGACGACGGCCATGTCGCCGGCGCCGCCTTCGACGTGTTCGCGCAGGAGCCGGCGACCGAGAACCCATTGTTCGGCCATCCGCACGTCGTCTGCACGCCGCATCTCGGCGCTTCGACGAGCGAGGCGCAGGAAAAGGTCGCGCTGCAGATCGCCGAGCAGATGGCGGATTATCTCACCCGAGGCGCGATCGCCAACGCGGTGAATTTCCCCTCGATCAGCGCCGAAGAGGCGCCGCGGCTGAAGCCCTTCGTCGAGCTCGCGGAAAAGCTCGGTCTCTTCGTGGGTCAGGTGGCCGTCGCCGGCGTCGACACATTGTCGATCGTCTACGAAGGGGCCGTCGCGTTGCAGAAGACGCGGCCGATTACGGCGGCCGCGATCTCGGGGCTGCTTCGACCCATTCTCGAAGACGTCAACCCGGTGTCGGCGCCGATCCTCGCCAAGGAGCGCGGCCTGGCGATTGAGGAAATCACCCGCGAGGCGCAAGGCGACTATGAATCCCTCGTCACGCTCAGCGCGCATACCGCGCAGGGCGAAATTTGCGTTTCGGGGACGGTATTCCACGACGGCAAGCCGCGTATTGTCGGCATCGGCGACATTGGCGTCGACGCCGAATTCGCGTCGTCGATGATCTATCTGACGAATGAAGACAGGCCCGGCTTCATTGGCAGATTCGCCGGCGTGCTCGGCGAAGCCGAGGTCAATATCGCCACGTTCGCGCTCGGCCGCGACAGGCCCGGCGGCGGCGCCGTCGCGCTCGTCGCCATCGACGGCGAACTGCCGCAGCAGGCGCTCACCGCCCTGAAAAGCCTGCCCGGCGTGAAGCAGGCGACGACGCTTAAATTCTGAGTCGGCGCGCGGCGGCAGTGTTGCAAGTCTGCCACTATGCCGCAAGAAAACGCCGCTTGTCCTGCGTTTCGCGCGTCGGCGCGCTTGCTTGCGCAAGCGGCCTGCGGGACTAATCATCAGCGCGTCTGCGTCGCAATTTCGTGGCGGCGCGACGTCAGCCCACACTTGGACAAGGGAAAACCATGCGGCGTCTTGCTTTTGCACTGATTTGCGCATTCGGCGCGCTCGGGGCCCTTTCGTCTCCAGTATTGGCGCGCAGCCCGGCGCCGCAACCGGCTCCTGCGCCGGCGCCGGTCGTCGATCCTTTCGCCGCGCTATTCGGCGGCGGCTCCTTCGCCCCGCAAACCAGCGACGGCCGTCCGCAGGCGGTCGCCGTTCCGCGCGAGACCGTCGCCTTCGACGCCAGATATGCGCCCGGCACGGTGATCATCGCCACCAATGAACGTCGACTCTATTATGTGCTCGGCAACGGCCAGGCGATCCGCTACGGCGTCGGCGTCGGCCGCCCCGGCTTCGAATGGGCCGGCACGCGCTTCGTCGCCCACAAGCGCGAGTGGCCTGATTGGACGCCGCCGGCGCAGATGCTGCGTCGCCGCCCCGACCTGCCGCGGCACATGGAGGGCGGCGTCAACAATCCGCTCGGCGCGCGCGCCATGTATCTCTCCGGCACGCTGTACCGCATCCACGGCTCCAACGAGCCCTGGACCATCGGCCAGGCCGTGTCGTCGGGCTGCATCCGGATGACCAATGACGACGTGGTCGACCTCTACAACCGCGTCAAGGTCGGCACCCGCGTGGTCGTGACGCGGTAAGAGTTTTATAGCGAGCATTTTGAACGGCCGGCGCTTGCGTCGGCCGTTTCGTCTTGAAGGATTACTTTTCTCCAGGCCGGTCGCGATCCAGCCCCTTCGCGGCAAGCTCTGCGAGATAGGACGAGAACCGCTCCGACGCCGTTTCGCCAAGCTCGCGCAGATACCGCCAAGTGTAGATCCCGGTGCGGTGCATGTCGTCGAAGTCGAGCCGCACGGCGTAATTGCCGACCGGCGCGACCGCGAGGATCGCGACATCGCGCTTGCCGCCGACAGCCTTGCGCTCCGCCGCGGAATGGCCCTGCACTTCCGCGCTTGGACTTTGCGTGCGCAACAGTTCGGCGCTGAGCGCGAATTGCGCGCCATCGTCGAAAGAGACGTTCAGCATCCTGCCGCTTTCGGAGAGGCGAAGTTCCGTCGGCCAGGGCTCCTGCCCCATGAGGTTCTCCAGCGCCTTTGTCACGCGAGGCGGTTCCAAGTCGCCGTGGCGCGCTGCATCCAGCCGCCGCCATTCGGTTCTACCGCCTTCCGGCGAAAGGCGCCAATCGAACTCAACGGATGCCGGCTTTCTCGCTCCACCAGTTCTCCAAGGTGAAGCCGAAGGGAAACATCGGAAAAAGCGGCATGTGCGCAGGATGGCGGAGCGCGGCGCCGTACGCGCACCAGATGGCGTTCACGTGCTGCAGAGGCACGAAATAGAATCCAGAGAGCAGGAGGCGATCGAGCGCGCGCGCCGCCGCGACGCTGTCTTCCTGCGTGCGCGACGCGAGCAGATTGTCGAGAGCGGCGTCGAGCGCAGGCGACGCGACCCCTGCGTGATTGAGCGAGTTTACCCGCTCGAGGCTCGCCGTGCTCCACCGGTTCAGCTGCTCCTGGCCCGGAACGGCGGCCGGCAACCATTGCCCGATCATCATGTCATATTCGAAGCGCTGACGCCGGCGCTGGTACTGGACTTCGTCGTAGACGCGCGGGCTGGCGTCGATTCCGATGCGCTTCAACGCAGCGGCGAAATTCAGCGCAAGTCGTTCTTCATCCCGGTCGCGAATCATGATCTCGAAGAGAACGGGAGCGCCATTCTTCTGGAGATGTCCGTCGACCAGGACGTAGCCGGCGTCGGCGAGGAGCATCTGCGCGCGCCTGGCCACGGTGCGATCGCGTCCGGAGCCATCGTGTTGAACAGGCCTCCAGCGGCCTTCGAGAACGTCGTCGCGCACGACGCCGGGATACTTCGAAAGCAAAGCACGCTCCGCCGCGCCTGCGGGACGCCCGACCGAAGAATAATCCGATTCGCCGAAGTAGCTTTCCGTACGGTTGTATAATCCGCTGTAGAAATTGGCGTTGATCCATTCGAAGTCATACATCATGGCGATCGCTTCGCGCAGCCGCACGTCGCGGAAGATGCCCTTGCGCAGATTGAAGACGAAGCCTTCCATTCCTGTCGGGCGGCCGGGGCGCAAGACCTCCTTCACCACGGCGCCATTGCGAACCGCCGGGAAATCATAGCCGCTCGCCCAACGCGCGGCGCTCGTCTCCTCGCGATAGTCGAGGAGGCCCGCCTTCAGCGCCTCGAACAGCGCCGCCCCGTCGCGATAATAGTCGAGGTCGATCTCGTCGAAGTTATAGAGTCCTCTTTGGCTTGGTATGTCGCGGCCCCAGTAGTCGGGATCACGGCGCAGAACCAGACGCGCGCCGGCTTTAGCTTCCGCGATCACATACGGGCCTGAGCCGAGCGGGATCGTCATATCGAGCTCGTCAAAGCGCTCCACATTGGTCGCCTTCTTCGACAGGACCGGCATGGCGGCGAGAATGAGCGGCGCCTCGCGATCCTTCACGCCAGTCAGATCGAAACGCACCGTATGATCGTCGAGCGCGGCGGCGGATTTCACTAAACCGAAAATCGCGCGATGGTTCGGCCGACCTCTTGACTTCAGCAAATCGAAGGAAAAAAGCGCGTCCGACGCAAGGATGGGCGTCTTATCCGAGAAACGCGCCCGAGGGTCGATGTGAAAGGTGACGTGTTCGCGCGCGTCGTCGATTTCGACAGATTGAGCAATCAGCGGATAAAACGAATAGGGTTCGTCCTGCGATCGCGTCATCAGGCTTTGCAGCACATTGCCGATGATGACTTGCGGCGCGTCGCCGAATCTTGCGTTGAACGGATTGAGACTCGCAAATCCGCCACGCTGGCCGAGCCGCAGCCTGCCGCCTTTCGGCGCGTGGGGATAGGCGTAAGGAAAATGAGCGAAATCCTTCGGCAACGCAGGTTCGCCATAGAGCGCGAGACCATGCGTGATGGGAGCTTGCAGAGGGCTTTCGGCAAGCGCCGAAATCGGCGCGATCGCCGTCAGTTGGACAAGCGCCGCGAGGCGCGCGGCGCCGATCAGGCGGCCAGTTGCGTGGGCGGCGCAAAGCATTCCATCGCCTCCTTCGCCAAAATCGCGCATCGAAGCTATCTCGCTTCGGCAAAACGTACGGTTGAAAGAACTCCTGATCGCTTCGGGCGCACCACTTCGAAAATGAGACTGAAGAGGATGCCGCAGCTGAGCCGCTGTGTAGCTTTGCCAACACAGATGGCCGTGCAGCGTCGCCCCGAATGAACGAGGCGACGCCACGCCGCGTCAGAACCTGAGTTTGACGCCTCCGGTGAAACCAAGCGGCTGGCCGGCGAGTAGACCCGCGCCCTGCGCCGTCGCCAGTCCGCCCGTCGGCCAGACCAGCGGCGTTTGTATCGCGCCGGTAAGGAGAGAGTTGGCAAGCACGGTTGCGCCGGCGGCATAGGTTCGATTGAAAACGTTCTGGACGTCGAAATAGAGTTCGATATTCTTGATATAGAAGTTTGTCAGGTCGTGTCTGTAGTGAGCGTTCAAATTGACGAGGCTGTAGCTCGGGACGGTGGTGAAATTGGCGTTGTCGATCGTATAGTCGCTCTTGAAAATATATTCGACATAGGCACCGAGACCAGCGAGATCGCCGTGCGGCTGATCATATCCCAAGCGCATCGTCAGCGTATGCGGCGGCACATTGGGGATTCTGTTGCTGGCGCGATTATACAAGACCGCTCGCCCCCCGACCGATCCGAGATCTTCCCAAAAATTGGTGAAAAACTGATTGTTGAACGTATAGGCGGCGATCATCCGCCATCCCTCGAAGGGTCGCCAATCGGCGTTGAGTTCGACGCCGCGGTGGAGAGAGGCGGGCGTGTTTAAAAAATAGTTGATGGTTCCATTGCTCAACCGCAAAATCTCGTTGCGATGCCATTCGTTGAAGCCGGTCACGCTGACCGTGAGATCCGAGCGCGGCGTCCAGTCGATCCCGACATCGACGCCCATGTTGGTCTGGGCCTTCAGCGGATTTTGTCCAACGCCGTTTCGCGTGCTGGTGAGGAACACGAATGTCGGCGTGCTGTAGCCGGTCGCATAACGCGCCCGCACCTGCCATTCGGGGCTGTAGCGATAGGTGAGCGACGCTTCCGGCGCCGTGTTCCAATAGTCATTGTCAACGGCGACCAGCTGCGAAAGGGTCGGCTGAAAATTGTTGGCGTAATTGTTGGCGGTGAAGACTCCCCAGACCCGGTTCCAGTTGGCGCTGAAGCCCACGACGCCGGTCAGGCCCGGCGCGAGCGCAATCTCTTCGCGCGCACGCAAACTGATGTTTGACGTGTAGCTATCGATTTTGCCCACTGGCGCGCCCCTTACGCCGCTGTACCATGCGTTCGCAATCTGGTTATAGAGCGGGTTGGTGGTTTTGGCGTTGTTATAGAAAAACTGGAGAAAATGCGTGGCCGGAAAACCAAACAGCGGAACGTGACTGGTAATGTCGGTCTGCGCGGTGATGCCCACCGTCGGACCCGTGATGGCCACCGCGCCGCCCTGTCGGCCCGGCGGCGGCCAAGTTCCGTTGATGTTATCGAGATAGTCGTAAGTGAATTGCGATCGCCACGTGGTGCTATTGTCAAAATCATGCTCGAACTGAACGCCGCCGATCTGTCTGAGCGTGTTCGCGTGCGAGCCGAGTTGCCAGACGCTTTGGCGAGTGAGCGCGCCGGTCACGCCATTCGCCGGCACGTTCAGATTGTTGCACAAGTTGAGATTCAGCGGAACCGCGGTGGAGCACCCGTAATTTTTTTGAAAAGGATTGAGGTAGAACACCGTAAAATTTTCTCGGTTGAGATACTCCGCTCTCAGGTCGTTGGCGATATATTTCACGATGACGCGATCGGTAGGGGTCACATCCCATCTGCCGATAACCTTGGCTTGCTTGCCTGAGTAGGCGCCCCGGCCCGCAAAGCCGCCGCCATTGGCGTCGGAGGCGAAAAACGCCAGATCGAAGCCGCCGAGCACGCTGTCCTTCACCGCCTTGCCGACGCGAATATAATTGTTGACGTAGCCGAAGCTGCCGAATTCCGAACCTGTGTTGACGCCATCAATTTCGGCGCCGGTGAAGGTGCGGAAATTGATCGCGCCCCCATAGGCATAATTGCCGAAAAGAGCGGACGAAGGTCCGCGATAGACATCGACGGCGGCATAAGAGTGCGGATCGAGCAGGTCGGTGCGGCCATTGCCGTCGGCCGTCATGATCGGAAAGCCGTCTTCCCACAGCATGATGTTGCGGACGCCGTAGGGGAACCCGACGCCGAGCTGATTGCCGGATCCGCGAATCGAGATCATCAGGTCACGCGCGCTATTGCCCTGCTGTATGGAGACGCCGGGGCTGTAATTCAGCACTCCTCGGACATCGACCAGCGGCGTTGGCGATAAGAATTTGGTGTCGATGATCGTTACCGTCTCGCCAGGCGGATCGCGGTAGATCGGCAACTTCGCGCGGACCGGATTGAAGCCGGGCGCATATCCCGCTTCGCCCGCCGTCGACTCTCTCACCGCCGGAGCCTCCGCCGTCGGCGCTCCGGCCGTGGGCCCGTTCGGCGCGGCGCGAACGCCGGCGCCCGAGCGGAGCCGGCCGCCGATATCGATCGTCGGAAGCGCCTGCTGCGCACGCGCGACGGAGGCGGCGGACAAGACGGCGAGAGCGCCGAGCGCCACGCCGTGCATCGATTTCGATCGAGAGCGCATCTTCTTTGCTTTCCTGGCTGAGGTAGAATTTTATTGAGAGCGCCGCCTTGCCTCGTGTCGCCCGAAAAAACATGCCCGACGGTCGGCATGAAAACCGGAGGCGGCGCCCGATCGCGTCAGAATTTGAGTTTGACGCCGCCGGCGAAACCAAGCGGCTGGCCGGCGAGGATGCCCGCGCCCTGCGCCATCACCAGGCCGCCGGTCGGCCAGACGAACGGCGTCTGTATCGTCGTGCCCGGGAGGAGCGTGTTGGTGACCACCTGCGCGCCGTTGACATAGGTCCGATTGAAGACGTTCTGGACGTCGAAATAGAGCTCGATGTTCTTGAAATAGAAGTTTGCGACGTCGTGATTATAGTGCGCGTTGAGATTGACCACGCTGTAGCCTGGTACGGTCGTGTAATTGGCGTTGTCGATCGTATAGTCGCTCTTGTAAATATATTCGACATAGGCGCCGAGACCGGCCAGATCGCCGTGCGGCTGATCATATCCGTAGCGTATCGTCACCGTATGCGGCGGCACATTGGGAAGTCTATTGCCCGAGCGATTATAAAGAACAGGAACGCCGGCGAACGCAGGAACGCCGGAGACCGACCCGAGATCGTCCCAAAAATTGGTGACGAAGAAATTGTTGAAGGTATAGGCCGTGATCAGCCGCCATCCCTCAAAGGGCCGCCAATCGGCGTTGAGTTCGACGCCGCGGTGGAGAGAGGCGGGAATGTTCTGCTGATAGGGGTTAACAAAGTTGGTCAGCGTCAAAATCTCATTTCGGTGCCATTCGTTGAAACCGGTCACGCTGACAATGAGATTGGGGCTTGGCGTCCAGTCGATCCCGAGATCGACGCCCATGTTGGTCTGGGCCTTCAACGGATTTTGTCCAATCCCGCTTTTCGTCCTGGTGAGGAAGATGAACGCCGGCGTGCCGTAGCCCGCCGCATAACGCGCCCTCACTTGCCATTCTGGGTTGTAGCGATAGGTGAGCGAGGCTTCCGGCGCCGTGTTCCAATAGTCATTGTCGACGGCGAGCTGAGTAGACAGCGTGGGCCGGAGAGTGGCGGCGTTGTAATTATAGCCGGTATTGACGCCCCAGACTCGGTTCCAGTTGGCGCTGAAGCCCACGACGCCGGTCAGACCAGGCGCAAGCGCAATCTCTTCGCGCGCACGCAAACTGATGTTTGACGTGTAGGAGTCGATCTTGCCGACCAGCGCGCCGGATGCGCCGCTATACCAAACATTGGGAAGCTGGGTATAGAGCGGATTGGTGATTTTGGCGTTGTTATAGAAGAACTGGAGAAAATGCGTCGCGGGGAATCCAAAGATCGGCGCGTGACTGGTGATGTCGGTCTGCGCGGTGATGCCCACCGTCGGACCTTTGAGGCCCACAGGGCCGCCTTGTGGGCCCGGCGGATTCCAAACGCCACTGATGTAATCGAGATAGTCGTATGTGAATTGCGACCGCCACGTCGTGTCGCTATTGAAATCATGCTCGAACTGAGCGCCAGCGATCTGTCTGAGTTCGTTCACGTGGGAGCCAAGCTGCCAGACGCTTTGACGAGCGAGCGGCGCGGCGACGCCATTGGCCGGCTGTTGAAGATTATTGCACAAGGCGAGGTTTAAAGAGGTGGGGATGGCGCAACCCTGTTGAAAAGGATTGAGGTAGAACACTCCTAAATTCGTTCGATTGACATACTCCGCTCTAAAATCGTTGGCGATATATTTCACGATGACTCGATCGGTAGGGGTCACATCCCATCTGCCGAGAATCTTGGCTTGTTTGCCCGAGTACGCGCCGCGCGCTTGATAGCCGCTGCCATTGGCGTCGGAGGCGAAAAACGCCAGATCGAAGGCGCCAAGCACGCTATCCTTCACCGCCTTGCCGACTCGAACGTAATTGTTGAAATAGCCGAAGCTGCCAAATTCCGAACCCGTGTGCACGCCGTCGATTTCGGCGCCCGAAAAGGTGCGAAAATTGATCGCGCCGCCATAGGCGTAATTGCCGAAGAGAGCCGATGAGGGTCCGCGATAGACGTCGACGGCGGCGAATGAGTGCGGATCAAGCACGTTGGTGTGGCCGAGGCCGTCGGCCGTTAGGATCGGAAAGCCGTCTTCCCACAGCATGATGTTGCGGGTGTTGAACGGATAGCCGGAGCCGGCGCGGTTGCCGGATCCGCGAATCGAAATCTGCAGATCGCGCGGACCAAAGCCACCCGCCTGTACGGAGACGCCGGGGCTGTAGTTCAGCACCTGTCGGACATCGACCAGCGGCGTCGGCGACAGGAATTTGGTGTTGATGATCGTCATTGTCTGGCCTGGCGGATCCCGGTAGATGGGCAGCTTCAAGCGGGCGGCGCTAAAGCCCGGCGCATATCCCCCTTCGCCAGCCGTCGACTCTCTCACGGCCGGAGCCTCCACCGGCGTTCCGACCGTCGGCCCGTGCGGCGCGGCGCGAACGCCCGCACCCGTGCGGAGCCGACCGCCGACATCGATCGTCGGCAGGTTCTGCTGCGCATGCGTAACGGATGCGGAGGACAAGAGGGCGAGAGCGCCAAGCGCCACGCCTTGCATCAACTTCGACCGGGAGTTCATTGTCTTTCTCTTTCTATGAAGGAGTGAAACTCATTGAGCAGGCGCACGCGTTGATCCGCTCGCTGTCGACGCCGGTTTCCACGGGTCGGCGAAGCGGGGAGATGTCAGCAGGGAGTCGTCGGTCAGCGTTTTCAGAAAGGCGATCAGATCGCTCTTTTCCTGAGGCGACAGATCGATGGGCACGATCAGCGCGCTTTTGTTTGCGTTGTATCGACCGTCGCCCTTGAGAGGGCCGCTCGTGACATTGCGTCCGCCGGCCGCGTAAATGTCGATCACGTCGTTGAGCGTCGCGGCGCTGCCGTCGTGCATATACGGCGCGGTCACAGCGATATTGCGCAGGCTCGGCGCGCGAAACGCGCCCATCTCGGCGGGATTATGCGTGTTCTCGAAAACGCCGCGATTGGGTTCCGGATAGGCGCCTTTGCCATCGAGATCGTAGAGGCCGGTGTTGTGAAACGGCGTCTCGATCTCGCGCGTTTTGGCGTGATAGAACTGATCGTCGAAATTCACGCTGCCATGGCAGTGATGGCATTCCGCCTTCTCGCCGAAGAAGAGATCCTTGCCGCGCGTCTCTTCAGGAGAGAGCGTCGCCTTGCCTTCAAGATAGAGATCATATTTCGAGGACGCCGAGACGACGCCGCGCTCGAAGGCGGAGATCGCCTTGATGACGTTGCCGAAGCTGATTGGATCCGCCTCGCCGGGAAAGGCGGCCGCGAAGTCGCGGCGATATTCTGCGTCACTGTCGAAACGCGCGAGGATCTCTTTGCGGTTCTTGTCATTGACGCCCATCTCGATCGGCTCTTCGCCAAACAGCGGGCCTTCCATCTGCCTTTCGAGAGTCACCATCGCCGGATTCGCCCAGGTGAGCGTGGCGCGCCAGGCGGCGTTGGCGATGCTCGGCGAATTGCGCGGCGTATGCTGGCCCGTGGCGCCGACGGCGACCGGGCGGCCATCGGTGAACGCCAAGCGTTGCTCGTGGCACGAGGCGCAGCTCTCCTTGCCGTTTCCGGACAGACGCGGGTCGTAGAAGAGTTTGCGTCCGAGCTGAAAACGCGCCTCCGACATTGCGTTGTCAGCTGGAACCCGTGGCGGCGGCATGAACTCGGGCAAGGTCCAGCGCCACGCTTCCGCGCTCGGGACCGTGTCGCCTTG
This sequence comes from Methylocystis sp. H62, assembly GCF_015709515.1. Classification (GTDB taxonomy): domain Bacteria; phylum Pseudomonadota; class Alphaproteobacteria; order Rhizobiales; family Beijerinckiaceae; genus Methylocystis. The sequence continues at coordinate 169,698 of NZ_JADNQZ010000056.1, forward strand.
CGCGCCGCCCGCGATCAGAGTTGCGGCGAAGAGGAGGATGAGAGCGTCGCGCTTCATTTCGTGGCCTCCGCGCGGAAAATCTTCGTCGACGCGCCGGAGGACTGGCCGGCGTCATTGGCGTCGGGCGCAGTTTCCTTGAGCCGAAGCCCGAGATTTTCGAACATCGGCGTGCATTCGGGATCGGCCGGACCGCTCATGCAGCCGGTGGAGAACCCTTGGTCTTTGCCAAGATCGATGCCGGCGAAGAGCGACTTCAAATCGAGCACGACGCGCTGCCGCGCGGGGTCGAAGGACGCGAGTTTCACGGGAACGCGATTTGGATTGGCGCAGGAGGTGATTTCGCCTTTCGTCGCATCGCCGCGGCAGCCGGTCGAACCGAGATGCAGCATCCAGGTTGAGACCGTGATCGTGCCGTCCTCATTGACGCGCAGCGGCGCCGCCTTGGGCGCGTCGGCCATCGCCGGCGCGCCGCCGTCGGACTTGTCGCCGGACTTGTCGCCTTGCGCGCCGGCGCTATTCGCTGCGTCCGCCGGGCTTTTCGGCTTGGGCGGCGGACGGGTCACGCCGCCCTCGGGATCGACTTCGATCTTTATGAATTTGCGGCCAGCCTGCCAATTCCACGTCATCGACTGAAGATCGAGCGGCGCGGGCGCGGTGGCGAAATTCGAATGGTTGAGAATGACGTCCTTGCCGTCCTTATCCTGGACGACGCTGGGAACGCCAATGACGAAGCTGAACCCTTTGTAGCGGCCGCGCGGCGCCGATCCCTTGATCGTCACGTTGACGTCGGCGCTGCCGATGCATTTGCCGGTCTTGTTTTCGAAATCGAGCAAAGCGAGATTGGCGTATTGCCAGTCGTTCTGTTCCAGCTCGATAGGAATTTCATGGCCGGCGGCGTCGATCAGCGCCGGCGCGGCGATGTAGAACCTGGCGTCGCGGAGCTGCGCCGGCTGTCCGCCGGTTCCGAGCCCGGCGATGTCGCGGCCGCATTCGACCGGCTGATCGCCCGCCGCCAGCGCAAAACGTATCGCGACCTGCTGCCTCTCGCCGCCATCGACCTTGGCGGCCTGCGCGCCGCCAAAGGCCGCGAGACCGGCGACGACGGCCGTAAATCGAGTGAATGCGCCCATGGTTCCTCTCCTGTCGGTACGATTTTTGAGACGTTTCTTGGCTGCACGCGTTCGCGACGCGTGTCGGCGGCGGCCGTGTGAAAACACGCGCGGCGCATTAAAGACGCGATGGAATGGCGATGAGGGGTCGAGGACCCGGCAGCCGGCCGTTAACGCGCTCTCTTAGGAGAGAAGCGACGGGGGTGCGCGAGAAAGCCTATTTCGAGGCCACTGGGTGGTCGGGGGCGCGATATCGCGCTCTTCCGGCCAAAGAGGAGAAGTCTCAGACACCGGCGCCAGCACGAGAATGACGGCGGACAGGAGAACCTTTGCTCCGAGGTCGTCGTTTCGGTCGCTTAGGAAGCAAGCCATGCAGTGCATGTGCTGAACATGCGGGGCCTTGCCATCGCCATTGGCTTGGTCGGCGCAAAGCTCGTTCGCCATCGCTACGGGAGAGCTTAGGAACGCGCCGAAATCGCCGCCGTAGCGGCCGTGAGAAAAAACAAGACCCAAAGCTTGTTGAAACAGCAGACAAGCGACGGCGGCCGCCACAATCGGACGCATGAATCGCCGCATTTGTTTCTTGTCTTGCCGCATAAGGAATTTTGAGTGCACAAGGATTAACTTGTCAACGACAGTTATTGCCCAACTTTTGCAATATTTAGAACTGTTGCGCTGTAGCCACACTTGGTCTTTGCAATTTCGCTTTGTCTTTAAATTGACGCGCACGAAGAAGCCGAGCGCTCCGACATCCCTCCAAATGGCGGCGCGACCGCCGGCGCAGAGTCTCCGGCATAGAGTCTTTCGTCCGCATGAAGATCCTGTGGCGATTTGAGACCGCGCAGCGGGCTCGCCGACGGCTGCTGTTTGTCAACGCGTCATCGCCTTGTCGGACCCTGATCGTTCCGCCATGCGCGCGTCATATAAGGAGTTTCCATATTGCCGCGCGCGAGTTTCGCGCCTATGATCCGCGCCGCGTAGGCAATGGTTGGCGGCAATCCATGCTCGTTCGGCTCATTCTTTTCGTTGCGATCTTGCTGCAAGTCGCTGGCGTTTCGACTGTCGCCGCGCGTGCTCAATCTCATTCTTTGTCGTTCCGGGCCATCGTCTGCAAAAGCGATGCTGTTCCCGCCGCGCCTCACGCGCCGGGCGAACACGACGGCTCTTGCTCGGATTGTATCGCGTGCTGCAACGCTCAGCCGCAGATCTTATGCCTCTATGATCAGGTTGCGCGCCTGTCCTTTCCAACGGCGCGACCCAGCGTTCTCGCTTTTCCAATCCTTCCCGTTTCCCGAACGCGGTCGGCGACTCCGCCGGCGCGCGCCTCCCCCGTCTAAAGACACGGCCGTACATCCGCGCGTTCGGAAGCAATGACGTCCGCGGATTGAAACCACGCATCCCTGAAGGCCTTTGAGGGCGCTTGGGGTTGATGCGTTTTGGATAATCGGCGCGCTTGGAGACAAGCGGGGAGGCGCTGATGCAGAAGTCCCATGAAACGATCGACCGACTGTTTAGAAGCCATCATCGCGATCTGATAACGCGGGCGCGCCGCGTGATCGGCTCGGGAGACGCCGAAGACCTGGTCCAGGAAGCCTATCTCAAAATGCTGGAAAGCGACCGTGGCCAACTGATTTCGAATGCGCGCGGCTATGTGTCGAAGATGACGTGCACGCTCGCGATCGACAATCTTCGCAGGCAAAGAACGCATGCCAGAGCGCTGGCCGAAGACGGCGCATGGTTCCAATCGCCCGCTCGAGACACGCAAATCACAACGGCCCTCGACGCGTTCGGCCTGGCGCGGGACGTTCAAGCAGCCCTGGCGCGGCTGCCGCGATGCTGTCGTCAGATATTCCTGATGAGCCGAATTCTGGGTTTCAGCCATTCGGAGATCGCGCAGGAACTCAGCGTTTCCTTAAAAAGCGATCAATCGCAACCTCGGTCGCGCGCTCGAGCATTTCGGTCGCGCCTTCGAGATCTCGCCTTCGAGCGTCCCGATTGAGTCGCAGAGCGTTAAGCCGCAGGCCGCGTCAAGCGACGCCTTGGTCGAAGCTGCCGCGCCGCGACTTCGACATGCGCCAAACATCAAAATCTCGACGGCTCGAAAAAATTCTCGCCCCAAGCTGTCCGATTTTTGCGGCCTCGCTCGTCATACCATTCGGGTTCCGCGTTCTGCGGAACCCGTCTGGACATTCCAGACGAACCCAAAGAGGGAAGCCGTCATGACCATCCGTATCGCCAAGCGCATCACTCTCAATGTTCTCAGCCGCGCCGGCGCCGACTGCGGCGCGACCTGCTCCGCCACCAACGGCTAAGCACGATCGGCTTGCGCCGTTGGCCCCCCGGGCCGGCGGCGCGGTCGAGGTTCGGCGACAGGACGAAGGCGACATTCGATGCGGCTAGGCTTCAATTTCACGCTCGGCTCAACTTATGAGATGGTCCAGCGGCTAATCGCCGAAGGGCACATCGATTATTGCGAATTTCTTATCGACAATTTCTTCTGCGTCGATCCGGACGAAATGGCCCGGGCGTTCGATTGCCCCATCGGCTTACACGTCATGTATTCCAAGTTTCTCGAAGTCGATCGGCCGACGCTCGTCGATTTCGCCGCACGGCTTCGCGACTATATCGATGCGCTGAACCCGATTTACGTCTCGGACCATATTTTACATTTTTCTCACGAAGGGCGCGCGTTTTTTCACCTGGGCGAAATCGATTATTCCACGGAATATGAACTCGTGCGTGACAGGGTTCTGGAGTGGCAGGACCTTGTTGGGCGGCGCGTTCATTTTGAAAATTACCCGTCGATCATGGACGGCGGACTGGAAGCGCCAGCCTTTTTCGAGCGGCTGATGAAGGAAACCGGCGCGGGCGTGCTGTTCGACGCGTCCAACGCCGTTTGCGCCAATCGCAATTGCGGCACTCCGTTCGAAGCCTGGCGCAAGGTCATCGCCGCGGCCCAACATTTCCATGTCGCGGGCTATAGGCCGTCTTTGACCGAGCCCTTCATCTCACTCGACACCCACGCCGAGGCGCTGGCCCCGGACACGCTCGCCTTCCTTGAAAAATATCGATCGGTCTTCGACAAGCCTGGCGCGACGATGACCTATGAGCGCGACGACCGGATCGAATATGACGACGTCGTCGCCGATTTGAAGCTACTGCGAAACCTGTTCGGTGAACCGCAAGAAAGGCGTCATGATCTTGTTGTCTCTGCCTAGTCGAACTGATCGCGACCTTTATCCGGCGCTCATGTCGCCGGAGCTTTTCGCCAAATATCCCGCAGGCAATAGGGCTTTTGTGCGGATCGACACAAGCCTGCGCGTCTATTGGCACACGCTGTTCGATGTTTGCCCAGAACTGCTGGAGCTCTCCGGTCCTGACGGCATGTCGATCTTTCGCCCTTTCATGAACTGGGCGGGAGAAAAGAAGCTCGCCTTCGATTGGTTCTATTATTTGTGGGTCTATGTCTGGCTGCGCCAGTCGCCGTTCAAGGAACAGGTGCTCGCGGACCAAAAATATTTGAAGTCGCTCATGGGCGCTTGCGCCGCGCGCTGGGCGATCCTCGATCGGGGCAGAGATTGCGGGATCGGGATCGGATGCGCCGACACCACGGATATTGTCGTCGGTTGGAAATGCCACGACGTCCGTTTAGGACGGGAAATCGAGCTGATCGAGCCCGAGGAGCCGCTGCCGTCGCCTCCAGAGGTTTTCGGCTACTTCACGCTGCCGAGTTTTGAACTCGACATATTTCCGGGGTGGCAAGGCGTCACACGATGAACGGCGCGTCGCTGTGGCGCGGATACTGGCATCTGTTCGCCAGCGCTTCGGCGGCCGCCTTTATCATCCAGATCAATTTCGCCATGGTCGCGAGACTGGATGGGCGCGCGTCGGGCGCCTATGCGATTCTCATGCGCATAACCGTGCTCGATGTTGCGGTCACCATCGCTTCCGCCGCCGTCGCCGCCATCGCCCTCGGCCATGCGCAAAGGAAGGGAGAGGCGGCCGAGGCGATCGAAAAGACCTGCGCGCTGGCAGTCGCGCTTGGAGCAACGACGGCGATCTTCGGCTATTTCGCCTATCCGGTCTTGCTCAGCGCGCTGATGGGCGACGCCGCCGCGGCGCCCTTTGTCGGCGCGCCGATCTTTTGGTTCGTCGCGGGCGCGCCTTTCCGAGTTCTTGCGAACACTCAGGGCTTTCTGCTGCATGCGCTCGGACGCGGAAGCTCGGTGTTCGTATGGAGACTTGCGGAGATTCCCGTGAGAGTGGGCGCTAACGTCCTGTTCATGAATGTACTCGAGTTCGGGTTCGCCGGCTGCTTTTTCGCGGGCTTTATCGTCACGGCGGGCTCGTCAATTTGGCTGTGGAGTCGGCTGGCGCCGCATGGCGCGCGCAGATTGCGCATTCCCGAAGCCGCATTTGCGCGTTCCTTTATGAGCGGAACGTTCTGGGAAGCGCTGCGGGTTCTGTCGCCGCAAGCGGCGATGCTCTTTTCGCTGACGCTTTTTTCTCTGCCTTGGCAGAGCGGCGACGGCCAGCGTCTCGACTCATATGCCGCCGGTCAAACCTTCATGCTGTTCATTCTTGGTCCGCTGATCACGCTGACGCGCTTTCTCGCCATTCGCCTGCCGTCGAGATCTCACGAAGAGTGGATGACGACGCTCGCGCCGATGATCCGGGTCGGCGCGCCGCTCGCGCTGACGGCCGCGATTCTGCTCATGTTCGGTCGCGACTGGATCGGCGCGACGTTTTACCGCCAGCATGGCGATTGGTGGTCCGTCTTCGTCGCCGCTTTGGCGCTCTCGCTGCCGATCCGATTCGTCGGCGGCGTCGTCCGCGGCCTGGCGCTGGCGCGACGCGCCTTCGCCAAAGTCACCTTTGCTGACGCGCTTGCGCAATGGGTCGTCTCGCCTCTGTTTATTTTGCTTGGTCTCTCGGCGAACCGTCCTGAGATCGCCTATCAATCCTTGATCTGGTCTGAAGTCGTCGGCGTTTTCCTGATCTGGCGCAGCCTTCGATCGGCGTCCGAAGCGCAGGTTGGCGTCTCACTGCCTTGCAAAGGACATGTCCAATGAGCGTGGAGCGCGTTCCTGTTCTCATCGTCGGCGCCGGCTATGCCGGTCTGTCGGCGGCCACTCTGCTTGCATGGCGTGGCGTTCCCTGCATCCTCGTGGAGCGGCGCGCGTCGACGTCGCGCCTGCCGAAAGCGCATGGCGTCAACAGGCGCACCATGGAGCTTTTGCGCGTCGTCGAAGGCTTGGAGGATGCGCTGTTTGCGTCAAGCCGCGCCGGCGCCAATGAATCAACGCTCGTCATCGCCGAGACCGTGACGAGTCCGCCGATCGAAACGCTTATCACCAAGAATTCGCTCGACGCGACGCGCATCTCGCCCAGCAAAGTATGCACCGCGGGCCAGGATCGAGTCGAACCCGTGTTGCTGCGCTTCGCCCGCGAGAAAGGCGCCGACGTTCGATTTTCGACGGCGCTGGCGCGCTTCTCGCAGCGGGACGACGGCGTGGAAGCGATCTTGCGCGACGAAGCGTCGGGACAAGAGACGACGGTTGTCGCCGACTACATGATCGCCGCCGACGGCGCCGGCGGAACGATCCGCCACGCCGGCGGGGTGAAGATGGATGGGCCGGGATTTATCGCGGATGCGATGGCGGTGCTGTTCGAGGCTGATCTCAGCGCGATCCTGCCAACCGATGGATTCATGCTCTACTACTTGCGCAACGCGGCGTTCAGCGGCGCCTTCGTCACCTGCGACGAGCCCAACCACGCCCTGATCAATGTTGATTATGATTCCTCCCGCGAAGGGGAGTCAGATTTCGATGAAGAGCGATGCAAAGACTTCGTTCGCCGATTTCTCGGCGTCCGCGACCTTGCGGTGAAAATTCTCGACGTTCGTCCCTGGCAAATGGCCGCTCTTCTCGCCGATCGCATGTCCTTCGGCCGCGTGTTTCTTGCCGGCGACTGCGCGCATATCGTGCCGCCGGTCGGCGGCTTGGGCGGACAGACCGCGATACAGGACTCGGCCGACCTGGCGTGGAAACTGGCGCTTGTCGTCAAGGGCCAGGCCGCGACTTCACTACTCGACAGCTATAGCGTCGAGCGCAGGCCGGTGGCCCGGATCGCGATCGGGCGAGCCCTCGCCAATTACGTCGAACGCATGCTCCCCGATCGTCAGGACTTGCGCATCCGGGAAGATGAATACGGCCTTGTCGAAACCGCGATCGGCTATCGGTATCGCTCGGACGTGATCGTCGCCGATGAGGCCGACGACGGCGCGCCGGTCGAAGATCCTCTTCGTCCAAGCGGCGCGCCGGGTACGCGCCTCGCGCATGTCTGGCTGCGGCGGGGCGAGGAGACGATCTCCTCTCACGATCTGATCGGACGCGACTTCATGCTCTTCGCCGGACCGAACGGCGGCGACTGGATCGAGGCGGCGCAGCGTGTCGGCCTCCGTTCGGGAACGCCGCTTAGCGTCTGCCGCTTGGGATTTGACGTCGACGATCCCGAAGGGTTGTTTCTGCCGCGTCTCGGCGTTTCGCCTGAAGGCGCGCTGCTCGTGCGGCCCGACGGGTTCATCTGCTGGCGTTCGCGAGGCCGAAGCTCCGACGCTCTCGCGACGCTCGATGCGAGTTTTGCGCGCGTGCGCGGTTTCGATACGCGCCAATCCAGCGACAGTCTCAAGGCTACGCTCGTCGACGCAAGCTAGGCGCAACCGCCTCATCCTGCTCCAAGAAACGTCATCGCAAAGGAGAGTGGTCGAATGTCCATCCTTTCGCCGGAACTCCACGCGCCGTCCCGGTTGGAGCCCCTCCTGGCGGTCGATCCGAAACGACTCGAAACGATCCAGACGCCCTACCAGGACTTCAACCGGCTATCGCGCGCCAGCGGGATTTTGGAATCCCTACCCCTTCGGGCGAAGCGTCAATTCCGCTCCTACTATTTTTTCAATCCGCCAAAATGGCGGGTGTGGGCGCGGACCCTCGGCTCCAGCCAACGCATGGAGCCGTCCTTCGCATCGATCGGCGCGGTGCGCTCCGGCACGTCTTTTCTCTCCTCCTATATTCTTCAGCATCCGCATGTCGTCCTGCCCCTGTCGAAGGAAATTTCCTTCACGGATACGATGCGCGAGCTGATGGCGTATTTTCCGACGCTCGCGGCGCAAAGGGCGGCGGAGCGGCGCAACGGCGGCGCCGTCACTGGCTATTGCACGCCGGTGATGCCCAATCCCCGTTGGATATTTCTGGCGAAGTCGATGTTTCCGAATCTGCGCATCATCTGCGTTCTGCGCGATCCGGTTGAGCGCACGTTTTCGCATTGGCGGTGGGATCAGAAGCGCTTCCAAAGCCGAAGGGCGAAGGATCCGCACTGGAAGGGTTTTCCAGATTTTGAAACCTTCATGAGAGTGGAAAAAGAAGCGATACGTGCTGGCGGGATGGAGCCGCATGCGTTCTCGGGCGCGCACGCCGGCTATTTGCGCCATAGCATCTACGCCCCCTTCATGCGTCTGCTCTTCGAGCAATTCGGCAGAGACCGCGTTTTCGTCGTCGATGCGGCAAAGTTTTTCGAAGACCCCCAATCGACCGCGAAGCGGATTTTCGCCTTCCTTGGCCTGCCTGAGGTCGAGCCGCTGGTGATCGAGGAGCGCAATCCCGGGCCTTCCGGCGAGCTCGACGACGGCGCTCGGGAAAATTTGGCCGAGTTCTTCCGGCCCTACAATGAAGAGCTCTATGCTCTGCTTGATAAGGATTTCGGCTGGGGCGCCGCCCGATAAGAGGCCGCATTCCGCGGCAAACCTCTCCTTGCTCCTGGTCCCGCCCCTCGGCGACCCGACGGGTGGGCTTCACGCGACCGCGTTCCGGCAATATATGGAGGACGCCGAATTTCCGCCGGTTCGAGGTAAGGATGAACGCCCACGCCAGAGGGCCTGCAATTGCGACGCCCGCGGTCGCCGCGCCGGCGCCGCTCGTCGACCCCTTCGGGCGGACGATCTCCTATCTGCGCGTCTCCGTCACCGATCGATGCGATTTCCGCTGCGTCTACTGCATGTCGGAACATATGCAATTCCTGCCGCGACGCGATCTGCTGACGCTCGAGGAGCTCGACAGGCTGTGCTCGGCCTTTGTCGCGCGCGGCGCCAAGAGGCTGCGCATCACCGGCGGCGAGCCGCTGGTGCGCCACGACGTGATGAAGCTGTTTCGCGCGCTGTCGCGCCACCTTGTCTCGGGCGCGCTGGAGGAGCTGACGCTCACCACCAATGGTTCGCAGCTTGCCCGTTTCGCCGCCGAACTCGCCGATTGCGGCGTGCGGCGGGTCAATGTCTCGCTCGATACGCTCGACCCCGATCGTTTCAAGGCGCTGACCCGCACCGGCGCGCATGCGCAGGTTCTGGCGGGAATCGCCGCCGCCCGCGCCGCCGGCCTCAAGGTGAAGCTCAACGCGGTGGCGCTGAAAGGCGTGAACGAAGACGAATTCGTCTCGCTCGTGCGCTTCGCCCACGAAAACGGGATGGACATGACCTTCATCGAAGTGATGCCGCTCGGCGAACTCGACGGGCCGGAACGCGCCGACCAATATCTGCCGATGCAGGAGGTGCGCGATCGGCTGAGCGAATCCTTTACCCTCGATGAGATCGACTATCGCACCGGCGGACCGGCGCGTTACATGCGGTCGCGCGAAACCGGCGGGCGCATCGGCTTCATCACGCCGCTCACCCATAATTTCTGCGAGAGCTGCAATCGCGTCCGCGTCACCTGCACCGGGACGCTGTATATGTGCCTCGGCCAGGAAGACGCGGCCGACCTTCGCGCGCCGCTGCGCGAAAGCGCCGACGACGCGCTGCTGCATCAGGCGATCGAGGCCGCGATCCTGCGCAAGCCCAAGGGCCATGATTTCATTATCGACCGAACCGCGCCGGCGCCCGCCGTCTCGCGTCATATGAGCATGACGGGGGGCTGAGTGATGGAGCCCATGTCCGTCGCTTTCATTGGCCTTGGGGTCATGGGTTATCCCATGGCCGGCCATCTTCATCGCGCCGGCCATAAGGTGCGGGTCTACAACCGCACCGCCGCCAAGGCCGAGCAGTTCGTGGCCGAGCTCCCCGGCGCCGAAGGATTCTCGACGCCGGCCGAAACGGCGAATGGCGCCGAATTCGTCTTTTCCTGCGTCGGCAATGACGACGATCTGCGCGCGGTCACGATCGGCGACGGCGGCGCCTTCGCCGGCATGTCGGCGGGCGCAATCTTCGTCGACCATACGACAGCCTCGGCGGAGGTCGCGCGGGAGCTCCACGCCGCAGCGGCCGAGCGCGGGTTTGGCTTCATCGATGCGCCGATCTCCGGCGGGCAGGCCGGGGCGCAAAAGGGCGCGCTGACCGTCATGTGCGGCGGCGATCCCTCGAGCTTCGCCAAGGCGGAGCCCGTGATCGCCTGCTACGCGCGGGCCTGCCGGCTGATGGGGCCGCCCGGCGCCGGGCAGCTCACCAAGATGGTCAACCAGATCGCCATCGCCGGCCTGATCCAGAGTCTCGCGGAGGCGCTGCATTTCGCCAAGACGGCGGGCCTCGAGCCCGAGAACGTCGTCGATCTCCTAAAGAACGGCGCGGCGCAATCGTGGCAGATGGAAAATCGCACGAAAACAATGGCGGCGAGTGAGTTCGACTTCGGCTTCGCCGTCGAATGGATGCGCAAGGACCTCGCGATCTGCCTTGGCGAGGCGAGGCGCAACGGCGCCCGACTGCCTGTCGCGGCGCTCGTCGACCAATTCTACGCCGAGGTGGAGAAGATGGGCGGGCGGCGCTGGGACACGTCGAGCCTCATCGCCCGCCTTGAGCGATAGGGGCCGATTAAGGCTAAATCTTAAAATTTAGTTGACTGCGGCGGAACCATTACCGGGGCCGCTGCGTTTCTCCCCCGCAAAAGAGGAAGCGTCCAGGTTCGCATCGTTCGAGTAGCGATCTGGGGAAGAATTCCCGACCACCCTGTGGGAGCCCTATTAATGCCCGTTTCGCGCGAAAGCCCTTTCGCAAGCCGCACGTCCCGGATCGTCCTCGGATTCACAGTCGCCATCTGCGCGGTTGCTGCTGTCGCAGCTGCGCCCTCAGCGTCTGATCCGAAGATGCAGTCCGCAGCCACTGGCGTCCAAGCCGCCGTGAGCCTTAGTGACGTCGGCATGCGTCCGCTTGCGCACGGACCGGCAATCCGAGTGGGGCGCGCTTACGGCGCCGAGGATGAAGATTGCACGCTCGTCATCACGCCGAAGGCTGACGAGCGGGGTCGCGTCCGTTACATGCGTAGCGTCTCCTGCGCCAATTGACGCCGAGAGTCGCGCACCCGGATTAGGCCAGGGGCTGGCCTGAGGCGAGGATCGTTCGGAAACGGACGTCTTCGCCTTTTTCTTTTGAGCCGTCGTTTCCCTGAATCACGCTGCGTTGGCGGAATCGCCAAAATTCAAATAGCGTGATTGATTCCAATAGATTAAAGCGCGCTCGACGCGACCGGATTCCGCTTTTTCGCAGCGCGCTCTAGAATATCGTCTGCAGACGCAGGCCGAGATAGCTCGCCCGCGCCCGCAGCGGATTCCACGGATCGATGATCTGGACGTCGCCCGAGAGCCGCAGCCATCGGGTCACGGCGAAATTATAGAAGGCCTCGACGCCGCCTTCGCTGCGACGATTGATCCGCCGCGCCGCCAGTCCGGAGAGGAGCGGCTGGGTCAGCCCGTAATGGTAATAGCCGACGCCCCAGCGATCGTCCTCGCGGCCCGTCATCAGATTGTAGCCGGCGAGACCGACGAGCATGCTCCATCTGACCGGATTGGGATTGCCGTCCGACAATGTCGCAAGCGTGAACAGGCCCCAGCCGAGTTTGGGGTCCGTGGCGCTCTGCACGAAATATTGCTGGACGGCGTAGGAGGCGAACCAGAAGCCCTTTTTGGTCAAGCCGCGGAGCCGGGCGATCGACGCCCGGGTTTCGCCGATGTCGTCGAGGTCGAAACCGCGCGCATTGCTGTAGGCGAAGCGCAGCGTATGGAATCCCTTGAGGCCGCCGATTTCGATGGGGACGGTGGCCATCAGACCGGCGCCGACGCCGCGCTCGAACGGCCGCGTGATGACCCGCGCCTGCTGAGCGTTGCGCGGATCGGCGACCATGACCCTGAGGTCGAAATATTTCGTCTTGAGCGCGGCGACGCCGCCCAACAGATAGGGCGGCGCGATAATCAGGCGGTCGGCGACGCTTTCCGGCGAGCTGACGCCGATGCCGGTCGAGGGCAGCGCGAAGGCGCGGTTCATGAAAGTGTCGATGCCGCCGCCGCCGACCAGCGGCGTCTGTGCGGCGAGCGTCAGCATGTTGAACTTGCCGACCGTCACCGAAAGTTCTTCGCTGAGCTCCTGCGTCAGCGTCATCGACAGCGCCGAGTGATAGCCGTCGCGCTCGATGAACGCCTGGGCGACGTTGACCGGCAGCAGCGCGAGATCCTGGCGGTTCACGTTACGGCCGAAGTAATGCTCATATTGCGCGTTGAATTTCAGCCCCTTCCAGAAGCCGAGCTTTTCGCCGTCGACGCGCAGGAACATGTCCATCTTGCCGCCGTAGCGCGCCGTCCGGTCGATCGCGCCCGCGGGAATGCCCTGGAAGAACTGGGTGACCCAGACGTTGACGTCGACGCCGAGGCGGCGCAGCTCATCCTTGGGGCCGCCCGGCGTATCGGTCAGCGATTTCTGCTTGGCGAGCGAGACGAGACTGTCTTCGGCGAGAGCTGGCGCGCCCATCGTCGCGACGAGGGCTGCGAGGCTGGCGCCGGCCGCCGCGATGAGGCTGCGCACTCGCGCGCGTCGCCTTTTCGGGGAGGCCGGCCCGCTCCAGTTCCTCCGCCGCCACATCTCTCTTCGGCCTTCCCGCCAGCCAGATCGGTGAATCACATGCGCCGTCGAGCTTAGCGGCATCGCCGCGCTTGTCTATTGACGGCGCGCAACAGCCGCGAGCTTTCCTCGTTCGAAACGGATCAGGCGGCCGCGCATCTCGGTCGGCATGCCGACCTCAGCCAGCGGTGGCGGGTCAGTTTGAGTTTAAGGTTGCGACCCGACTCAGTCCTTCCTAAGGGCGCAATCTTGGATGAAATGCCGCTCAACTTTTGCAACAAGCCTCTGCTCGCACCAATGCATGATTCTAAAGGCTTCGGCGTTTGTTGACGTCTTGATCATTTTCAAAGAGATAAACGGATCTTCTGATCAGCGTCTCTTAAGATGAAAGCTACAGTATTAAGGTTTTCCTCCATGCTCTGAATCGCTTGAGTTTGTCAATTTCTTCGGAATAAATCTCAGAAAGGACGGCGTTGCTAGCCAAGCCGCCGTATACCAGAGACCCCAGTGGCCAGAGGAGCTTTTCCTTGGGCTGATCTTGTGTCCCAAGATCAAAGGTCACGGCATGGAACGCCAGCACGCACCGCTTCCATCCGTCTAATTCGAGAGCATCCCAAACCCGCTGGTGATCGGCCGGCATGAGCTTTGCTACAGCGAGAGACGCGGCCTCGGCGAATACTCTGTGTCTAATTGTTGGAGGCAAGTAACGTTCTTTTTTGAAAGCGCCGACAGTTTTCTTTCGATGATCCCATAAACCGAGAAGAGCAGGAACGGCGAAACCGGCACGCATAGCAAGGCGTGTAAATGCCTTATCATCAAAGGGCGGTGTAACGGCCTCTAGGGCCAACAGGAAAACGAAATTCCACGTGCCGCTCTGGTCCGCGTCGAGTTCCAAACACCGCCAAGCATCGTCCTGGCTGAGGTTGAAATCGGAGAGAGCGAAATTCCGTTCGATCCCCTCACGTAAGGCGAAATGGCCATTAGTAATATGAGCAATTTCGTGCATGAGGACATAGAGAATTGCAATATTGACCATCCCTTCAATGTCACACCAGTAGTTGGCTGGATCAAGTGGTCTGGTGAATACTGTTCTCTCAAGGCCTCTTCTGAGTTGCTCAACGCTATCATAATCCTCAAAAATTGCCGCCACTGAAGGGGGCGTCCAAAACATCTCTTCATTGAATTCGTCCAAAGGAGAGTTCAAGTAATACGGCGATGCTTCCGCATCGGTGTAGTAAGGAAGTAGAAGCCGAAGTAAGGCGGTCAGCCTGAGCGCCATCCCTTTTGGAACCAGAACCAACCATCCGTCACCATCGGAAAAAACGTTCATCCCAAACCCGGGAAGCTCCTCGAGTCGGATGTCGACTCGCTTCCCGGTAGCTGAGCTTTGAAACGTTTCAAAAACTATTGGCAGGATCGCGCCTGTAGCGCTGAGAACCCTCTCAACAGATGTTTCAATGAAACTGCCAGAAAGGAAATCCTTAAGCTTTGCCGCCTTTGTCATGCGCTGGCCCTTCTATGTTCGGGCATAGTTGACTGTAGCCATAGTGAACAACGCGAGCAGCAAGGATGAGCGGCACAGGCGTCATGTGCGCGAGGAGAGCCGCAATCCCTAGGATAATCTCGTTGCGCTCCTCTTGCTCAGTTCCTACCAACTTTTTGAGCGTTTCATTGTCGCACAACTGCTTCCTAAGTTCTGGCAAGTACGCGAGGAAACGGCTGCGCCCAAGCGCCACCTTCTCCGCATCCGAGGCTGATTTCGAACCAAAGCCCTCCTTGATTGCTGCATCGCCGAGGAGAAGATCAAGTTCGGTGACATCCATGCCGGCAATTTCGTTGACGTTGGGCTCGGAAGACATCATCCCTCTCCGTTTAATATATGTTTTTATTAGGATTTATTCGCAAGAGAGGCCTTGGCGCAGCGTGTGAGGCCTCGTTTCTGCGTCTCATAATGAGTCTCAGAAGTCCGCGCGCTGATATACCTTTTGACACCGGCTCATTTAGAAATGCTATTCGCAGTGCGCGCTCCGGGCAAGTAGCGGTAGAGCTTTGCGGGAGATACTCCGAAGCGTTCAGCAACGTCAGCAACAGTAATGTCTGGATAGCGAGAAGCGTTCTAGCGGCCTCAAGGTCGTTGTCCAGAAATTTGCTGGTCGGCCGCCTGTGCGTCCCATACGCTCCGCAGCTCCAAGCCCCGCACCGGTGCGATCGCAAATGGGAGTACGCTCGAATTCCGCCAGAGCGCTGAACAAGTGAAATACCAAGACGCCTTACGTCGTCGTATCGAGCGCCTCGGTCAGGCTCCGAAACCCGATGCCGCGCACCGCGAGCCCTCGATTGTCTCAATGAGCTGCTTCATCGATCGCGCCAAGCGGTCGAGCTCCCAGACGATATGGTGTCGCCGGTGCGGGCGTATGCGAGCGCATCGTGCAAGGCGGAGCGCTTGCGGAATTCAATTGACTTACTACCCAGCGCGCTTCCGCGTTGACGCCCCGAGCCCCTCTCCCTACTGTGCCGCGCTTCCCGCTACAGATTGGCCCGTTCACACCCCATGTCCGCATCGCTCCTATTGTCGCCCGAACTCGTCGAAGCCGCGCGCGTCTCGCCCGCCTGGCCGTTCGAAGAGGCGCGAAAGCTCGTCAAACGCGTGGAAGCGAGCGGTCAGAAGAGCGTGCTGTTCGAGACCGGCTACGGACCTTCCGGCCTGCCGCATATCGGCACCTTCGGCGAGGTCGCGCGCACCAGCATGGTGCGCCGCGCGTTCGAAGTCATGACCGAGGGCAGGATCGCGACGCGCCTCCTCGCCTTCTCCGACGACTTGGACGGGCTGCGCAAGGTCCCCGACAACATCCCGAATAAGGAACTCGTCGCCGCCAATCTCGGCAAGCCCTTGACGCAGGTGCCGGACCCTTTCGGCACGCATTCGAGTTTCGGCGCGCATAATAATGCGCGGCTGCGCGCCTTTCTCGACGCCTTCGGCTTCGAATATGAATTCGCGTCGTCGACGGAATATTATAAGAGCGGCCGCTTCGACGCCGCTCTGAAGCATATGCTCGCGCGCTACGACGCGGTGATGAAGATCATGCTGCCGAGCTTTCGCGAGGAGCGCGCGGCGACCTATTCGCCCTTCCTGCCGATCCATCCGAAGACCGGCATCGTCATGCAGGTCGCGCTGACAGGCTATGACGCGCAAGCCGGGACGATCTCCTGGACCGATCCCGATACGGGCGAGGCCTTCACCACGCCCGTCACCGGCGGCCATTGCAAGCTGCAATGGAAGCCCGACTGGGCGATGCGCTGGTATGCGCTCGACGTCGATTACGAGATGGCGGGCAAGGACCTCATCGATTCGGTGAAACTGTCCGGGGCGATCGTGCGGGCGCTTGGCGGGCGCGCGCCGGAAGGCTTCAACTACGAACTCTTCCTCGACGAGAAGGGCCAGAAGATTTCGAAGTCGAAGGGCAATGGCCTGACGATCGAGGAATGGCTGACCTACGCCAGTCCCGAGAGCCTGGCGCAATTCATGTTTCAAAAGCCCACGGCGGCGAAGCGGCTCTATTTCGACGTGATCCCGCGCGCGGTCGACGACTATCTGAATTTCCTCGACGCCTATCCGCGCCAGGACTGGAAGAACCGACTCGGCAATCCGGTCTGGCACATCCACGCCGGAGACCCGCCGCAGGCCGAGACGCTGGCGCATGAGGGCGACGCCAAGGGCGTGAGCGTCTCCTTCTCGATGCTGCTCAATCTCGCCGCCGTCGCCAACGCCGAAGATCCGGCCGTGCTTTGGGGCTTTCTGCGCCGCTATGCGGGGTCCGCGTCGCCCGAAAATCATCCCCGGCTCGACAAGCTCGTCGGCTACGCCGTCGCTTATTTCCGCGATTTCGTGAAGCCGGCGAAAACCTATCGCGCCGCCGACGAGACCGAGCGCGAGGTGCTGCAAAAGATCGACGAGACGCTGCGCGGCATGGACGCCGCGAGCGCCGAAGAGATTCAGTCGGCGCTTTACGACGTCGGCCGCGCCGCGCCGCGCTACCAGGATTTTGCCGCCAAGGGCGCGACGCCCGAGCGCCCCGGCGTCTCCAACGATTTCTTCAACATGCTGTACGAAGTGCTGCTCGGCGAGAAGAAGGGCCCGCGCTTTGGCTCCTTCATCGCGCTCTATGGCGTCGCCGAGACGCGCAAGCTGATCGAGGACGCGCTCAACGGCGCCTTTGTGGCGCGCGAAACCGCCTGATGCGCGCAGCCGACGCCGACATTCTCATCGTGCCGGGGTGGAGCGATTCCGGCCCCGAACATTGGCAGACGCGCTGGCAGGCGAAACTGTCGACAGCGCGACGCGTCACTCAGCGCGACTTCGAGAAGCCGATCCGCGCCGAATGGGAAGAGGCGATCGCGCAAGAGATTCTCGCGAGCGCGCGGCCTGCGGTGATCGTCGCGCATTCGCTCGGCGTCATCGCGGCTCTGCATGCGGCGCAACGCGTCGGCGACAAGATCGCCGGCGCCTTTCTCGTCGCGCCGCCCTCGGAGGCGGTGATCCGCGAATTGCCGTCGGTCGATTCCGCCTTTCTGCCAATCCCCCGCGCGCGGCTTCCCTTCCCCGCGGCGCTGGTCGGCAGCAGCGACGACCCTTACGCCGATCTGCTCTTTGCGCGCCAACTCGCGCAGGACATCGGCGCGCGCTTCATCGACGCCGGCGCCGCCGGACATATCAATGTCGATAGCGGCCACGGACCGTGGCCGGAAGGGTCGCTCGCCTTCGCCAATTTCATGGCGAAGCTGTAAGCGCGTCATCAGTTCGGAGTATTGACACGCTACTGGCGATCGTCGACCCTGACGCAATGCGCTGTTCCCAGGCGTTTTTGCATCGGCGTTGACGCGATTTTGTAACGGCCGTTCATTGAGAAGTTTGCAAGATGAGCATCACCAAGGCATTCCGCTCCGCTGCGCTTACTGTCGCCATTCTGTTCGCAAGCGCGCCCGCTTCGCTGGCGTTGGAACGCGTCGAACAGCCCTCTTCCATTCCGGGCGCCGGCCCTTGGGACCAAAAGGCCTGGAACGACTTTTACACGACGAGCCAAGGCTCCCGCCTCATCCCCTGGGACTGGATCAAAGCGCTCAAGCAGGCTGACGGCCAACCCTTTCTTGCCGATGGACTGGCCCGCTACGGCTATCTGGCCAACCCCGCGAGCGCGACGCCGGGGCTGCCGGTCGGCTTCGTCGTCGCGGATGGCGTGTTGGGGCCCAGCTGCGCCGCCTGCCATACGCGGCAGATCGACGTCGAGGGCAAAGCCTATCGCATCGACGGCGGGCCGGCGCTCGCCGACATGGGCGCGCTTTGGGCCGATCTCGATACCGCAGCCGGGAAGGTTCTCGCGGACACGGCGTCCTTCTCAGAATTCGCCAAGGCCGTTCTCGGAAGCGGCTACGACCCGCAGAAGGAAACCAAGCTGCGCGCCGAAGTCGATCTCTGGTATGCGCGCCACCACGCCATCACCGAGGCGGGCCTGCCTAAAGACAGGCCCTGGGGCGCCGGACGCATCGACGCCGTCGGCATGATCCTCAACCGCGTCACTGGCCTCGATATCGGACCCGGCCCGACGCATATCATTTTGGGTAACATGCGGAAGGCCGACGCGCCGGTGCGCCCGCCGTTCCTTTGGAACGCGCCGCGGCAGGATCATACGCAGTGGCCGGGCTTCGCCGACAATGGCGACCGCATTCTGGCCATGGCGAGAAACGTCGGACAGGTCTACGGCGTCTTCGGCGAATTTTTCCCGGAGAAGGACGCCACGCATCTCCTGGGCTTCAATTACGTCAAGGCCAATTCGGTCGACTTCAAAGGGCTGATCGAATTGGAGCGGCTCGTCGAGCGGATCGGCCCGCCGAAATGGCCGTGGCCGACCGACAGGACGCTCGTGGCGCAGGGCAAGCTCATCTACGAGCGTCCCTACGAAGAGGGCGGATGCGCTGATTGCCACGGGATCGACAAAGGCCAGCCGCGCCTGCTCAATCCGGACACCTGGTGCACGCCCGTTCAGGACGTCGGCACCGACGCGCGCGAATATCAATATTTCGCGCCGGACTGGAAGGTCGACACCGGCGCGCTGACCGGCGCCTTCATTCCTTTCGTGTCCGAGCCGCTTGGCAGAACCGACGCGCCCGTCTCGGTGCTGGCGACCGCGGCGCGCGGCGCAATCCTGCAGCACTTCCTTCCCGTCACGGTGAACGGGATCGAGCGAAAGAAAGCCGACGTGGCGCTGTCCCTTCTGCAGCCTTTGATCGAAGAGCTGAAGGGCGTCTACAAGATTCCGGGCACGCCGGGCGCCGGGCGCTGGGCGTGCCGCCGCGCCCCCGAGACGCCGGGCAAACTCAAATTTGAAGCCCGCGTCCTCGAAGGCGTGTGGGCGGCGGCGCCCTATCTGCACAACGCCTCTGTTCCGTCGCTCGCCGAGCTGTTGAAGCCGCCGCAGGATCGCGTCACGGACTTCAAAGTCGGGCCGGCCTATGACATTGCCGCTGTCGGCTTGGCCATTGAGCAGCCGAAGTCGACCTTCCTGATGAAGACGGACTGCAACCGAGGCTCCGGCGTCAGCCATTGCGGCCATGACTTCGGAACGGCGTTGAGCGAAACGGACAAGCGCGCGCTGCTCGAATATCTGAAGACGCTGTGATCGGGGCGTCTCGGGACGCAATGTCCCGAGACGCTTTTCGGCGCGACGGCGCCGCCTATATCGACCTTCTTGGCGTCGCTCGACGCGGAGGAAGGGACAGGTGGAGAAATCCGAATTCGCGCTCGGGGCGAAGCCCCTGCCGGCGGCAGGTCTCTTAACAGAAGCCCCTTCGCTTTCGGCGCTCGCTGAGCAAGAAGCGGTCTGCACGCGCTGCCCGCTTTATAAAAACGCCACGCAGGTCGTTCCCGGAGAAGGGCCGGCGCAAGCGCGCGTGCTGCTGATCGGCGAGCAGCCGGGCGACCAGGAAGATGTGTCGGGGCGACCCTTCGTCGGGCCCTCCGGCAAGCTCCTCGACATCGCGCTGGAGCGCGCCGGCGTCGACCGCGACAGATGTTTCGTCACTAACGCCGTCAAACATTTCAAATTCGAGCCGCGCGGCAAGCGCCGTCTGCACAAGAAGCCCGACGCCGGCGAGATCGACGCCTGCCGGTGGTGGCTGGATCGCGAACGCGCCCTGCTCAGCCCAGGACTGGTCGTGGCGCTCGGCGCGACCGCGATCCGCGGCGTGCTCGGCCGCTCCGAGGCGGTGTCGCGTGTGCGCGGCGAGATCATCGACCTTGGCGACGGCGCGCAATTCCTGGCCACCGTTCACCCTTCCTCTCTGCTACGTTTGAGGGATGAATCGGATAAGCGCCAGGCGTGGCGGGGCTTCCTCGCCGATCTTCGCAAGATCGCCCGCTGGATCGAAAAGGACGCGCGCGCGAATTAGAGGCGCTGCGCTCATCGGGTCGCTGGCGCTCGCCGGCGCCGCCCATGCCGAACTGCTGAAATTCGAGACGCGTCCGGACGGCCCGAATGAGGCGGTCGTCGCGACCGTGAAGCTCGACGGAACGTCTCACGACATCGCCGGAACGCTCGCCAAGCCCGCAAAGCCCGCAAAGCCGCCAAGCGGCGCAAAGGCGCTGCTGATCGAGACGCAGTCAAGCGACGACGTAAAGCCGCTGGCGCTCGAACGCGGACTTGCCGTACTGACGCTCGATGTCGCCAAGCTCCCCGACAAAGCTCGAGCGCCGGCCCTGCGCGATGTGCTCGGCCATCTTCGCGGCGCGCTCAAGATGAAGCGCGTGCTCGGCCGCGCGCAGGGCTCGGACGCCGACGCAATGACGGACGCAGCTTCCGCATTCGATGGCCTGTTGCTGCATGACGCGAACCGCGAGCCCGCCGCCCCGACGCGCTTCATCGAGACCTGGGGCGCCGACGCCTATTGGCGCGAGAAGCCGCGCGTCGAGTTCGCGAACGGCGCGCCGCCGAACGGTCGGCGCTTCTATCTTGCCGGAATCGCCGCGTCGACGACGGCGACGAATTGCGCCGCGCCCGTGAACGCACGCCCCTCGGCCCCCGCGCTGCGCGCGCTGTTCGCCGCGCTCGACGAGTGGACGGCCAAGGGCGTCGCGCCGCCCGCCGCGCGCGCGCCCCTCGACGCCGATCTGGCGCCCGCGCAGGATCTGAAATGGCCGAAAATTCCCGGCTTGCCCGCGCCGCCTGAGGGCGCACGCCGCGTCCCGAAAATCGACGCGGATGGCAATGAGATCGCCGGCCTACGCCTGCCCGACGTGGCGCTCCCTGTCGCGACCTTCACGGGCTTCAACGCGCAAAAGAACAAGAAAGGCCCGCCTTGCGCCGCAGCCGCCGCGATTCCCTTCGCGGCGACGAAGTTGGACCGCGAAAAGAACCTCGATCCGCGTCCCGCGCTCGTCGAGCGCTACGGATCGCGCGCCTATTTCGTCGCGACCGTGCGCGTCATCGCCGACAAGCTCGTCAAGGAGCGGCTGCTGCTACAGCAGGACGCCGACGCCTATGTCGCCGCGGCGCGATCTGCGCCATTCTAACGATTGAGGATAAAAATCCCGGCGTTGAGATAAGTCGCGAAAGCCACCCAGAAGGCGGTTGGCGCAAGCGAATATCCCGCGACGCGGTCAAGCCGCCAGAACAGGACGATCGTGGCGACGAGCAGCGCTTCCATCGGCAGAATGACGACGAGTCCGAGCAAGGGATTTCGCGCCGCGAAGAAGGCGAACGACCAGGCTGCATTCAAAACAAGCTGAACAAAAAACACGATGATCGCGGCGCGCCGGCCCGGCGTCGCCGGCTCGAGCCGTAGAACGCGATAAAAGGCGTAGCCCATCAGAATGTAGAGAGCCGTCCAAGCGGGGCCAAACACCCAGTTCGGCGGATTCAGCGGCGGCTTGGCCAGCGTATCGTACCATGGGATGTTCGGCGTCGTCGCGAAGCTGCCGAGCACCGCGGCGGCGAGCACAGGCGCCGCGGCGGCGACTCCGGCGACGAGCCGCGAAGGCCGCCGATCCGAAAGAGACGTTGAACTGCTCATTGCGCCTCCTCGCGCCGCGTCGCCCGGATATCGGGCGCAGCGCGGCGGCTTCAAGGCTGCTGCAGGGTCGGGAAAAAGACCGGCGTCGCGCCGGCGCGAACGCTGTTCTGAGATGCGAACATGTCGTCCTTCATCCAATTGGGCAGGTCGTCTTCGCGATGTCGGCTGATGAGAGTCTTGTCGCTCTCGCCGAGATAGATGCGAATGCCGCCCCAGACAGCCTTGTAATCATTCTCGCCCACGCGGCTTTCGATGAAGCCGGTGATCGCGGAATGGCCGAGATTCCAGACGAGCGCCTCGCCGCTGAGCGCAGCCGCATGCCGCCCTCCGACGTAACGATGGCCGACCGAGATTTTGACGTTGTAGGTCGGATAGACGCTGATATCGAACATGTCGAAGAAGCGCCCGCGCCGCGGCTGCCACTGATAGGCGAGATATCCCGGTCCATAGCCCAGCGGCGTGAAGAAATGGCCCGAGCTCTCCTCATAGCCGGCGATGCTGGAGAGCGTGAACGGCCCATAGTAATAGGCGCTTTCAGCGCCGACGCGGAAACGCGTGTCGTCGAGACGCTTGTCGTGAGCGATCGCGCCATAGCCGCCGAGGAGACCCACGCTCGGATCGCGCCAGAAGGCGTGTCCGGCGCCGCCGCTCACGAAGAAGCCGCGATGCGCCGCCGCGATCGCGTCGACCTGAAATCCAAAACGGTCGCCGACGGGGGCGATGATCGACCCCATTCCGCCGGCCGAGGCGTTGTTCAAGCGCGCGAAGCCCAGCCATTCAGAGCCGCCGCCAAAACCTTCGAGCTTGCCGTTGACGCCGTCGACGGCGCGCTTGGGTCCGGGGTTTTCCGAGAGCGGAGCCTTCCACCAGGTCGGACCCTCGGCGCGCGCTGAAGACGCAGCGAGGGCGACCGCCAGAACGGCGAGAAGCTGACGCTTGTATGACATTGCTATCGAAGTCCCGTGGGTGATCGTCGCGAGCTGTCGACCCTAAAGGGCTTCAGCCTCGCTGGCTGTGACATTGCGGCAACAGCCCTCCAAAATAGGACCACCAGACGCATCGAATTCACAGCTGTGTTAAATTAATATTGCGTATCAAGCTTTTGACCAGCGGCGCTTAGATGTTCGCTCAAATTCTCGCGCGTGGCCGGATCGACAATGGCGAAGGGCGCGGCGACCGCCGCCCCGGCCACGCCGCCGACCGCAGAAACCGCCCCCGCGGTCGCGATTCCAAGGTGATCCCCCAGGCCCGGCTGGCCGTCCCTGAGCGGCTGACCCTGCGCGAGCCTGGCGCCGATGGAGCGTACGACCTGGGGAGAGGACGCGAACTTGCTATGCTCCAAAGGATCGCTGGTGGCGATGCCGGTCAGATCGACGACCTTCACCCGATCCCGGTCGAGGACCTCCTGATAGGGGGACGCCTTCGGGTCGACGGCGCCCAGACGCGTATTGCCCCAGAAGCGGCGGGATGCCGCGAGCGCGTCGTCGTCGCGCGAAGCGAACAGCGTAAAGATCGAAGGTCGAACGCCGCCGATCTCGGCGATCTGACGCCGGAAGACGTCGAAATCGACGTCCGGCGAGGCGAGCATGACGTTCTGGATTTTCGATCCGATCTGACCGTTGCGGATCGCCATCTGGCGTAGCGCTTCCAGCGTCACCCAATTGCCCATCGAGTGCGCCAGAATCGAGATCTCGCCGACGTCCCGGTCACGCTGCAGCGCCTGCAGCACGAGTTCCAGGGCGTCGCGCGAATAGCTGGCGCTCTCATGATCATAGCCATATTGCAGCAGCCGGCCGCGCGACGGCCAGGTGAACAGCACCGGCGTGACTTCGGCGCGCGAGTCGTGGACGATCTGCGCGAAGCGGTAGACCGCCTCCTCGAAACGCGTGTTGAAGCCGTGGACGAAGAGAAGCACCTGCCGCTTGGGCGTCTTGCGGATGCGGGCGTTGAAGTCCGCGAGCGCCGCCTCCCTGCTCAGCACCTCGGCGCGAACGGTGGCGAATTGGACGGCCGGGTTGGGGGTCGGCCCATCCGGCCACTGCACTTCGCCGACCACGCGGGAGGCGTCTGGCGGGATCGAGACGGCGATATCGGCAAAATGCACGCCGTGTCCGCGTTCGCCCGAAAACATGACGCCGGGCTCGGAGTCATTCGGCTGCCGGGTGGTGACGACCAGAAGATCGACGACGCTGGTTCCGGGCGCGACCTGATGCGACGCGACAAGGGTGCCGTGCGGCCGGCTCGAACAACCGCTGAACGCAAGCGCCAGAAGCGCCGCCAAGATAATCCGCCCGCGCCCCATACGCCGCCTGCACTCAAGTGTTTATGCGCGGCGTCGCCGCTCAGGCGAAGCCAACACGACTCCCTCCATCATCTTTGCGGCTCAAATGCGACGGTTTGCCCGCGCTGTGCGCAGTCGCACTGATTTCTTGGAGGGAATGCGGCAATATAGCGACGCTCGCTCGAGAGGCGAGCGTCGGAGGCGGGGCTGGGACGAATCGCCTCCGACTGTGCAGGGGAAAGCCTCAAAACTTTCCCCTGCCTTTCAGCCGCGGGTCAGCGCCTTTTCAATATCCTTGAGTGGATGGCGGGTCAGGTCCTTGGCGAGTTCGCCAACAACCTTGCTTTGCGCCTTGACGGACAGCTCCTTGCGAATTTCGCCGAGCGCCTTTGGCGGCGCGATGATGGCGATCGCAGTCAATTCGCCCGACTCCGCCGCCTGATTGATGCGGTCGGCCATGGCGCGGGCGAAGCGCTCCTCCTCCAGCTCATGCCAATCGGTATTTTGCATGGCGCTTCGGCCCGGCGAGAAAGAGGCGAAGCTGCGGCCGGGACGATCCGTTCCCTGCTCATGCGTCGGCGGATTGTCGTCAACGCGCGTCTCGACGACGCGAAGGTCGAGGAGTTCGGCGTCGCCGTGATTTTGAAAAAACAGCGCCCGGCGGCCGTCGCCGACCAGGACCCAGGCGCCATTGCCGACGGAAAATTCGCTCATGATGCTCCCTCGCCTTCCAACGTCGTTCTCATCAATCCGGACGTCAGGCGAGGCCGCTCGGCTGCGGCGCGCGCAGCCGCGTCATGCGGGCGTCGTATCCTCGCGGGAGTTGGGTCACAAGCCCGACAGCCTTTAAGCGCCCCTTTGCGAGGAGCGCTCTAACGCAAGGATAGCGCGCTGCCGGGTGCGTTCAATCCGCGCTTGGCGGCGTCACGCCGCGAGCTTTTCTTCCTTGGCAGGCGCGGGCTTCATGTCCTGCAGCGCGGCGCCGAGCGCCTCGCCGCCGGCCGCTGCGGCCCTCGCCTGCAGAAGGGCCGCTTTCCGCTTGATCGCGCGCTCATTGAGCGCCCAGATCAGCCAGCAGACGCCGCCGATGCTGATGAGCGCCGTATAGGGTTCGCCAATGGCGAAAGACTTGAGGAAGGAGAAGTCGGGGGCGCATTCCTTCGCGTATTCGCACGCGTCCGACCAGTCCTGAAACCATTGTTTGACCGATTCCATTGTGACCTCCTCGCCGCGCGGACAATTCGACGGGCGCACGCCCCGCCGGTCGAATCGTGTAGCGCAGCCATGTGGCGAGCATTGTGCGCTGCAGCATATTGCGCGTCAACCGGCCGGCGCACGGTCAAAATGGCGCACCGCTTTGAATTTAGGCAGAAAAGCCCGCAGCGCCGGTCTCGTCGCGAACGTCCGTGCGTTCCTCTCCATGTGATGCGCGCGCGTATCACGGCCATGCGACGCAAAACATGCGCCATTGTCAGGAGCGGAAATCCAAGCGATTCAAAGGGCGCGTGTGGGGTTTTTCTGACAAAAGCGCACGTCAACCAAGGACAGGAATGATGCGAACGCTACGCGTCAAATTGATGTTGCTCATCGCGATTGTCTTGGCGCTCTCAGGCTGCGGCGTGAACTATCATGTCAATCCGGGCCCACGCTCCTGGCCCGCCGCGCCGAACGCGCCCAACAAGTGACATCGCGCATCAACGGGAAGATCATGGCGACGGTTCGACTGCTTACCGACGAAGAGCTCTCGCCCGAAGCGCGCGCCGTCTTCGCCGACATTCGCGCGACGCGCAAAAGCGACTTCGTCAATAATTTCTGGCGGGCGCTGGCGCATGATCCCGTGACGCTGAAGCGCACCTGGGAGAGCGTCAAGCAGGTGATGGCTCCAGGCGTGTTGGAGCCGAAGGTCAAGGAGATGATCTACATCGCCGTCTCCATCGCCCATGCCTGTCCCTATTGCATCCATTCGCACACGGCCAACGCCCGCGCGAAGGGCATGAGCGAAGAGGAATATCGCGAACTGCTGGCGATCGTCGGCATGGCGTCGGAGACGAACCGTCTCGTCACCGCGCTCGGCGTGCCGATCGATGAGGAATATGAGGTGGTGTGAGGTAGGTGGAGTGAGTTGGGGTGAGGTGAGCGCTGTTGGAAAAGCCCCTTGTTGCTCTCCTATCGCAAACCTCTCCGCGTCATGCCTGCGCTTGTCGCGGGCATCCACGCGTCGCCGTTGCGAAAGTCTCCGAGCATTTACGCAGCCTCACGGCGTGGATGGCCGGGACAAGCCCGGCCATGACGCGCTGAACGGTTACGTAAACAGCTCCACCGCAACGCTACTACATCGGAAGGCGCTCCCTCTCCGCGTCATGCCCGGCCTTGTGCCGGGCATCCACGCGGCGCCGCTGCGCGCGCCCCCACATTTGCGCAGCGTCACGGCGTGGATGGCCGGGACAAGCCCGGCCATGACGGCTGAGAGGTTTCGCAAATGACCTCGACGCACCGCAGCTACAATCCGATAGACGCACTCTCTCCGCGTCATGCCCGGCCTTGTGCCGGGCATCCACGCGTCGCCGCTGCGCGCGCCCCCACATTTGCGCAGCGTCACGGAGTGGATGGCCGGGACAAGCCCGGCCATGACGCGCTGAAACTCTTGCCGCGGCGCTCTCTCGTCCGCACCATGCGCCTATGCGTGGCGGCTGGGTTTACATCATGACCAATCGGCCAAACGGGACGCTCTATCTCGGCGTCACGAACGATCTCGCGCGCCGCGCCTTTGAGCATCGTGAAGGCCGCTCTCGCGGGTTCACACAACTCTATGGCCTGAGGCGCCTCGTCTGGTACGAAACGCACGACGACATCCGCACGGCGATCCAGCGCGAGAAGACGATGAAGAGTTGGCCGCGCTGCTGGAAGGTCCGGCTCATTCTCGAAATGAATCCGGATTGGCGCGACTTATACGAAGACTTGGCGAACTGATCGGCGCATTCTCTCCGCGTCATGCCCCGCCTTGTGCCGGGCATCCACGAGTCGCCGCTGCGCGAACTCCCGCAGCATTCGCGAATCATCCCGACGTGGATGGCCGGGACAAGCCCGGCCATGACGGCGCGAGGCGATTCAATTACCTCACGAGGATCGTCGGCGCTTTTGATCACACCAACCGGCTCTGCGCCTTCGCCGCCGCGATAAAACTTGCAAACAACGGATGCGGCTCAAACGGGCGCGACTTTAATTCCGGATGATATTGCACGCCGATGAACCAGGGGTGGCCCGGGATTTCCACCGTCTCGGGCAGAAGCCCGTCGGGCGAAGAGCCCGCGAATAAAAGCCCGCAATCCTCTAAGCGCTCGCGATAGGCGAAATTCACCTCATAGCGATGGCGGTGGCGCTCGGAGATCTCCGTCGCGCCGTAAATGCCGGCGATGCGCGACTCCGGCTTCAACAGCGCCGGAAAAGCGCCAAGCCGCATGGTGCCGCCGAGCCCCTCGCCGACGCCGCGCTTTTCGAGTTCATTGCCCTTGAGCCATTCGGTCATCAGGCCGACGACCGGCTCGGCGCAGGGGCCGAACTCGGTCGAATTCGCCTTGTCGATTCCGGCGAGCGCGCGGGCGGCCTCGATCACCGCCATCTGCATGCCAAAGCAGATGCCAAAATACGGCACGCCGCGCTCGCGCGCGAAACGCGCCGCGAGGATCTTCCCCTCGGCGCCGCGCTGGCCAAAGCCCCCCGGCACGAGAATGCCGTGCACATGTTCAAGATGCGCGGCGGGATCGGCGCTCTCGAAAATTTCCGATTCGATCCAGTCGAGATTGACCTTCACGCGGTTCGCCAGCCCGCCATGCGCCAGCGCCTCGATGAGGCTCTTATAGGCGTCCTTCATCTCGGTGTATTTGCCCACCACCGCGATGGTGACTTCGCCTTCCGGGTTGTTGATGCGCTGCGTCACCGCGTTCCAGCGGCTCATGTCGGGCTTGGGCGCAGGCTCGATGCCGAAGGCGGCGAGCACCTGCGCGTCCAACCCCGCCGAGTGATAGGCGCGCGGCACGTCATAGATGTTGGCGGCGTCGCGCGCCTCGATCACCGCCTGTTCGCGCACGTTGCAGAAGAGTCCGAGCTTGCGGCGCTCCTCGCGCGGAATCTCACGGTCGGTGCGGCAGAGCAGAATGTCGGGCTGAATGCCGATCGAGCGCAGCTCCTTCACCGAATGCTGCGTCGGCTTCGTCTTCAACTCGCCGGCGCTCGGGATGTACGGCAGCAGCGTCAAATGGATATAGATGCAGTGATGCGGCGGCAGATCGTTCTTGAGCTGGCGGATCGCCTCGAAGAACGGCAGGCCTTCGATGTCGCCGACCGTGCCGCCGATCTCGATCAGCGCGAAATCGACGTTCTCATTGCCATCGACGACGAAGTCCTTGATGGCGTTGGTCACATGCGGAATGACCTGGATCGTCGCGCCGAGATAATCGCCGCGCCGCTCCTTGCTGATGATGTCCTGGTAGATGCGGCCGGTGGTGACGTTATCCTGCTTCGAGGCCGGGCGGCCGGTGAAGCGCTCATAATGTCCAAGGTCGAGATCGGTCTCCGCGCCGTCGTCGGTGACGAAGACCTCGCCGTGCTGATAGGGCGACATCGTGCCCGGATCGACGTTGAGATAGGGATCGAGCTTGCGTAGCCGGACCGTATAGCCGCGCGCCTGCAACAGCGCGCCGAGCACCGCCGACGCCAAGCCCTTGCCAAGTGAGGAGACCACACCGCCGGTGATGAAGATGTACCGCGCCATGGGGCCTAACGCCTAACGCCTTTCCAGCGATTGTGATAGCGGATTCTATCGGGCCGGGGGCGTCGCCCCCAGCCAAGATCGTCGGATGGCGGATTTGACGCCGGTTACTGGGTCGGGACTTTCCAGATCGTCGAAGGCGCGGGCTTGGTTTCCGGCGCGGCGGGCTTCGGGGCTTCCGCGGCCGGGGCCTGCGGAGCCGTCGTCGCCGGGGCCTCCGTCTTCGGCGCTTCCCACTTCAAGCCGTCGCTCTTCGAGGCGTCGGGCTTCGGCGCTTCAGCGGCAGGCGCAACCGCGTCCGCCTTGGGAGCTTCCGCCTTGGGGGCTTCGGCAGGCGGCGCAACGGACTTCGGCGCTTCCGCGGCCGGGGCCGGGGCCTGCGGAGCCGTCGTCGCCGGGGCCTCCGTCTTCGGCGCTTCCCACTTCAAGCCGTCAGTCTTCGGGGCGTCAGGCTTCGAGGCTTCAGGCTTCGAGGCTTCAGGCTTGGGCGCTTCGGCGGCCGGCGGCGTTGCGGGCGCAACCGCTTCAGGCTTGGGAGCTTCGGCAGGCGGCGCGACAGGCTTCGGCGCTTCAGCGGCCGGAGCCTGCGGCGCGGGCTCCTGCGACGGGCGCAGCGCCGGCGCCTCGGCGGCGGGCGGAGTCGAAGCTGGCGGCGCGGCGGCCGGCGGCGCGTCTACGGGCGCGCTCTGCTGGCGCTTCTGCTGGGCGCGCTGGAGCTGGTCAAAAATGCTGTCCTTGCCGGGTTCGGGCGCCTTTTCAGGCGCGCCCTGCTCGCCCTTGCCTTCGGTCTTGGGAAGCTCCTTGACCTGGATCGAGCCTGGATCAAGCGCCTTGGTCCAGTCGTCGCCGCCCTCGCTGCGCCGTTCCCAGGCCGGCAGCACGGTCAGCGCGATGCTGGTGATAAAGAAGATCGTCGCGAGGATGCCCGTGGCGCGGGTGAGCGCATTGGCCTGGCCGCGCCCGGTGAAAACGCCGCTGCCGCCGCCCATGCCGAGCGCGCCGCCCTCCGACTTTTGATAAAGCACCAGAATGACGAGCGCCGTCACCACCATCAGGTGGATCGCGATAATGACCTGCTGCATGTGCACCCTTCCAGCCGCGCCTGAGCCGAGCTCGACGCGCAATCGTTGGGCGCCTTTTACACCAAGCGCCGCGCGCGAGGAAGGGGATATGACCGTGCGATCAGCCGCCTAAACGAAGAATCGCGAGCCTGGCGGCCCGCGATCGCCCGCGTCCTGGACGTTGCTCAATAAAAATTGCCGTCCTGGCCCTTCCACTTCGAGCCTTCTTCGTCGAACCGCGTCTCGTCACTGAAGTCGATGACCCTGCCCGGCTCGATATATTGCTTGTCCTTGATCATCTGGTTCTGGATCGTCGTCGAATAATAGCTCGTGTTATCGGAGCAGCCCGGCTTCGCGCCGCCCTCCGGCTTGCATTCGAGATTGGCGCCCTTCGGGAAGCGCACTTTCGCCGTGTAGTAGAACTCATAGCCGGCGTGACCGGCCCCTTCGACGTCGAGCGGCCAGAAGCGCGTGACCTTGAAGTCCTCGATCACGACGTCCTTGTCGAATTTCTTCTTGATGAGATTTTCGAAGACCTGCTTCGCGTGCTCGGGCTTGGGCTCGCAATTGACGAGGCAGAAAGCCTTGGCGGGCGCCGCGCCGGCGAGGGCGCCGAACAGGCTAAGCGCCATGATATGCACGATGGTTTTGTAGCTCTTCATCTCAAGCGTCTCCCAACTGCGCAGAGCCTGCGCATCGCTTCCCGCGGACGTCGCTCATTGATTGACGCGTCTCGCGCGAAGCCCCCTTGCGTTTGACATTTTTCAAGCTGCACGGCTTAACGCGCTGCGGCAAGGGCGGCGCGGCAGGCGAATTGTCGCACGACAAGATGAGATTTCGTGCGGTTGCGTCGCCTAGTCGCGCGCTCTATTGACAGCGCGAGTTTCAAAGCCGACGACGAGGCGTTCATGGCCATATACAAGCTTCTGCTCCTGCCGGGCGACGGCATCGGTCCGGAAATTTCCGCCGAGGCCGAGAAGGTTCTCGCCCTTCTGAACGAGGCGGGCGTCGCGCGCTTCGAAGTCGAGCGGGGGCTCGTCGGCGGCGCGGCCTATGACGCGCATAAGCAAGCGATCAGCGAAGAAGACATGAAGCGCGCGCTTGAGGCGGACGCGGTGCTGCTCGCCGCCGTCGGCGGGCCGAAATGGGACGGCGTGCCTTATGATTTGCGTCCCGAATCCGGCCTTTTGCGCCTGCGCAAGGATTTGGGTCTTTTCGCCAATCTGCGCCCCGCGATCTGCTACGCCGCGCTGGCCGACGCTTCTTCCTTGAAGCGCGAGATCGTCGACGGTCTCGACATCATGATCGTGCGCGAATTGACGGGCGGCGTCTATTTCGGCGAGCCCAAGGAGATCACCGATCTCGGCAATGGCCAGAAACGCGCCGTCGATACGCAGGTCTACGAAACGTACGAGATCGAGCGCATCGGCCGCGTCGCTTTCGAGCTGGCGCGCAAGCGCGGCAACAAGGTGACCTCTTCCGAGAAGTCGAATGTGATGAAGTCGGGCTATCTGTGGCGCGAAGTCATCACCGCGCTGCATAAGCGCGAATATGCCGACGTGACGCTCGAACATATGCTCGCCGACGCGCTTGGCATGCAACTCGTGCGCTGGCCCAAGCAGTTCGACGTGATCGTCACCGACAATCTCTTCGGCGACATGCTGTCCGATGAAGCCGCGATGCTCACCGGCTCGCTCGGCATGTTGCCGTCGGCTTCGCTCGGCGCAGCTGACGAAAAGGGCAAGCGTCATGCGATGTATGAGCCCTGCCATGGCTCGGCGCCCGACATCGCCGGCAAGGGCATCGCCAATCCGATCGCCATGATCGGCTCGCTCGGCATGGCCCTGCGTTACAGCTTCGATCTGCCAAAGGCGGCCGACGCCATCGACGCGGCGATCGCCAATGTGCTGGCGAAGGGTCTGCGCACGGCCGACATCAAGGGTGATGCGACGTCGACCGTCTCCACGAAAGAGATGGGCGACGCGATTGTGGCGGAGCTGAAGACGGCGCTGTCCTAGAACTGGCTCCGCGCGATTTACTTCCCGTGCACCATGCCGAGGAATTCCTCGCGGGTGCGCGGATCGTCGCGGATGACGCCAAGCAGTCGGCTCGTCGTCAGCAGCGAACCAGTCGTGTTGACCCCGCGCAGCGTCATGCAGCTGTGCTCCGCCTCGATGACGACGCCGACGCCCTGCGGCTCCAGAATATCCTGGATCGCTTCGGCGATCTCGGCGGTGAGCTTTTCCTGAATTTGCAGCCGGCGCGCGAAGCCATGCACGACGCGGGCGAGCTTTGAGATGCCGACCACGCGGTTGCTTGGCAGATAGCCGACATGCGCGCGCCCGGTCACTGGCAACATGTGGTGCTCGCAGAAGCTGACGACGCGAATGTCCTTGAGGACCACGAGCTCGTCGTAGCCGCCGACCTCGTCGAAGGTGCGCTTGAGATAGTCGCGCGGATCGACGTCGTAGCCGGCGAAAAGCTCGCGGTAGGAGCGCGCCACCCGCGCCGGCGTGTCGATCAACCCCTCGCGATTAGGATCGTCTCCCGCCCATTCGATGAGAACCCGCACGGCCGCCTCTGCGTCAGCTTGAGTGGGTTTGGCCATGCGTTCAGCTCTCCAGGATCGTCGAGGCGGATCGCGCCGCCCAGCCACTGGATAAAGTCACAGGCTATGGCGTTTGGCAAAGGCCACTGCCCGGTCCATTCGCCAAAAGAAAACGCCGGCGCGCTCGCGCCGGCGTTTCGAATGGTGCCGTTCTCAGGTTAGCGTACGAGGCCGCCGATGGCCGATCCGACCGAGTTCACCGAGCGCTTGACGAAGCCGAACGGTCCGTCGCTCGCGGGAGGCGGGGGAGGAGGCGGCGCCATCGGCGCCGGCTCAGGCGCTGCGACGGCGACCGGCGCCTCGGCGGCCGGCCTGGGTCGGCTGGCGACCGGCTTCGTCGGCTTCTTCTGCTTCACGACCTTTGCGCGCGGCGCGGGCTTTGGCGCTTCCATCGTCTCGGCCGCGGCGGTCGGCGGCTGCGAAATGGGCGCGGCGGGCGCAGCCGCTTGCGGCGGCGTCAGCGACGCGGCTTTCGGCGGAACGGCTTTCGGCGGAACGGCCGCCGGCGGCGACGTCGGCGCAGGGGTCGCCGGCGCCGTCGCCGTCACGGGCACTGGCGCCGTCATGGGCGTTGGCGCCGTCGCCGCCGTGGGCAGTGGCGCAAGTTGCGGCGCAGCGGCGGCGCCGGTGGGAACAGGAATGGTCGCGCCAAGCGGCGCAGCCGCCGGATTCACCGGCGTCATCGCGGCGCCTGCCGACGGCGCTGGCTCCGATTGGAGGTCCGCGCCAGACGCGGGTTCGGCGGCCGCTGCGGCCGGCGCAGGCTCGGCCGGCGCCTGGGCGCTTTCCTCAAGCGCAGGCGTCTTGTCTGCTCCTTCATCGGTCGGCGCGGCGCTGCCGAGAGCGGATTCAGCGGCTTCCGGAGCGGCCAAAGGCGGCGCCGTGGCCAACGCGGGATCCTCGCTCGGCCCGACCGCGCTCCACGGCCCCAGAACCCAGGTCAGGGCCGCCAGTCCGGCGATGACGACGGCCGCCGCCGCGAAGAACAGGGCCCGACGGCCGCCCTCGCGTTCCTCCTCGGGCTCGTCGTAGAATTCTTCCTCCGTCGCATGGACCGCGCCCCAGGCTTCCTCTGCGCGGGGCGCTTGAGGAGAAGGACCCGGATGGATCGCTGCGTTCGTTGGCGGGCGCTCGAAGCCCGGAGCCGGCGCCGCAGTTGGCGCGGGGCCATGGCCGAGGTCGCGGCGCAGCAACTCTTTAAACTCGGCAAATTCAGCCATCAGCTCCTTATCGTCGCCGATATCCATCATGCCTGAACCCTTTCATTGGCCGCGCGCCAGGGACTCGGCGATGAGTCGCGCGCGGTCGCACCATCCGCGCCCAGACAAACGTTAAAATGTGGCTGTACTGCGCCGGGTTGCTTTCAGGAGATTAAAACTGGTTAATTTCAGTCTCTTGGATGTAAGTTGAGGCGCAGCTTGCCGCCGCGCGGGCGCGGCGTGCGACGTAAATTCGCAACCTTGCTGGAAGCTATCCAAATTAACGAAATTGACCTTTGCGCCGCGCGATTCCTAAAGTTTCGCAAGGCGCGAAGCAACGCGGTTCTCTTTCCGACGGGCTCCTCAAGTGACCCTTTCCTGTCTACGCAAGGCGCGTCAGGCGGCGCTTTGCGCCGTCTTCGCAGTGCTCGGCTCCCCGCTCGACGCGCAGCCCGCGCCACCTCGCGCCGGCGCGGCCGACGAACGCGGCCTGACGGCGCTCGAACTCCTCGGCAAGCGCGTGTTCGAAGATGCGAGCCTGTCGCGACCGGCGGGGGTCTCCTGCGCCTCCTGCCATGACGCCGCGACGGCCTTTCAAGGCAATAATGGTTCGAGCGTCCCGGCCGTGGCGAGGGGCTCGCTGCCGACGTCGCTCGGCAAGCGCAACACGCCGTCGATCATGTATGCGTCCTTCGCGCCGCCCTTCGAATTCATCGACGATAAGGATGAAGAGACCGGCAAGATCGAAAAAATTCCGGCTGGCGGACAGTTCTTCGACGGGCGCGCCCGCGATCTCCTCGCCCAGGTCGAAGGTCCGATGCTCGATCCGCTCGAAATGAACGCGCCGTCGAAACGCTTCGTGGTCGAGACGGTGCAGGGCGGCGCCTACGCCGACCTCGTCCGCCAGGTCTATGGCGACAAGGTTTTCGCCGACCCGGACGCCGCCTTCGTGAAGCTCGCGCAAGCCGTCGTCGCTTTCGAGGCGAGCGCGCGCTTTCATCCCTTCGCGTCCAAATTCGACGATTATTTGCGCGGGCAAGCGCAGTTGACGGCGCTGGAGAAGAAAGGCTTCGAACTCTTTAAGGACCCCAAGAAGGGCAATTGCCTCGCCTGCCACGCCGGCAAGGAGGATTCGCGCAATCCGCAGGACTGGCTCTTTACCGACTTCACCTATGACGCGCTCGGCGGCCCAAGGAATAAAGCGATTCCGACCGCGGCGAAGGCTGATTCAGCTCCCGATCTCGGCCTGTGCGCGCGACCGGGACTCGCTGAAGTCGCGCCCGCGGGCTTCAAGGTCGAGAGCGTCTGCGGCGCTTTCAAAGTGCCGACCTTGCGCAACATCGCCGTCACCGGCCCCTATCTGCACAATGGCGTCTTCGACAGACTGCGCGACGTCGTCGCCTTTTACGCGACGCGCGACACCGATCCTGGTCACTGGTACCCGAAAGACCGAAGCAGCGAGCCGGAAAAATATGACGACCTGCCGGCCTCCGCGCATGACAACGTCAACGTCGACGAGGTTCCCTACGATCGCAAGCCCGGGCAAAAGCCGCGGCTGTCCGATAAAGACATCGACGCCATCGTCGCATTTCTCGAAACATTGACCGACCGGCAAAAGCCATAACGCGCCTTTATGAAGCATTGGCGCTTTGGCGAAACTCGACGACGCGCCGCGCTAAACGGTAGGGACAACAGCGGTCCACGCAAGGCCGTAGCGCGCGAGCGTCGCGGCGAGCGGCGCCGGGGGACGCGCGCCGCTCGTGAAGATGATGCTACGGGAGACAGGCTGACGTCCCGGCGCATCCGCGCCGAAGCGCTCGCCAAGCAATTGATCCGCGCGCCGCGCGATCGCCGGCGCGGGGTCGATCCACTCGACCGGCCAGGGCGCAAGACGTTTGAACTCGTCGACCAGCAGCGGATAATGCGTGCAGGCGAGAACGATGGCGTCCGTGCGCCTGCCGCCTTCTTCCTGGAAACAGGGGGCAATCTCGTCGCCGATGTCGGCGTCTCTCACGCTTTCCCCATGCATGTAGCGCTCAGCGAGACTCGCCAGGCGTTTCGAGCCGACGAGGGTCACCGAGCAGTGCGCGGCGAATTGCGCGATGAGCTTTTGCGTATAGTCGCGCGCCACCGTGCCCTGCGTCCCGAGCACCGAGATCATCTTTGACCGTGTGCGCTCGGCCGCCGGCTTGATCGCCGGCACCGTGCCGACGAAGGGCAGAGCTGGCCAATGCAGCCGCAGATCGGGCAGAACGATCGTCGAGGCGGTGTTGCAGGCGATAATGATCATATCCGGCGCGTGATCGACGATCAGCCCTTCCATGAGCTTCATCACGCGTTCGACAAGCGCCGGCTCCTGCCAGGACCCGTAGGGGAAGCCGGCGTCATCCGCGCAATAGACATAGTCCGCCGATGGCCGCAGCTTGACGATCTCGGCAAAGACCGTGAGGCCGCCGAGACCGGAATCGAAGACGAGGAGTTTGGGCGGATGGGTCATGTGCGGCGAATCTCGCAGCGAATAGGACAGGATACCCGCGACAAGATCAACGCCATATTGACTAGTTTGTTTGACCAGTCGAATATTTCCTCATGAGAGAAGTTCAAGCCTCCGACGCGAAGGCCCGCCTTGCGGAATTGCTGACCGCCGTGGAGCGCGGCGAAACAATCGTCATCACCCGGCATGGACGCCGGATTGCGCGCCTGGCCCCGGAAACGAGTTTTAAACGGGCTGAGATCGAGCGAGCGATCGACGATCTCGCGCGTTTTCGAGAAAGCGCAGGAAAAGCGCCGCTGGCCGAGGTTCTAAGCGCGCGCCATCGCGGCCATAAATATTGATGGGTTTCGTCATCGATGCGTCGATCCTTGCGGGCTTTGCGCTTGCCGATAAACGTCCGTCGCGCGTGGTGGCGGCTATTGAACGCCTCCTAGAGGAGACGGCGCTCGCGCCGTCCCTGCTGTTTTTTGAGATCCGCAATGTCTTGCTCGTCAGCGAGCGACGTCATCGAATATCGCCGACCGGAACCGACGAATTTCTTCGGATAATGGCGCGCTTGCCGATAGCGATCGACTTCGACTGCGACGAGAGGCGCCTAATACCGCTTGCACGCAAGCACAGGCTGACAGCTTATGACTCCGCCTATCTCGAACTCGCCTTGCGGGAAGGCGCTGCGCTCGCGACGCTCGACGCCGAATTGGAGCGCGCCGCGCGCGCGGAAGGCGTCGCGATTGTCGAATAGGCTCAGAACGGGAGATTAAACACCCGCGCCGGCGCGAGCGCGCCCTGGACGATTTCGCCGAAAGCGACCGGCACGCCGCCGCAAGCAGCGTAGACAATGCCCTCATGCGGCGCGTCGCGGCCCCGCAAAATCACCGAGCCGCCCCGCCGCAGCCGCGCCGCCATGTCGCGATCGACAACGACGCAAGGCAGTTCCGCCAATCCGGCCTCGACCGACAGCAGCGCCTCTGCGGCCATGTTCTGATTTTCGATCTCGTCGAGCGTATAAGCGTCGTCCTCGACGAAAGGCCCGACGCGGGTGCGTCTCAGCGCCGTGACATGGCCGAAACAGCCCAAAACCCGACCGAGATCGCGGGCGATCGCGCGCACATAGGCGCCCTTGCCGCATTCCATGACGAAGGTCGCCTCGTCGCGCGACGCATCGATCAGCGTCAGCGAGCGGATCTTGACCACGCGCGGCTTCAAATCGACCAGCTCGCCCTCCCGGGCGATGTCATAGGCGCGCTCGCCGGCGATCTTGATCGCCGAGAACTGCGGCGGCGTCTGCAAAATCTCGCCGACGAACTGCGGCAGCAGAACTTCGATCGCGGCGCGCTCCGGCCGCACAGCGCTCTCCCGCACGCCGCGGCCGTCGGCGTCGTCAGTATCGGTCTCGACGCCCCAATGCACGGTGAAACGATAGGCCTTCTCGCCGTCCTGAACGAAGGGCACGGTCTTGGTCGCTTCGCCGAAGGCGACGGGAAGAATGCCGGACGCGAGCGGATCGAGCGTGCCCGCATGGCCCGCCTTCTGGGCGTTATAGATGCGCTTGAGGCGCGACACCGCCTGCGTGGACGTCAGACCGACAGGCTTATCCAGCGCCAACCAGCCGTCCACGATGACTCGGTCCGATTTTTTTTTGCTCATTCCTCAACGCCATCCTCTTTGGCGTCGTCGCCATCGGCGAGATCGCGCTTCACACGGTCGGAACTGAGCAGCGCGTCGATGCGCGACACATTGTCGAATGTGTCGTCGATGCGAAAGCGGATTTCGGGCGCGAACTTCAAATTCACCTCTTGCACGATCTCCCC
This sequence comes from Methylocystis sp. H62, assembly GCF_015709515.1. Lineage (GTDB taxonomy): Bacteria > Pseudomonadota > Alphaproteobacteria > Rhizobiales > Beijerinckiaceae > Methylocystis. The sequence continues at coordinate 207,958 of NZ_JADNQZ010000056.1, forward strand.
GCGCAAAAATCGCTTGTGGCGATCCAGCGCGGCGAGCACCTCAGGCTCATCCTTGCCGCCAAGCGGAACGACGTAAATCGTCGCGAGCTTGAGATCGGGACTCATCTTCACCCGCGACACGGTCACGACATGCTGTTCGAGCACCGGATCGCTGATTTCGCCCCGCGTGAGCAGCCGGGCGGCGGCGTGACGAACGAGTTCGCCGACGCGCAACATACGCTGCGACGGCGCCCCGGCCTGTGAGTGATGAGCTCTGGACATTTTGGACCCGGTAATTGCAGTCGTCTCACGCCCGCGCCTGTGGCGGACATTCCGCGCATGACGCGTAATGAATGAAGGTAGCGCGGCTCAGCGCGACGAGGATGGCCGGGACAGGCCCGGCCATGACGTTTCGCGGCGGCGCAGCGCCGCTTACAGCGTTCGCTTGATTTCCTCGACGCGATAGCACTCGATGACGTCGCCGGCGCGCATGTCCTGGTAGTTCTCGAAAGCCATGCCGCATTCCTGTCCAGCGGCGACTTCCTTGACCTCGTCCTTGAAGCGCTTGAGCGTCGAGAGCTTGCCCTCATGCACGACGACATTGTCGCGGATGAGCCGCACATTGGCGCCGCGCTCGACATTGCCATCCGTCACGCGGCAGCCAGCCACCTTGCCGACCTTCGAAATATCGAAGACCTCGAGGATCGCTGCATTGCCGAGCAGGGTTTCGCGCAGCGTCGGCGCCAGCAGGCCGGACATCGCGCCCTTCACGTCATCCACGAGATTGTAGATGATGTTGTAGTAGCGAATCTCGATGCCGGCGCGTTCGGCCGCGTCGCGCGCCTCTTTGTGCGCGCGCACGTTGAAGCCGATGACCGCGGCGTTCGAGGCTTCGGCGAGCGAAATATCGGACTCCGAGATGCCGCCGACGCCGGCATGCACGATGCGCGCCCCGACCTCTTCGGTTCCAAGTTTTTCGAGCGCCGCCGCGATGGCTTCGACCGAGCCCTGGACGTCGCCCTTGATGACGAGCGGGAATTCCTTGCGGCCCGCCGTCTTGAGCTGGCTCATCATGTCGGAAAGCGAACCGCGCGCCGAACCGCCGCGCGCGGCGATCTTGTCGCGCTTCATCCGCTCGCGATATTCGGCAATCTCCCGGGCGCGGGCTTCCGACTCGACGACAGCCACGCGGTCGCCGGCTTCCGGCGTGCCGCTGAAGCCCAGAATCTCGACGGGAAAACTCGGGCCGGCTTCGGGACGCGCGGCGCCCTTGTCATCGAGCAGCGCGCGCACGCGGCCCCATTGGGTTCCCGCGACGACAATGTCGCCGACGTGAAGCGTGCCGCGCTGAACCAGCATGGTCGCCACAGGCCCTCGGCCCCGGTCGAGCCGCGCCTCGATGACCGTGCCTTCGGCGGCGCGATCGGCGTTGGCCTTGAGGTCAAGCACCTCGGACTGAAGCGCGATCAGCTCGAGCAGCTTGTCGAGATTGGTCTGCTGCTTCGCCGAGACTTCGACTTCGAGCGTTTCGCCGCCCATCGATTCGACCTGCACTTCATACTGCAGCAGTTCCGTGCGCACCCGCTCAGGCTTGGCGTCCGGCTTGTCGATCTTGTTGATGGCGACGATCAGCGGGACATGCGCGGCGCGGGCGTGATTGATCGCCTCGATCGTCTGCGGCATGACGCCATCGTCAGCCGCGACGACCAGCACCACGATGTCCGTGACCTTGGCGCCGCGGGCGCGCATCGCCGTAAAGGCCGCATGGCCGGGCGTGTCGATGAAGGTGATGGCGTGACCGTTGGGGGCCGTCACCTGATAAGCGCCGATATGCTGGGTGATGCCGCCCGCTTCGCCGGAGACGACATTGGCCTGGCGAATGGCGTCGAGCAATGACGTCTTGCCGTGGTCGACGTGGCCCATGATCGTGACGACAGGCGGACGCGCCGTGAGATCGACGTCGACGTCGGGCGTGTCGAACAGGCCTTCCTCGACGTCGGATTCGGCGACGCGCTTGACCGTGTGGCCCATCTCTTCCGCGACGAGCTGCGCCGTATCAGCGTCGACGACGTCGTTGATCTTATGCATCTCGCCCTGCTTCATCAGCAGGCGGATGACGTCGACCGCGCGCTCCGACATGCGGTTCGCGAGTTCCTGAATGGTGATCGTCTCGGGAAGGATCACCTCGCGCAGAACCTTTTCCTTCTGCTCCACCTGGCCGCGGAACAGCCGCTGCTGACGGCGCTTGAAGGAGGCGACGGAGCGCGTGCGCTCTTCGTCGGTTCCGGCCGTGGCGGTGGAAACCGTCAGCCGGCCGCGATCTTTCATCGCGCCGCCGCGAGAGGGGGTCGGGCGTGGCGGAGCGGGCGGCGTGAAGCCGCCGATGGTGCGCACGGGCGGACGTCGCACCGCGGCGGTTTCGCCCTCGGTGCGAATGGGCGCGCGGGCGCCGGCCGAACCAGGCGCGGCGGCCCCGACGGAACTGCGCGGCGCTGCAACGCCGGCGGCGTCACCGGGCAGCCGGCGACGCGCTTCTTCCTCGGACTTGCGTTTCGACTCGGCTTCGCGCGCGAGACGCTCTTCTTCCTCCCGCTTGCGCGAGTCGGCGGCGGCGCGCTCGGCGTGCTCGCGCTCCTCGCGTTCGTTGCGCGCCTTGGCGTCGATTTCCGCGCGGCGGCGATCGTCCTCTTCGCGCGATTTCGCATCGACGAGCGCGCGGGCGCGCGCCTCGCGCTCCTCATCGGTCAACGCGCGCAGCACGACGCCCGAGCCGGAGCGCGGCGCAGGCGCCGAACGCTGTGTCTCGGATCTCGGCGCGGCCTTCGGCGGCGGCGCCGGCGGCTCCGCAATCGGGGCCGTCGCGCCGGCCGGCTTCGCCGGCTCGACATTTCCGGGCGCGCGGCGCTTCACCTTCTCGACCACGACCACTTTTGAGCGGCCATGGGAGAAGCTCTGACGGACCATGCCGTGCTCGACCGGTCGTTGCTTTAAGTGCAACGTCTTCGACGGCGCGACGGTCAGAGTTTTGTCGCCGCTGTTCTCGCCTTCGCTCATCCAGTTCCCAATCCTGGGCCGCTACGACCCGTTAACTTCAGTCTGCGCAGCCGTTCGGCTTCGCCTCGTTTTCGTCGCCCGTCGCCGCCGCGCCGTCGATGCATACGCCCCGATAGGCTGCGAGTCGACGGCATCGCCCGATGAAAGCCGTCGTCGGACCGCTCCCGGCGAGGGCAGCATGTATCACATTTGTGCGGCCCAACGCCAAATCCAATTGCACCGACGAAAATAAGCCGATGACGGGGGTCGTCGACCCGGCGCGCCGGGCCGCTTGGGCAAGCTTGCGCTTGCCGTCTTCGCCGCCGTCGCGCGCTTCGATCAGCGCGCGGACAGAACCTTGCGCGAGGGCGTCGGCGACCTTGCCGAAGCCCGCCGCAACGGCGCCCGCCTTATTGGCCAGCGACAGCATCTGCAGACAATCGGCTTCGAGCAATCGGTCGACGTCCTCGGCCAGTTGCGGCGCGGCGTCGATCTGCGTCTTCAGCGCGCGCGCAAACAGACGCTTTTGCGCCGCTTGCGCAACGACGTCGGCGCGCGCCGTCACCCAGACGCCGCGGCCAGGGAGCCGCGCCTTGATGTCGGGCGCGAGCCCGCCGTCCGGCCCGCGCACAAAGCGGATCATCGCCTCGGGCGCGCCGCTCTGGCGCGTCACGATGCAGGTCCTCTCCGAAACATGCGGCTCGCGCGTCATGCCCTCGATCAATCCGCTATTCGCCTTCCGCCTGAGCTTCAGCCTCGACCTCGGCCGGCGCCACAGGCTCCTCGATCCAGCCCACGCGCACCCGCGCGAACATGATCATCGCTTCAGCCTCTTCACGCGACAGGTCAATGCCCTCGAAGTAGCCCTCGTGCTTGACCGTCTCGCCATCCTTCTTCTCGCTCCAGCCGACGAGGTCGTCCGGCACGCAGCCGGCGAAATCCTCCAACGTCTTCACGTCGTTTTCGCCGAGCTTCACCAGCATCGCGCTCGTCAGGCCCTCGATCTCGCGCAGTTCGTCGGCGACGCCAAGCGCCTTTCGGCGCTCTTCGTTCTCCGCCTCGATGCGCTCCAGATAGTTCTTGGCGCGGTTCTGAATTTCGGCGGCGGTATCCTCGTCGAAGCCCTCGATCGTCGCGAGTTCAGGAAGTTCGACATAGGCGAGTTCCTCGACCGAGCGGAAGCCCTCGGACGCCAGCAGCCGCCCAACGACCTCGTCGACGTCGATGGCGTTCATGAACGACTTCGTGCGCTCGACGAATTCCCTCTGCCGGCGCTCCGACTCTTCGGCCTCAGTGAGAATATCGATGTCCCAGCCGGTCAGCTGTGAGGCGAGACGCACATTCTGGCCGCGTCGGCCGATCGCGAGCGACAGCTGATCGTCCGGCACCACGACCTCGATGCGCGAGCTGTCCTCGTCGAGGACGACCTTGACCACTTCCGCGGGCTGCAACGCATTGACGATGAAGGTCGCGGCGTCCGCGGACCAGGGAATGATGTCGATGCGCTCGCCCTGCAACTCGCCGACGACCGCCTGAACGCGGGAGCCGCGCATGCCGACGCAGGCGCCGACCGGATCGATCGAGGAATCGCGCGACACCACGGCGATCTTGGCGCGCGAACCCGGATCGCGGGCGACCGACTTCACCTCGATCACGCCGTCATAGATCTCCGGCACTTCCTGCTTGAACAGCTTCGCCATGAATTGCGGATGGGTGCGCGAGAGGAAGATCTGCGGGCCCCGCTGCTCGCGGCGCACATCGTAGACATAAGCGCGGGCTCGATCGCCCGGGCGGAACATTTCGCGCGGGATCATCTCGTCGCGGCGGATAATGGCTTCGCCGCGGCCAAGGTCGATGACGACATTGCCGTATTCGACGCGCTTGACCACGCCGTTGACGATTTCGCCGATGCGGTCCTTGTATTCTTCATATTGGCGGTCGCGCTCGGCCTCGCGCACTTTCTGCACGATGATCTGCTTTGCAGACTGCGCGGCGATGCGGCCGAAGTCGAAAGGCGGCAGCGTCTCCGAGATCCAGTCGCCGGACTGCGCCGCCGGATTGCGCTTGCGCGCTTCGGCGAGCGAAATCTGCGTCGAGTCGTTTTCGACCTCGTCGACGACGAGCAGCAGCCGCGAGAACCGAACTTCGCCCGTCTTGGAATTGATCTCGGCGCGCACCTCGGTTTCCTGGCCGTAGCGCGAGCGCGCCGCCTTCTGCAGCGCGTCCTCCATCGACGCGATGACGATCGAACGGTCGATCGACTTTTCGCGCGCGACGGCTTCGGCGATCTGCAAAATCTCAAGTCGGTTGGCGCTGACGGCCATTGTTAGTCTCCCCTCGAACGGCCGGGGGGCTTTGGTTTGCCGCCGGCCTTCTTGAACTGGGTTTGAACGCCGGCCGGAGCCAGCGGTTTTTGCTTCTGTTGCGCGGGGCCGCGAAAGCGTCCCGGTCCGCGGCGCGGACGCTCCTCCGCGTCCGCCTCCTCCGGATTCCCTTCAGTCTGCTGGAGCTTGCCCGCCCGCAGCGACTCGCGAATGAGCGCCTCGGTCAGCACCAGCCGGCCTTCGTCGAGATCGGCGAGCGGCAGCGACACGGCTTTTTCTTCGTCCGAGCGCGCGTCGGTGCGCTCCAGCGCGAGCGTCGCGCCTTGTCCCTCGCCTTCGACGCCGCGAATGACGCCACGAAAACGCTTGCGTCCGCTCGCCACGGGATGAGTCAGTTCGATCTTCACCTCATGACCGATGGCGTGGTGAAAATCCGACAGACGCACCAGCGGGCGATCGACGCCCGGAGAAGAAATCTCCAAGCGATATTCACTGGCGATGAGATCGGCGACGTCGAGTTCGGGCGACAGCGCCTGGCTCGCCGCCTCGCAATCATTAACGGTCATCGTTCCGTCCGGACGCTCCGCCATGATCTGCAGAATCGGTCCGTTCTGCTGCAAGAGGCGCACGCGCACGAGTCGGTAGCCCAACTGCCCCAGCACCGGCTCTACAAGATGCGCGACGCGCGCGGCGACGCCGGTCTCACTGATGAGACGCGGTTCGTCAAAGGTCGTGCTGGCGGCGGCGTTTTGCGTCAAGCGCTGTCCTTGAAGCTCTCGAACGATCAAAGCAAAAAGAGCGGGTCCCCGGAGGGCCCCACTCTCAATCGGCGATCATCCGAGAATGATCGTTATGAGATGAAGTTCGGCCCTATATGGCAGGGGAACGGCGAAAAATCAAGAAATCTTGAAACCAGTCGCCCAGCCGATCTTCGCTTACCAACGAAGGTCAGAGTCCGAGCCGCCATGTCAATTCTCCCGTTCGGTCTATGAATTAGTTCTTTACCGCTGCTTTTACTAGGAACCCGAATACTAACGCAGTAAACGCGAGACCCTGCCCTGCCGCATCCAATGGCAGGCGTCGCGTCCCGTCTCGGCTCGACCAATCGCCGCACGCAGATGCTAAGAGCCCGGCCCTCGCGGTCTTTGAATTCACATCTTCTTTTGCGAGAATCGCACGAAAGCGCGCGTGTTGACCTCGCGGCGATGCGCCCATAGTTTCGCGCCGGGTCTGATGTAATTCTTTTTTTTCGGTCGTTCGGGCGCGGCCGCCAAATGCGACATTGTGGAGATTATTATCGAAGCGCGTTCGTTTTCCGACGCTGGAACAGTCGTCGACTCTCATGCTTTGCTCGCGTGCGCCACAGGGGGGCGCTGAATTGCCGCCGTCAGACGCTGCGAGCGACCCCATTTCCTTGGAGCCCGCGCGCGACGTTCGGCGCGAGCAAGACGTCTTCCTTGCGCTGTCGCAGGAGCCTTGGCTGCGCTTTTGCGGCTTGAAGGGATTTCCGCCTGGGAGATTCGTCGAACTTCGCTATACGGCGAGCGTCTATGACGCGCCGGTGCGGCCGATCCTGCGATTTTGGATTGGCGAGGAATTCAAAGAGCACATTCTGCCATCGCCCTGCGAAGGCGTTGGGCTTTGGATCGGGCGCGTTCCGCGCGAGACGACCGAGGCCTGGATCAGCCCGACCAATCGCTCCGGGGCCTTCAGTTTCCGCTTATTGGGCGCGCGGCCGCTGGGCGGCATCGAGGCGCTGCGCCAAGCGTCGGCGGCGCCCAAGCGTCTGTTCTTCGCCCTGTCGGCCGATATGGTCGGACTGACGCAGGAAGCGGAGCTCAACTGGCGCTGGGCGCTCGGCGCCGCGCCGATGTCGACGTACCCGTCCTGGCGCGCCGCGCGAACGCGCGAGAGCGACCCCGACTTCGACCGGCCTCGGAGCGAATGGGCAAAGGCGCCGAAAGTGGTCGCGCTGGTCGACGCCCGCGGCGCGTCGCCGCGCGACATTGAAACGACGTGGGAAAGCGTCGCGGCGCAAACCTATCCGCACTGCGCCGTCTTCACAAAGACCGACGGGGCGCAGTTCGACGCTCGCGATCTCGTGCTGCCGCTCGTCGCCGGAGATCGTCTGGCGCCCGACGCCTGCGCCTGCTTTGTCGAACATTTCGCCCGCGATCCGCAGCACGCCATCGCCTATGCGGATGAAACCGTCGGCGAAGGCGACGCCTTGCGCCCGATCTACAAACCCGGCTGGAGCCCGGCGCTTCATCGTTTTGCAAATTATGTCGGCCGCGCGGCCTGCGTTCGCGCAAGCCTTCTCGCCGCGGAGTCCGACTGGATCGAAGCCGGCGCCGACGAACTGATCGACCGGCTGCTGTCACGCGCGGGAAACGACGACGTCGGCGCGCTGCGCCGGCCATTGTTTCGCCTTGCGCGCGCGGCGAGCGGGCGACGAACGACGATTGACGCTGTGTTCCGCGGCCCGCCGCCTTCGGTGACCGTCGTCATTCCGACGCGCGACCGCATCGATCTGCTCGCGCCCTGCCTCGACAGCCTGCTGCGCAAGAGTCTCTATCCACAATTCGACGTCATCGTGGTCGACAATGACAGCGTCGAGCCGCGCACACAGGCGTTGCTACAGGCGCTGCAAGCGAAGGATTCGCGGCTCAAGGTCCTGAACAAGTCAGGCGCCTTCAATTTCTCCGCCCTGTGCAACGCCGGCGCGGGCGCGGGGCGCGGCGACTACCTGATTTTCCTCAACAACGATACCGAAGTGGTGACGCCGGACTGGATCGAACGGCTGCTCTTTTTTGCGTCGGCGCCGGATGTCGGCGCCGTGGGCGCGAAGCTCCTTTATCCCGGCGGCCGCGTTCAGCACGTCGGCGTCTTGCTCGGCATGGGCGGCGTCGCAGGCCATTTCGGCGCCGGCGTGACCGAAGACGATCGCGGCTGGATGAGCCGAAATGTCTTGCCGCACGACGTCTCGGCGGTGACCGGCGCCTGCATGATGATCGAACGAGACAAATTCGACGCCGTCGGAGGCTTCGACGAGATCAATCTCCCCGTCGAATTGAACGACGTCGACTTATGCCTGCGACTGGCGGCGCGAGGCTGGCGCACGATCTGCCACACGCAGACGATTCTCATTCATCGTCAGTCGGCGAGCCGCGGCGGCGGCGCGCTGCGTCTGCAACGCGTCTACGAGACCGAGCGCCGCGCGTTTTACGAGCGCTGGCGCGCCGTCATTCGCGACGATCCGCATTTCCATCCGGGGCTGTCTCTCTACGCCAATAGCGAAGCTTTACCGTGATGTTGCTCGCTTGCGCCGGGGCCCCGACCCGCTTAATTTGCGGCGCGGGAAAACTGTCTGCTCCGCCCGAATGATAGGGCCGCCAGGGACCGACGCCGCGTCAACGCGCTCAGGCGATTCAGCCTCAGTTAACATGCGTAGCGCATGAACAGGTCAGCGACTTGAGGGTAGATGAGCACGCCTAGGGCTCCAAGACCGCCTAAACTGTCTGAAGTCATCGCCACCGCTCAGAACGTGGCGCGTTTCTCGTCGACCAAGGCGGTGGAGATTCTCGCGCCGCTGACGACGAAGGACGCCGCGAACCGCCTGCCGACGCTGATTCGCGAAAGCTTCGAGGGCATGGCGGAGAAACTGGCGACCGCCAGGGCGGACGCGGGCGGCGGGCTGCTCGGACGCAGCTTTATCTTCGCCGTCGTTCTGCCGACATTCCTGTTCTGGCTTTACGCCTGCTTCTGGCAGTCGGAGCGCTACGTCGCTGAGACGCGGCTGACCGTGCGCGCTCAACATGAAAAAAAATCGGGGACCGACGCGGCGTCGATGATCACCAAGCTGACGGGCGGGGGCGCCAATCCGTCCTCGCAGGACGCCTTCATGGTGCTCAATTACGTAAAAAGCCGCGCCATCGTCGCCGACCTCGGCGGCCGCGACTACATGGAGAAAAAGTTTGCGCGCTCCGGCATCGACTATTTTTCGCGGCTCGGCAGAAACGCCAACGCGGAAGAAATCTGGAAATATTGGCTGAGTCATATTTCGGCCAGCGTCGACACCCTTTCCGGCATTTTGACCGTGCGCACCGACGCATTCCAGCCCAAGGACGCGCTCGACGTCGCGCGCGATATCGTCAGGCTCAGCGAGGATCTCGTCAACAAGATCACCGTGCGCAATCGCACCGACGCCTTGAGTCGCGCCGAGCTCGAAGTGACGCTGTCGCGCCAGATGCTCGCCGACGCGCGCGAGAAGACGCTTCAGTTCCGCAACAAGAACGTCATCATCGACCCGAGTTCGCGCGCTACAAGCATTGGCGAACTGTTGGGCAAGCTCATGATGGAGCGCATGGACATCGTCAACGCGCTTTCGACATTTTCTTCGTCGCTCTCCAGCGATGCGCCCAGCCAACGGCTGCAACGCACGCGTCTTGCCGCGATCGACCAGCAGATCGCGGACCTCAAGAAGAAGCTTACGGACCCGCAGGGCGCCGACGCCGTTTCCTCGCAGATCGCGTCCTATGAACGCCTGAAGCTCGACGAGCAATTCGCTGAAAGATTCTATTCGATCGCGCAGACCTCCTACCATCACGCGCGGCAGGAACTTGCAAAACAGCAGCTCTATCTCCTGACGATCGTTGAGCCGACGTTGCCGGAATCTGCGAGTTACCCGAAAGCCACGGCGAACACCATCCTGCTGTTTTGCGCGCTGCTCGTCGCCTGGGCGGCGATTTCGCTGATCGTCGCGAGCATCGACGATCACATGGTTTGAGTGTCCCGCGCGACGACGTCGGCGTCATCGGAGAGCGCGGAGACAACCGATTCCTCAGCGAAGGAATAGAGCGCCAAATCGGCTTCAAGAAGGTCCGCGACGAGGCTGATGCGCGACAGCCGATCGGCCAGCGCGCTGATCGAAGGGTGCACCACCGGCTCATAATCGCCGGTGAGATCGTGACCGAGAATGCCGGCCAGCAGCGCGCTGAAATCACGAAAGCGGCTGCGCACGCCCACGAGCTCCATCGACGCCAGGTTCTCAAGCGCCGCCGGGACGTGACGGCGCTCCGGCGTCTCGCCCGGGATGCAGCCGAACATTCGCGTCATCGGGCTTATGAGCGCCTCACGCTCCTCATCGGAAACATTCCGGAATTTCGCAAGGATGCCTTTCGGATCTTCGAGCGGCAGGTCGCGAACAAAATCGGTCAACGCCGTCAGCCCGGTGAAGAGCAGCGGCAGCATATGCGTCGAATCCGACTTCTGGATCAGGCTGAGGATCACCAGTCGCTGCGCCAGCTCCTCGAAGGGGTCGCCCAACAGCGCCGCAGTAGTGAATTTCGCATTGGAAAGAAAATGCGCGTAGCGCGGGAAGCTCGAGCGGCCCGACATAAAGATTGATTTGTTGAAACTGTTGTTAATGAGCACGAGCATGGTCTCGAAGGCGTAGCGCTCGGTCGACGGGTAGGTGAGTGTGAACAGATTTCTCGACCGTCCGCCCAATTTCTCGATGGGGCGAATCGAACCGTCGAACAGAAAAAATTTGCGCTCGATGTGCCGTCCCTTCTTGAATCGCCGGTAGATCAGAATTCCGGTGTCGGCTTCGAGCAGTTCGATTTCCTCGACGCCCGGCAGCCCCTGGACCAGCTTGTCGTCGACCAAAAAGCCAACGAGACCGGTGGCGTGAACGCCAAGGTCGCGCACGTCCGGACGCTGAACGGTCGCCGAGATTTCAATGTCTTCTTCTCCCGGTCTGCGGACCAGGATCTTCGGCACGGCGGAAGGATTGTCCGGCGCGAGCCAGCCCCGAATGGCGGCGCCGTCGTCGGCGTCAATATTGAAAAACACGATCGCTCCATCTCAGACGGATAAGCGCCGCCGATCCGCGTTTCGGCCCCGCTGCCTTGCCCGCTATTTGGCCATATGATCGCGGACAAGGAAGGCCACGGCGATGAGCGCGAGCCAGCCGATCGTCGCCGGCGCGACAATAATGCCCCATTCGATCCACCGCCGGGGATAGAGAGATTTTTCCGCAAGCGTCGGACGAAGGAAGGAGACGAGATAGGCGCGCTGCGTTTCGAGATCGACTCGGGCGTTTTCAAACATCGACGCGGCGAGCCCGTATCTTTGCCGGGCGAGATCAAGCTCGATCTGATGCATGGAAAGCACGCCCGCACGCTGCGCCAGAGAGCCCTCCCCCCTCTCGCCGCCGCCGGCGATTTGCGTCGAATATTCGTCAATCTGGCTCTTGAGGCTCTGAACCCGCGCGGTGAGCAGGCGCGCTTGAGGCGAGTCCGACGTGGCAGAGTCGCTGTGCAGCGCGAGATCTTCCTGCGTCGCCGCGAGCTCAAGCCGAAGCGTGGTGATGAGCTTGTTGATCGCCTCCGCCGCAGCCGGCGCGTCGAGCACGCCCTCGGTATCGCGCGCGTCGCGCATGGAGCCAGTCGCATTCTTCAACTGTTCTTCGGCGCGCGTCAGTTCCGTGCGCGCCTGCGCCAGCGCATCGCGCCTGGAGCGCGTTGACAGTTCGTTAACCACCCGTTCCGAAAGGTCGGTGACGTTCTGTGCGATGGCGAGCGAATCGCTTGGCGTGAAGGCGCGCACATTGATGGAAATGATGCCGGACATCATGTCGAGGCTCGCGTCGATCCGCCGTTTCCAGTATTTTTCCAGTTCCTCAACCGAATCTTCCGGATCGAAACTCGAAAAATAGTCGACTCCGGAACGCGCGAACATGGCGCGCAAGCCGACCTTTCGGTCGAGCGCTTCGACTATCGAGCGGCTCCTGATGAAATTGACGAGAACCTGCGCGTCCTGCATCTGCTGGGAGGCCTGCGAACCCATGGCGCCTCCGCTCAAGAGATCGAGACTCGACGCTTCGCCGGCGCGCAGCGCGAATTTGGTTTCGGTCACATATTGCTTGCTGGCGATCAGACCCCAATAGATCGAGGCGACGAGGAACGGAGCAATGACGAAGGCGGCGAAGCTGGCGAGGACGCCGAGGCGGAACGCGCGGTCGCCGCGTCGCGCCTGGAAGCCGCCGCCCCCGGCGATGACGCTCGTCGGCGCGCGGGATTTGTTCGCGGCCCTGCGCAGCGCGCGCGAGATCGACTTCGCCTTGAAGCTAGCGTCCTGCGGGCTCAGCGGCCCCCGCTCGGGCTCGGCGAGCGCGACCGTGATCTCCGGCTGCTGGGCGTGAACGGCTTCAGGCATTGAGCTTCTTATAAAGTTCGATCGCGTCGTCGACACTGTTGAAGACGTGCATTCGCCCGCCCGCCAGCACCATGCCGCGATCGCAATATTGCTGAATGGTCGTCATGGCGTGCGACACCATGATAACGTCCGCCGTCCGCCGGCGCTTGGAGAACTCCTCTTGGCACCGCGCCGCGAAGCGCGCGTCGCCAACGGCGGTGACCTCGTCGATGAGATAGCAGTCGAATTCGATCGAGAGCGACAGGCCAAAGGCGAGACGCGCCATCATGCCGGACGAATAGGTGCGAATCGGAGCGTCGATATAGGCGCCAATCTCGGCGAAGTCCTCGACAAAGTCGATCACCTTGCGCGCGTCCTGTCCGTACACGCGCGCGACGAACTTCACGTTTTCGCGTCCGCTGAGCATCGGGTGCAGCCCGCCCGAAAACCCCAGCGGCCAGGAGACGCGCGAGGAGCGCACGACCCGGCCGCCATTGGGCAGCTCGGTGCCTGCGAGGAGGCGCATCAGAGTCGATTTTCCGGCCCCATTGACGCCGAGAATGCCGTAGCTGCGGCCAGCCGCGAAGTCGAGGCTGACATGATCGAGCACGACCTTTCTGTGGCCGTGCGAGCGATAATACTTAAAGACATTGTCAAGCTTGATCATGATTCCCGAGCGGCGGGACGGTGGTGTTCCGTCACATTCCCCCGGCGCAGCCCCTAGCGCGCCGCGGGCCTTGGTTACGCCGAATTTCTGGCTAAGTCATGGCGAGACAACCGTTTTTCATTTAAGCCAGAGACGGTTGAATTTTCGTAAACTTCCACCGCCCCAATTGCCCAAGCTCGACTGGAAGGCGCCCGCATGACGGACAAGAAATCCGAAACCAGGCTGCAATGGGCGCGCCGCCATCTGCGCAACGGCTACATTATCCTGACCACACGCGGCGCCGTGGCGCTTTACGGCGCGGCGATGCGCGAACTGGCGAAACTGATTGATTCGCCGGTCGGCGTGTTTCTGGCGCCGCGCGATCTTTTGCGGGACGGTCCACGCTTCCTGCGCGAACAGGGGCTGCGCGCCGCCTGCGGCGCCGTATTGCGCCAGATCGCCGCGCAATATGATCCGCCGCTTGGGCGGCGACGCAATCCGATCAATGACCCGCTGCGTCAGGCGGCGATCAGTTATTACTACACTTACGAGTTGACCAAGCCGGATGGGGTCGTTCCCTCTCGCCGTCCGGTCAATGAAATGGACTTCGCGCTCGAGACGCCTTTCGCCTATGACGCGAGCCCGAAGCGCGCGCCTTCGATCGTCGCCATCGTCCACGCCTTCTATCCGGACGTGCTGCCGCTTGTCCTCGAAAAGCTGGATAACGTTCCCGGCGCGCTGGATCTTTGCGTCTCGACGGACACCGAGGAAAAGCAAAGGGCGGTCGACGAGGTCTGCGCCGACTGGCGCAAGGGCAAGGTTTTGACGCGTATCTGCCCGAATCGCGGGCGCGACATCGCCGCCAAATTCTTCGGGTTTCGCGACGTCTACGCCAATTACGAACTGTTCATCCACGTTCACACCAAGCGCTCGCCCCACGGCGGTGAAGCGCTGGCGCGCTGGCGCGACTATCTCATCGACAATCTTCTCGGGTCAGAGCGCATCGTGCGCTCGATTCTTTCGCTGTTCGACGATCCGCGGCTCGGCGTCGTATTTCCGCAGCATCTTTTCGAACTGCGCGGCATTTTGAACTGGGGCTACGACTACGATCTCGCGCGCAATCTGTTGAAGCGGATGAACATCGAGATCGACAAGAACCTCACGCTCGAATTTCCCTCCGGCTCCATGTTCTGGGGCAGGACCGCTGCGATCCGCCCGCTGCTCGACATCGACATCGGTTTCGCTGACTTCCCGCCAGAGAGCGGACAGGTCGACGGCACCCTTGCGCACGCCATCGAACGTTCTCTACTGATGATCGCCGAATCGCAGGGTTTCGAATGGCTCAAAGTCGCGCAGCGCGATCTCTATCCGATGGGCCATACGCTGCTGCCCGTGCATAGCGTCGACGACCTCGCGGCGCATCGGCTTAAGGTCTTCCAACCCGCGCTCGCATGCGTCGACTCCAATTTTCATCCCTATGCAACCCCGATCGCCGAAACGCGACCTCTGCTTTCCTATCCGTCGCGCAACGATCGGCCGCGCCTGACGTTGTTGACCCCGACGGTCAATCCGCAGCAGACCTTCGGCGGAATCGCCACCGCGATGAAGCTCTTCTCGGCGTTGCTCGCCGAACTCGGCGATGAGTTCGACGCGCGCATCGTGGTGACCGACGCAGATATCGAACCCCAAGCCTATGCGACGCTGTCCGGCTATACGCCGGTTCCCTATGCGGCCAGTCTCGATACTGAAAGAGCTGCGCTCGTCGACGCCAATGAGCGGGAAGGCGGCAGGCTGAACCTGCGCGCCAACGACATTTTTTTCGCGACCGCTTGGTGGACCGCGGAATTCGCGCTCGCCATGGAGCGCGAGCGGGCCCGCTATTTTGGCGGCGCGCGTCCGTTCATTTACCTCATTCAGGACGACGAGCCGAACTTCTATGGCCGCGGCGCAAAGTCCAGTCTTGCCGAAGCGACCTATCATCACGGCGATCAGACGATCGCGATCGTCAACTCCGAAGAGCTATTCTCGATCATGACCCAGAAATATCAGTTCCGTGACGCCTATTATGTTCCCTACGAGCTCAACGAACGCATCGGCGAGAGGCTGACAAACGTCGCGCGGGAGCCGACGATGCTTGTTTACGGTCGGGAAACCGTCGCGCGCAACGCCTTTGAGTTGATTTGCGCAGCGCTCGTCATTTGGCAGCAGCGCGATCCTGTTCGGGCGAGCCGCTGGAACATTGTTTTTCTCGGCGAGGATTTTCCAGACTCGCTTCTCTATCCGGTGCAGAATGCAACCGTCGGCGGGAAGGCCCGGCTCGATGACTACGCCGAACATCTCAGTCGCGCACTTGTCGGCGTTTCGCTGATGATCTCTCCCCACCCGAGCTACCCGCCGCTCGAAATGGCGGAAGCCGGGCTCGCGACAATCACCAACGCTTTCGCGGGGAAGGATTTGCGCCGTCGGTTCGACAACATCGTTTCGCCCGCGCGGCTCGATCCCGCATCGCTTGCGGATCTGATCGAGGACACTGTCGCGAGAATGGAGCCTTTCGTCGGCGCCATCGTTCCGCGTCAGCGTCACTCAGCGCCGCCGGCCGATGCGATGCGTCGCTTCGATCCCAAAACCCTCGCCGCTAAACTGCGGCGCGCCGCGGCTTCGCCGCTCTATGCGACCGGCGAGACCTCCGGCTCCATCTCGGCGAGCACCTGCGAGATATATTGACCATAGCCGCTTTTGGAGAGTTTTGACGACGCGGCGCGCACCTGAGCGGCGTCGATCCATCCGGCGCGGAAGGCGATTTCTTCGAGACAAGCGACGCGCTGTCCCTGCCGCTGCTCGATGGCGCGCACATATTCGCTGGCTTCGATCAGCGCCTCGGGCGTGCCGGTGTCGAGCCAGGCGAATCCGCGGCCAAGGCGGGCGACCTGCAGTTCTCCGAGTTCCAGATAGACGCGGTTGAGATCGGTGATCTCCAATTCGCCGCGCGGCGAGGGCTTCAATTGCGCCGCGAATTCCGGCGCGCGTTCGTCGTAAAAATAAAGACCGGTCACCGCCCAATTGGATCGCGGCCGCGTCGGCTTTTCTTCGATCGTGATCGCGCGCCCGGCCGAATCGAATTCGACGACGCCGTAACGCTCCGGATCGCGCACATGATAGGCGAACACCGCGGCCGAGCTGCGGGACGATTCGCTCAACACTTCCGGCAAGCCATGACCGTAGAAGATATTGTCGCCGAGGATGAGCACCGAGGGTTCGCCGTCGACGAATGCTGCGCCGATGAGATAGGCCTGCGCCAACCCCTCCGGCCGCGGCTGCACGGCGTAGGACAGCGACAGGCCCCATTGCGCGCCGCTCCCGAGCAACCGCTTGAAGGAAAGCAGATCCTCCGGCGTGGTGATGATCAGGATCTCACGCACGCCGGCGAGCATCAGCGTGCTGAGCGGGTAATAGATCATCGGCTTGTCGTAGACGGGGAGCAATTGCTTCGACGTGACGAGCGTCATCGGATGCAGCCTGGTGCCGCTTCCTCCGGCGAGAATGATGCCGCGCATGAGAATCCTATTCAGTTTGGAATTAATCGGGCGACGCAGGCATTGACGGAGTCGCGCCATTTCGGCAGCGCGACGCCGTAGCAGGCTTCGAGCTTGGCGTTGTCGAGCCTTGAATTCGCTGGGCGGCGCGCCGGCGTCGGATAGTCTGCGGTGGCGATGCGCTTGACGCGCACCGGCCGGCGGCCTTTCGTCTCCGCTGCGGAAAAGATCGCGTCCGCCATGTCCGCCCAGCTGGCTTCGCCCTGCCCGGTCATGTGAAAAACACCGCGCAGGCGCGGATCGAGATCGTCGACCAGCCTTTCGGCGATGGCCAGCAGCGCGTCGGCGATGTCGAGCGCGCTTGTCGGATTGCCAATCTGGTCGGCGACGACGCCGATTTCGTCGCGGGTCTCGCCAAGACGCAGCATCGTCTTGACGAAATTCGCTCCAAAAGGGCTGTAAACCCAGGCGGTGCGCAAAACGGCGCAATTCTCGCAGCGCGCGGCGATCTGCCTTTCGCCTTCGAGCTTCGAGCGCCCATAGGCGCCGGTCGGGCTGGGTTCGTCGTCTTCGCGATAGGGACGATCGAGCGCGCCGTCGAAGACATAGTCGGTCGAAAGATGCAGCAGCGGCACCTTCAGTTCGGCGGCGGTTTCGGCGACAAAGCCTGCGCCCGCGCCATTGACGCGCATGGCGACGTCGGGTTCGCTCTCGGCCTTGTCGACCTGAGTGTAGGCGGCGGCGTTGATGATGGCGTCGCAGCGCACGCTGCGTAGCGACGCGAGTATCATGTCGCGAGAAGAGAGATCGAAGCTGGGGCGGCCGAGCGCGAGCATTTCGACGCCTCTCGGCGCGCGCTCGATGAGCGAGCTGACGACCTGGCCGGTGAGCCCCGTGACGGCGATGCGTTTCATCCTGCCCACTTTACGCGAAAACCTCCGCCAAATCGCGCAGCCGCGGCCATTTGCGGTCCTTGTCCGACAGCACGGCGCTTTCGGCGGCGGCCGGCCACGCGATCCCGATGTCAGGGTCGTCCCAGGCGACGCCGCAATCATGCTGCGGCGAATAGAAATTCGTCACCTTGTAGATGACTTCCGTATCGGGCTCGAGCGTGACGAAACCATGCGCGAAACCGATCGGAATGAACAGCTGACGCCAGTTCTCTTTCGAAAGCTCGACGACGACGTGACGCCCGAACGTCGGCGAAGACCGCCGTAGATCGACGGCGACGTCGAGTATGCGGCCGCTGACCACGCGGACGAGCTTGTCCTGCGCGAAGGGCGCGGTCTGGAAATGCAAGCCGCGCACCGTCCCGACGTCGCGGGACAATGAGTGATTGTCCTGGACGAAGTCGAAATTCAATCCGGCGTTCGCCCAGGTCTTTTCGTTATGCGTTTCGCAAAAGAAGCCGCGCTCGTCGCCAAATTTTCTAGGCGTGACGAGCTTCAGCCCCGAAAGCTCGAGATCTTCAAACAAACAGCCCCCCCTGTCGCGCGTCAGGCGACGGCGTCTTCATCTTGCTCGGCAAGCACGCCGAGGCGCTCGCCGCGATATGTGCCCGAGCGGATCGCTTGCCACCAATCCGAATTATCGAGATACCAGCGCACGGTTTTGCGAAGACCGGTTTCAAACCGCTCGGCCGGCCGCCATCCGAGTTCACGCTCGATCTTGGAGGCGTCGATGGCGTAGCGCAGATCATGTCCCGGTCGATCGGAGACGAAGGCGATGAGGTCGCGATGCGATCCGGCGCGCCGCGGACGGAATTCGTCCATCAGGTCGCAGATCGCTTCGACCACGTCGATATTGCGCCATTCATTGCGTCCGCCGACATTGTAGGATTCGCCGACTTCGCCTTCCCGCGCCACGCGCATCAGCGCCGAGGCGTGATCCTCGACATATAGCCAGTCGCGCACATTCTCGCCGCGGCCGTAGACCGGCAGCGGCTTCTCCTCGATCGCATTGATGATGGTGAGCGGAATGAGCTTTTCGGGGAAATGATAGGGTCCGTAATTATTGGAGCAATTGGTGACGATCGTCGGAAGACCGTAAGTGTGACGCCAGGCGCGCACGAGATGGTCGGAGCCCGCCTTCGACGCCGAATAGGGCGACGTCGGAGCATAGGGCGTGTCTTCGCAGAAGAGGCCTTCCGCGCCAAGGGCGCCGAAAACCTCATCGGTGGAGATATGCAGGAAACGGAAGTCGCGCGCGCGGGCGCGGTCGAGCTGGCGCCAATAGTCGAGCGCCGCCCGCAGCATGACGAAGGTGCCGACGACATTGGTTTCGATGAAGGCCGCCGGCCCGTCGATCGAGCGATCGACATGGCTTTCGGCGGCAAGATGCATGACGACGTCGGGCTGAAAATCCTCGAAGGCGCGCGCGACTGCCGCCGCGTCACAAATATCGGCTTGAAGAAAGGAGAAACGCGGACTATCCGCGATGGGCCGCAGCGATGCGAGATTTCCCGCATAGGTGAGCTTGTCGAGAACGAGAATCTGATCGACGCTCCCGCCGATGACGGCGCGCGCAACGGCCGAGCCGATGAACCCAGCGCCTCCGGTGATCAATATTTTCATCAAAGCCCCGCTTTTATCTATCGCGCCGCCCTAAAATCGCGCCCCCACGCCCGCGCAGGGGAGCCCTATTGCGAAGGCGACGGTCGGCGCTCAAGCCGTTTACGCGGACTATGTGGCGGAACAACGTCATGGCATTGCGTAAGAATTTGGCGCGGCGCCGCGCGCGACGGCGCTGAATTGCGCGATTGGCGCGCGCGCGGATATGCTCCCGGCGACTTCAGCTTCGCATGGCGACGGCGCCATGCCTCACGCTCGGGCGCGGCCGTCAATGTGGAGAGAGCAGTTCGATTATTACTGGGATGGGCGCCGCCGGCTGGCCATCGGCTGGTTCGAAGGCGCCGAACGCGCGGCGGTCCGGCCGGAACTCACGGTCATCTCGGCGCGCGACGAGCGCTTCACGAATGCGCCCACGCTCGTCGACGTCATCAGCGCCGCGCGCTGGCGCGCCCGCATCATTGTCGTTGATGTGCCGCCTGAGCATCGATTCGTCCGACTGACCGCCGCCGACGGCGCCGAACTCATCCTGGCGCTCTCCGCGGAGCGCGAGCTGCCGCAGGGCGGCGACTGGCGTCTGCTCCTGACCTTGCTGCCGGACGCCGGCGGCGCCGACCCCGTCGCCTTTCGGCTGGCGGCGTTTCCGGCGCGCGGCGACGTCGAACGGCTTTCGCGGGAGCAGACCGCGGCGGCCGGCGCGCGATTGGTTTGGGCGATCGGCCAGCGCCGCGTGGTCGAGCGCGCCGACAACGCCCTCGTCATCCGCCTCGCCCCGGCGCGCCGCATCTTCCCGGCCTATCAGAGCCGACTCGTCCTGGAGGCGGCGCCGTTCGACTCATCGGCGGCCGCCGACGCGCGCGAGGCGCCCTTCGCCATCATGGAGCATTGGCTGCGCGAACCCGGCGCGCCGCGCATTATTCTTCGCCTGCGAATTCCCGATTCGATCGAAGAGAGCGCCACGCTGCTTGGCCGATGCAGCGTCGCGCTGGCGATGAACCAGCGACGGCGGCTGAAAGGCTGGACGCTCGAGCAGCGGTCGGCGGGAGAACCGGCCGTGGATCCGCTCACCTTCGACGACCTGCGGCAGGCGACAGGCGATCCGCAAGAACATCCAGACGCGGCGGAAACGGCGGAGTCGGTGGTCGTCGGCAATCTTTTGGCGCTGCTTGTCGATCCTGACGAGGCGGAGGTCGACGGAATCGCCTTGCGTCGCAGCCGTGAGAAGGCCGCCCCCGGCATGGGCGAAACCGCGGACATCGAATTTTATGGCGCGGCCCTTGGCGATGACGTTGGCCTCGTTTGCCCGGCGGCAGGGCCCGGCGATCTCGGCGTCGCGCCGGTCGATCCCGGCGGCCCCGCTTTCGCGCGGCTTTTTCGAGTCGAAGGCGACGGACTCGCGCCGCGCCGCGCGACGGATGACGAAGGACTTCTCGACGACCTCATGCGCCGCGCCGCCGACGCCGCGCGCGCAGCGACCGGCGCAGCCGCCCGCGCCGTGGCCGAACGCGCCGCCGGGCTGAAAGGCCGGCGCGACAAATTTGTCGCTTCACTGAACGGCGCTCTGGCGCGGGCGGAAGTCGCCGCGCGCTTCGAGCCGCCGGGCCTGTGGGATGCGCTCGAGCCTTTGGCGCAAGCGAGCTTCGCAGCGCTCGTCGTCGGCGAGACGGGGCCGGCCCGCGCGCGCTTGCAGCAGCTTGGCGGCTATGGCGCCTTTTGCGCCGATCCCGCGCTTGCCGCAGTCATTGCGGAGGGCGGCGAATTTGCGCAGTCCGCGCGCCCCTCCGCCGAAGCCGCCCCAGCGCGCGCGCCTTCTCTGCTTGCCCGCTATCTCGACGCCTGCGGCGCCCAAGGCATGGCGCCGACTGGCGTTGACGCCTCGCAAGAAGCGCGGCTCATGCGCGCGCTCTTGAAGGAGCCGGATGTGGCCGCGTTGCGCGAGGCGCGCGTCGCTTTGGCGATCGATGACGGCGTCCGGCGTGAAGCGGCGAAGGCGGCGCGATTCATCGTCGACGCCGCCGCGGTCGAGCGGGCGCGCGCGCATTTCACGGAAGCTGGCGCGATGGACGCCGCCGAGATGCTCGACGCCTATCTTGACGTACGGCGGGCCGGCGGCTGGACGCCGCCGCATGAAGCGCCGACTCTCGCCGCGCTCGTCGCGCGCGCCGGCGTCGAACGCGACGCCGCGCGGCTCGAAGCCGAAAGCCTCGCGCAGGCGCCGCCGGCTCAAGAGCGGTCGAAGGGATTATTTGCCGCGATGCGCGGCTTGTTTGGACGCTGATGGCCATCCGCCGCGCGGCCTGCGGCCATTCGCCTGAACCTGTCTCGCCTATATGGCGAGCTACCGGATCAATTTGCCTCCACGCCCGCGTGCAAAGCCGTCAAAGCAAAATCTTCGATTCTCAGGAATGTGACACTGAACTGTATTATTCTGCCGCGGAACGCGTCGCGCAAGACGAAAACGTCTTCTGCTGCGCAGCAGAACAAAGGCGAATGACCTGCGTCTGTGATCAATCGTGGCCGATGCACACTTGGCTCAGACGGTATCGGTTCCATGCCAGAGCCCCCAAGTTTAAGAGGACGACATGTCAGATTCCGAGAAAACCGAAGCGGAAATTTTGCAGCAGTGGATTGAGACCGTCGGCGGCGGCATCTCTCTTGGAGAGAGCCTGTTGAAATCTGTAGAGGTGTCAAAAAGAGGCGATAAGCTGACGATCGTGCTGAAGAAAAAGAAGCAGAAAAAAGGGTCTGATCAAACCCAGCCGTAATCGCTCGCGTCCGACCCGCCGAGGTAGCGCCGATCGCGCTACGCGCCGCCACAAAAATGATATATTCCCCGCATGAGCGAGATTGAGCTGAAGCTCTTGCTGGACAAGAAGATGTCGAGTGAGATTTGGGCGCGCCTGACGGCGTCGAAGCTGGCTCACGGCGCGCCTGTCACGAAAACGCTCAGAAGCATTTATCTCGATACGCCCGAGCATGCGCTGAACAAAGCGGGAATTGCGCTGAGGCTCAGACGCGACGGGCGACGGTGGATCCAGGGCGTCAAAACCAGGGGAACCTTGCATGGCGGCCTGTCGCAGGTCGGCGAGCTAGAGAACCCGGCGCCTGGCGGACGCCTGTGTCTCGATGCAATTTCGGATGCATCGATTCGTGAGGAGATCGTTGACCGCGTCAACGGCGCTCCGCTTCAGCCCATTTGCGAGACCGTGATCACGCGCAGGACGAGCGAGCTGACGCTTTCGGACGGCACGCGCGCCGAACTCGCGCTCGACACTGGCGAAGTTCGGGCCGGCGACCGCTCTGCTGAACTCTCCGAGTTGGAAATCGAACTCCTCGCCGGCAAGGCAAGCGGACTGTTCGACATTGCGCTCATCCTGGTTCCTGATGGCGGGTTGCAGTTCTCCCGTCTTTCCAAGGCCGCGCGCGGTTATTTGTTGGCCCAAGAGGGACGGATCGATTCGCCGCTTGCGCCCCGCAATGCTCAGAACCTTGCGCTTGATCCCGCGCAAACCGCCGAGCAAGCGGCCCGTGACGTCTTGCGCGAATGCCTCGATCAGATCGCCACGAATGTGCGCGTCGTTCGCCAGCTGGACGACGACGAGGGGCCGCACCAGCTGCGGGTTGGTCTGCGGCGACTGCGCAGCGCATTTTCGGTCTACGCCGCCGTGCTGCGAAGCCCCGAGATGAAGCGGCTTGACGCCGAGGCGCGCTGGCTCGGACAGGAAGTCGGGAGCCTGAGGGATCTCGATGTGGTGGCGAACGACATGGCGCGGCGGGAAGCCGAAACTCATCCCGACGAGCCCGGGCTTTCGGCGCTCGCCGATGTGGTCTCGCGGCAGGCGAAAGAACGGCGTGAGCAGCTGCGCAAGCTTCTTGTCGGCGCGCGCGTGCAGGCGTTCCTCATCGATCTTGCGCGATTCGTGGAGACGCGTGGTTGGCTTGTGCCTCAGGATTTCGTCCAGACCGAGCGGCTGGCGGCGCCGATTGCAACGCTCGCGCGCGCGTCTCTCAACAAGCGCTGGAAGAAGACCGCCAAGCATGCTCAGGGACTTGCGACGCTGACCGTGGAGCAGCGCCACGAGCTGCGCAAGGAGCTCAAAAAGCTGCGCTATGCCGTCGAGTTCTTTTGCTCCTTATTTCCGGCGAAACGCATCGATCCTTTCTTGAAGCGCCTTAAGAAGCTGCAGACCGTTTTTGGCGACCTCAACGACGCCGCGACGCTGAAAGCGATGTTCACAGGAACGGATGTTCCCGGCGCCGACGCTCCCTCCGTCCAGCGCGCCATCGGCTGGATGATCGGAGCGAGCCAGGCCCGCGCCGAATCGGGTTGGACCGGCGCCAAGGCGCTCTGGAGAGATCTCGAGCAGACCCGCCCGTTCTGGAAATGACGACGTCGCAATCGCCGCGTCATTGAACGTCTCCTCGACACGTCTTTGGATTACCCTTGGCGCTATGTTACTTGGCCCCGCAAAGTGGCCGGACGCTGAGGATTGCAGCATCGATACGCGATGCGCACCGTCTTATTGAATGTCGGATGTTGGGAGAAATCTATGCAGAGTGACCCTTTCAGCGAGATCAACGCCACCTTCCGAATGCTTTACGGCGCAAATCGCGACGAGGTGTTCGCATCGACGCCGCTTTCCGCGATTACACTGATCGGGACAGGGGAAATCTGGCGCATCGAGCATGGCGCGATCGTAAAGTCCTATCCGCCGACGCCGTGGCTTTCGCAGGTCAAGTCGCTGATGCATGCGATCATCGGCGTCCAGGGAACCTGGGCGCGCCTTGTACGCGGGAAGGACCTCGAATCCGCACGGCTCGCGGCTGTCCGCCTGAACAAGGCGTTGGAAGAGGCCGTGTCGCGTTTGTCGCGTGAGCTGCCCGCCGAACTCGTGTCCCCCGCGCAAATCGTTCTGGGCCAGCTCCTTCAGCTCTCAGTCAACTGGGCCGCAGGTCAGATGGCGACGCCTGCGGAGCTCCCGGAAGCTCTCGAAAAGGTTCAGGTCGAATATGAAAAGATCATCACCGCTGCAGGAGAGGCGGTGTACGCATCCATCGTCAGAGGCTTGCACAGTTTCATCGACGAGACTGACCCGGCCATCTGGGAGACCTGTCTCGTCTGCGTTTGCGGCGTGGCGTTTGGACGCCGCGACAATGTCGAAATCGCAGCCGCCATGTCGTTGATGGGCGAAGAGTCCGTCGGAACGCGGCTTCTCTATCTCGAGAATGCGCATGATCTGCCTCAGGCCATGGCGTGTCTGGCTGCGGCTCTCGCCGATAGGGATCTCGGAGAAGGCGTTTTCAACGATCCCTATCGCATGTGGCGCGATCTTCTGGGCGACGTCGCCGCCCGGCATGCCGGCAAAGGCTTCTTCCCGACGCTCGGCCGCGATCGATGACGATTGCGTTCTGCGCGTTGGCCAGAGTCGCCGGCGTGCGTCTGCAAAGCGTTAGAAGAGGCCCGTGTTATAAGCGGCGACGTGACTGAATTCGCCAAGGGCCATCGCGATGTTGAGCGCTTCGGCGGCCAGTGCGATAGCGACGACTCCAAAAATTCCTGTCGTGATCATCGGTCCCATGACGTTCTCCTTTCTGCGTTAATCAGAAGTTAAGGAGAGACGCGCGCTGGCGCTGTGCGCCAACGCACAAGCCTCGAGCGACCGAGATCGCCCGGTTCAAGGAGATTCTTACGCCGCTACTAGCGATAGAAAAGCGAGACCGCCAAGAAGAGCGCCAGCAGCAAACAGAGCGTCTGCCAAAAGATGAGGGGATTGCGTTCGTAGAGAGACTTTTTGCGCAGCGCCAGCGGTTGTCCCCGCGCCGAGCCGTTTTCGAGTTCGAAGGCGAATTCCAGCACATCGCCGAAACGATCGTCGCGCGCGACGGCGATCGCCTTCAGGATCGCGGCGTCGAGCCAGGCGGGAAGGTCGGGTCGCTTGAGGGCAAGCGGCAGAGGCTTTGAGAAGCGGGGTCTACTGAACGGCTCGATCTCGCCGTAGGGGTAACAACGGCTGAACATCCGATAGATGGTGACCCCGAAAGCATAAAGATCCGACGCTTCGTCGCCGGCGGCGCCGTCGAAAAGCTCCGGCGCCATATAGCTCGGCGTGCCGGGCGCATGTATTTCCGGCAAGTTCTCGAGGTTCGGCGCGCGGCAAACGCCGAGATCGACGAGACGCAGCCCGCCATCCTTGAGCAAAATAATATTATCCGGTTTGATGTCGCGGTGAATGACGCCGCAGCGGTGCAAGGTCGCGATGGCGCGCGCCAGGCGCGTCGCGATTGAGGCGCCCTCAGCAAGATCAATGCGGGGTTCGCGCCGCAGGCGCCGCTCCAGCGTCTCGCCATCGTAATATGGCATCACCGAATAGAGCCGGCTTTGTCGTCCCGGGAGCAGTTCGACGACTTCGCCGACGAACGGACTTCGCACCCGCGCCGCAACCCAGGCTTCATTGACGAAGGCCAATCGGTAAGCGGCGTCATCGGCGACGCGCGGATGCGGAAATTTCAAAACGACCGCTTTTCCGTTCTGCGTATCCGTCGCCCGCATCAGTCGACTGTAGCGCCCTTCCGAGAGAAGGCCGTCGATTCGAAACTCGTCGACAAGGTCTCCGATCGCCGGCAACTCGCCAATCGGCAAGGCTGCGAAGGCGTGCGACAAGGCGCGCTCGTCGGCGGGCGGCACATCGACGACGTCAACGACAAGCGCAGTGACATTGTCATGGCTGCCCGCCTCGAGCGCCGTCTGAACGATCCTCTCCGACGTTTCCTGCGGCCCGCCCCTTTCGGCGAGCAGCGAACGAAGCGTCGCGCCTGGCAACACGCCATGAACGCCGTCCGAACACAGCAGAAAACGATCATGCAGATTGAGACTATGCATGCCCTGATCAAACAAAAGCGCATCGTCAAAGCCCACAGCGCGAAGCAGCGCATGGGCGAAATCGCCGCGACCTAAGGTGTGATCTTTCGTCAGTCTTTCGAGGCTGGCGCCAGCGAGTCGGTAGACGCGCGTATCGCCAACATGGAGAATAAAGGCCGTTCGGCGCGACAGGATCAGCGTGCTGAACGTCGTCGCCATGCCTTCCAATGAAGGATCGACCCTCGACTGCGCCGCGATCCAGCTGTTAGCCGCTTCGAGTGAACGGGCGGCGGCGCGACTGACGCCCAAAGTCTCCGGCTGCGCATAGTAGCCGTCGATGAAGGCGCGCACGGCGGTTTCAGCCGCCGCGCGTCCGCCCTTGTGGCCGCCAACGCCATCGGCGACGGCGGCGACGACGCCCTGCAAGGCGCCGGCGCCGCCTGAGCCCAGGCAAAATGCGACATAGTCCTGATTGTCGGGCCGTCGGCCTTTTTGCGTCGCAAAGCCCGCTTCGATTCGAAGATCATGAACGACGCGGACCGACACGGCTGTTCCTCAGCTCAGATTCGCGCGCCGGAAACGGCGCCCCAGGTCGTCCGCCAGCGCGTCTTCACGAAGATCAAACCGACGAGACCGAGCAGCGCAAGGAAACCGAAGAAGACGAATCCGGCGGTGAAGCCGCCCGTCGCTCCTTTGGAGTAGGCGAGCGTCTTGGCGAGAAAAAATCCGCCAAACCCACCCGCGGCGCCGACGAGGCCGGTCATCGCGCCGATCTCCCGGCGGAACCGCTGCGGCAGCAACTGAAACACCGCGCCATTGCCCATGCCGAGCGATAACACGCCGACGGAGAACAGCGCCACCGCTGCAAAGGCGACGGGCGGCAGCTGCATCAGACCCCATCCCGCAACGCCTTTCGCCGGGGCCGGTCCCACCGGCAGAAAGGCGACGGCGAAATAGCAGGCGGAAACGAGAACGAACAGGAAGCACAACGTCTTCACGCCGCCGATGCGGTCCGCGATATAGCCGCCGACGGGCCTGAAACCCGAACCGAAGGCGACGATCAGCGCGACCATGAGGCCCGCGGCGACTCCCGTGGCGTGATACTGCGTCGTGAAATAGAGCGGAAGCGCCGAAGCAAGACCAACGAAGCCGCCGAAGGTGATGAAGTAGAAAAACATGAACCAGCGGCTGTCGGAGTCCGCGAGCATCCTGCCGTAATCGGCAAGAGCAATCGTCGTTTTGCCGCCGGGCGCGTCCTTGGCGGCCAGCGAATAAATGAGCAGCACCAAAACCATCAGCGCGAGCAGAACGCCATAAACGGTCTGCCACCCGTAAGCCTCGGCGATCGACGGCGCAAAGAGCGTGTCGAGCACGACCCCCATATTGCCGGCCCCCGCGATGCCCATCACCAGACCCTGATATTGCGGCGGATACCAGCGGCCCGCCTGCGGGAGGGCGACGGCGAAAGAGGCGCCGGCGAGCCCAAGGGACAGACCGAAAAGCGCGATGGCGATTGAACTACTCAGGCCAAAGACGCACACCAGAGATACGGCGAACATCACGATCGCCTGCGCGAGGATGCCCGTCATCTTGGGGCCGATCGCGTCGGCGAGGAGGCCGAGCGGAACCCGAAAGAAGGCGCCGCCGAGAACCGGAATCGCGACAAGCGAGAGTTTGTCCTCGACCGAAATCGGCATGTCTTTGGCGATGTAAATCATCAGCGGGCCGAGCGAGACCCAGGCCATGAAGCTGATATCAAAGTAGAGGAAGGCCGCAAGCAGCGTCGGCCAATGACCAGCCTTTTTAAAATCCGACAGTTTCATCAGATGCTCCTTCTTTCATGCTTGTTGGGTTCTCTCGCGCCGAATCCATCGCAGACTCGGCGGCGAGAGAAATCTTGATGAGACGTTGAATTTCCGGTTGGCAGGAGCCGCAATTGGAGCCTGCGCGCGTGGCCTTCCCGACGTCGAGCGCCGAGCGGCAGCCTTGGTGGATTGCGGCTTCGATCTGCTTTTGACCGACGCTAAAGCATGAACAGACAAGCGGTCCGTCATCCGCCAGTTGTCGACCCGAGCGACCGGACAATAGCGACAGCCGCTCTGACTGATCGAGACGATCGCGGGCGAAGAGTTCGAGCGCGAAATCCCAGGATTGCGCAAGGGGAGACAAAGCCCAGATGAGCGTTGCGCGGTCCTCAAGGAAGGCGGCGCCGGAAAAGAGGCTCTTCGTCTCATCGATCAAATGGATGACGTCTTCGCTCGCCGCAGCGGCGTGGATTATTTCCGTCCACTCGTCGTCTGCGAGATCGCCAGCGACGCGATAGCCATAGCCATTGGCGACGGCGACGCGCGCCCACCATACGCCCTGGGGCAACGTGATCGGGCTGCGGGAGAGAAGAAAGCCCTGGCGCGCGAAGCGCATAGGCGTGACGATGGCGGGCGTCGCCTTAGATTCCGGCTGTCCCGAGAAAGGATCGACACAGGGCGCGACAAGTGCGCCAATGCGCGCATCCGCGGCGGTTTCATCGGTCCAGTGAATCGGCGCGAAAATATGCCCGGCGGGCTGACGGTCCGTCACCACGGCGCGCAAGACGCAGCTTCCATAGGGCGTCGCGACGCGCGCAAATCCGCCGTCCTCGACTCCAAGATCCTTCGCGTCTGATGGATTGATCTCGACGAAGGGTTCCGGAAGATGCCTTGCAAGGCGGGGACTCATGCCGCTGCGCGTCATGGTGTGCCACTGATCGCGGATGCGACCGGTGTTGAGCCGAAGCGGGAAGTCCCGCGTCAATTCAGTCGCCAAGGTCGGCGTCGCCAACGCGATGAATTTCGCTCGTCCGCCTCGACAGAAAAAGCCGCCGTCGGCGAAGAGGCGCGCGCGGCCCTTGTTCTTGTCATCAGGGACCGGCCATTGCGTCGGCGCGAGCGCGTCATATTCGGCGTCGCTCAGCCGCGCGAGACCGCCAATGTCGAACCCGCGCGTTCCGTTATTCTCGAAAGCCGAAAGCGCGGCGTGTTCGCGAAACACGTCTGCGGCCGCTCCGTAGTCGAAGCCTGCAAAGCCCATGCGTCGCGCGACATCGGCGAAAATCGCCCAGTCGGCGCGAGTCTCTCCCGGCGGAGGCAAAAACGCGCGCTGACGCGAAATGCGGCGCTCCGAATTCGTCACCGTGCCGCTCTTTTCGCCCCACGCCTGCGCCGGCAGGAGCAAATGCGCGCCGCTATTGATCGTGTCGTTCGACGTCACATTGTCGGAGACGATGAAGAGTTCGAGCTTGCTAAGAGCGGCGCGCGCGGCATTGGCGTTTGGAAGCGACGCCGCCGGATTGGTGCCGACGACCCACAGCGCCTTGATGTCGCCGCGCGCGATGGCGTCGAACATCTGCACCGCCTTCAATCCGTCACGCGTCGCCATGCGCGGCGCGTTCCAGAAGCGACCGACGCGGTCGATGTTTGCGGGCTCGAAGCCCATATGGGCGGCGAGGCTGTTGGCGAGTCCGCCGACTTCTCGCCCGCCCATCGCATTGGGCTGGCCGGTCAGGGAGAAGGGAGACGCGCCGGACTTGCCGACGCGGCCCGTCGCGAGATGGCAATTGATGATGGCGTTGACTTTGTCCGTTCCCTGCGCCGACTGATTGACGCCCTGCGAGAAGCAAGTGACCGTGCGCGGCGTCTGCGCGAACCATGCGAAGAAAGACGCGATGTCAACCTCGCGAAGTCCGGTGGACGCTGCAGTCGCTTCGATCGAGGGCGCAAGGGTCCGCGCCACTTTCAGGGCGCCTTCCAGGCCCGCAGTATGACGACGGACGAAATCATCGTCGAAAGCGCCGACCTTTGTGAGATGGACAAACAAGCCGCAAAACAGCGCCTGATCCGCGCCCGGCGCGATCTGCAGAAAGAGGTCAGCGCTTTCGGCCGTCGGCGTGCGGCGCGTGTCGATGACGACGAGCTTGGCGCCGCGCTCCTCCTTGTTGCGCATGATGCGCTGGAAGAGGACAGGATGGCACCAGGCGGCGTTGGAGCCGACGAGCACGATGAGGTCGGCTTCGTCCAGATCCTCGTAACAGCCCGGCACGACGTCGGCGCCGAAGGCGCGCTTGTGGCCCGCGACCGTGGAGGCCATGCACAGGCGCGAATTGGTGTCGACATTGGCCGAGCCGATAAAGCCCTTCATCAGCTTGTTGGCGACATAATAATCCTCGGTCAGCAGCTGACCCGAGAGATAAACCGCGACGGCGTCAGGACCGTGCTCGTCGACGATGCGACGAAATCCGTCTGCGGCTTGATCCAGCGCGGCATCCCAGCTTACGCGCGCGAAGGCGCCGTCAGACTGACGGCGCATCGGATGGAGAAGGCGCCCCTCCAGCCCAAGCGTTTCGCCGAGAGCCGAGCCCTTAGAACAGAGCCGGCCGAAATTTGCAGGATGGGCCGGATCGCCAATCACGTCGGCGCCATTTGCGGACGCGAGCACGCCGCAGCCGACGCCGCAGTAAGGACAGGTCGAGCGCGTCGTCGTCGCCTGAACAGGCGCTATGCTGTTGTGCGAATTTTCAAGCGGCGCGGGCGCCAGGACTTCATCGAGCATGAGCGGCCTCAATAGACGTCCTGTTGATAGCGCCCGCTCTTCTTGAGCTGGGCGACGAAGGCGACCGCTTCATCGGCGCTGCGGGCGCCGAATTCGGCGATAACGTCGACAAGCGCACGTTCAACATCCTTGGCCATGCGCTGCGCATCGCCGCAGA
Source organism: Methylocystis sp. H62 (assembly GCF_015709515.1). GTDB lineage: Bacteria > Pseudomonadota > Alphaproteobacteria > Rhizobiales > Beijerinckiaceae > Methylocystis. The sequence goes on from NZ_JADNQZ010000056.1 coordinate 238,837, forward strand.
CGTAAAAATGCGCGCCTTCCGCGAGCCACGCCCATAGTTCACGGCCGGACTGGCGCATGCGGTCCTGCACATAGAATTTTTCCGCGCCATCACGCGACCAGGCGAGCGACAGACGTGTGAGCAGGCCCGTCGCCTTCATCGCTTCGAATTCGTCGGCATAGAAGAAATCGCAGGCCGAACGCTGGTGTCCAAAGAAGAGCCAGTTCCTGCCGGGCGCGCGGGTCGCCGCGCGCTCCTGCAAAAAGGCGCGAAACGGCGCGACGCCGGTGCCAGGTCCGATCATGATGATCGGCGTCGCCGGATCGTCCGGCAGCGCGAAACCATGCGCCGGCTGCACATAGACCGGAAGACTGTCGCCCGGCGCGATGCGCTCGGCCAGAAAGGTCGAGGCGACGCCAAGACGCCTGCGCTTGCCGACGATATATCGAACCGCGTCGACAGTCAGCGACAGGCGCCCCGGCGCCGCCTTGGGGGATGAGGAAATCGAATAGAGGCGCGGCTGCAGCGGCTCCAGCGCTTCGACAAAGGCTTCCGGGTGGGGCCGCGCGCTGGAAAATTTCTGCAGCACGGCGAGCACGTCGAGCGTTGCGGCGTCGCCGTCGGGGTCCTTGCCTTGCGCCAGCAAACGCGCTTTCTCGCGCTGCGCGCCGCCGGTGATGAAGGAGATGAGCTCGTAAAGCGCATCAGGCGCCGGAGCGAGAGAGACGTCGCTCAGCAATGCTTCGCGCAGGGTCTTGTCGCGCACCGGCGTTACATGCGAGGCGCCGAGCATGGCGATGATCTGGTCGACGAGGCCGAGATCATTTTTGGCAAACACGCCGAAACTGTCGCCGACTTTGTAGCTGATTTCGCTGGCGCCGAGATCGAACTCGACGTGCCAAGTGTCCTTTTCCGAGCCTTCCTTGTTCAGCCGACGGCGAGAAGCGAACGTCGCGCGCACCGGATTGTCGCGCGAGCAGCCGGGCGCCGCAGCGACGTCGGGTTCGACCTCGGCGACGATGGGCGGTGCCGGCGAAGGCTGATCCAGCTCCGCCGCAAGCGCCTTCACCATGCGCGCCGTGTCCTTGCCGCCGGGCGCGCAGAGATTGAGGCGAACCTCCTTGCGCGCCGCGAGCGCGTCCGCATAGGTCTCGCAAATGTAGCCGCACTGGCCGCAGTCCTGTTGCGCCATGGCCGCCATCAGGCGGCGACGCAGCGGACGGCCTTGGGCAAGCTGCATGCGCGATTCGAGCGCCAGCGTCTGGTCATGCCACGGCGCTGCGCCATCGTCGCTATCGGCGCCGGCCATCACGGCGGCGTTTGCCTCTGGCGAGAGCGGCGTGATCGAGCTGTCATCGGGCGCGGCGAAGCCGGCAAAGAAGCCGCTGAGCCAGGCGCGCTGCTCCTGCGTGAAAGGCGCATTCGGCGGAATGAAAAACGGCGGGGAGGACTGATGAGTCACGCCATGCTCTCCTCACTAGCAAGACGGCGCAGCGTTTCGATGTCGTGGCGGCGCGCAAAGGCGACGAAGGTTTCGTCCGCGTTCGCCCGGTTTTTTCGATAGGCGCGCAGAATTTTCGCCACCATTTCCGGCGCCTCTTCCGCCTTCACATTTTGATAAAACTCGAACGCAATGCCGGCGTCTTCGGCAAAGCCGCCACCAACCAGAATGTGATAGCCCTCGACCGTGTCGCCGTCGTCATTCACCGGCACGCGCGCGCCGATCAGTCCGATGTCGCCGATGTAATGCTGCGCGCATGAATGATGGCAGCCAGTGAGATGTATGTTGATCGGCGTGTCGATCGGCGCCGCCGCCTCGCAATAGGCCGCGATTTCCTCTGCGTGCCGCTTGGTGTCAGCCGCGGCGAAACGGCAGCCGAAATTGCCCGTGCAGGCGACGAGTCCGGCGCGAATCGGCGAGGTTTGCGTCGAAAGGCCGAGCGCCTCGATCATCGAGGCAGCTTCGGCAATCTGTGCGTCGCTAACGCCCGTGATCAGCACATTCTGCCAGACCGTGAGACGCAGGCCGCCGTCGCCGAATTGGCGCGCGATCTCGGCGAGACCGCGCGCCTGCTCGGGGGTAAAACGTCCGACCGGCAACATTACGCCGATCCAATTGAAGCCCGGCTGCTTTTGCGGATGCACGCCGATATGCGCGGCGCGATCCTGACGCGGGCGGACGGCGATCGCCGCCGCGTCGATGCGGAGCAGCTTGCGGCCCAGCTTCTCTTCGACGGCGGCTAAAAATTTGTCGAAGCCCCAGGCGTCGAGCACATATTTGAGCCGCGCCTTGGCGCGATTGGTGCGATCGCCATGTTCGATGAAGACTCGCAGAATCTTGTCGGCGACCTCCACCGCCTCATCCGGCGAAACGATCACGCCGGTGTCGCGCGCAAAATCCTTGTGACCGGTGATGCCGCCAAGCGCGAGGCGGAAATAAACGCCCGGCGCGACGCCATGCTGGTCGTTCACGACAACGGCCTGAAAGCCGATGTCATTGGTGTCTTCCAGCGCGCCGATCAATCCCGCGCCGTCAAAGGCGATGTTGAACTTGCGCGGCAGTCCGGAGAGCGAGCGATCGTTGAGGATGTGATGATGCATCGCGCGCGCATAGGGGCGCGTGTCGATGAGTTCCTGCGGATCGACGCCGGCGGTCGGCGTGCCGGTGATGTTGCGGATATTGTCGGCGCCAGAGCCCTTGCTCCACAGCCCCAGATCCTGAATCGCCTCCAAAATATTCGTGGCGTTTTTTGGCGCGATTTCGCGGATCTGGATATTGGCGCGCGTCGTCACATGCAGATAGCCGCCGCCATAATTTTCCGCGAGATCCGCAAGCCCGGCGAACTGCCAATGCGTGAGCGCGCCATTGGGAATGCGCAGCCGGCACATATAGGAATTCTGCGCCGGCGCGACATAGAAGAGTCCATAGTAGCGCCAACGGAAATTGTCGGCGGGCTTTGGCGGCGCATTCTCCTTGGCTTGAGCGACGAGGCGCGGCCATGCGTCGAACGGATGCTCCTCGCGCTTCCATTTTTCCTGATCGGTCAGCTTGCCGCCGGCCGCGGTGACGCGGTCCTGCGCGGATAAATGCGCGGCGTCGGGTCCCATCGGCTGCGTTTGCGAAGGCGGGGCCTTTTGTCCGCTGCGCGCAGAAAAGCCGGCTGCAAATCCTTCGAGATAGCGCTTCTGGTCGAGCGTGAAATCGACGGACATTTCAGGCCGCCTCTTGCATCGGCGGGCCGAACATCAATTCGTCGCGCATCGACGAAATATTCGCGCCGGTACGGATGAGATCGAGAAGATCGGCCGCGCCGTTCGTATCTCCGATCAGGATCGCGCCGACGAGCCTGTCGTCGCGCACGACAAGCTTGCGATAAATTCCCATGCGCGGGTCCTTGCAGACAATGCGGCGTGCATCTGCGTCGCCAAGATAATCGCCGGCTGAGAAAACGCGCACGCCGGAGACTTTCAGATTGGTGGAGACGACGCTGCCGCCATAGGACGCGTCTTGTCCGGCGAGGCGCATGGCGAGCACGCGGCCCTGCTCATAGGCCGGCTCGACGAGCCCGTAACAGACGCCGCGATGTTCAGCGCATTCGCCGATGGCGAAAACGCCTGGCGCGCTTGTCTTCAAGCCGTCGTCGACGATGACGCCTCGCCCGACGTCAAGAGCGGCCTGTCGCGCAAGGTCGGCGTTCGGCCGAATGCCGATGGCGAAAATCACGGCGTCGGCTGGAACCGTTCGACCGTCGGCGAACTCTACATTCTCGACTCGGCCCGAACCGCAGATGCGCGCCGTGTTGGCGTTGAGAAGCACGCGCACGCCTTTTTCTTCAACGAGGCGGCGCAGGATATCGGCGCCGGCCGCATCGAGTTGGCGCTCCATCAGCCGATCCATGACATGGGCGAGCGTCACGTCGACGCCGCGTCGCGCAAGGCCATAAGCCGCCTCCAGTCCGAGAAGGCCGCCGCCGATGACGAGCGCGCGAGCGCCTTTGCCTTCCAGCCGGGACAGCGCCTCGACGTCTTGCACGTCGCGAAACGTATGAACGCCCGGAAGATCGGCGCCTTCGATCGGCAGCCTTGCCGCGCGCGACCCGGTGGCGAGCACGACTTTCGAATAGTCGACGCTCTCGCCATTATCGAGAAGAAGACGCCGCGCCGCGGCGTTGATCTTTATGACCTTGCGGCCGCTCAGAACCTCAACGCCGGCGACGCGCCACCATTGTGCCGGCTTGAGTTCGATGTCATCGACCGACAATTCCCCGGCGAGCACCGAAGACAGCAGCACGCGATTATAGGCAAGCCGCGGTTCCTCTCCGATCACGAGAATGTCGTATCGACCCGGCGCCCGCTTCGTCAGCTCCTCGACGAAACGCGTGGCGGCCATGCCGGCGCCGACGACGACAAGCTTCTCGCGACTTTTACAATCCTGCAATCCAGTCATGTGTCGACTCTGCTGAACGGCCGAACGGTCCGGTCACAGGTCGCTTTGCCTTACGGGTGATGAGAACGGGCAAGACGACCAAAGCGCGACGCAAATTGCGAAATCGCTTCTGTGACGGAGCCCGACTTTGGGCTCGTTCCGGCGGACCGGCGGTCGTCGTTGACCAATGAGGGGAGTGCACATTTCGGGCCAGAGGCGCCGGCGTGGTTTTTCCCAAGGAATGCGGGCGTTTGGCGCTGACCAACGGAAGCAGGCGGCATTTTGCGGCGCCGAATGCTTAGGCGCGAGGCGCCTAACGGCTGGCGCTTTTGAACAGAGGTTCAGCGCTCACAGGCGCTGTCCGATAGCGAAGTCGGCGAGATAAGCTTCATAGCTGCGGTCGTCGAACGACGGTCCCGCAAAGGCCCCGATTTCGCGCTGAACATGCGCGCGATCAATCGCGGCGTCGTAGAGGTCCGGGCGCAGGACGCTCTTCGCGCGATCGGCCATCTCTGGCGAATGGCGCGTCTGCCCCCAGCGCAGCATCTGCGCATAGATCCATTCGGTTTGCTGTGGATCCGGCCGCATGGCGCCGTCTCGTCCAATGATGAGGTAGTTGGCGTCGCTTCGTTCGTCGCGCGCCTTAACGCGCAAATGGCCCGTGAGCACGCGGCCGATGATCTCGGCGTCGACGCCGACATATTCCGGCCGCGAGAGAATTTGCGAAACCTCGCCCAGGTTTTGCGGCGCGTCAACGAAGGCGGCCCCCCTGTCGAGCGCGCGGATCAGCGCCGCGACAAGATCAGGATTATCGTTGGCGAAGCTCTCGCGCAGCGCGAGGACTTTCTCCGGCGCGCACGCAAAAATCTCGCAGCCGAAATGCAGAATGACCCCAACGCCGGCGTCGACCGCGACAGAACTCCAGGGCGCGCCGACGCAAAAGCCGTCGAGCTGACCGCGCGTCAGATTTTCCACCATATAGGGCGGCGGCAGAACGATCAGCCGCAGGTCTTCGTCGGGATCGACGCCGCCTTCCGCCATCCAGTAGCGCAGCTGATAATTGTGCATGGAAAAAGGAAAGGTCATGCCGAAGGTCAGAGGCTCACGTCCCTCGGCCCTTCGCCGCGCGACGAGCTTGGCGAGCGCGCGCGCGGTTTGCGCCGGATGCGCGACCTCGCCTTCCGCTGCGAGTTCGGCATAAAGCGCTGTGGACACCGCGATCGCATTGCCGTTCATCGCAAGATTCATCGGCGCGACAAGCGGGACTCGCACATGGCCCAGTCCGAGCGTGGAAGCGACCGCCATTGGCGCCAGAAGATGCGCCGCATCGAAACGGCCGATGGCGAGCTTGTCTCTAATATTCGCCCAGGACGCTTCGCGGATCAGTTCGACGTCGAGACCTTCCGCCTTGGCGAAGCCCTTATGTGCGGCGATCAACAGCGCAGCGGCGTCGACAAGCGGAATGAAGCCGATTTTCACATGCGCTTCGCCGGTCATTTGAACATCTCCGCCGCCGTGATGACCGAGCGTGCAATTTCGATGATCTTTTTGTTTTCGCGCATGGCGACGCCGCGCATCATCTTATAGGCGTCCTCTTCGGAAAGCTGCTTCGCCTTCATCAATATGCCTTTGGCGCGTTCGATCGTCTTGCGCTCCTCGAGATCGGATTTGGCCTGTTCGAGTTCATCCCGCAGCTTCGAGAAGGCATGGAACCGCGATACGCACAGATCGAGGATCGATTTGATGCGCTCCTTTTTCAACCCATCGACGATATAGGCCGAGACCCCAGCGTCGACCGAGGCCTGAATCGACGCCGTGTCGCTCTGATCGACAAACATGGCGATCGGCCGACGCACCGCGCGACTGACCTGAAACATTTGCTCAAGCGTATCGCGCGAAGGGTTCTCGAGATCAATCAGGATCACGTCGGGGTCGCTGGCGTAGATGTGCTTCAGCAGATTGTGCATCTCGCTGATGCGCTCGACCTGCGTGAAGCCGGCTTCGCGCAGTCCCTCCTCGAGGATCAGCGAGCGAATGGGGCTTTCGTCGACAATGACGATCTTCAATTCACGGCGTCCAGTGAGCGCATGTAGGGGTCGCGCCAGCGGCGGCGCATCGCCAGTCTCCGCGATCCGGCCGCCGGGCCGCGACCAACGCACGTTATATCTTGAAGCGCAACGACATGCCCGCCTGCCAGTTCTTCATGATCTGCGGACCGTTGAGATTCTGATAGACGGGCAAACCGGCCTCGACCGCGACCGTCGCATTGTCATAGCCGATAAATTTGCCGCTGATCGTCGCGCCGCCGAAGAGTTCGACCCGCTGCCCGCCGTAGAAGGCCGGATTGGCCGGCACGGCGGGGCCGCGGATTTCGGGATCGAAGCCGCGGATCGGACCCTGCGTCGAACCGCTCACGCGAAAGGTGGTGGTGAGTCCGGGCGTCCAGGTGTAGCCGCCCCAGGCGTTGAATTCATGCAACTCGCCCCATCGGTAGCCCCCGGAAGGAGTGGGACCGAACGGGAAGCGCAGGCGATATTCGAGCAGGTAGTCCCAGGAATAGCCCAGTGAATTTGGGGCCAGAGGGAAGCGCCCGCGATAGCCGAGGCCCCATGACCACGGTCCCAGATAGCCTGCATAGACGATGCCCGGCAGGAAATCGAATGTGCCCGTGCCTGGCTGCATGCCATAGAATCCTCGGATGTTGCGGCGGGTTCCGTCGGGCAGGAGAAAGTCCTTGAACGTGGCCGTGTAGCTGCCGGCGGGGAAGGAGACGCCAAGCGAGAGCTGGATGCGATGGACGTCGTCCTGATAGATGCGATAGACGCCCGACAACGTGACGTCGGCAAGGCTCGTCGTTCCCGGCAAACTCCTGCCGAGCGGCAAGATCCCCGACGCGCCCTTGAAGGTGAGCGCGTTGAGATTTTTCTCGATCATGCCGGCCGTGAGGATAACGGCGAAATCTTTCGTGACGCCGTAGCTCAGTCCGGCAATTTGCGTCGCGACCGCAATGTTTTGCGGGATGATGCGCACAGTCTGCTTGGGATTGAGAAAGAACGGCACCGTCGTGACGATATATTCGTTGGAGACCGTGCGCGTTCCCATTTTGATGCCTGACAGATTGGCGAACACCGGCGTAATGGAGAAAACAAGTTTGCCAGCGGCCGGCATATCGGCGCCGAACACCCCCATGGGCGCCGGCGGCGGAGCGGGAGGCGGCACAGGCGGCGCGGCCGGCGCGAGCGATGGCGGCGGCGCTTGAACTTGTATCGCAGTCGCCTCGGACGGCGCGTGTTTGCGGGGCGCGGCGTTCGCGTCGGTCGCGAGGAGCGCGGCCGCCACGACTATCAATCTTGCGCCGCGCCATGGCGGCCGCTGGCGCATCGATCGCTGGGACTGTGCTCTCTTCATCGCGAACCTCATCTGCATCTCGCCTGCGCGCGCCCCAGAAACGAAAAAAGCCGCTGCCTGAACGCCTGCGAGGCAGACGTTCAGGACAGCGGCAATGCTGGGGGACCCTTCTTTGGGCCGGGTGACGTCGCAAGCGACGCCCTCGCGCCAAGGGATGCAAGCGCGGCGCCACCTACAGCGAGGCTTTATGGCGCGCGTCGCTGAGCCGCTCTGGACGCCAGGCTTTTGCAGGGGTTCGCGCTTGCACGCGCGCGCTTGTTAAAACATTCACGAGGACTTATTCGCGTCGCGCGCTTGCTTGCGAGGCGGCAACGAACGCCGAAAAAATTTGCATTCTGCCGTCATCGACGACAGCCGCTTTGTCCTTGTAGCCGCGTTTGCCGTGATGACGCGGCCTTCTACATGTCTTCCGTCCGACGTCCCTGTTTGGACAGGGAGGACGCAATGAGAGGATGTGAAACTTGTCTCGCGGCCGCCTCAGAGGGCCGCGCGCCGATCCTGCCGTCCGCCCCTTCGGGGACCGACGACAAGGCCGGTGGATTTCCGCCGACGGAGGAGGAGCGTGCGCGCGCAGCCGAGAAACCCGCCGGCAAGCCGCAGGCGCCGTCCAAGACGTAGCTGCCTCCTATAGGCGCCGCCGGACGCTCAACTCCCGCGCGACTCCCGAAGGATTCATCGCACCGGGTCAGCATTCGCCCAGTGGGCGCGGTCCAGACCTCTCGCCGCGCCCGCTCGGACGACACAGATGTGGTGTCCAACGACGACCTAAAATCCTAATAGCGCCTTTACATCATTCCCGCGCAAATTGCGGTTCGTCGTTCTCGATTGGTGAAGACCCGAAGCGAGAACGCGCCATCAAGGTGAGACACAATCATGCCTCTATCTCTCATAGGCTTAGGCGTCGCGGCCATTATCTTTGTGATCGCGAACAATCTGGTTCACGAGATGCGCGCGCGGCGTGCGCGCATTGATTCACGCCGCCGGTGAGCGCGGAGAAGACACATGCTCGATATTCTGTACATTGGCCTCGGTCTTTTCCTTTTTGCGGTCGTTGGCGCCTATGCGCGGGCCTGCGGGCGCCTTTAGGAGAACCGCATGTTTGAACCTGTCATTGGACTGATCGTCGCCGTTCTTCTCGGCGCCTATCTCGCCTATACGCTGCTCCATCCGGAAAAATTCTAAAGGGAGGCTCGGCGCATGCCGGGCATTCGCCATGACGTCCATTGGGCTGGCGCAAATCGCCATCGTCCTGCTTGCCGTTATTGGCGCGGCTATTCCGCTCGGCAATAACATAGCCACCGTCTTAGCGGGCGAGCGCAGCCTGCTCTCTCCCCTGCTCTCGCCCATTGAGCGCGTCTTCTACAGACTCGCCGGCGTTGATCCTGCGCGGGAGCAAAACTGGCTTGCCTACGCGATGGCCATGCTGGCCTTCAGCGTGATCGGCTTTGTTTCGCTTTACGCGCTGCAACGGCTCCAGGCCTATCTGCCGCTCAATCCTCAGGGCTTTAGCGGGGTTCCCGCCGATCTCGCCTTCAACACGTCGATGAGCTTCGTCACCAACACCAATTGGCAGAACTACGGCGGCGAGTCGACGATGAGTCACTTGACGCAGATGCTCGGCCTCACCGTGCATAATTTCGTGTCCGCCGCCACCGGCCTTGCGATGGCGTTTGCGCTGGTGCGCGGTTTCTCGCGCGCCGAATCTCCCACCATCGGCAATTTCTGGGTCGACCTCACCCGATCGACGCTTTACGTGCTTCTGCCGCTCTCGATCATCGTCGCGCTCGCCCTCGTTGCTCTCGGCGTGCCGCAGACGCTTCAGGGTTCGATCGAAGCGACGACGCTCGAGGGCGCCAAGCAGACGCTGGCCATTGGCCCGGTCGCCAGCCAGGAGGCGATCAAGGAACTCGGAACCAATGGCGGCGGCTTCTTCAACGCCAATTCCGCGCATCCTTTTGAAAGCCCCAATGCGCTTTCCAACATGCTGGAAATCTGGGCTCTGCTTGTCATCCCCTTCGCCACGGCCTTCGCCTTTGGGCGTGCGGTCTTCGACTATCGACAAGGTCGCGCGATCGCCATCACCATGATGATCGTGCTCGCCGCAGGCGTATCCGTCGCTTACTGGGCCGAGGCAGGCGGCAATCCGTTGCTGACGGAGATCGGCGTCGATCCTTCGCCCGGCAATATGGAAGGCAAGGAGGTCCGCTTCGGCCCTGCGATGAGCGCGCTATTTGCCGCGTCGACCACGGGCACGAGCTGCGGCGCCGTCAACGCCATGCACGACTCATTCATGCCGCTCGGCGGTCTCGTGCCCTTGTTCAACATGCTGATGGGCAGCATCGCGCCGGGCGGCGTCGGCGCCGGGCTCTACGGCTTTCTGGTGCTGGCGATCATCGCCGTTTTCATCGCCGGGCTTATGGTCGGCCGCACGCCGGAGTATCTCGGCAAGAAGATCGAGACGCGGGAGATGAAGCTCGCGATGCTGGCGGTGCTGATCTATCCGCTCAGCGTTCTTGCCTTCACGGGCGTTTCGGTCATGCTTCAGACGGGTCTCGCCAGTCTCAACAATGCCGGCCCGCACGGGCTCTCCGAAATCCTCTACGCATTCGCCTCAGCCACCGACAATAATGGGTCGGCTTTCGCAGGCCTGACGGGCAATACGCCTTGGTACAACACGACGCTCGGCGTCGCGATGCTGCTCGGGCGCTTCGCCTTCGTCATTCCCGTATTGGCGATCGCCGGCGCGTTCGCGGCGAAAAAGAAGGGCGCTGCTTCAGTTGGCACCTTCCCGACGCATGGGCCCCTCTTCATCGGCCTGCTGCTCGGCGTCATCGTCGTCCTCTATCTGCTGCAATATTTTCCGGCGCTCGCGCTCGGCCCGATCGTCGAGCATTTCGCGCTGCTTGCCGGAAAAACCTTCTAAGGAGCATGTCAGATGTCCGGTCTGTTCGACGCCGCGATCACAAAGCGCGCCGCCATCGACGCCTTCAGGAAGCTCGATCCGAGACGCCTTGCGCGCAATCCGGTGATCTTCGTCACGGAAGCCGTGTCGGCGGTGGTCACGGCGTTCTTTGTGCGCGATCTCCTCGCGCAGAACGGCGCCGCCTTTTTCTCTGGCCAGATCGCCGCCTGGCTGTGGTTCACCGTGCTCTTCGCCAATTTCGCCGAAGCGGTGGCGGAGGGGCGCGGCAAGGCGCAGGCGGACGCCTTGCGCAGGACGCGCAGCGATTCGCACGCCAAACGGTTGATTGATCCGCAAGACAAGAGCGGCATGAAGGACGTCTATGAAGGCGTATCGGCGCTCGATCTCAAACTCGGCGACCTGGTGCTGGTCGAGGCGGGCGACCTTATCCCTGGCGACGGCGAAGTGATCGAAGGCGTCGCGTCGGTCAACGAGTCGGCGATCACAGGCGAGTCCGCGCCGGTCATCCGCGAGGCGGGCGGCGACCGTTCCGCCGTTACCGGCGGCACGACGGTTCTCTCCGACTGGATCAAGGTGAAGATCACCGCCGCGCCGGGTTCGACCTTCATCGATCGGATGATCGCGCTCGTCGAGGGCGCCCAGCGGCAGAAAACGCCGAACGAACTCGCGCTGTCGATTCTCCTGTCCGGGCTGACGATCATTTTCTTGATCGTTTGCGTGACGCTTTGGCCGCTCGCGATCTACTCGGGGGCGACGATTTCCGTCACCGTGCTGATCGCGCTGCTCGTCTGTTTGATCCCGACGACGATCGGCGGACTGCTGTCGGCGATCGGCATCGCCGGCATGGACCGGCTGATCCGCTTCAATGTCATCGCCACCTCGGGTCGCGCGGTGGAGGCGGCGGGCGATGTGGACACGCTGCTTCTCGACAAGACCGGCACGATCACCTTCGGCAATCGCATGGCGGACGAATTCATTCCTGTCGAGGGCGTCTCGGAGCATGCGTTTGGCGAAGCCGCTTTGCTTGCCTCGCTGGCGGATGAAACGCCGGAGGGCCGCTCGATCGTCGCTTTTGCGAAAAGCTCGCTTGGGTTTTCGACGCCCGACCTAGGCCAGGAAGCTCAGATCGTTCCCTTTTCCGCGCACACGCGCATTTCCGGAGTCGATCTTCCCGGACGGATGCTGCGCAAAGGCGCCGTCGACGCCGTCGCCTCGCAAGTCAGGTCCGTTCCCGTCGATTTCGAACGCGCCGTCGAACGGATTTCGCGCGCGGGCGGCACGCCTCTGGCCGTTTCGGAAAACGGCAGGTTGCTGGGCGTGATTCATCTCAAAGACATCATCAAGCCCGACATCAAATCGCGCTTCGCCGCCTTGCGCGCCATGGGCGTCAAGACGGTGATGGTCACAGGCGACAATCCGATCACCGCCGCGGCGATCGCCGGAGAAGCGGGAGTCGACGACTTCATTGCGCAAGCCAAGCCCGAGGATAAACTTGCCTATATCCGTAAGGAGCAGCAGGGCGGGCGGCTGATCGCCATGTGCGGCGACGGCACCAATGACGCGCCGGCGCTCGCTCAAGCGGACGTTGGCGTCGCCATGCAGACCGGCACCCAGGCGGCGCGCGAAGCCGGCAATATGGTCGACCTCGACAGCGATCCGACAAAGCTCATCGAGATCGTCGCGATCGGCAAGCAGTTGCTGATGACGCGCGGGTCGCTGACGACCTTCTCGATCGCCAATGACGTCGCCAAATATTTCGCGATCATTCCGGCGCTGTTTGTCGTCGCCTATCCCGAACTGGAGGCGATCAACATTATGAAGCTCGCCTCGCCGCAGTCGGCCATCCTCTCGGCGGTGATTTTCAACGCGCTCATCATTATCGCGCTCATCCCGCTTGCGCTGAAGGGCGTCCCGTACCGGCCCGTGGGCGCCGCCGCTTTGTTACGGCGGAATCTGCTGATCTATGGGCTTGGCGGTCTGATTGCGCCCTTCATCGGCATCAAGCTTATCGATCTCGCCGTCTCGGCCGTTCATCTCGCATAAGGAGCCCCCAGATGCTCTCCCAAATTCGTCCGGCGGTCGTCATGATCGTTCTCTTCACCGCGCTGACCGGAATCGTCTATCCGCTCGCGATCACCGGAGTTGCGCAACTCGCCCTGCCGACGCAGGCGAATGGAAGCGTGATCGAACGCGACGGAACAGTCATCGGCTCGGCGCTGATCGGACAAAACTTTGCCTCCGATCGCTATTTTCATGGCCGGCCTTCGGCTACGACAGGTCCCGACCCAGCTGATCCTTCGAAAACCGTCGACGCGCCCTACAACGCATCAAACTCGATGGGCTCCAATCTCGGGCCGACGTCGAAGAAGCTCGTCGACCGCGTCAATGCGGCGATCGAGTCGGAATTCGCCGCCGGCCGGATTGACGTCGTCGCCGCTGACGCCGCCACAACCTCCGCCTCCGGCCTCGATCCACATATTTCGCCGCAGTTCGCGCTGGCGCAGGCGGGAGCCGTCGCCAAGGCGCGCAATCTCAGTGAGTCGCAAGTGCGCGCCGTTGTCGAAGCGAATCTCGAAGGGCGCGAATTTGGCGTGATCGGCGAGCCGCGTGTAAATGTGCTCTTGCTGAATTTGGCGCTTGATCGCTTACAATAGAGGTGATGCCCGAGAAGGTAGACGTCTTTGGCCCGCGACGATGGAGACTTCGACCGCCGACCCGACCCCGATGCGCTCCTTGCCCTGAGCGACAAGGAGAGCAAAGGGAAGCTTTGCGTGTTCCTCGGCGCCGCGCCCGGCGTCGGCAAAACTTATGCGATGCTGGCGCGCGCGCAAACGGCCAAGGCTGAGGGCGTCGATGTTGTCGTAGGCGTAGCAGAAACTCATGGGCGCTCTGAGACGCAAGCCCTCCTCAACGGTCTTGAGACGCTGCCACGTCGCAAATGCGAATACCGCGGTCGGATCATCGAGGAATTCGACATAGACGCGGCGCTGGCGCGAAAGCCTCAGCTCATCCTCATCGACGAACTCGCGCACACGAACGCGCCAGATAGCCGGCACCCCAAACGCTGGCAGGACGTCGAAGAGCTGCTCGACGCCGGCATCGACGTCTGGACGACGCTCAATGTCCAGCATCTTGAAAGCCTCGCCGACGTCGTTTCCCGCGTTACCGGCGTCGCGGTGCGAGAGACGGTCCCGGATCGAGTCCTGCAGAAGGCTGCGGACGTTATTCTCGTCGACGTCACGCCAGACGAACTGCTCCAGAGACTGAAGGACGGCAAGGTCTATGTGCCGGAGACCGCGAGGCGCGCGACGCAGAACTTTTTTACGCCGCGCAATCTCACGGCCTTGCGCGAACTTGCGCTGCGGCGAACGGCGGAACGCGTCGACGACCAAATGGTCGATTTCCTTCGCCAAGGGGCGATCGAAGGCCCTTGGGCGACGGCGGAACGCTTACTGGTTTGCGTTGGCCGCGATGCGAAATCCGAGGCCGTGGTTCGCGCCGGCGCACGACTGGCGACAGGCCTCAACGCAACGTGGATCGCGCTTTATATCGAGCCTGCGGGCCAGGAGGAGCGATCCGCCGAGGTCGTGAGAAATGTTGACCAAGCGTTGCGGCTGGCGGAGCGGCTTGGCGCCGAGATCGAGCGCGTCTCGGGAGACGATCTCGCTGGCGAAGTGCTGCGTTTTGCAAGACGCGAAAATATTACGCAGATTGTGCTCGGCCGTTCGCCAGCTCGGCCCTTCGCCCGAATCATGCGACGTTCCCTGACCGACGAAATTCTTCGGCAATCGACGGATATCGCGGTTCACGTCGTCGTCCAGGAGGATGGCGCGCTTCAAGCCAGACGCGCGCCGAAATTGCCGACACTGTCAGAGACGTGGCGTGGGGTCGGCGGCGCCGCAGCGTCGGTCACGATCACGGTGATGATTGGATATGTGCTCGACCGCTGGCTCGGTCTTGCCAATCCGTCGGTGATCTTTCTCCTCCCCGTCGTGCTTTGCGCCGTCGGCTTGGGAATGTGGTCCGCGATCATGGCGGCCGTTCTTTCCTTTCTCGCCTGCGACTTCTTCTTTTTCACTCCGCGCTACGAACTCACCATTTCCCAACCGCAGGAATTTCTTTCGCTCCTTGTCGCGCTGGTCGTCGCCGTCATAACGGCGATGCTCGCGAGCAAGATGCGCAACTACGCGCAGAACATGCGCCAGCGGTCTCAGGCCATGCAGTCGCTGTTTGACTTTTCTCGCAAACTTTCGACGATAACGACGCTCGACGACATTCTCTGGGTGTCGGCTTCTCAAATTCAGAAAGCTGGCGGCGCATCCTGCGTTGTGCTGCTGATGCCGGACGAGACCGGATTGAGACTGGCTGCCGCCTGGCCGCCGGTTGATCAAATGGACGCCGGCGAGCTCGCCGCGGCGCGTTGGGCGCTGGAAAAAGCCGAGCCCGCCGGATGGCGGACTGATACGCTGCCGAATGTGCGGTTTCAATTCCGGCCTCTCACGACGGCGCGCGGCGTCGTCGCCGTTTGCGGGATCGAGCCCAAGACGCCTCGCGAACCGTTCTCGGCTGCCACGGAAAGCACGATTGCGGCGCTGATTGAACAGACGGCGATTGCGATCGACCGATCGATGCTCGTCGGCGACTCGGTCAAGGCGGCGGCTCTCGAAGAGAATGAAAAACTGCGGACGATTCTGCTGTCCGCCCTCTCGCATGATCTCCGCACGCCGCTCACGTCGATCACCGGCGCCGTGACGAGCCTGCGCGAACTTGGCGAGAAGCTTTCGCCCGACGATCGTAAAGACCTTCTTCTCTCGATCGAGGAAGAGGCCGGACGTCTATCGCGCTTCATCGCCAATCTGCTGGACATGTCGCGTATCGAGTCCGGCGGTCTGTCGCCGCGCAGCGATCTCGTCAATGTGGCCGACGTCATCCGCAACGTCCTGGAAAGATCCCGAAAAACTTTCTCCGGAAAAGACACGTCGATCAGCATCGCGCCGGACTTGCCGCCTATCCGAGGCGACGCCAATCTCCTGGGCCAGGTGTTGTTCAACTTGATCGACAATGCGCATAAATATGGCGGCCCGACCGGCGTGATCATTCATGCGCGGCGGGAGGGCGCTGACGTGGTCATCACCGTGACGGACGAAGGGCCTGGCGTGAAGGCGACGGACCTCGAACGCATCTTCGAAAAATTCTATCGGAGCGGGCGCGTGGATGGCCGCAAGGCCGGCACCGGTCTGGGCCTCTCGATCTGCCGCGGACTGGTCAAGGCCATGGGCGGAACCATCGTCGCTCAGAGCCCTGCCGTTCGGCGACGTGGGACAAGGATCATCATGCGCTTCCCTGCCGCAAGCGAATCCAAGCAAGGCGTGGCGGCATGAGCGGCGCGAGCGTTCTCGTCGTCGACGATGAACCTCAAATACAGCGCGTCTTGCGGCCGTCGCTGACGGCGAGCGGCTACGAGGTCATAGAAGCGGCGACAGGCCGCGAGGCGCTGGCCGCTATATCGGCAAAAGCGCCAGATCTCATCATCCTCGATCTTGGTCTCCCCGACATGGACGGCAAGGAGGTGTTGCGAAAGCTGCGACTCATCACGCGAACGCCGGTGATTGTTCTGTCGGCGCGCGATCGTGAATCGGAGAAGATTGCAGCGCTCGACCTTGGCGCCGACGACTATGTCGAGAAGCCGTTTGCGATGGGAGAGCTGCTGGCGCGCATGCGCACGGCCTTACGTCACTCGCAGGATACGGCGACCGCCGAATCCGAATGCGTCGTCGCCAACGGACTCGTCGTAAATTTGTATAAGCGAAGCGTCGCAAAAAACGGCGCGCCGGTGAAACTGACGCCGAAGGAATTCGAGCTCCTCGCCTTTCTCGCGCGACACGCCGGCCGGCCTTTGACGCATCGAGAAATCTTGAAAGCGGTTTGGGGGCCGGCGCATCAAGACGACAGTCAATATTTGCGCGTATTCATCGGCCAGCTACGGGCGAAGATAGAGGAAAACCCCGCAACGCCCACAATCATCGTGACCGAGCCTGGCGTCGGCTACCGATTTATCGAGTTCGAATAGGAAGAGCGGTGGCGGCTCTTACGATCGCGCGTTCGTGCGCGAAGCGGAATGCGCGTTGTTCAGATTGGCGTGCGTCTCCGACGTCGCGGCAGGAAACCATAATTTGAAAGTCGCGCCGCCTCCAGGCGTATCTTCGACCCAGATGCGGCCGCGATGGGCGTCGATCAGCTCCTTGGCGATGGCCAATCCCAGGCCCGTGCCTGGAATAGAATCATTCTTGCGCCAGAAAGGTTCGAAGATCAGATCACGGTCTGTCTCTTCCACGCCGCCACCGTGATCGATGACTTCGATGGTTGCGTTTTCGGCGACCCCAACGTGAACCGTGCCGCCTTCCGGCTCGGCGCGAAGAGCGTTGTCGATAACGTTCGAAATGACGGATTCAAGCGCCGGCCGATTGCCCTCTATAAGAACAGGCGCGCGGGGCGCGTCGAGAACGATCTGGCGCCGCCCCTTGAGCGCCAGAAGCGCTGCGTCCGCAATGATCGTTCTCGTCAACGCGACGAGGTCAATCGTGTGATCAAGCTTTGTCGATTGTTGATCCAGCCGCGCGGAAGCTAGCAGCTGCTCGACGATGTTGCGTATTCGCCGATGATCGCGTTTTAGATCATTCTTGAAGGTCGGCTCCTCGGGCGCATCAAGTCGCACGCCGAGCACATTAATGGGCGTGCGAAGTTCATGCGCGGCATTTGACGTAAAACGCCGTTGTCGGGCGACGCCGGCATCGAGCCGCGCCAAAGCGTCGTTTACCGCATCGACGAGGGGGCCAACTTCGCTCGATACGTCATTTGCATCGAGGCGCTGGTCTAGGCTGTTCATGTCGATTCGTGACGCCTGCACCGCCACGCGTCTGAGCGGCCTCAATCCCCACCGCACGGCGAACCAGGCCGCGCCTGCCGACATCAAAATCGCCATGACCAGGTAGGCGGTCAACCAGCGCGTTTCCTCAATGGCGGCGTCGAAAATGTCGCCCCAACGAAATTTCTGTCCGTAGACGGCGATGTGAAGGCGCCCGAAGGGAGTCCATTCTGGTTCCATAAGGCCCGCACGAATAGCGCTTGGATCGCCAGGCAGGATGAAATGCACATGGGTCGGGCTGATCTCGATGAGAGGCTTCAGCATCGCGATGAGCTCTGGCGAGGAACCGGCGACTGGGTCACGGCTCAGACTTCGGAACGCCGCGAACTTCATAGCGGGCGCGCGCTTCAGATCTTCTAGCAGGTCCGGCGTCGGCCTGATCTCCAGCATTTTATCTTCATTCATCGCCAACGATGCGATGATCTGCTTTTTTGCGCGAATCGCCGACAACTCATCGAGCGATGTGGCGAAAAATTCTACTCCCGTAAGGCCGATGCCGATCGTTACCAGCCAAGCGATCGGAAAGGCAATAATTTGTGCAAGGAATAGACAGCCGACAATGCGCAATACGAGCGAATGCCGTCTCAATCAAGCAACTCCGTCACCATATAGCCAACGCCGCGAATAGTGTGAATGGCGACGCCAGCGTTCAACACGATGAGCCGTCGCCGCAAGCGGGAGACGGCCGTGTCGAGCGTGTTGTCCTGAACGTCGTCGTGAGGAGAGAAGACCTCGTCGAGAAGAGCCTCGCGCGACACCACACGATTGACGCGCCGCAGAAGAGAATCGAGCAGGACCAATTCCCGCCGGTGCAGCGTGACGATTCTGTTCGAGATACTGACGTCACGCGTCGTCGGGTCAAAAGACAGCGCGCCCACGACGATCGGCTTTGGCGCGCCGCTTCCCGGACGCCGAACGCAGGCCCGTATTCTCGCGACCAACTCCTCTCCCTGGAATGGCTTTGTCACATAGTCGTCCGCGCCGAGATCGAAACTCGACACTTTGTCCGCCATGTCGTCCATAGCCGTCAGCATCATGATGCGAATGCCTGGCCGCAGTTCTCGCGCGAGCGGCATGAGCGACAGGCCATCGCCATCAGGCAGACGACGATCGAGCAGAAGGAGGTCGTAATTCGAGCCTTCGACGGCTTCTCGCGCAGCGCTCAGACAGCGGGCTTGATCGACGTCGAAACCGGCCTGGGCGACTAACGACGCCGTCAAACGCGCCGCATCCAGCTCGTCTTCAACCAACAATATTCGCATATGGGCGCCGCTCCCCTTCGCGCCGTTGATTATCGAATCTGGTCACCGAATTCGCAAGACGGGCGAAGGGCCGGCTGTTGCGCAAAAGACACAGCGTCTCGGATTCGCGCCAAAATCTCTCACGTCAGACTCATGTCAGGCGCATCAGTCCCGCTTTGGCTATTTATGCTCCACCAGGCGAAAACGGCGACGATGCAGCAGATCCCACGCCATACGACGAAGACGAGCGAGTGCGCACGTAGGCGCCTCGGACGCGTCCGCGCGATCCTGCTCAGCCTTATCGCATTTGTCATGGCGGTTCAGGGCGTTGCTCTCGCCCCGCCCTGGGCGCGAAGCGTTTCTCACGAAGAAATTGCCGCGGTCTCGATCGCGGCCATCGTCGATTGTGCGCAAGAGGACTCGCGCTCGCCAGCGAACGACGGTCACGCGCATAAGTGCTCTTTGGCTGGGCTCTGTTGCTCGGCAAGCTACGAGGTGCAGACGTTTGGTCTCCCGGGAGCGGCATTTAGCCTGGCGCCCTGGCGCCGATTGGCGGCCGACGCTGTTAAGCCGCACGCTCCCGTACGCAGCCGCCTCGCGCAAGCCGGTTGGGCGAGCGCCTGGTCATCGCGCGCCCCGCCGCGGCACGCCTGACTCGCGCTCTAAGCTCAACCCGCTTCTTCTTCTCGTCTGCTCGAGCGCCGTGACCGTCGCTCTGGAGTTTCACCATGAACTCGTCAGTTTTACTGCGCGGCGTGTCCGCCAGCGCACTGTTGTTCGCCTTCGCCTCTGAATGCGCACATGCTCAGCAAGCGTTGCCTACGATCAGCATCGGCGGGCGGCAGCGTCCGCCATCGACTCACGTGTCGGGACCACCAACGGGAGAGCCCGCCACGTCCGATTCCGGTCCATCGTCCAATTTTCCGAGCGAGCCGAAGACGCCTGCTGAAGGCTATGTCGTAAACGACGCCATTACCGCCACTAAGACCGACATCCCAATCAGGGAAACCCCTGTGTCGGTGAACGTGGTCCCCAAGCAAGTGATGATCGACCAAAACAATACAACCGTTCAGGAAGCGCTAGAGAATGTGCCGGGCGTGCGGTCCAACAACAACGAGTTGGAAGGTTACAACTTCAAGATTCGTGGCTTTCAGAGCCTCAACATCTATCGTAACAATCTGTCCTTCGGCAATGTCAGCCCCGGTATCCTCGACACCGCCAATCTGGAGCGTATCGAGGTGCTTAAGGGGCCGGCGTCGATACTTTACGGACGGGCCGAGCCCGGCGGATTGATCAACCTGGTGACCAAGCAGCCGCTCGATCACGCCCGCTACGTTGTCGATCAACAGTTCGGATCGTTCAGCTGGTATCGCACGCAGTGGGATTTTAGCTCTCCTGTCGCTGAAGTGCCAGGGCTCGCCTATCGTGTCTCCGGCGCCTATCAGAACAATGGTTCATTTCGCGGATATTCAGGGGGCGGAGAGCGCGTGCTCGTCGCGCCGGTGGTGAGCTACCGTCCGAGCGCTTGGACAGAACTCACGCTCGAAGGACAATATTCAGGTCAGAAGGCGCAAAGCGACGTCGGGATCCCAACAATCGGGCCGAGACCCGCGCCGGTCCCGTTGAGCCGCTCGTACCAGGAGGCCAATGATCCGCGCGACCGCTTAGAGAGCTATCTGGTCAGTTATAAATTGCGTCAGAATCTCAATGAGGATTGGAAGGTCACCAACCGCTTTCTTTACGCCGCCGCCCCCATTTTGGATAAGCCCAATATTACGCCACTCTGCGTCACGCCGCTGTGTATCGACGCGGATGGGCGCACGCTGCAACGCGTCGGGCAATACCAATTCGCGTCCTCTCGTACCTTCTCGACCAATATTGACATCGAAGGGAAGTTTGAGGCGCTTGGCGGCAAACACACATTTCTGATGGGGCTCGATTATCTGAACACTTATTACGACTATTACTTCGCCAACGGCGCCGCCCTGTATCCGATAGACATTTTTTCCCCGATCTATGGAACGGTCCCCTCCTTCGCCTATTTCGATTCACAAATTGGATCTGGATTCAAATTTCATTCGTCTGTGCTCGCCAGACAAAAAGGGCTTTATATCCAGGATTATGTCACATGGTTTGACCGTCTGCATGTGCTCGCAGGCGTGCGGTACGACGTAGCGGACCAAACGATAGGAACGTCTTCGAGCTTTGAGAATGGCGGCGGCGTTTACGATGCGAGCAAGGACTTGGCGATCGCCAGTCGACTGCGATCGCCGACGGCCATCGACAGGGGTTGGAGTCCGCGCGCTGGCGTCGTCTACGACATCCTTCCGCAGGTCAGCGTTTACGGCAGCTACTCAAGATCCTTTGGTCAGAACAACGGCTTTACCGCCGACAGACAGCCATTAGGGCCGCAGCGCGGCCTGCAATGGGAAGTCGGTCTGAAGGCCGAGCCTCTGCCGGGTCTGAGCGCCACGCTCGCCATCTTCCAAATCACCAAATCCGGTGTGCCGACACGGGATCTCGCGTCATTGGCCTCAATGGGGCAGAAGCTTGCCGGATTGCAGCGCAGCCGCGGCATCGAGTTTGACGTACTCGGCCGCATTACCGATCGCATGACGATCGTTGGCAACTACGCATTTATCGACGCGAAAGTTATCGCCGACAATCCGGTGAATCGGTTGAACCCTTTTGGCTTTTACGATTCCACGATCTTCGGCGAAGGGGGCGGCCTTCTCGGCAACCATCTTGATAATGTGCCACGCCATTCGGGCAAAATCTTTCTGACCTACGCTTTTGGCGACAACGGCCTCGGGTTGCGCGTCGGCGGCGGCGTAACGGCCTCGACGCGGGCGTGGGGCGATATCCAAAATACCTTTGTGCTGCCGGGATGGGCGCGTCTCGACGCCTTCGCGAGCTACGCGACGCTGGTCGACGGCTATAAGGTGACGGCGCAGCTCAATCTCAAGAACATCAATAACGCGCAGTATTTCACCGGTGTGGACGATTTCTTCAACTACAATGTTCCACCGCTGAATGCCATTCCCGCTAATCCCTTCACGGCGACCGGCCAGATCAGAGTGGAGTTCTAGCGATGCCGCGCGCGCTGTTCGTATGGCTGCATCGCTGGGCGGGACTGGCGATGACGGGCTTCCTGATCGTGGTCGGGCTGACGGGAAGCCTGCTCGCGTTCTGGGGCGAGTTGAACCACTGGCTGACGCCGGAACTTTATCCCGGTCAACGCGCTGGGATAGAACTCGACGCGGCGACGCTGGCGCGCCGCGCCGAATCCATCGTCCCGCAGGCGCGCGCAGCGACCGTCTACATGGGCCATCCAGGCTCGGTCTCGATCGGCATGGAGGCGCGCGACGGCGCGCCGCCGCTCGATTTCGAGTTTCTGCACCTCGATCCGGTCGACGGCCATGAACTCGGGCGAGTCACCTGGCATGGATTGCCGAGACGCAAGAACGACATCATGCCGTTCGTCTATGGCCTTCACATGTATCTCGCGTTGAGCGGGATCGGCGACTGGATTCTCGGCGCGGTGGCGCTTGTCTGGACGATCGACTGTTTCGTCGGTTTTTATCTGACGCTGCCGGCGGGCGGCGAGCGCTCGCGCAAAGGATTCTTTGCGCGCTGGAAGCCGTCGTGGCTCGTGAAGCTCAAGAGTTCCTTCTATCGCGCCAATTTCGATTTGCACCGCGCCGCAGGCCTGTGGCTCTGGGCGATGCTGCTCGTCTACGCCTGGTCGAGCGTATTCTTCACGCTGCCGAATTTCTACACGCGCGCGACGCAGCTCGTCCTCGATTACGAGGCGCCCGTCTGGGCGCAGGCGGGAACGCCGCAGGCCGACGCGCGTCCGCCCATGGAATGGGAGGCGGCGCAGGCGAGCGGCGAGCGGCTGATGGCGGAGCAGGGGCGGCAACACGGCTTTACGATCGAACGGCCGCTGGCGCTCTATAATCTGCGCGACAAGGGTCTTTACGAATATCGCGTGCGCTCGTCGCGCGACATCGGCGACAAGGCGGGTTCGACCTCGATCCTGTTCGATTCACGCTCGGGCGAACTGAAGACACTCAGTCTGCCGACGGGGCATCGCAGTGGAACGACGCTGACCACCTGGCTCGTCGAACTGCATATGGCCAATCTCTTTGGGCTTCCCTACCGCATCTTCGTCTGCGCGATCGGCCTCGTCATCACCATGCTTTCCGTCACCGGCGTTTACATCTGGTGGAAGAAGCGTTCGGCGCGTTTGGCGCATGTGCGGCGGACGGCGCCGCGGCCGGTGCCGGCGGAGCGAACGCCCGCTTGATTTTGATGCGGATGTTTTGGTGATTGAGGTGGAGCGACAAATGGATTTCGATCAGGTCAAACGGGGTCATGTCATCCATAATCTGCGCCGCGCGCTGCCGCTTTCGGCCCACGCCCGGCCGGCGCTGATCGGCTTTCTGCGCGAACGCGGCGTCATCGGGCGCGGCGCGCCGCGGCTCGTCGTCCTTGATATTTTCGACGCCCGAGCGGCGGGCGGCCTGATGTGCCGCTTCGCCATCGCCGAGGATAGCGAGGCCGCAAGCTTCATCGCGCCGCTCGCGCAACTCGCGCTCGCGCGCAGACAGCCCGCCGCGCGTTTGCGCGCCGGGCGACAGCGACAGCCGCCGCCTGGCGCGGCATGAGGGCGACGCTCGTCGCTTTGCTTTGCCTGTGCGTCGGCGCCGCGCAGGCGCGCGCCGAGGAGCTGCGGGAGGACGAAGGCAAAGAGACACTGCAAAGCGAAGGCAAGAGGCGCGGCAAAGAGAAGAGCGGCGCCAAAGAGCAGAACAAGGAGCGGAACGAGGAGCGGAACGAGGAGCCCAGCCAAGTTGAGCGGCGCGCCGACGCGCCCAATGCGCAGACGCTCGGGCGCGACCAGAGCGGCGTCTATGTCAACGCGCCGGCGACCAACTCGGCCTTTTCGCCTGAATTCGTCATGCGCGGCTTTCCCGCCGGGGTGACGCTGTTCGACGGCGCTTCGCATGGCTTCACCGCCCAAAGCGTCGATCTCTCGACCGTCGATCATGTCGAATTCTACAAGGGGCCAAGCGCCATGCTGTTCGGCAAGGCGCTCGGGGGCTACGGCGGCGCCGCCGATTACATCCGCAAGGCGCCGACGCAAGAGACCTTCGCCCGCGCCGTCGCCACCAAGGCGAGCTTCGACGTCGCAAGGTTCACCGCCGACGTCAACGCGCCGCTCAATGAGGATAAGAGCCTGTTGTTTCGCATGACCGGCTCGGCCCAGAGCCTCGGGAGCTTCGTCGATTTCACGCGCACCCGCAGCTTCGATATCGCGCCCATGCTCGCCTTCACCGCCGACAACGGCGACCGCGTCAGCCTGCGCGCCGAGCACAATGGCGCAAGGCTCGTCTGGCGCGACGGCCTGCCGGCCGATCCGGTGTTTTTGCATGTCCCCAAGGAGTTCTATGCCGGACTTCCGGCGAATGAACATGAAACCCCCGTCTTCGACGATCTCACCTTGCGCTATGAGCACGCCTTCAACGCCGACTGGAAGGTCGCCGCGGTCGTCGACTATTTTCTCTACGCCGACCGCTGGGGCTGGTTCACCGGCTGGGGCTATGACGGATTCCAATCTGTTGTCTTCGGCAATCCGGTGCGCGCCCGCACCGCCAACCGCAGCTTCGATGCGCAATTGCGCCTCAATGGCCGTTTCGACACCGGCACCCTCGCCCACAACGTCTTTCTCGGCCTCGAACATTGGGACTTCTACTTCGGCTACAACAATGACGTCGCCCGCTATGAGGCGGCGCCGCTCAATATCTTCGCGCCCGTCTATTCGCCCGGCGTCAGCTATGCCGGGGCCTATTGGTCGAATGGCGTGGCGCGCGCCATCAGCCGCTCGGTTTATGGCCAGGACCTCATCGATCTGAGCGAGAACTGGCGCATCCTGATCGGCGGGCGCTACGATCTCCTCGCCCAGCGTGAACGCGTCTTCGACCCGCTCGGCGCGCTGACGGGAGAGCCGACATCGAGCCTGAGCAAAGGCGTAAAGGGCTATATTTCGCCGCGCGCCGGCATCCTCTTTCGGCCGAATGAAGAGACGCAATTCTTCGCCGCTTACGGCAAATCGCTCATCCCCAACACCGGCGTGCGGGTCCAAAGCGGCGAAGCGCCGCCGCCGCAGCAGGACACCCAGTATGAGCTGGGCTTGCGGCGCGAGTTTCTCGATCGCAAGATGAGCTTCGAGGTCGGGCTCTTTGACATCACCCGCGACAATGTCGCGATCCCCAATCCGGCCAATCCGAGCGGCTTCTATTCCGTCGTCACCGGCCAGCAGCATAGCCATGGCGTTGAGGTCAACCTCGGCGGCGAGATCCTGCCGAATCT
>NZ_JADNQZ010000056.1:264374-270140 GCF_015709515.1 Methylocystis sp. H62
GTCTTCGGCAATCCGGTGCGCGCCCGCACCGCCAACCGCAGCTTCGATGCGCAATTGCGCCTCAATGGCCGTTTCGACACCGGCACCCTCGCCCACAACGTCTTTCTCGGCCTCGAACATTGGGACTTCTACTTCGGCTACAACAATGACGTCGCCCGCTATGAGGCGGCGCCGCTCAATATCTTCGCGCCCGTCTATTCGCCCGGCGTCAGCTATGCCGGGGCCTATTGGTCGAATGGCGTGGCGCGCGCCATCAGCCGCTCGGTTTATGGCCAGGACCTCATCGATCTGAGCGAGAACTGGCGCATCCTGATCGGCGGGCGCTACGATCTCCTCGCCCAGCGTGAACGCGTCTTCGACCCGCTCGGCGCGCTGACGGGAGAGCCGACATCGAGCCTGAGCAAAGGCGTAAAGGGCTATATTTCGCCGCGCGCCGGCATCCTCTTTCGGCCGAATGAAGAGACGCAATTCTTCGCCGCTTACGGCAAATCGCTCATCCCCAACACCGGCGTGCGGGTCCAAAGCGGCGAAGCGCCGCCGCCGCAGCAGGACACCCAGTATGAGCTGGGCTTGCGGCGCGAGTTTCTCGATCGCAAGATGAGCTTCGAGGTCGGGCTCTTTGACATCACCCGCGACAATGTCGCGATCCCCAATCCGGCCAATCCGAGCGGCTTCTATTCCGTCGTCACCGGCCAGCAGCATAGCCATGGCGTTGAGGTCAACCTCGGCGGCGAGATCCTGCCGAATCTCAAAATCAACGCCGCCGCCACTTTCCTGCATGCGCTCGTGTCGAAGGACGACAATATCCCCTCGCAGCAGGGCAGCGATCTCCTGGGCGCGCCAAGGCGCGTTTACAACTTTTCCGCCAATTACACATTCGATTCGGGCGACCTCAAGGGGCTCGAACTCGGCGCAAGCTACTATTACGCCAGCCGCCTCGAGGCGACGCTGCCCAACACCTACGGCTTCACCCTCGCGCCCCAGCAAATGCTCGGCGCTTCGCTCGCCTATAGCTTCAACGACAATCTCAAATTCGAACTCAACGCCGCAAATCTGACGAACCAATCCAACTGGACATCAAACGGCGCCCTCTATCACGGCGAGCCAACGACCGTCGCCGCCAGCCTCAATTATAAATATTGAACGACAATCCCGCTTCGGACCGCGCGCTCTTCTCCGAAAAGGAAACCCTGAATGTCGCTCGTGCGCCCGGCGTGTCCTGGATGCTTTTCCGACGGCCGTGCAGACCTACAAGCTCACGAGTGACGACCGAGGTTTCCCGCCGATCGGCGTGTCTCGCGAACCCTGGCGCAGCCAACATCGGAGTATCTGGCCGATTTCATCCAGTAGGGGGTGGAGCGAAGCGAATCACGAATGGCCGCGCAACCTGCTCTTTCCGCGCGCCAAGCTGCTGTTTCGAGACGCACTAAAACCCGCAGCGGGACAACGATGCTCCCTCGCCGGCCCATTCCGCCGCGCGCAGTTCGCGGGGGCGGACGAAGGTTAGCGCGAGCAATTCGAGCGCAGCGCGCGTTTCGACCGCGAAACGGAAAACCTGACGCCCCTGGGATGACTTGGGCGAGCGCACGCGTTGATTTGGTGCCCAGGAGAGGAATACAATTCTGACGCCACTATTTTGTTTTTCAATCGATTTTCCAAGGACCGCCGCCAAGAAGGCCATCATAAAGGCCAACAACTTTTCGCCCGAATAGCGATGCCTGCGCTTCCCACGTACACTGATTCTTCCCGGTCACGGGGAGAACGCTATGTCCGACGACGATGCTGAACTCAAATTGCCGGTGATCGACGAGTTGAAGGTAGGCGATCGGCAGTATCAACTGCTGTCACGCAAATGCGCCAGTTGCGACGAAGACCATTATGAGATTTGGCGTTGGTGTGGCGCGTCCTTCGCGCGCTGGCACATGCCGCATGGTTTCAAATTCGACGAGTTTCGCCGCTATGTCGAGTTGGCGGACGAGCAGCTGCTGATGAATTCGGACGATCTGCTAAACGATTTTCACGCGGAGTTGCAAAGGGTCAACACTCCCGATGGGATTAAAGCTGATTGGAGCTACTCATTCCGATTGGTCGAATATGCCCGACAAAGAACGAGCCTTCTCAACCGACTCGGCTTCTTAGACGTCTTGCTGACGAAAGAGCCACTTACCGACACTCACCTAATTGCTCTTCGCGCGGCATTCGAGCTTGGCCACGCGGCCTCCGAACGCCGCTTACTGGCTGAATATGAAGACGCACTCTTCGACGGTTTCGCAATGGCTGAGTGGCGTGAAGCCGGCCTCCCCAAAGCGCGCGAGGAGCGAATTCGTCAAGGCGAACGAACGCGAGCTGAGGTCTTGAATGCTGCCGCCGCTTTGTACGCAAAGGATCCATCGCTCGTTCGAAACGACTCTGAGACAGCTCGGCAGATGTTGAAGATGAACCTGCCGGGACTTCAAAAGGGCAACGGCGTGCAAGTCACCGTCGACGCGATAACCCGCCACCTTCGTGATTCGCGCAGGCACCACAACTAAAATGTCGACACGATTTTCCGAGATTGGGAAAATCAAGAGATATCGCTGACCTTCGGAAAATCGTCTCTGAAATTCCGAAATGAATGATCCATCTTGCGCCGGTCGCATCTCACCAAGACCAGCGGAGTAGGATCGATGTCTGTACAAAACGAAATAACTAGGCGCGGTATGCGTCCCCTGCCCCGCGAGGGACTCCTTCGGCTCTCTTCGATTCTAAGTCCTTCTGGACCGATCCCAGTGTCGAAATCGACCTGGTGGGCTGGTGTAAAATCTGGACGCTTTCCTAAGCCGATCAAGCTCGGGCCTCGCACAACGGTTTGGCGTGTGGAGGACATTCGGGCTCTGTTAGAAGGGACGGAATGAGAGATGCGACGGTATGACTGTCGTCGCGTCAAAAAGCACCGCAGCTACACGGTTGCGGAGGTCGAGAAGCTTCTCGGCGTCCATGCGCACACCGTGCGGCGGTGGATTACGAACGGACTGCGCCTGGTGTGTGCAACACGCCCTGTCTTGATCCACGGCGAAGACCTCCGCTCATTCCTTGCTGAGCGTCAGCCGGCCAAACAGCCGCTCCGGCCCGGGATGATCTTCTGTGTCGGATGTCGCGCCCCGCGAAGTCCGGCCGGCGACATAGCCGATTATGTCCCACACGGCGTTACGTACGGGTCGCTCGTTGGCATCTGCCCGGATTGCGAGTCGATCATCCAGCGTCGTGTGTCCCGGGCACGCATCCATGATGTGCGCGGAGACTTGGACGTGCTCTTTTCCGAACTGTCAATCGGCGCTGGAGTTTGACCCCTTATCGGCGTCCAACATTGACCCCCGTGTTGCGCGCGTCGTGACGGAGGGAGGGCGTAGCCCGACCGGAGTTACGATGCGCGCGGCGGCGTTATCAGGCGCGGTTCTTGAAGCGCCAGCTTTCGTTGCCGGTCTCGACGATGTCGCAGTGGTGGGTCAGCCGATCGAGCAGCGCGGTCGTCATTTTCGGATCGCCGAAAACGCTCGGCCATTCGCCGAAGGCCAGGTTGGTCGTGACGATGATCGAGGTGCGCTCATAGAGTCGGCTGACCAGATGGAACAGCAGTTGGCCGCCGGCCTGGGCGAAGGGCAGATAGCCGAGTTCGTCGAGGATGACGACGTCGAGACGGGTCAGATAATCGGCGAGCCGCCCCTGCCGCCCGGCGCGCGCTTCCGCCTCAAGGCGATTGACCAGATCGACGGTGGTGTAGAAGCGCCCGCGCGATCCGGCGCGAATGCAGCTTCGGGCGATGGCGATCGCAAGATGGGTTTTGCCTGTGCCCGTTCCGCCGACCAAAACGACGTTCCGCTGTTGAGCGATAAAGGCGCCGCCGGCGAGATCGCGCACCAGCCCCTCATTGATCGGCGTGTCCTTGAAGGCGAAGTCGTCAACATCCTTGGCGAGCGGCAATTTGGCGATGGTGAGCTGATATTTGATCGAGCGCGCCTGCTTTTCCGATATCTCGGCCTTGAGCAGGTCGCCGACCAGGCGCTGCGGTTCATGTTTGCGCTTGAGCGCCGTCGCCAATGTCTCGTCATAGGCGCTCCGCATGCCATAGAGCTTGAGTTCCCCCATCAAGTCGAGCACTTCGGTTCGTTCCATGGTCATACGCTCCTGAGCTGATCGTATCTGGCGCAGTCGGCGATCGGGGCGTGGGTCAACCGCAAGGCCGCCGGGGTCGCAATGACCGCGGCGGGTTCGGGATCGCGCCGGCGCGCGAGAATGTTGAGGATGACGTCAGCGGAGTGGACGCCATTCTCCAGCGCCTCGGCGCAGGCGACCTCAACCGCCGCCAAGCCGTCCGTAAGCACGGCGGCGAGAATGGCGACCATCTGACGATCGCCGTCGTCAGACCCGGCGAGCTTGCGGCGGACGCGCTCGAGCGCGCCAGGCAACAGCCAATCCTTGAACGGCGCGCCATTCCTCAGCGCGCCGGGCTTTCGCGCTAAAACGGGGACGTAATGCCAGGGGTCATAGATCGTCTCGCCGCGCCCGAAGCAGCGGGCGTGTTCCGCGACAATCCTGCCATCCTGCCGAATGACGATGCGATCGGCGTAGGCGTGGATCTCGACCGGGCGGCCGACAGCGCCGGCGTTCACCGAGTATTTGTTGTTGTCGAAGCGGACCAGGCACGTCTTCGACACGGAAGCCGGCAGCGCGTGGAATCCGTCGAAGCGGCCGCGATAGGGAATGAGCCGGGGGCGCTCCTCCTCGAAGACCTCCCAGACGGTTCTGTCGGCGCGCTCCGGATGGGAGTGCGCCTTGGCGTAGGCGATGCATTTATCCATCAGCCAGGCATTCAGTTCGTCGAGGGTCTTGAACCGCAGACGCGGCGTGAAGAAGCGCTCGCGCACGAGGCCGACCTGATTTTCGACCTGTCCCTTCTCCCAGCCCGACGCCGGCGTGCAGGCTACAGGCTCGACGAGATGGTGCGAGCACATTTGCAGGAAGCGGCGATTATATTGCCGGTCCTTGCCGACGAAGATCGTTTCGACCGCCGTCTTCATATTGTCGTAGACGCCCCGGCCGCAGGCGCCCTTGAAGAAGGCAAAGGCACGCTCATGCGCGTCGAAAACCATCTCCTGTGTCTCGCGCGGATAGGCTCGGGCGATAAACATCCGGCTGTGACAGAGCCGCAGATGCGCGACCTTCACGGTCATGGTCACGCCATTCATCAGAACGATTTCGTGGCTCCAATCGAACTGGTAAGCCTCGCCCGGCGCAAAGCTCAGCGGCACAAAGGCGCTCGTCGTCTCGCTGGCATGGTCTCGCGCCCAATTCCGCGCATAACGCCGCACCGCGTCATACCCGCCGTCATAGCCAAGCGCCCGCAACTCTTCGAACACACGGATCAACGTCAGCCGCTCGCGCGCCGGCTTTGTTGCATTCTCCGCGAGCACTCGGTCGATCTCCGCCTTCCAGGCGCCGAGCTTGGGACGCGGCTGAATCTCCCGCTCGTAGGAAAACGACGTCTCGCCTGATCGCAGAACCTTGCGAACCGTATTGCGCGATATCTTCAGATCACGGGCAATCTCCTTGATCGACTTGCCCTTCTGGAAATGCTCCCGCCGAATCCGGCCAATCGTCTCCACAACAAGCATCCCCCACCGCCCGCTCGATGCCAAAGCGGGCAGACCTGCAAACAGTTCAGATGGGGGTCAATTTTGGACGCCGATCCCCCGGCTTAGGGGGTCAAAATTGCACGCCTAAACACAC
>NZ_JADNQZ010000057.1 GCF_015709515.1 Methylocystis sp. H62
CACGCCATTCATCAGAACGATTTCGTGGCTCCAATCGAACTGGTAAGCCTCGCCCGGCGCAAAGCTCAGCGGCACAAAGGCGCTCGTCGTCTCGCTGGCATGGTCTCGCGCCCAATTCCGCGCATAACGCCGCACCGCGTCATACCCGCCGTCATAGCCAAGCGCCCGCAACTCTTCGAACACACGGATCAACGTCAGCCGCTCGCGCGCCGGCTTTGTTGCATTCTCCGCGAGCACTCGGTCGATCTCCGCCTTCCAGGCGCCGAGCTTGGGACGCGGCTGAATCTCCCGCTCGTAGGAAAACGACGTCTCGCCTGATCGCAGAACCTTGCGAACCGTATTGCGCGATATCTTCAGATCACGGGCAATCTCCTTGATCGACTTGCCCTTCTGGAAATGCTCCCGCCGAATCCGGCCAATCGTCTCCACAACAAGCATCCCCCACCGCCCGCTCGATGCCAAAGCGGGCAGACCTGCAAACAGTTCAGATGGGGGTCAATTTTGGACGCCGATCCCCCGGCTTAGGGGGTCAAAATTGCACGCCTAAACACATCCGAACGCCAAGAGCGTCTAAGCGATAGTGGCTCTCTGCCCTCAAATGTTGATTTCAAACCGCACGAGAAAACGCAATGAAGCGCCATCACGAGAACGAGCGAATGAAGCGCAACTATCTCGCCTTCTTGAAGGACGCGAAAGGGCGCGACGAGGCGTCGATCGACGCGGTTGCGCAGTCGCTCGACGAGTTTGACGCATACAGTAGGTACCGCGATTTCCGCCGGTTCCACATTGAGCAAGCACGCGGATACAAGGCTCGCCTTCTGGACGCAAAGAACGAACGCACCGGAAGGCCACTGGCTGCAGCGACTATCAAGAGCCGCCTTTCACATCTCAAGGCCTTCTTCGAATGGCTCGCTCAAGAACCTGGATATAGGCGCTCTGTGAAGGCAGCCGACGCTGCATATTTCAATCCTGCTGAAAAGCTGGCGCGCGTCGCATCCGCTCGCAGGTTTAAACCGTTCCCCACCCTAGCGCAGGTCGAAATGGTCCTGCGTTCATTGCCGGCGGTCACCGAGATCGAAATGCGCGACAGGGCATTGATCGCTTTCACTATCCTGACTGGTGCCCGGGACGGGGCGATCGTGACGCTCCGCTTAAAGCATGTCGATGTTTCGGCCGCGCTCGTCCATCAGGACGGCCGAGACGTGGACACGAAACTTTCCAAGTCATTCACAAGCTGGTTTTTCCCGCTCGACGAATTCATCGAAGGCATTGTCGTCGAATGGATTGCCTTCCTTCGGAAACGGGGGTTCGGACCGTCGGACCCGATCTTTCCCAAGACGCGCGTTATCGCTGATCCGGAAAGCGGATTTCGAGTCGCGGGCCTCGACCGAGCGCCTTGGGCGAATGCCGGGCCGATGCGCGCGATTTTCAAGCGATCCTTCGAGGCCGTTAGTCTTCCGTACTTCCACCCGCACCTCTTTCGGAAAACGATCATGCAGGTTGCCTATGACCGCAAACTCGACCTGGAGGCATTGAAGGCCTGGTCACAGAATCTCGGACACGAAGACATCGTAACCACAGTTTCAAGCTACGGGACGATTTCCCCGGAGCGGCAACGCGAATTGGTCCGCAACCGTTTGTCCGCTGCCGAGATCGGGGGCGACCTCAAGCGTCTTCTGCAATTGGCGTTGGCAAAGGTCGATGGACCGCCGCAATCCGCATAGTAGCAGCTTGTATAAATTCTAAATGCTCGTATAATTCTTATACGATCATTTGGAACGCTCCTATGAAATCGCTCGTGGCGTATATCCGGGTCAGCACGAACCAGCAGGGTCGGTCAGGGCTGGGCATTGAGGCACAACGGGACGCGCTCCTACGTTTCGCAGCTTCTGAACGGTTCGAAATCGTGTCCGAGTTCGTCGAAGTCGAGACCGGCAAGGGGGCAGATGCGCTCGACCGGCGCCCCGAACTTGCCGCCGCGCTCGCGAAGGCACGTACTCTGCGGTGCTCTGTGGTGGTCGCCAAACTCGACAGATTGTCGCGCGACGTGCACTTCATCTCCGGCCTAATGACGCATCGGATACCGTTCGTCGTCGCGGAATTGGGACCTGATGTCGACTCGTTCGTCCTGCATCTTTATGCCGCGTTGGCGGAGAAAGAGCGCGCCCTGATCTCGTCCCGCACCAAGGCGGCCCTGGCCGCCGCAAAGTCACGTGGCACCAAACTCGGTAATCCGGAACTTGCGACCGCCCGTCGGGCCGCTGTTGCTTCAATCAAGGCGGACGCAGATCGCGCCGCCGCCAACGTGCTCCCGATTGTCGAGGAAATTCGCAGCTCCGGAGCGACCACGCTTCGTCAGATCGCGGACGCGATGAACGCACGCGGAATTCCGACCTCGCGCGGCGGAAAGTGGCACCCCATGACAGTTCGCAACGCATTGAACCGCGATGTTGCTTCGTCTCAGATTGGCCTACCATGACCTTGCGACACTGACCTGGACGAATCGTGTTTTCAGAACTGAGCTTAACCGGAGCACAAAATGGCCAATGGCGACGGGCCAGGCGAATCATACAAACACGATCGTAAGGCCGAACATCTGGCTCCAACGTCGCCAGGCGCGCAACGCGATCTGAAGACGAAGCGCACTGGCAGCGAAGCGAACAAATGATTCTGCCGCTGCCACCAAGGCGAGTTTTCAAAAAGACATCAAGGGATTAACCGATGAGTATTCCGACCATTTTTGATACCTGCCGCCCTCGTCAGGACGTCCTGGACGGCACGATTTCAGACAGCGACTTTGCAGCGAACCTTTCGCGCGTCCTGCGCGGCGACGCCACGGACGACTACAAGAAGCCGTCACAGTTCTTCGCCAACACCTATCCCACCGAGGGCCTCAAGGAACTCCTGAAGAACGTCTGCAAACGTCTGTCCGGCAGTGGACAAGCGATTTCCGCGGTCTTCCGACTCGACACGTCCTTCGGCGGCGGCAAAACGCACGGCTTAATCGCGCTCGTGCACGCAGCCCGTGGCATGGTCGACGTCGCAAACGTAGCGGAATTCGTCGACCCTGTTCTCATTCCGAAAGGTCACGTTCGGATCGCCGCCTTTGACGGTGAAAACGCTGACGCTGCAAACGGCCGTCCGATGGGCGACGGAATCCGCGCCTTCACCCCCTGGGGCGAAATCGCCTACCAGCTCGCGGGCAAGGCCGGCTACGAGATCGTTCGGCGCTCGGACGAAGAAAAAATTGCGCCTGGCACCGATACGATTCGCGAGTTGTTCGGCTCCGACCCCATCCTGATCGTGTTGGACGAGCTCGGCGAATACCTTCGCAAGGTCCAGCACATGGGCGGCCGTGACCAACTCACGGCCTTCATGAAGGCCCTGCTCACGGCGATCGAGTCCACGCCCAATGCCGCGGTCGTCTACACGCTTGCCGTCCGCCAGGACGGCAAAGGCATCGACGCCTTTGGCGAAGAAAACGAATTCATCTCAATTGCTATGCTTGAGCTTGAGAGCGTTTCGGGCCGCAAAGCGACCCATCTCAACCCGACAAAGGACGATGAGACCGCCAAGGTCATCAGGCGTCGCATCTTCGCGCACATCGACGATGCAGCGGCTGCGGTCGCTATCGAAGCCTACCGTTTGCTATGGGCCGACAATAAGAATGCCCTATCCGAGGCTGCACGCCGCACAAGCCTCGTCGAAGAATTCCGCGATACCTATCCGTTTCATCCCGACGTTCTCGAGACGCTGACGAGCAAGACCGCGACGCTCGGCAATTTCCAGCGCGTTCGCGGCATGTTGCGGATTCTCGCCAAGACCGTCCGTCACGTTTGGGCCAAGCCCCCAAAGGATGCCACAGCCATCCATCTCCACCACATCGACCCAGGTCAGGAAGACATACGGTCCGAATTCACCACTCGCCTTCAGCAATCGAACTACATTTCGGCGATCAAGGGCGATATCGCCACAATCGAGACCAAGCCCGCGCTCGCCCAGGAAATCGATGACAAGCATTACCGCGGCCTGCTGCCATACGCGACCTACGTCGCTCGGACGGCCTTTGTGCACACATTCGCATTCAATAACGATCTCAAGGGAATCGCGCCAGACCACCTTCGCGTCTCGATCCTGAGCCCGGCGGCCGACCTCAGCTTCATCGACGACGCGCGCCAGCGCTTCCGGCAAGATTCGGCCTATCTCGACGACCGGCCGAATGCGCCACTGCGCTTCAACGCCGAAGCCAACCTCACGCAGGTCATTTCGCGTGAGGAAAAGAACGTCGATCCGGAAACATCCAGGATCGAGCTGCGCGACCGCATCAAGCAGATATTCGGCGGATCAATTTTCGATTTCGTACCGTTCGCTTCCGGCCCCTACGACGTTCCAGACGACATCGGCGACGGCAAGCCGCGCCTAGTGCTGCTTTCGCACGACGCGATCGACGTCGGTCCGGACATTAAGGGGGTGCCTGACCTTGTTTCCAAGATTTACGAGCGCAAAGGCTCCGACGGCCAAGGCATTCGCTCGCTTCGCAACAACCTGGTTTTCGTACTCGCGGACGAACATCAGGTACCGAACATGAAGGCGAAAACGACTCGCCGCCTGGCCCTCCGCGAGCTCAAACGCCCCGAGCGGCTTGCTGAACTAGCCGCTCACCAGCAGGAAGCAGTGCGTGTCGAGGAAGGACGAGCAGAATCTGCCGTCGCCATCGCAATCCAGCATTGCTACCGACACGTCCTTTATCCATCCAAAATCGGCCTTGGCGACGGCTCGGTCCAGCTCGGGCATGCGGTCATCGACCTGCAAAACGCGTCCGAAAAGCCTGGCGCAGGCCAACTACAGATCTTCCGCCAGCTACAGGAGCAGGGAAAGCTGCGCGACGCGTCCGACAATCCGGAATCGCCATCCTACATCCGCGATCGGACGCCCCTGAAGAAAGGCCAGATCAGTACGCGCGATCTGCGCGATGAATTCCGGAAGGATCCATCGCTCTCGATCCTGCTATCGGATGACGTCTTCCGAAAGCTCGTCCGAAAGGGCATCGAGGAGAACATTTACATCTATCAGCATGAAGGCTTGATCGCCGGTCAGGGCGATCCGATGCCGACCATCCAAATCGATGAACTCGGCAACCTGTTCACGATCGAATTCGCCAAGAACAAGGGGATCTGGCCGCGGCAGACAGCACAGCAGACAACATTGGGGTCTGCACCGTCGACAAGCACTTCTGGTGCAGCCGTGGCCAAGGGCTTTTCCGAAGGATCCGGCGCAATTCTGACTGGAGACGCCGGCGGGCCTTCAACTCCGACCGCTACGGCGGCCGCTGGATCGCGCGTCTTCTCGGCCGAGGGCATCCTCAAAGAAGCCTTGGCTCAAGTTTTCGGCAAGGCCAGGTCGGCCGCGGTCGACAAGATCGACCGTGTCTCGATCAAGCTCTTCGAATTCGGCGATGCATTCAAACTCGTACCCGTCGTCGCCGGCGTCCAAGGCGCCAAGCGCAGCATCCAGATGGAAGGCGGCTACCAGACCGCTGAAGGCAGCACGATGGAGTTCAACTTCACCGGCTCGCCGAACGATGCGTCCGTCATGAAGAGCTACCTGGAACCGCAGTTCCGGGCGGCTGCCGAGACCGACCTGAAGACCCTCCTCGTCTTCGACTTCGAGCCTGCACTTCTGATGACCGCTGATGCGCCTGAAAAATTCATCGAAAAGCTCACGCGCTTTGCAAGCGCGGCGGCTCATGTCGAGGCGATCGCGGAGGTCAAGTAATGCGTGTTCTGCGTTTACAAGAGGATTTCATGGCAACGCCAAGAACCCTGCCCAAATATGAGCTTCGCGCGCGGCGCCATGGCCCCGGCGACACCGAACTCGAAATCTGGCAAATGCCGTCGGCATCGACGCCCCAGATTTCGACGCCTCACCGCGTCGCCGGCCTACGCGGCCGGAATCTCGAGCTCGTCGAGAATCGCGTCCTCAAGCGCCTGAAGGCCGCCGGCATTCGGATCGACATACTGCCGATCGAAGGCATGGGCTCGTCGATTCCAGAGGAATCAGCCCTGCCCCTCGCGCTCCTGTTCCGCACTCTCGCGCCCATGCGCAGCCGTGACGCCATGCGGCTCGTGTCCGAAGGCATTGACGAGATGAGCCGCGAAGAAGCCGCGTACTGGCTCGGCATGGCCGTCCATCGGCGTAATCCGCGTCGCGTGCTCACCGCGCTTCGCGTCCTCTTGACGGATCCGAAACGCAAATGACCCAGGCATCAGATATATCCGACGTGCGCTTGATTGAGCGATGGATGCCAATCGCTGCGCTAGGCGAAGAAAGCTTGCGTGAGAGGCGGTCTCTGTCTGCCCTTCCGGCGGTTTACTACTTGCACACCTGGTGGGCTCGTCGCCCACTCGTCGCGTCGCGCGCAGCGATTCTCGCATCTCTGTTACCCACTAACGCAAACCGATCGTCTTTTATGCATTGTTTAGGTATCCACGGTGACCCCATCGCCACTAAACGAGCAATTGACCGGGCGAAGCGGACTGGCGAGAATTTGGGCTCCAATCCATATGGTTACGATCGAGCGTTCAAGTATCAACCGACGGCCAAAGATCTAGCGTGGCTAAAACAATCCGCTCTTGGTTCCGTACTGCTGGACCCAACAGCTGGGGGCGGCAGCATTCCGTTCGAGGGGGTCCGACTCGGCCTGAATGTTTTCGCAAATGACCTCAATCCAGTTGCTGCGTTGATCGAAAAAGCGACTGTCGAATACCCATTTTTGTTCGGTTTGGAGGTGTTGTCAGAATTTGACTCTTTATCGAAGCGCTTTCTTGAAATTGCAAATAAGCGCTTTGAGCATGTGTATCCGGCGGAAAAGCCGGACACGCAAGTGCTGGGGTATATTTGGAGCCGCACTGTCAAGTGCCCATACTGCGATGGCGTCGTCCCGCTTGCCCAAGCGTGGAAGCTCGCTGCCGATGGCACCGGGCTTCAAATATCCCCGATATGTGGAACAGGACCTGGAGATTCTAAACGGAATTGCGAGTTTACGGTCGTCTCATCGGTCGCTGAGCAATCCCCCGCTACGATTGCCGACGGCGATGGCTTGTGCCCATTTCCAGACTGCAATCGTCCGATCGGCGGTGATCACATCAAGAAAGAGGCGCAATCGGGCCGTATGGGCGACAAGCTTGTGGCCATCGCATATCGATTTCGTACCCGCTCCAAAGGCAAGAATGGAAGACCTAAGTGGGAGCGGGGGTATCGCGCCGCATCTGCAGTCGATGACAATCAGGCACACGTTCGAAATGTGCTTTCCGAACTTGCAGACGAGTGGACAGCTCTCGACATCATTCCCAACGAAGAAATTGGGGTTCCGTCAAATTACGATCGCGGCCATCGTCTCTATGGGATGAAGGCGTGGCGGGATCTGTTCTCTCCTCGTCAGCTTCTTTGTCACGGATTAGGCGTTCAAATTTTTCGCGAGCTTCTTGGCGAGTATCAAGGCGGCTCAACCACGGATGTAGTGAGGGCGGCCTTCGTCTATCTGGCCATGAGCCTCGATAAACTTACCGTATATAACGCGAGATCTTCGTTTTGGGATGCAACGACCGGCAGAATTCGGCAGGTCTTTTCAAATCACAATTATTCTATGACATGGACGTATGCAGAATTCGCTGGGGCGCGTACAGGCGCGGGGTTCGAGTGGGTGCTCGGCCAAACGCAGAGCGCCTTAAAAGAATTAATCTCCATCACCCAACATGATCCGGCTTCGTCTGATCTGTTCGCTTCACTCAAAACTCCGCCGGTCAAAACGGCATTAACGCTCAGCTGCGAGTCGGGTGAATCATTGGGACATATTCCTGACGGATCTATCGATATCGTGGTGATGGATCCACCCTATTATGACAATGTAATGTATGCTGAACTTTCTGATTTTTTCTATGTCTGGCTCAAGAGAACAGCCGCGCTCGTCGTCCCCGAACTTTTCACAAGAAGCCTCACCGACAAGGAGAGGGAGGCAGTTGCGAACCCCGCGAAATTTAATGATGGCAGCGGAGCCCGTTCGAAAGCCGGACGCGACTATCAAGATCGCATGCAACGCATTTTTGAGGAATGTCGTCGCGTCCTAAGTGAAGGCGGAATTATGACCCTTATGTTTACTCATAAGGCAACGGGCGCTTGGGACGCTCTTACGAAAGGGCTGATGGAAGCAGGTTTCACGATCACTGCGTCTTGGCCAATAAGCACCGAGGCGGAGTCTTCGCTCCACATCAGGAACAAAGCTGCTGCAAACTCGACAATTTTCCTGACCTGCAGGCCTCGTTTGAAGCAATCCTCCGACTTCGCGTATTGGGAAGATGTCGAACCGCTGCTGTCAAAAGCAGTTCGAACCAGAATTTCGGAATTTCAAGAAGCTGGAGTCGCCGGCGTCGATCTCTACCTGGCAAGCTTTGGCCCTGCCCTTGAAGAATTTTCTAAGCATTGGCCTCTCAAGCGAGGTACACCGCGGCCTGAACCGCTTGCGAAGCGTCGTCGTAAACAAGCTGAAATGTTCGAAGAACCATTCGACCCTTACGCCGTGACTCCAGAAGACGCGCTTGAAGCGGCGCGCCGCGAAGTCAAGACCTGGCGACTCAATCAATTGACGCACCTGCGAGGAAAAGAGGATCTCGACTCGGCCACGTCGTTTTACGTCTTGGCATGGGACGCGTTTAAAGCCCCAGTTTTTGCCTACGATGAAGGCCTTCGTTTGGCACGCGCGGTTGGCGCAGACTTGGATCAGTTGATCGGACGCATTTGTGAAAAGAAGGGCTCAGACATCAAACTTTGGGACAGCAAGACCCGTTCAGAAAAAGGGTCGCTTGGCGCAGGCGACGGGACTCGCGGCATGATCGATGCGCTTCAATACGCAGCGCATCGCGGCCGGACTCGCTCAATCGAAGCTGCGCGCGAGTTCATCAAAGACGCCGGAATGACTGATGATCCGGCATTTATGAACGCGCTCGAAGCAATCCTCGAAGTCTTGCCGCCGTCGAGCACGTTCACGCAAATTGAGCTCTCGGGCGACCTCAAGAATGCCAGCGATGACTTCGACGCGCTCGAAAAGCTTCGGCGCCTCGCATTCGCCGATCGTGTCGACGAACCGCAACAGCTTAAGCTGTGGCAGGAAGAGCCCGTCGCGTGAGCCTGCTTCAGGATCATGTCTGGAAGCTGAAATACACGCTGGATGACGGCGACCTCATCCGGCTTTTCTATGTCCCTGCCCTGCGGTCCGCTCAACGCTACGACAGGATCACCGGCTATTTTTCGGCGACGGCCCTCGCCTTGGCGGCCCGTGGCGTCGAAGGCCTCGTCCTCAACGACGGCAGGATGCGCCTGCTCGTCGGCTGCACTCTCGGCGCCGAAGAAATCGAGGCAGTCGAAAAAGGCGAAGCAATTCGCGCCGTGATCGAGCGTCAGATTCTGGCAACGCCAGACTTCTTCGCCGATCCCAAGAGCATCGACGCACTTCAGCTGCTTGCCTGGATGATCGCTCGCGGCTACCTCGATCTGAAGGTCGCCATCCCCTGCGACCTCAATCGTCGGCCCGTCCGAAATGGCGCGATCTTTCACGAGAAGACCGGAATCATCGAGGACAAGACCGGGGACAGGATCGCCTTCACCGGCAGCATCAATGAAACTGCCGCCGGCTGGATGACGAACTGGGAAAGCTTCAACTGCTTCACGTCCTGGAATGACGGTCCCCGCGTCGAGCAAGAAGAAGGCAGCTTCGCCAAACTCTGGGCGGACAAAGCCACCCGCGCGATGGTGTTCGATGTCCCGACGGCCGTCCGCGAAAAGCTTCTCGGGTTCCTGCCTGATCCAGACAAGA
The DNA here is from genome assembly GCF_015709515.1 of Methylocystis sp. H62. Classification (GTDB taxonomy): domain Bacteria; phylum Pseudomonadota; class Alphaproteobacteria; order Rhizobiales; family Beijerinckiaceae; genus Methylocystis. Next base: position 9,869 of record NZ_JADNQZ010000057.1, read on the forward strand.
CGCCGCTTCTTCTGCAACAAGCGGAAGGCAATCATACTTTAACGCCGACAATCCTCCTGCCAAGCCTTGCCGATGAGGCGGAGGCTGGCAGAACGCCCATCGACGAGGAGCGGTCCGAACTCTGGCGTCGGATTGCAAACGCTGCGCAAAGCCCCAACGGCGGCGAACGTGTCGGCGAAGCCACGTCGGCAGTCGTGCCATGGGCTCATCAGGTCCGCGCCTTTCAACGCCTCTATCAAAACTGGCCCCCGAAGCTGCTGATCGCTGACGAAGTCGGCCTCGGCAAGACGATCCAGGCAGGCCTGCTCCTAAGGCAGGCTTGGCTCGCGGATCGTATAAAGCGCGCACTCGTCCTGGCGCCAAAATCCGTCTGCAAGCAGTGGCAGATCGAACTTCGCGAAAAATTCAATCTGAACTGGCCGATCTACGACGGCCACAAGCTGATCTGGTACCACTCGCCCGCGACCGATCACTGCACAATCAAGTTCGTTACTCGCGCCGATTGGCATCGCGAACCGTTCGTGATCATGTCGAGCCACCTGGCGCGGCGGCAGGACCGGCGCCCAGAGCTGTTGACCGACGCCGGGCCTTGGGGCCTCGTCGTGCTCGACGAAGCCCATCATGCCCGCCGGCGGGGCGCAGGCACGGCCCAAGAAAGCGGACCGAACGCGCTCCTGCGCCTGATGCGGGAACTTCGTCACCGCACCGAAGGGCTTGTCCTGCTAACTGCAACGCCCCTTCAGGTTCACCCGGTCGAACTCTGGGATCTGCTCGACTTGCTCGGTTTACCCGCCGAATGGACGCCCTCGGCCTTCGAGCGCTTCTTCGTCGAGGTCCGAAAAGAAACCATAACGAACGAGTCGCTGGACTGGCTTGCGGGCTTGTTCCGCGCGACCGAGCGTGTCTATGGGCAAATCTCGCGCGAAGAAGCCGAAAAACGCAGTAAGCTCAGCCGCTTCCAAGCTAAACGCGTGCTCGACGGCCTTCGCGAGGATTCTTCTATTCCGCGCCGCCAGTTCACGCCCGAGCAACGGCGGGGCGCGATCGCGCTGATCCGACGGACAACGCCAGTCAGGACGCTGATCTCGCGCCACACGCGCGAACTGCTGCGCAAAATGGTTCAAGCCGGCAAGATCGATGCGCGCATCGCGAACCGCCGGGTCGAAGACAAATTCATCCATCTGTCGCCCGAAGAAAGCGCCCTCTACACCAAGGTCGAGAATTATATCTCGCACGCCTATAACGCGGCTGCTCAGGAACAGCGAAACGCCGTGGGCTTCGTCATGACGATCTACAGACGTCGCCTCGCGTCCAGCTTCTTTGCGCTGCGTAACACCCTCGAAAAGCGCAAATCGGGCGTCACCTCCGGTTCGTCGCCTGAGGATGAATTGCGCCTTGAGGAAGACGCCGCCGATCTCGGCGAGGCCGGCGACGATATCGATACCGACGCGCTGTCCGAGGCGGAGCGCCAAGCGCTCAATGCCGAGGAAGTCGCGACCATCGACGATCTCGTCGCTGAAATCGGGACGCTGCCGACCGACACCAAGGCCATCCAGCTGGTCGGCGTCCTCGCCGAACTTCAGGCCGCTGGCTTCCCACAGGCTATGGTATTCACCCAGTTCACCGACACGATGGACTATCTGCGCGACCATCTCGCCAAAACAACGGGGCGCTCCATCATGTGCTTCTCGGGTCGTGGCGGCGAAGTCCGGGGCAATGACGGCGCTTGGAAAACCATCACGCGCGAAGACGTGAAGCGCCGGTTCCGGGAAGGAAAAGCCGACATTCTCGTCTGCACTGACGCCGCCGCGGAAGGATTGAATTTTCAGTTCTGCGGTGCCCTAGTAAATTACGACATGCCTTGGAATCCAATGCGCGTTGAACAACGCATCGGGCGAATAGATCGCCTTGGTCAGCGGTTTACGGATATTCGGATCGTCAACCTTCACTATGCCGACACCGTCGAAGCCGACGTCTACATGGCGGCACGCAACCGCATTAAGCTGTTCGAGAGCGTCGTCGGCGGCCTGCAACCAATTCTCGCCCGCCTGCCGACCCTCATTAAGGCCACCGTGCTGAGCGCAGGTACTGAGCCGGGCCGTACGGAAGGCGCCGTACGCGACATTAACGCTGCGATCGACGTCGGCCAGGCCGAAGGCATTAACCTCGACGACTTCGCCGACGCCGACCTTGAAATGCCTGTCCGCCCGGAGCCTGCAATCACGCTCGCGGACCTCCGCGCCATCCTTGACCGTCCGATCTTGTTGCCGAAGGGAACCGACGCTGCGCGCTTGGACGCGAAGGATTACCGGTACGAAAACGGCATTCTGCCAAAACCGATCCGCGTCACAGTCGACCGCGATTTCTACGAAATGCACTCAGAAAGTGTAGAGTTCTGGACGCCTGGAAGCCCCGCGTTTCCTGACCTTTCTGCCTTCCGCGAGTGACCGCTGCACCTTGATGTTTTGAGGCAGAAACGCGCCGACACCTTTGTTGGCTAACCGGCTCGCGGACGAAGAGTTAGTTCACACCCCCTCACCGGGTTATTGGTATCGGCGTCTTATTGGTTCCGAATTTCATCGAGCAAGTTCGCCCAATGGTCCATCAAACGGATGCGCTCGTCCCAAAATTCAGCGCGCGCGTAGGCGCGACGAATGGAATTCCTTTCGACGTGCGCCAACTGCGCTTCAATAGCGTCGGCGTTCCATTTTCCGCTTTCATTCAGGATCGAAGAAGCTGCGGCTCTGAAGCCGTGCGCGGTCATTTCATCCTTGGAATACCCCAAGCGACGCAAAGCGGCATTGAGAGTATTTTCCGACAATGGACGTTTGGGATCGCGAGCACCGGGAAACACGAGCGTCCGATTGCCGCTGATCTTACGAACCTCACTCAACAAATCGAGCGTCTGCCGCGACAGCGGCACACGGTGCGGTCGCCGCATCTTCATTCTCTTGCCCGGAATCGTCCAGACCGATGCGACGAGGTCGAATTCCGTCCATTCGGCCATCCGCAGTTCGCCGGGGCGCGTGAACGTGAGAGCCAGCAGCTGAAGCGCCATCCGGACCTCTGGGGCACCGGCATGGCCCTCTACGGCCCGCAGCAGCTCCCCTAACCCCTTCGGATCGATAATGGCAGCGCGGTGGGTGACTTGCGGCGTCGTCAGCGCTCCGCGCAATGCGCCCGTCGGATCGCCCTGCGCCCGACCAGTCGCGACTGCATAGCGAAACACTTCTCCGATGGTCGCCCGCATGCGGCGTGCGGTCTCCAGCCTCCCCCGGACCTCGACCTTGCGCAGAGTCGCTAGCACTTCCGGGGCGCAAATCTCTGCGATGGGACGGGGTCCAAGGTCCGGCAGCGCAAGGCCGATCAACCATTCGACCTTCGCCAGCGTGGCATCGGCCTTACCTTCGCGCCTTTTCTTATCCAGCAACTCTCGACTGATGGCCTCGAAGCTGTTGGCCTTCTGCGCTTCCGAGGCCAACTTTTCGGTCCGCTTGTTCTGGCTGGGATCGATCCCGTCGATCAAGAGTCGCTTGGCAGCGTCCCGCCGGTCTCGCGCGTCCTTCAAACCGATCGCAGCGTATGGGCCGATCGCGAGTTTTCGCTGCTTGCCCCCGAACCTGTAGGCGAGGTTCCAGAGCTTCGCCCCCGTCGGCTGCACCCAAAGCTGAAGACCGCCGCCATCAGATAGTTTGATCGTGCGACTCGGGTCCGGCTTCGCGCCCCGGATAGCGGTGTCAGACAGCGGCATTTGTTGGCCTCGATGTTCGAGTAGACACTCGAAGCCAACATCAAGGCCAACAGGCAGGCCGGATGTCAACGGAGCTAACCGGATGCCTTCGGATCAAAACGCGTCGTAAGCACCTGTAATTTTAGGCCTTATCGGACATTATCGGATGTGGATAAGTAAGGAAATGGTGCCCAGGAGAGGACTCGAACCTCCACGGCTTTCACCACTGGTACCTGAAACCAGCGCGTCTACCAATTCCGCCACCTGGGCATAGAGCGCGTCTCATAGGGGCAGCGGACGCCTCGTGTCAATGCGCGCTGTATGCAAAACCGCATGGCCGCCCAGGTCGCAGCGGCGCCCGCCTCGCGCATTTCCTTCGTCGTCAAATTTCGCTAGAGCCTTAGCGACCATTTTTCCGGCGGGAGCCGGCGCGGCGCAAGCGGAGCAAATCGCAATGATCGGCGACAATAACCAGACCATTGGCGAAGGACGGGTGGTGACGGTGTTCGGCGGCTCCGGCTTTGTCGGCCGCTACGTCGTCCGGGCGCTGGCGCGCGACGGCTGGCGCGTGCGCGTCGCCTGCCGGCGGCCCGACCTCGCCTTCTTTCTTCAGCCGCTCGGCCGCGTCGGCCAGGTGATGGCGGTACAGGCCAATGTGCGCAGTCCGGAGTCGATTGCGGCGGCGCTGCGCGGCGCCTCGGCGGTGGTTAATCTTGTCGGCATCCTTGCTGAAACCGGCGCGCAGAAATTTGCGACCGTGCAGGCGGGCGGGGCGCGCGTGATCGCCGAGGCGGCGAAAGCCGCCGGCATCGGCAATGTCGTGCATATTTCCGCCATCGGCGCCGATCCGCAGTCGCGTTCGGCCTATGGGCGAAGCAAGGCGGAAGGCGAAGCCGCGGTGCTTGCGGCGGTTCCTTCCGCGGTCATTCTGCGCCCCTCAGTGATTTTCGGGCCGGAAGATGATTTCTTCAACCGCTTCGCCACCATGGCGCGCTACTTTCCGTTCGTGCCGATCGTCGGCGCCGAGACGAAATTCCAACCCGTCTATGTCGGCGACGTCGCCGACGCGGTGGCGATCGCGCTCGCCGGTCATGCCAAACAGGGCGTCGCTTATGAACTCGGCGGTCCGGAGGTCAAAAGCTTCGCGGAGATCGTCGACTATGTTCTGAAGGTCACGCAGCGCCAGCGCCGAATCCTGAAACTCTCCTTCGGCGCCGGCAAGCTTATGGCCAGCGTGACGCAGTTGCTGACCAAACTTTCGCTCGGACTGTTTCCGACGCTTTTGCGCATGACGCGTGATCAGGTCGAACTGCTCAAGCACGACAATGTGGTCAGCGACGCGGCGAAGGCCGACGCGCGCACGCTTCAAGGTCTCGGAATCGCCGATCCGCAATCGATCGAGTCGATCGTGCCGACCTATCTCTATCGCTTCCGCAAGGTCGGGCAATATCAGACGCAGCGGCTGGGCGAATCCGCCTCGCGCTGACCGCGTCGCTTCCGCGCTAGCGCCGGCGGTCGGACGGCGCCGTTTCTCCACGCGGGCTTGGCGGCAGCATCCGATGGATGCGGGTCATGAAGGCGACGGCAAAGAGCGGCGTCAGCACGTTCAATCCCGGCGTCGCGACGAAGACGGCGATAAACAGTCCGGCGACGAAGAGCCATGGCGCATGGCGACGGCGCAACTCTTCCGACTCTTGCAGCGAGCGAAAGCGCGTCGCGGCGAAGAGAAAATACTCGCGCCCGAAAAGATAGGCGTTGGCGAGGAGGAAGGCTGCGGCGTTTATTCCCGGCACGAAGAGCAGCAGCAGCGCGAAAAAATTGACGATCGCCGAAATCCCAGCAAAGCGCAGGCCCATGAGAATCGCCTGGGTCGCCGGAATGGCGCGACCGTGTTGTCCCGGCGGATAGAGGTCCGCTTCGACGTGATCGGCGAGATCGTCGAGGAATAGTCCCGACACCAGCACGGAGACGGGGGCGATGAGAAACGCCATCAGGAAGAACAATCCGGCGCCCGTCGCATAGGTCAAAGCCGTCCGCAGCCAGGGATGCTCGACCATCACGAAGGACATGGCGAGCTTGTCGAGACCCACCCAGGCGAGCGCCAGCAACAGGAACGTCATGCCGAGACTCTTGAGCAGCACCGCGCGGAACGGCGGCGTCACGATCTGGCGCAGCGCCGCCAAGGCGGCCTCGAACATTTCGGTCATGCGAGTCAATCACCTGCATCAATCGTGGCGCGTCGCGCCGCCGAGCGGAGAGCGCGTTACGGCCGCCATCCAGATGGCGTTTCGCAGCGCGCGACGCAAGAGCCGGGCGCGGTCGGAGGCCTGTCGCTATGTGCTGAGATGCGCGCCGAGATTTTCGAGGCCTTTCTCGAACTGATCGCCGATCATCTTGTCGCGGCTGACGAAGATGTTCATAGCCCTGCTCGCGAGGCTGGCGTTGCCGGACATGCTCCAAACGACATGAGTCTTATGCGCCGCGGAATCGCCGCCCAAACCCAGAGCGCGCGCGAGCCATCGACCTTTCGTCAGTTCGCCGTCAGGTGCGAGAAAAAAGGTCACGTCATTGGCGGCCGCAAAGGGCTTGCGCATATCGAGTCTGAGGTCGACGCGCTCGGTCGGTCGACTGTCGACGATGGTCATGCGCCCTGCGCCGACACTCTTGTCGCCGGACCATTCGAAGGCGGCGCCGGGGCCCGCTGCGGGTCCCTCATATTGAATTTCAGCGTTTGGATCGAGTTTCGCCCAGGGTGACCAAGACTGCCAATTGCGCAGATTGTTGATCGCGGCAAAAACCTGTCGCGGCGGCGCATTGATGACCGCCTCGCGCCGCACCACGAAACTATTCGGCTGGAGGTAAACGGCCAGTGCGAGCAAACCGGCGCCGTAGAGCAAGACGATGAGCAACAAGCCAGTCATAAAACCCTCCAATGCATGCGCCCGGAGAACCCGCGAAACAACTAGCGCGCCGGGCTCAGGCTTCAAATGAATCGGCAGCCTGGATCAGCGCGGCCGCGTGCTTTTCCATGAGACGGAAATTGATCTCGCCGCGCGCCGCAGCAGCGATGAAGAAACCCGCGCGCCGCCACTGGGCGACGCCGTAGCTCTCGCTGGAATCGCTGCTAACGGCGAGCGGCGACAGCTTGACGACAAAGCTGTCGAGCCCGCCCGCCAGGCCGCGCCCGTCGGCCTTCAGGACGGCCTCCTTGAGGGTCCAGATCGCAAAGAAAACTTCGCTTTGCGACTGTGGATCGGATTGGGCGCGCACGATCGCCGCCTCTTCGGGCGCAAAGAAGCGCTCCGCCACCCTCAGGGCGTCCCGTGGCTTGAGAAACGATTCGACGTCGACGCCGATGTCGCGACCTGACGCGATCGCCACGGCGGCCATGCCCCGCGTATGCGACAGGCTGACGTCAACGCCGGCGTGCGGCGACAGCAGGAACGGCTTGCCGTGCGGCGTCACGCCGAATCGCCACGCGGCGGGCGCAATCCCTTTCGCGCGCTCGGAAAGGCTTGCGCGCAACAGCGCATGCGCGGCGACATAGGCGCGGCGATCGGAGTCGAAAGCGAAACGCGCCGCCCGTGCTGTTTCGGCTTCGTCGAGAAGCGCAGCGAGCTTCGGCCATTCGTCGTCGGCGATCTTCGCGACGTCGATGAAGAACACGTCGACGACGGCCGCGGACGTCTCAGCGTCAGCCGACGTCAGGAGACCCCGAGCTTCTTTTGGAGATTGGTCGAGGACGTCGTGTATTGGAACAGAAGCTTCTTGTCGGGATAGACGTAACGATGCGCCTTCTGCGCGGCGAGCGCGACCTCGTGGAAGCCCGAAAGGATGAGCTTCAACTTGCCGGGATAAGAGTTGATGTCGCCGACGGCGAAAATGCCGGGGTGACTCGTTTCGAATTTCTCGGTGTCGACGGGAATGAGGTTTTCATTGAGCTGAAGCCCCCAATCGGCGACGGGGCCAAGCTTCATGGTGAGGCCGAAGAACGGCATCAGGCGCTCGCAGGCGAGCTTCTCTACGACGCCGTCATTGCCCTTGAGGACCGCGCTCGCCAGTTCGCCATCTTCGCCTTCGACCGCAGTGATCTGGCCGAGCTTGAAGTCGATCTTGCCCGCGGCGACGAGCTCCTGCATCGCCGAGACGGAATGCGGCGCGGCGCGGAACTGATCGCGACGATGGACGAGCGTGATGCTTTTCGCCACCGGGTGCAGGTTGATCGTCCAGTCGAGCGCCGAGTCGCCGCCGCCGACGATAACGACGTTCTTGTCGCGGAAGTCCTCCATGCGGCGCACGGCGTAAAACACCGACTTCCCCTCATAGGATTCGATCTTCGGGATCGGCGGCTTCTTGGGCTGGAACGATCCCCCGCCGGCGGCGATGAAGACGACCTTGGCGTGGAAAATTTTCCCCGCGTCGGTGCTGAGGCGAAATTCCGGCTTTTCGGCCGTTCCCAGCGACACGAGCGTTTCGACCATTTCGTTGAAATGAAAGGTCGGGTGAAACGGCTCGATCTGCTTCAGGAGATTGTCCGTCAGCTCCTGGCCGGTGCAGACCGGCAGGCCGGGAATGTCATAGATCGGCTTTTCCGGATAGAGTTCCGAGCACTGGCCGCCGGCGCGCGGAAGAATGTCGATGACATGCGCCTTGATGTCCAACAGGCCGAGTTCGAACACCGAAAAAAGACCCGCTGGGCCGGCGCCAATAATGACCACATCGGTTTCGATCGCGGCTTCTTTAAGCTGGTTCATCGTCAATTCCCGACTCATTCCTCAAACGCGGAAGATCGAAGACGCCGTTCGCGTCGCGTGGGCGTCGCCGGCCGGCGCTGCGGGCGCGTCTTGCGCGGCGGCCGGCTTCAAATTTCGCCCTTACGGTTCGTCTATCGCATTTGTCGAGAGATTCAAACCCGCTGGGGCGCCGTCTGGAAAAATTGCGCGTCAGCCCTGCTGGGCGGGGGTCGTTAAGACCAGCCCGTCGAGTTCCGGCCTTACGGTGATCTGGCAGCACAGCCGCGAGTTCGGTTTCACGTCAAAGGCGAAGTCGAGCATATCCTCCTCCATCTGCGACGCCTTGCCGGTTTTTTCGGCCCATTTTTCATCGACATAGACGTGACAGGTGGCGCAAGCGCAGGCGCCGCCGCATTCCGCGGCGATCTCCGGAATGTCGTTGCGCCGGGCTGTCTCCATCACCGTCGAACCGACCTCGCCCTCGACGGATCGGGCTTGACCCTGGGAATCGACGAAGGTGATCTTGACCTTTGTCGGCGCGCCGCCCCCCGGTTCCGCGCCATAGCGGGTCGCCGCATCCTCAAAGCTCATCTTCGCCATGACGCCTGTCTCTTCCTCATGCATGCTCGACTTTCGCGGCGCTCCCGACTGTGCTTGAAGCAGGGAAAGCCACGGCCGCTATTTCTTCCGCGCGTCGCGCGGTTGCGCCGCCAGCGCTGCCCAAATTGTCGCCGTTCAGTTAGCACCCGTCCGTTTGCGGCGCTAGCCCCTCCCGACGCGCGCGACCCTAGGCCACATTCGATGCAATTCAGCGGCAAACGCCGAAAGAGACGCGCAGATGACGGACATCGCTTTAAGCTTCCGGAACGCCGATGGCGCGCTGCGGTCTGAGTTGACCGGCTGTCTCGATTTCATGAACGAAACGCCTTTTTTCAAGCGCTACAAGCAGGAGACTTGGGACGCGCTGCAAATATCGGGAAACAGTAAGATATTGGATGTGGCCTGCGGCGTCGGCTTCGACGTCATCGGACTTGCGCGGCGCTTCCCGCGCGCCGACGTCTTCGGGCTCGATTCGGCGCATGGCTTTCTCGGCCTGGCGCGAGAACGGGCGCGGGGGCTTCCCAACGCGCTTTTCGTCGGCGGCGACTCCCGCGGCCTCCCCTTCGGCGATCGCGTGTTCGATGGCGTTCGAATCGATCGCTCCTTGCAGCACATCAGCGCCCCCATCGAGGCGCTGCGCGAAATGGTCCGGGTGACGTGCAAGGGCGGCAGAATCGTCGTCGCCGAGCCCGATTGGGGAACATATTTCGTCTACAACGGGAAACTCGAAACCGGGGCGAAGATGGCGGGACTATGGGAGAAGTCTTTCGCCAATCCATACATCGGCCGAGAAATCGGCGTTCTGCTCCAAAAGTGCGGCGTCGCAAACATCGGCTGCAAGGCGCATGCGCTGGTCGTCAGAAGTCTCGACGCGGCGGAGATCATCTTCGACCTCACGCGCGTGACGGAGAATTGCGTGTCCGCGGGCGTCTTGACGCGAGACGAGGCGGAAGACTGGTCGAGCGCGTCTAAAGCGGCGTCCCAAAGCGGCGCGTTTCTCGCCTGCCTGAACATCATGCTGTGGGAAGGTTCGATCCCGGACTGAGCGGTTGCGCCCCGCCAGCGTTGCTATAACCGGGCGCGCGTCCATTGACCGATGCGCAGCGCGATACGCGCCGCGGCGTCGCTGAGCGCCCGCGCCGCTGGCGAGCCGGTATGTTCCGGCGCCGGCGCCTCTTCGACAAAGATCCGCGCCGCCTTCGCCCGGCCGCCGCCCGAGTCGACGAGCTGGACGGAAACTTCAATGACGGCGAGATTGCGGGCGAGGTCGATCTCGAATCGCCGCACGTCCGTCTGCAGTTTTGTTTGCGCGCCAAAATTGGAAGAGGCTGAAAGACCGCACTGCTGCAGCGCTTCAATCAAGCGGCGCTGAAAAAGACGCGGCATTGGATCCGACCACTGCACGCCGGGAAGAATCGCCACGCTGTCATCGCCGGCGCGAACCACGATGCGATCTGACGAGGTCGGCGCGAGGGCGGCTGGTTCAGGCACGAAGACCGCGGGGCCGCTGCGCAAAGCGACGCTTCGCAAAGCGCCCGTCTCGGTCGTCAGATCGAACGTCTCGCGCGTCGCCTGGGCGCAGGCCGACACGAGAAACGCGACCGACACGACCACCGCCGCCTGCGCGACCTTGCGTTGCGTCGAAGCGGACGCCTTCAGTTTCATGCCGACCCGTCGCCCCATTTCGCCCGCGCGCCCCGTCGAGCGCGTCGTTCTTCTAACCGATCCGCGCATTGGCTCAAAGCCACGCTTTGGATTGATTTAACGCCCTTGATACTCCGGCACGGACTGGGACGGTCCGAAGATGAATTGTGATGGGTTTTTCTCAACCGAACGCAGCGTGCGATCGAATGTGTCGACGGCCTTGCGCCCATCCACAGCGAGCTGTCCATATTCGCGCAGCCCCGTCGCGGCGAAACGATTGATGCGTTCCGAGGCCCCGGCGATATTGCCGGCGATCGCCTTGAGCTGCTTGGGGTCAATCGCCTTGATCGTCTTTTCGCCGGCCGCAAGCAGCTGATCGAGCCGCGCCGCCGCCGGTTTAAGCGATCGTGCGACGTCCGTCGCGTCGTGGATGAAAGTCGTGATCGAAGCGGAGTTGTCCGCGAAAGTCTTGCTGACCGTTGCAGCGTTGGTGAGCGTCGCGGTGATGGCCGGACCGTTGTCGTCGATGAGCTTGTCGAGTTTCGCGAGGACGTCGGCGGCCTTTTTCGACAGGCTCTGAACATTGACGAGCAAATTTTGAATTTCGGAGCGCTCGGCCTGAATTTGGGGATACTTCTGGCCGACTTGCGCCGTCAGAGGCGGCGCGCCGGGGGTGCCGCCGACCAGCAGGACGTCGGAAACGCCCGTAAAGCCCCGCGTCTCAAGACGCGCGCGGGTATCGGTCTTGACCGGCGTTCTGCTGTCGATCCTGACGAGCACGTCGACCTTGCTCGGATCCTGTTCGGAAATCCCAAGATGCGTGACCTCGCCGACCTTCACGCCGTTGAACAGCACCGAGGACCCGCGGCTCAGCCCTGAAACCTCGGTGAAGACAATCTGGAATGTATCCTGCCGGCCAAGCTGGCTCGGTCCGGAAAACCAGTAGACGAAAAGAAAGGCGGCGAAGGCGACCGCCAGCGTGAAGGCGCCGATCAGGGCGTAGTTGGCGCGGGTTTCCATTATTCGTCCTTCTGCTCAACGGGCGCCGCAGTCAGTCTGCCGCCACGCACGCCGTGGAAATAGGCCTTCAGCCACGGGTGGTCGGATGCGAGCAAGGTTTCCAGCGGCCCTGCGGCGATGACCCGACCTTCAGCGAGCGCCGCCACCCTGTCGCAAATCGAATACAGGCTGTCGAGATCGTGCGTCACCATAAACACGGTCAGCCCGAGGGTCTGCTGCAGCGTGCCGATCAGCGCGTCGAATTCGGCGGCGCTGATCGGATCGAGTCCCGATGTCGGTTCGTCCAGGAACACAAGCTCGGGATCAAGCGCCAAGGCGCGCGCCAGGGCCGCGCGCTTCACCATGCCGCCCGACAATTCTGACGGAAATTTGTCCGCGGCGTCGGGACTGAGGCCAACAAGCTCGAGCTTCAGCATGGCCAGCTCGTCCATCAGTCGCTGAGAGAGGTCGCGCATTTCGCGCATCGGCATCTGAATATTCTGCTTCACCGTGAGGCCCGAAAACAGCGCGCCGTTCTGAAACAGCACGCCCCAACGCTGTTCCAGCGCACGCCGCTCAAGCGGCGCGAGCGCGTCGCGATCTTGCCCAAAAACCCGAATGGAGCCGCCTCGCGTCGGCGTGAGTCCGAGAATCGCGCGGGTGAGCACCGATTTTCCCTGCCCAGATCCCCCGACGAAGCCGAGCACCTCGCCGCGGTAGACGTCAAGGCTGAGCCCTTTCATGATGGTTTTGTCGCCGAAGCCGACCACGAGATCGCGCACGCTGATGATGACGTCGCGATTCGGACGCGGTTGAGCGGCGTCGTTGGCGTGAGCCGAGGCGTTGGTCATCGCCGCGCTCAATAGTCGATCGCCGCAAAAAATACGGCGAACACCCCATCCATCACAATGACCATGAAGATTGATTTGACGACCGAGGACGTGACCTGCCGGCCGAGCGATTCGGCGGAGCCCTGCGTCGCGAGCCCGTCCATCGACGCGATGAGGCCGATCACCAGCGCCATGAAGGGCGCCTTGATGATGCCGACAAGAAACGTGTGCAGCGCGATCGCTTCTTTGAGCAATGATGCGAACGCCGCGGGGCTGATCCCCCCATACCACCAGGCCACGAGCATGCCGCCAAAGAGCGCCGCCATATCGGCGAGGAAGGTCAAAATCGGCAGGGAAATCACCAGACCGAGCACGCGCGGCGCGATCAGCACCTCGAAGGGCGAAAGTCCCATCACCAGCAGCGCGTCGACCTCCTCGCGCATTTTCATCGAGCCGAGTTCGGCGGTGATCGCCGAGCCTGAACGGCCGGCGATCATGATCGAGGTGAGCAGCACGCCGAGTTCGCGCAAGACAAGAATGCCGATCAGGCTGACCGTGTAGCTGGACGCGCCGAACTTGAGCAATTGAAAGATGCCCTGTTGGGCGACGATGCCGCCGACCAGAATGTTGATCAACACGATGATCGGGACGCTGCGAAAGCCGACCAGCTCGATTTGCGCGACGAGCGAAGTCAGCCTGAACCGCCGCGGATTGGCGGCCACATAGATCATCGAGGAGACGAATTCGCCGAGAAAGCCGACGCCGCGGTAAAATTCGCGAAGCGCGTCCACGATGGATTCGCCAAAATCCGCGAGCAGAACGAAGATGACATTGAACCGCGGCCGCGAGGGCGCAGCGAAGTCGCGGTAACGCGTTTCTTCGAGCAGGGTCGAATATTCAGGCCGCACGTCTTTGAGCGTGACAGCGACGTCGCGGCGCGCCAGATCATGCCGCGCGCGATTGATCAGCCAGGCGCCGGCGGTGTCGAGTTGCGAGACTTGCGAAAGATCGATCGAGACCATCCGGTCGAGGCGGGCCTCCTCGACAATTCGACGGCCCTCCTCCTCCAGGCGCTGAGAGGCGAAGAGCGTCCAGTCGCCCGAAAGCGCAAGGCGCACGCCCTCCGCCGCGGATTGGCGCGCGACTTTGGGCGGACGCTGCATCGCCGCGACGGTCATCGGGCTTCGCTCCGCGCTGGAGTCAGTGATCGGCTCATTGATGGCGTCATCCTATCCGACGATTGTGGCGCGCCGCTGACGCGGGCCGGCGCGCCACCGCTTGTAAAGCCGCCTCTTCCAAAGCAGCCTCTTGCAAAAACGTCATAACTTCGTGAATTGACGTCAGCAAGCGCGTCGGCGCACATCGCCGCGCCCACCACAGACGCGCGACGCGGGCGCCGGAGAGAGCTTTGAAGCGAAAATTGTCTGTCGCCATAGAGACTTACCCGATCGCCGGCAGCTTTGTGATTTCGCGGGGCGCCAAGACCGAAGCCGTGGTCGTGACCGCGACCTTGGTTCAAGGCGGCAGCGTCGGTCGGGGCGAATGCGTTCCCTACGCCCGCTATGGCGAAAGCGCCGAAAGCGTTGTCGCCACAATTGAAGGCGCGCGCGAGGCTCTCGAAGCCGGCGCCGATCGCGACGCTCTGCAACGCCTGCTGCCGGCGGGGGCGGCGCGCAATGCGCTCGATTGCGCCCTCTGGGACCTTGAAGCCAAGCTTTCGGGCGTTCCCGCCCATGTCGCGGCAGGTTTCAAGACGCTCTCGCCGCTTGTGACGGCCTTCACGATCTCGCTCGGCGCGCCCGATCAGATGCGCGCCGCGGCGGAGAGGGCGGCCGACCGGCCGCTCTTGAAGATCAAGCTCGCCGGCGAGGGCGACGAGGCGCGCCTCGCCGCGGTGCGCGCGGGCGCCCCCAACTCAGCCCTCATCGTCGACGCCAATGAAGCATGGGCGGCGGAAACCCTTCCCCGCCAGCTCGCCGCCTGCGCCGATTACGGCGTCTCGCTCGTTGAACAGCCTCTGCCAGCGGGTCGGGACGCCATCCTCGCGACCATGTCCCGCCCGGTGCCGATCTGCGCCGACGAAAGCGTGCACGACCGCGCCTCGCTCGCGCCGCTCAAGGGCCGCTACGACGCAATCAACGTCAAGCTCGACAAGACCGGCGGCCTGACCGAAGCGCTGGCGCTGGCGCGCGCGGCGCGGGAGATGGGCTTTTCGGTCATGGCGGGCTGCATGGTGGGAACGTCGCTCGCCATGGCGCCGGCTGTCCTGGTGGGGCAGATCGCCTCCTTCGTCGACCTCGACGGGCCTCTGCTTCTGGCCCGCGACCGCGCTCCTGGGCTGTGCTATGAGGGATCGACTCTCATGCCGCCGGCGCCGGAGCTCTGGGGATAGCCCGCGAGGCTGCCCTCTGGACTTATTGACCGGTAGCTAAGTCGTAAACTAAGTTTTAACGGATGGGGATGGGGTTCCCCCGATAACCGCCGAAAGGCTGATGACTCCTGCGAACTCGCCGCCGCGCTCTTAGATCGCTGGCGCAGGGTAGGAGTGTCCTATTAGTGAGAGAACCCGCAGCCCGTCGTGCGCCTTGCCGCCTTCGCCCTTGCCGCCTTCGCCCTGGCCGCGTGAGCGTCGCCGCCTGGGGCATCGGCGTGATTCGGCTCGGGACCCCACGTCGATGGCTGTGCTGCGGACCCCCTATCGCGCTTTTTCTCGCCGGCTGCGCGCCCACGACGCCGGTGGAGCGCGCCCAATTTCTCGGCGCGCCGGCCATGGAGCGCACGCTGGCCAGATCCGGGCTGAAAGCCGCCGCTGGCGAAACGGCTTGGCCCCGCGAGGAATGGTGGCGCGCTTTCCGCAGCGCGGAGCTTGACGGCGTCATCGACAAGGCGTTGCACGACAATCAAAGCCTCAAGAAAGCGGAAGACACTCTCCGCGGCGCGGACGCCATCGTACAGGTCGCCGGCGCGAGGCTGCTGCCGGAAGTCCAGGCGACCTTCGGGATGCGGCAATCCCGCAATCCGCAGCATGGCGTCGTAGCCTCCTACAATCCGGCGCAGGGCGGATTGCAGAAGACCATGGCCTTCATCAATCCGCTTGCGCTGACCTGGGAGCTGGATTTCTGGCAGAAAAACCGGGCTCTGCTCGACTCGGCGATCGGCGAGTCGGCGGCGCAAGAGGCCGAACTGGAGCAGGCGCGCCTGCTGCTGACCGCCTCGGTCGCGCGCGCCTATCTGCGCGGCTACGCCGCGGCGCGCCAGCTCGAGGTCGCCAGAGCGTTGACGCGTCTGCGCCGCGATTTGGTTGCGCTTGCTGAAACCCGCTATCGCACCGGACTCGACTCCTTGGACGGGGTGCAGATCGCCCGCGCCGAATACGAAAACGCCGTCCGGCGCGAAGCGGCCGCGCAGGCGCTGGTGACGCTGCAGAAGGATGCGCTCGCTCGGCTGATGGGCGAAGGGCCCGACGCCGCGCGCGACCTTTACGCCGGCCGGAACGCGCCTGCGCCGGCGTCGCCGCCGCTGCCACGAAGCCTGCCGCTTGAACTGCTCGCGCACCGCCCCGATCTCGCCGCCGCGCTGCGCCGCGCCGAGGCGGCGGCGGCCCGGGTTCACGTCGCCAAAACGATGTTTCTTCCCTCGATCGACCTTGCGATCGCCGGCGGCTTCGAAGGCTCGGTGACCTCGACGAAGATCAGCAAACTCGCGGGCTATCTCTTCACGCCCTCGGCGATCGGCTACGCGATCTCGCCCGGACTGCGCCTGCCCCTTTTTCAGGGCGGCCGCCTCAGCGGCAATCTGGAGTTTCAGCGCGCCGATTATGATCAGGCGGTCGACTCATATAATGAGACGCTGCTGCAAGCGGCGCAGCAGGTCGCCGACGCCATCGCCAATCTCAAGCGCGCGCGCGCCGAATATGAGGCGCAAAGCCGGTACCTGCGCGCGGCGCGCGTGCAATATGACCTCGCGCAGTCGCGGCTGCGCGACGGCATGAAGGATCGCCGCGAAACCGTCGCCGAGCGTGTTGATCTTCTCGAGTCCGGCTTCGCGCAGCGCGCGCTTGAAGGCGACAGGCTGATCGCCGCCGTCGACTTGTATCAGGCGCTGGGCGGCGGCTATGCCGATGGTCCGCCGCCGGCCGCGCCGAAGCCGGCGCCCGAAACCGACCCTTTGACGCCGGCCGTCGAGACGATCCAGTCGCTTGGCGGCGGCTGAACGCGCCACGCCTTAACAGAAGAACGCGAACCCCCATCGATGGCGCTGTCCCGCAAAAGCATCCGCTCCCGCAGAGAATTTTTGCTCAAGATCGTCATTGCGGCGGTTGTTGTCGGCGCGCTGGTCGCGTTCTCACGATGGTTTTTTTACGACCGCGACTGGGTGACGACGGATAACGCCTTCATCACCGGCAACATCATCCCGGTGCAGGCGGACGCGACGGGAGTCGTGGCCGCCGTGCTCGCTGAAGAAACGCAGCTCGTCAAGAAAGGCGACGTGCTCGTTCGCCTCGACGGCCAACGCGCAAGAGCGGCGCTCGCGCAGGCGGAGGCCGAACTCGGCCGCGCGGTTCGCGCCGTCGGCGCGCTTTACGCGCAGCGCCGCCAGATCTGCCAGAAGGTCATTTCCCGCGCCGCGCTTCGCGACAGAACGCGCCATGATCTCGCAAGATACCGCGAAGCGACGCTGAGCGGCGCCGCGTCGCGACAGGTGCTGCAGAATACCGAGGACCAGCTCGCCGCGCTGGAAGCCGATCTGCGAGAAGCGCAGGCGGAATATCAGTCGGTCGAGGCGCGCGTCGTCGGCGTGACGCGGATGAACCATCCCGACATCGAGGCCGCCAAGGCGCGATACAATGACGCTTACGTCGAGTTCGTGCGCCAGAACATCCGGGCGCCGGCGACCGGCTATGTCGCCAAACGCAGCGTTCAGGTCGGCAAGCGGGTGCGCCCCGGCGACGCCATTCTCAATATCGTGCCGCTCGACCATCTCTGGGTCGAAGCGAATTTGTGGGAAAACAGGATGGCTCGGGTTCGTCCCGGGCAGGCGGCGATCATCAAGGTCGATCTCTACGGATCTGAACAGATCTACCATGGAGAAGTAGCGGGACTTGTTCCGGGCTCCGGCGCCGTCTTCGCGGCTCTGCCCCCCGATAACGCGACCGGCAACTTCATCCGCATCGTTCAGCGCATTCCGGTGCGCATCGCCCTGCGGGCGGACGAACTCGAGAAACAGCCCTTGCGTCCCGGCCTGTCGACCGTCGCCTCGATCAATGTGTCCGGACCGCTGCAATCGCCCAATCACTCGATCGTCAAGACGACGACGAATGAATATCTGACCGACGTCTATGACAAGGATCTCGCAGATGCGAAGACGCGCGCCGACAAGATCGTGAAGGATAACGCCATGGGCGCGGCGCAGGACGGCGCCGCCTGCACAGCCGCCGAATAGACTGTGCACGGTTAATTTCGACTCGCGCTTGCCTTTTTGAGCGAATCTATTGGCGTGACTCGGATCACGCCGTAAGATTCGGTTCGGATATTTTTTGGCTATGTGATGGGGAGAGCAAGCATGCCGGACGTCAGCGCGAAACCGCCGGCCGGCCAATCTTCGCCAGCGCTTTCCCTCGATCCGGCCCAGGTCAAAATCTCGCAGCGGCTTGAGACGCTGAAGACGACAGAGAGCGGTCTCACCGCCGCCGAAGCGGCGCGGCGGCTCGCGGAATACGGCCCAAACGCGCTAGAGGATAAGACCGAAAGCAAGTGGCGCCGTCTGCTCAACTATTTCTGGGGGCCGCTGCCGTTTCTCATCGAAGCCGCCGCGGTCATTTCCGCCGTGCGGCGGGACTGGCCGGATTTCGGCGTCGTCGCCGGTCTTCTCCTCTATAACGCCGTGGTCGGATTCTGGCAGGACAACAAGGCGGCGAATGCGCTCGCGGCCTTGAAGAAAAACCTCGCGCCCCGCGCGCGCGCGCTGCGCGACGGCGCCTGGATCACGATTCCCGCCGCCGAACTGACGCCGGGCGATATTGTCAGCGTCGCCGCCGGCCAAATCATCCCCGCCGATCTCCTGCTCATCGAAGGCGATTATTTGAGCTGCGATCAGGCGGCGCTCACCGGCGAATCGCTGCCCGTCTCCAAGAAAATCGGCGACGACGCCTATGCGGGCGCAATCGCCAAACAAGGCGCCATGACTGGCGTGGTTACGGCGACGGGCGGCCGCACCTTCTTCGGGCGCACCGCGAAGCTGGTCGGCGCCGCCGGCGCCGTTTCGCATTCGCAGCGCGCGGTGACGGAGGTCGGCGATTTTCTCCTCGTGCTCGCATTTTTTCTGGCGCTGATCCTCGTCGGCGCGCAGCTCTATCGGGAAGTCATCGCGCCGGACGATTGGAGCTGGGATCGCGTCGGCGCCATCGCCCAATATGTGCTGGTGCTGCTGATCGCATCGATTCCGGTCGCGCTGCCGGCGGTCATGTCGGTGACGATGGCGATCGGCGCCTATACGCTCTCCCTGCAAAAGGCCATTGTTTCGCGCCTGAACGCGATCGAGGAGCTTGCCGGAGTCGACGTGCTGTGCAGCGACAAAACCGGCACGCTGACGATGAACAAGCTCACGGTGCAAAGCGCCATTTCCTATGGCGCGTTCAAGAGCGACGACGTGTTGCTCTTCGCTGCGCTGGCGACGCAAAAAAGCAGCGAAGACGCGATCGACCTTGCCGTGATGGCGGCGCTGCCGGCGCATGATGCGCTCGACAGTTTCAAGCAGAAGGCCTTCACGCCGTTCGATCCCGTCAGCAAACGCACCATCTCGACAGTCGCGGACGGCTCTGGCGGCGTTCGCCATTACGCCAAGGGCGCGCCGCAGGCGATATCCGCGCTGGTGCGGCCCGACTCGCAGACGTTGCAGCGCTATCAGAACGAGGTGGCTGCGCTCGCGGTCAAAGGCCAACGCGCGCTGGGCGTCGCCATGTCGGAAGATGGCGCGCGGTGGCAACTGGTCGGATTGATCTCGCTGATGGACCCGCCGCGCGCCGACGCCAAGACGACAATCGCCGAGGCGCGCGGGCTCGGCCTGGAAGTCAAGATGGTGACCGGCGATGACGTCGCCATCGGCGATGAGATCGCCGCGCAGCTCGGCATGGGTTCGCATCTTCTCGTCGCGAGCGATGTCTTCAAAGGGAACGTCACGGCCGGCGCTCTGCCGCGCAGCGTCGTCGACGCGGTCGAGCGGGCCGATGGATTCGGCAGAGTGTTCCCGGAACACAAATATGAGATCGTCAAGGCGCTTCAGTCGGTCGGCCATATCGTCGCGATGACCGGCGACGGCGTGAATGACGCGCCTGCGCTTAAACAAGCCGATTGCGGCATCGCCGTCAGCGGCGCGACCGATGCGGCGCGAAGCGCCGCCGCATTGATCCTCACGGCGCCCGGGCTTTCGACCATCGTCAATGCGATCCGCGTGTCGCGTCAGATCTTCCAGCGCATCGAGAGCTACATTTACT
Source organism: Methylocystis sp. H62 (assembly GCF_015709515.1). Taxonomy (GTDB): domain Bacteria; phylum Pseudomonadota; class Alphaproteobacteria; order Rhizobiales; family Beijerinckiaceae; genus Methylocystis. Next base: position 29,897 of record NZ_JADNQZ010000057.1, read on the forward strand.
ACCGGATCGCCATGACGCTCGACATCATGATCGTCGTCGTCGCGTCGATTGTGTTTTTCGATTTTCAACCGCTCACCGCCATCATGATCGTCGCGCTCGCGCTCCTCGACGACATCCCGATCATGACGATCGCCTACGACAATGTCCCCGTCGCGCCGCAGCCGGTGAGATGGGACATGCATCGCATCTTCATTTTCGCTTCGCTGATGGGACTGATCGCGGTCGCCGAGACCTTCGGGTTTCTGCTGATCGGCATGCGCTGGATTCTCGACGATTCGCTGCAGACGATGATCCCGATCGATCCCGGCCAGCTTCAGACTCTGCTGTTTCTGCAGCTTGCTGTCGGCGGCCATCTGCTGCTGTTCAGCGTGCGCACCAAAAACGCGATTTTTGCGCCGCCCTATCCCAGCGCTAGACTCTTCTGGGCGATCGCGGCGACGCAGGTCGTCGCCGTGTTGCTCTGCCTTTACGGAGTCGGCGTCGACGCCGTTCCCGGCGCGGCGATCGTCGGCGTATGGCTTTACTGCCTGCTCTGGGTCGTCGTGGCCGAGGGTGTGAAGTTTATCTACTGGCGTCTGGCTGGGCGGCGCGACAAGCACCTGACCGCTCGCCGCGTCGCTCTCGCGGGTTGACCGGCAGCGACAGGTCGAAGGAGGCGGAGCACATGAAATTCGTCAAAAAGTTCCGCGTCGAGCCCGGTTCGCACGTCGATCTCGGATCGATCGATCCAGGTTTTCATGGCGCCTATGAAAATGACGCCGAAGCCGCGCAAGAGTTGCAGCGCAATCTCACGCGCATCACCGAGCTGCAGCGTAAACTCTACGCGGACCGCACGCATTCTCTGCTGATCGTTTTGCAGGGCATCGACAGCGCCGGCAAGGACGGCGCCTGCTGGCATGTCATCAGCGCCATGGACCCGCAGGGCGTGCAGGTGACCGGGTTCAAGCAGCCGACTCCCGAAGAACAGGCGCACGACTTTCTGTGGCGCGTCCATCCGCATGCGCCGCAGCGCGGCTACGTTTCGATCTTCAATCGCTCGCATTACGAAGACGTGCTCGTCGTGCGGGTGCATAAGCTCGCGCCAAAAGAGGTGTGGAAGCCGCGCTATGATTTCATCAATGAATGGGAGAAGCTCCTCGCCGTCGAGAACAAGACGACCATTCTGAAATTCTTTCTCTACATTTCCAAAGAAGAACAGCTCAAGCGTTTCAAGGCGCGGCTTGACGATCCCGCGCACCAGTGGAAGATCAGCGCCAGCGACTACTCCGAGCGCGAAAAATGGGACGACTACATCAAGGCCTTCGAGGCGGCCTTGTCGCGCTGCTCGACCGAACATGCGCCCTGGTTCGTCATCCCGGCAAACCACAAATGGTTTCGCAATCTCGCGGTTTCCAGCATCATCGCCGATACGCTCGAAGATCTTAACCTGAAGCTGCCTAAGCCCTCCGTCGACATCGAGCAGATTCGCAAGCTTTACGATCAAGCAAAGAGCGAAGAGGAAAGGAGCAAAGGCCGGTGACGGCCTCGCCGGTAAACGCCGCCTCGATCTTTTCCGCGCTCGACGAAGCGCCGATGACATGGCGTCATTACGCCTATTGGCTCGCGGCGAGCGGCGGCGCATTTCTGGACGGCTTCTCCGTGTCGGGACTGGGCGTCGCGCTGCCGCTGCTCAAGCGCGACTTTCCGATCAGTCCGCTTTTCGTCGGCCTGATTGGATCGGCGCTGGTGCTCGGCGCGGTCGCGGGGTCCGCTCTCGGCGGCATCGGCGCGGACAGATTCGGCCGCAAGCGCGTCTTCATCGCGGACATGGCGATCATCGCCCTCGCGTGCTTCATCGGCGCAGTCGCGCCGAACGCGCGCTTCATCCTGCTCTCGCAGTTCCTGCTTGGCGTTGGCGTCGGCATCGATTTTCCGACGAGCGGCGCCTATGTGTCGGAACTCATGCCGCGCGCGACGCGCAGCAGAATGACCGTCGCGACGATCGCCCTGCAATCGGTCGGCATGGCTGCGGCGGCTCTCGCCGGCCTCGCTTTCTTGAAGCTGCGGCCGTCAACAGAAGACTGGCGGTTGCTGTTCGGCGCCAGCGGCGTGATCGCGCTCCTTTTCCTGGCCGCGCGCCTATGGGCGCCGGAAAGCGTGCGCTGGCTGGTCTCGAAGGGACGTATCGGCGAAGCGACGGCGCTGCTCAAGACATTATCGATCGAGTTCGGCGAGACGCCTGTGAACCTTGGCGCCGAAGCGGTCGCCCTTGCGGCGTCGAAGCGGGCGTCCGCGTCCAAGGCGCAGGACGTCGGCTATTCAATGCTGTTCAGCAAAGCCTATCGCGCCCGCACGATGCTCGTCGCCTTGCCGTGGATGCTGATGGACGTCGCGACCTATGGCGTCGGCCTGTTCACGCCCGTCATCCTTGGCGCCATGCATCTTGGCGCGGCCGACGCCGGCTCGATCGCCGCCGATTTCGCCGACGCGGAAGGCAGCGCCGTTGTCGACGCTTTTCTCATCATCGGCTTTGTGGCGAGTCTCTGGGCCGTTCCGCGCTTTGGCCGGATCACCATGCAGGTCGCGGGATTTAGCGGCATGGGGCTCGGCATGCTGCTGTTGCTCTTCGCCGCGATGTCGGACAATGGCGCGAATGCGCATCTCGCCTTCGTCATCGGCGGCTTCATGCTGTTCAATTTCGCGATGAACGCCGGACCCAACGCGACGACCTTCACCCTCGCGCCGACGCTGTTCCCGACGGCTATTCGCGCCTCTGCCAGCGGCTTCGCGGCGGCGAGCGCCAAGGTCGGCGCCACTTTCGGCACGTTCGTGGTGCCGCAACTGCAGGCCGGCTGGGGACTCACGGGCGTCGTCGCCCTCATGGTCGCCGTCAGCGTCGCGGGGCTGGTGACGACGGCCGGCCTGGCGCATGCGGTCAATGAGGAGGGCGCGCTCGAGGAATAGCCGCACCCGCTATTGCAGATGCGCGACGAGCGTCCAGGCGCCGAGAAAAACGATCATGACGAGGCAAAGCGCCGAAAGCACGATGAGGATCGCCTTATTGGCGACGCGCTGATCGTCCCTTCGCATTCGCGATTCTCCCCACGGCCCGAGATCGGCGCGATTCATTCAGGCGGAGCGGGCAAGCCTGCGTCACGCGCCGAAAAAGATCACGCGCAGATAGTTGGTGTAGTCGCCTTCCCACGCCATCATCGCCATGAGAACCAGCACCGCCAGCGGCGGGAGCAGAATGGCGACGACCAGCGCCAGCCGCTCCCACGCCATGTGCATGAAGACGGCGACGATGAGCCCCGCCTTCAGCAGCATGAACAGGACGATCAGGGACCATCGCAAATAGCCCTGAAAGTCGAAATAATCGACGAGATAGGAGCAGGCGCTCAGAAAGAAGAGCAGCCCCCACACCAGAAGATAGAGCTTGATTGGATGCTGCTGGCCATGCGCCTGCGCCGCGGGCTGCGCCGCTTGCGCGACAGGCGCATGGCTGTGCGTCGTATTTTCCGTCGTCGCCGTCATCAGTTCCCCCGTCGGAGACGTCACCACAGATAGAAGAATGCGAAGATGAAGACCCATACGAGATCCACGAAGTGCCAATATAGGCCCATGATCTCGACGATCTCGTATCGGCCCTTGCGGCTCGTGAAGAAACCGCGCCGTCCCACGTCATAATCGCCGCGCCAGACGGCGCGCGCGACGATGAGCAGGAAAATCACGCCGATCGACACGTGGAAGCCGTGAAAGCCGGTGATCATGAAGAAGCTCGAGCCGAACTGCGCCGCGCCGAAGGGATTGCCCCATGGCCGCACGCCTTCGTGAATGAGCTTGGTCCATTCGAAGGCCTGCATGCCGACGAAGGCGGCGCCAAAGAACGCCGTCACCAGCATCAAAATTGCAGCCTTCCTGCGCTCGCGCGCATAGGCGAAGTTGACGGCCATCGCCATGGTGCCCGAGCTCGTGATGAGATCGAACGTCATGATGGCGATGAGGATGAGCGGAATTTTCTTGCCGCCGATCTCGAGAGCGAAGATTTCGCTCGGGTGCGGCCATTCCACCGTCGTGGACATGCGCACCGTCATGTAGGAAATCAGAAAGCAGCTGAAGACGAAGGTGTCGCTGACGAGGAAGATCCACATCATCGCCTTGCCCCAGGACGCGCTCTTGAAGGAGCGCTGATCCGAGGACCAGTCAGAGACCATGCCGAGCAGGCTGCTCCGCAGTGTCGTCTCAGTCGTTACATGCTCAGTCGTGACAGGCTCCGCCGTCATAGCGCGTTCCCTTTACGAAAGCAGACGCCGGCAGATGGCGCCGAACCCATCGGCCCAGCCGATCAGCATGGCGAACATCAGCAACCAGACGAACAGCAGAAAATGCCAGTAGATGGCGCAGAGTTCGACGCTCGTCGTCAGCGCCTTGGTGACTCGCACGGCGCCGCGAACCTTGTCGGTGGTTCGCGCAAGAGCCACCAGACCGCCGATGAGGTGCAACGCATGCACGCCCGTCAGCAGATAGAAGAACGCGTTGGCGGCGTTGCTCGAGGCGAAGAATCGCAACTCGAGAAGCTCGCGCCACGCCCAGATCTGGCCGATCAGGAAAAGCGCCGCGGTTACGGCTCCGACAAGCAGCGCCGTCTTGACCCGCTCGGCGTTGGCGCGCCGAGCGGCGACGACCGCGAGCTGCAACGCGACGCTGCTGGCGGCCAGAAGAAAAGTGTTGACCCAGAGCACGCCGGGGATCGGCGGCATCTGCCAGTCGGGCGCGTCGCCGCGCATGAAAAAGGCGGCGGCGAGCAGAGAGAACAGACAGCCGGCGACGGCGAGAAAGACCGCGAGCCCCACTCTCCCGGCTGTCGGCGGCTCGGCGCCGCCGGCGCGACGATAATGCGCAACTTCGCCTTCCTCGAGCCAGGGAGACTCCATCACTCCCTGGCGCACCAACCACATGATGGCGACGGTGGCGATAAAGACGAAGAAGAGCCCCATGACGCTCATGGCGAATGCTCTCCTCTCACCGGCGGCGCGTTCTGCGGCAGATAATCCTCCGGCGCGCCGGGCACGCTATAGGCGTACGGCCAGCGATAAACCACTGGAAGATGTTTACCCCAATTGCCGTGGCCGGGCGGCGTCTCCGGAGTCTGCCATTCGAGCGAAGCGGCGCGCCAGGGATTGCCGCCGGCGGGGGCGCCGTACTTCAGGCTCTTGAACAGATTGTAGAAGAAGATCGACTGCGCGAAGCCGACCGCCAAGGCGATCACCGTGATGACAATGTTGAGCGTGGCGGCCGACGCGGGAACGAAGGCGGTTTCGCCCATCTCGTAAAAGCGCCGCGGCATCCCGAGCACGCCCAGATAGTGCATCGGAAAGAAGATCGCATAGGCGCCAAGGAAGGTGATCCAGAAGTGAATCTTGCCAAGCCGCTCGTCCATCATGCGGCCGGTGATCTTCGGATACCAATGATAGATGGCGCCGAAGATGACGAGCACCGGCGCGATGCCCATCACCATGTGGAAATGGGCGACGACGAACAGCGTCGCCGACAGCGGCACGTCGACGATGACATTGCCGAGGTAAAGGCCGGTGATGCCGCCGTTGACGAAGGTGACGAGGAACCCCAGCGCGAACAGCATCGGCGTCGTGAAATGGATGTCGGCGTGCCAGAGGGTCAGCACCCAATTATAGACCTTCAGCGCCGTCGGCACCGCGATCGCGAGCGTCGTCACCGCGAAGAAGAACCCGAACCACGGGTCCATGCCGCTGATATACATATGGTGGCCCCAGACCACCATGCTGAGCACGCCGATGGCGATGATGGCCCAGACCATCATCCTGTAGCCGAAGATGTTCTTGCGCGCATGCACGCTGATCAGATCGGAAACGATGCCGAAGGCCGGCAGCGCGACGATATAGACTTCGGGATGGCCGAAGAACCAGAACAGGTGCTGGAACAGGATCGGGCTGCCGCCGACATAGTCCTTGCGTTCGCCGAGTTCGACGAGCGACGGCATGAAGAAGCTCGTGCCGAGCGTGCGGTCGAGGAGCAGCATGAGGCAGGCGACGAAGAGGCCGGGAAAGGCGAGAAGCGCCATGACGGCGGCGGAGAAGATCCCCCAAACCGTCAGCGGCATGCGCATCAACGTCATGCCTCGGGTGCGCGCCTGCAGCACCGTCACCACGTAATTCAATCCGCCCATCGTGAAGCCGACGATGAAGAGGATCAACGAGACGAGCATCAGGATGATGCCGTATTCGTGGCCCGGCGTGCCCGTCAGAATCGATTGCGGCGGATAAAGCGTCCAGCCGGCGCCGGTCGGACCCCCCGGGAAGAAATAGCTCGAGACGAGAACCAGGGTCGCGATCAGATAGACCCAGTAGCTGAGCATGTTGACGTAAGGGAACACCATGTCCCTCGCGCCGACCATCAGCGGAATGAGATAATTGCCGAAGCCGCCGAGAAAGATGGCGGTGAGCATATACACGACCATGATCATGCCATGCATGGTCACGGACTGGTAATAGACATTGGCGTCAATGAACGGGATCGCTCCTGGAAAGGCGAGCTGCAGGCGAATCACCCATGACAGCACCAGCGCCAAAATGCCGACGGCGATGGCCGTGCCGGCGTATTGAATGGCAATGACCTTGGCGTCCTGGCTGAACACATATTTCGTGATCCAGCTGTGCGCGTGATAGAGGTCGACGTCCGGCACCTCCGCCGGCGGCGGCGCGACATTCTGGGGTACGCTGGCGTCGGTCATGGAACGATCCTCCCTTCGCCCCTGTCGCGCTTCCGGCGATTGATCGAGCCCCGTCGCAGCGGCGCTCTGTCAGCGGCGATGAATGTCAAAGCGGCGCGACTCGCATCATTGAGCGTCATTGAGCAGAGGCCCGCTTGTCTCGGCTCGCGTCGCTCTTGCGCGACTGCTCGAACGTCTGCTGCGCCGTGCGCCAGGTCTCGAAGTCGGCCTCCGACTCTATGACCATCTTGCCGCGCATCTGCGGATGCCCCGTGCCGCAATAGGCGGCGCAGAGTATCTCATATTCGCCGATCTTGGTCGGCGTGAACCAAAAATATGTGACGACGCCCGGCACGAGGTCCATCTTCGCCCTGATCTCGGGGACATAGAAGTCATGTAGGACGTCGATCGAGCGCAGCAGGACCTTGACCGGCTTGCCGATCGGCAGATGCAGTTCGCTGCTGGCGATCAGCAGATCATCCTGCCCCTTCGGATCGGCCGGGCTCAGACCCATGGAATTGGTGGTGTCGATGTAGCGCACATCGCTCGAGCCGAGCTGGTTGTCGGCGCCCGGCAGGCGGAAACTCCAGCTCCACTGAACGCCCACCGCTTCGATCACCATCGCGTCCTTAGGCACGGTGATGAACTGGCCCCAGACGAGCAGGCCGGGCGCGAGGAGAACGATGACGGCGATCGTCGTGACGATGCCTAGCCAGGCTTCGAGCTTCTGATTCTCCGGCTCATAGGCGGCGCGCCGGCCCGGCACATGGCGAAAGCGATAGAGGCAATACGCCATGAACAGGATCACGGCGACGAATCCGGCCCCGGTCACCAGGAAGGTCAGCGCCATCGTGTCGTCGATGAAGCCCCAGTTCGACGCGATCGGCGTCGCCCGCCAGGGGCTCAATACGTGAAACAGGATCGAACCCGCGACGACCAGGACCATAGCGATGGCGATAAACATGCGTGCTTTGACCTCGCCGATGGTTGTCGATGGAGATGGCCCGGCGGCCTATATAGACTGGCTATTTGCCGCGCGTCAAAGTGACGCTGCCGTTGTGCGCGCGACTCGGCGAATCTCCCCGGAAAAGACGAGGGCGGAAGCGCGACGCACGCACAATTCGCGCGTGAGGCCGCGGCCGTAAAAAAACCCGCGGGGACAGCGTCCCACGCGGGTCCTACGCTCGGGGTTCTTACAACCCTTACTTCTTGGAAGCGGCCGGCGCGGGCGACGTGGCTGCGCCCTTCTGGGCCTCGAGCTTCTTGCGCTCGTCCTCGGCTTTCTTCTGCAGCTCTTCCTGCAGCTTCTTTTGCTGCTCTTCGAGGACCTTCGGGTCGACGGCCGGGCCGTCGAAGGCTTTGCCGAAATTGGCGAGCGGCAGATAGAAGGTGACTTCGCCGTTCGCCTGATTCTTAACGACCACCGTCATCTTTTCGGCCTTCTTCATGCCGTCGACGACCGTCTTCTTGACCTTCGCCTCGGCGAAGCAGCCATTCGGGAAGCAGATTTCGAACGCGCCGCTTTCCGGCGCTCCCTTATCGATCGAAAAGCGGAAGCCGGGTTTCAGCATGAGGCCCGGCGGCAGCAGCAGGCGGATGATCTTTTGATCGTCGCCCTTGGGATCGTAGATCGCCAGCGCGAGCAGCGGCTGAGGCGCCTCGCCCTCCTTCGCCGACACGCCGAAGTCGCGCGTCGTGTAGCACATTTCCTTTTTGGTCTGGGGATCAGTGCCGCAAACCTTGGTCCAGTCCGGCTGGACAGCGACGAGCTCGGCGGCAATCGGCCCCTGAGGCTGCTGCTGCTGCTGCGCTGCGCCGGCCGCCGGCGCCTGCTGAGCCAATGCGCCGCCGCCGACGAACAGCAACGCTCCCGCAAGGGCGATCGCGCAAGAACGCGAGATATGGGTCGACATCGGAAGTTCCTTTCGATTGTCCTGCTGGCCGGCGCTCTCCGGCTCCGGATAGTTTCGAGATCGCGTCATAACGGGAGCCGCCTTCGCGCCACAGCGCCATGGAACTTGTACCAGCCCGTGTTCCAGCGCGATCGCGAGACGCCGACGAGGCGACGGCACCGCTCTTACATGGTCGCGGCAGTAAATTCCAGCCGGACGGAGCGCTCAATGCTTGGCGTGGGCGCTTTTTGCCCACACCTATCGCAAAAAAATGGCCGAAAACTTAAGCGCGACTCGCTTCTTGCGACGGGACGTTGGATTATGGTCCGCCCATGAAGATTCGCCCGATCTCTGCAAGACGCCCCGCCAGCCGCGGCGGTGAACAGCGAACGCGGGGGCGCCGCTCGCTCAGCTTCGCCCTCTCGCTCCTTATCTCCGCGCCCGCTTCGGGCGCGGCCCCTACCCCTCGAGCGGTCGAAGCGCCCTGCCCGACGCATGGGATCGCCATGCACGGCGCGCCGGCTTTACCGAGCGATTTCCATCACTTCCCTTACGCCGAGCCGGAAGCGAAGAAGGGCGGCAAACTTCGCGTCGGCCTCGCCGGCACCTTCGACAGCCTCAACCCGTTCAATCTCAAGTCGGGAACCGCCGCGCAGGGGCTTGTCGGGAATGTTTTCCAAGGCCTGATGGCCCGCTCGCAGGACGAGCCCTTCACCCTCTACGGCCTGATCGCGCGCTCGATCGACATTGATCGGGCGCGTTCGCAGGTGACTTTCCACCTCGACCCGCGCGCGCGCTTTTCCGACGGCAAGCCGATCACCGCCGAAGACGTGCTGTTCTCGTTCGATCTCTTAAAGACCAAGGGCCGGCCGCAGCAGCGCATCGCCTATGGGCTGGTCAAATCGATCGACGCGCCCGACGCGCATACCGTCCATTATGACCTCTCAGGCGTCGGCGACCGGGAGCTGCCGCTCATTCTCGCGATCATGCCGGTGCTGCCCAAACACGCGACCGACGTCGAGCGCTTTTCCGATGCGACGCTCGCCAAGCCCGTCGGCTCGGGCCCCTATGTGATCGCAGACGCGCAAGTCGGCGCGCGCCTGTTGCTGCGCCGCAATGAGGACTATTGGGGCGCCGACCTGCCGAGCCAGCGCGGATTCTACAATTTCGACGAGATCGACCTTCAATATTTCCGTGACGGCAATTCGCTCTTTGAAGCCTTCAAGGCGGGCCTGCTCGACTATCGCGACGAAACCAGCACGACGCGATGGGCGAGCGGCTACGACTTCCCGGCGCTCACCGAAGGGCGCGTGGTGAAGGAGACGCTGAAAAACGAAAATCCCAAAGGCATGGAGGGGTTCGTCTTCAATACGCGGCGTCCCCTGTTCAAGGACATCCGCCTGCGCGAAGCGCTCGGCATGATGTTCGACTTCGAATGGGTCAACGCGAATCTCTACGCCGGCCTCTACACCCGCACGAAAAGCTTCTTCGACGAATCCGAATTGTCCTCCTCCGGCCGCCCGGCGTCCCCCGGGGAGCGCGCCTTGCTGGCCCCGTTTCCGGACGCCGTGCGCGAAGACATTCTGGATGGCCGCTGGCGACCGCCGGTCAACGACGGGTCAGGCCGCGACCGCGAGATGGCGAAGCGCGCGCTCGATCTGCTCGAGAGCGCCGGCTACCGCATCGAAAACGGCGTTTTGCGCAAGGACGGCGAGCCTGTCGCCTTCGAGATCATGGTCAAGGACCGCAATCAGGAGCGGCTTGCGCTCAACTATGCCGGCTCGCTGCAGCGCATAGGAGTCGACGCCCGCGTGCGCCTCGTCGACGAGGTGCAATATCAGCGTCGCCGCCAGAAGTTCGATTTCGACATGATGCTCGGCCAATGGATCGCCTCGGCGTCGCCGGGCAATGAGCAGCGCATGCGCTGGGGGTCTGCGAGCGCGAACCAGGAAGCCTCCTTCAACCTCGCCGGCGCCGCGTCGCCGGCGATCGACGCCCTCATCGCCGCCCTGCTGGCCGCGACAAGCCACGAAGACTTCGTCACGGCCGTTCGCGCGTACGACCGCGTGCTACTTTCCGGCTTCTACGTCGTGCCGCTGTATCATGCGTCCGACCAATGGCTCGCGCATTCGACCGACATTGCGCGCCCGGCGCGATTGCCGCGCTATGCCTCGCCGTTGTTCAGTCCGACGCTCGAAAGCTGGTGGAGACAGCGCTGAGCATCGAGGCAGACATGCGCCGGCGCACGCCTTCGGCGCGTCTGGCGCGCTAGACGTCATGGGCGCTGAGGGCGCGCCTTCGCGGGAAGGTTCTACCCCTGCGTATGAAAAGGAGCGCCCGTGTCTCTGTCGCTCGATAAGCTTCTCTCAACGCGCCTGTCGCGGAGGGTTCATTCCATGGGTTTCGCACTTTTTGTCGTCGGCGCCGCCGCCATCGGCCTCTTGATCATCGACCGATCCTTCAACCTCGGCCTGCCGATCGGCCTCTTCCAAAATCCGCTGTTCTGGTTCGCCTATGTCGCGCTGCTGGCGCTGTCGACGATGGTGCGCTTCGTGCGCCAGCAGACCGTGCTCGTCATCGAGCGGCTGGGCCGCTACAACCGATCGCTGACCGCGGGCGTCAATTTCGTCTGGCCGATCGTCGAGCGCGTCGCCTACACTTTCGATCTGCGCGAACAGGTGATCGACGTGCCGGAGCAGGACGCGATCACCAAGGACAACGCCACCGTCACCATCGACGGCGTTCTCTATTACAAGATCGTCAACGCCAAGGACGCCGCCTATGGCGCGCAGGACATCCGCCGCGCCATCATCAATCTGGCGCAGACCTCGATGCGCTCGGCCATCGGCTCGATGGAGCTCGACAAGACCTTCGAGAACCGAAGCGAGATCAATGAGCGGGTGGTGCGCGCCGTCTCCGACGCCGCCCAGCTCTGGGGCGCGCATGTCACGCGCTATGAGATCAAGGACATCGCCATGCCCGAATCGCTGCGCCAGTCGATGGAGCGGCAGATGAAGGCCGAGCGCGACAAGCGGGCGACGGTGCTCGAATCGGAAGGCGTGAAACAGTCCGAGATCAACCGCGCCGAAGGCGAGAAACAGGCGGCGATTTTGCGCGCTGAAGGCCAGGCGAAGGCGATCGAGCTGGTGCGCACGCAAATCACCCAGGTCGGCGGCGATCAGGCGGTTCAGCTCGAAGTCGCCAAGAGCGCCATCGAGCAATATGGCCGCCTCGCCAAGGCCGGCAATTCGCTGGTGCTGATGGGCGACGGCGCCGACCCCGCCGGCTGGATCGCCAAGGCGATGGCGGTGCTCAAGGCCGTCAACGCCGGCCCTGCGTCCAGCGAGGCGCAGCAGCGCCGCGCCCAGCCCTGGCGGGAAGCGGAATAAAGATGGAGACCGCCTTTCTCTACGATCCCGCCAATGCGAGCCTGATCGCCGGCCTGATCCTGCTCGGCCTCGACATCGTCGTGATCGGCCTGTCGCCGGTGATGTTCGTCGCGGTGGGCGCGCTGCTGACCAGCGCGGTTCTCTATGCGACGGGCTGGCGACCATCGCTCGTCGAAACCGCGGCGATCGTCGCCGGCGCCGGCCTGCTGATCGCCATCGTCGGCAGAAAGCCGCTGCAGCGGTTTCAAAACGCCGACATCGAAGAAGATAAGAGCAGCGATCTGATCGGGCGCGAAGTGACGACGACGCATGAGGTGACGAAGAGGCATGGCGTCGTGTTCTGGTCCGGCGTCGAATGGCAGGCGCGGCTTGCGCAAGACTCGCTTGTCGAAAGCCTTGCGCCCGGCGCCAGGGCGCGGGTGGTGGCTGTCGAGAATTTGGCGCTGGTGCTCGCGCCGCTCTTTTGAAGTTGCTGGTGGAACAGTAGTCGCCATTTTTTGCGAAATGGCTTGGCACACGGGACGCGGCTTTATGCTATATTTTTGGTAGAGGTGCGATTCGCGCCTCTGACCCAAACCCGCCGACAGGTGGGTTTTTATTGGCCCCATACACGAGACCACCAACCCGCAATGTCGCACGACATGCGGGACTGGCTTGGCTTCGCGTTCACGACGGCCTCCTTTTTCATCGCTCTCTATCAGCTCTGGAACAGTAAGAGCCGTCGCCGGCAATGCCGGCGCGTTCGCTTTCGCTCGTTCGAAGGCTGGGGGATGAAGTGGAGTTCCTACGATGAACGCGACGACCGCCAGTCCTGAGCCTCGCCCCTCGCCCTGACGCGGTGAGACCCTGAGATTTTGGGCACGAGCGAGGATGATTTTGCACGTCTCCATGCGTGCACAAGTCCATACTTTTGCAACCACCGTCGCGCCTTTGAAGATCAGGCCTTTGCGAGGTGCAAAAGTTTGTTGCAAAAGTTGAGGGCTTCCCTACCATTCCGGCATGCCCATTTTCGCCTATGCTCGCGTCTCAATTGACGGCCAGAGCGTTGACGCTCAGGTGAAGGCGTTACGCGCTGCCGGAGCCGAGAGGGTTTTCAAGGAGACCAGCAGCGGCGCATCGAGCGACCGCGCCCAGCTACGCCGAGCGCTCGGCGCCTTGAGCAAGGGCGACGTGTTGCTTGTGACGCGCCTCGATAGGCTCGCCAGATCGACGCGCGACCTACTCAACATACTTGACACTATCGGGAAGGCGGGAGCCGGATTCCGCTCGCTCGCCGACGTATGGGCGGACACGACAACCCCACACGGGCGACTTATGCTCACCGTATTGACCGGCCTTGCCGAGTTCGAGCGCGAGTTAATCCGCGCCCGCACCAGCGAAGGCCGCAGCCGCGCCAAGGCCCGAGGCGTTCACATGGGGCGACCTCCCAAGCTGACCCGCCATCAGCGCGAGGAGGCTTTGTGCGAGCTTGCCAAAGGCGAGGTGACGCAAGCCGAACTCGCGCAGCGGTTCAATGTTTCGCGAAGCACGATTTCAAGGCTGGGGATATGACTGTTACAAAGAAAAAGGCAGAGCAGCATAAAGACACGTATGCGATAGTCGGCGAATTAGTGATGACTGCCACGGGTATCGACTGGCAGTTAAATCGAGTGCTTATTGAGGTTTTGGATATAGGAGGAGCTTTAATGGTGGAGCCAGTCGTCGCCACCATAGACACACGTCTAAAAATTGAGATTATAAAAGAAAGAGCAAAGCATATTTCAGCAACAGATTGGAAAAGCAATGTTGGCAATTACTGTAACAAAGTTGAAAATGTATTCAAGTATAGAAACATAGTCTGTCATACCCCTGCGGTTCTTAAGAATGATTCGTGGACGTTTAAGCCAGTAGCGGCGGCAAAGCTCCTCAAGAAAATCGACATTGCCAAAAAGGACGTTGGTCATGTTTCGGTCGGTGAACTTGTTTCGGCAATAACTGCCGGTCGCGAGGCCTTAGGAGCAGGCGAAATTTTGCTTGAGAATTTCAGGCGATTAAACGCAGAGAAGCAGCGACGAACGGCGCCGAGGTGATTAAGATATTGCCCTGCAAAAGGTAAAACCTTTCGCAATCAAATTATCGCCTCAAGACCCCGCGCCTTCACGAGCGAAAGCAGCTTGAGCGAGGGGCCGCTTGGCTTCTTTTCGCCACGCTCCCATTCGCTCACCAGTTTCGGCTTTACGTTCAACACGCGGGCGAACACGCCTTGGCTCACGCCTTCGCGCTCGCGCAGCGCCAGGATCTGCTTGCCCGTCAGCGGCTCAATCGTGGTGAGACACGCCGCATCAAATTCGCGCATCGTCTTGGCGTCGATGAGGCCAATGCGATGCAGGCCGCTTGCGGTTTCGTGCGCCGCTTCCGCGATCGTGCTGCGAAATTTCTTCTTCGCCTTAGTCGTCATGTTCCACCTCGATGAGTTCGCCTTCTTCGATCGCCCTTTCAATCTCCACTGCGCGCATTGGCAGGAATTGCCGCGCCAGCTTTTTCAATATCTCCAAATCATCCGCGTCGATATTGTCCCGCTCGTTCTTGGCGAAGCCGTAGAGAAAAATGCTTCGCTCCTTCACGCGGTAGGCGATGATGGTGCGGAATCCGCCGGACCTGCCCCCGCCATCCCGCGCAACCCGTTGCTTGATAAGGTTGCCGCCAAGCGTGGCGTCAATGCCGCCCTTCTCCGCGCGGCTGATCGCTTCGCGCAGCCGCGCATCCCCAACCTTTTCCTTTCGTGCAAACCGTGCAAACCACTTGGTTTTGAAAATCTGCAAATCCGCTCCTAGCAATGGCGTTAACATATACCCCTAAGGGGTATAGTTTCAAGAGGCATGTTTTGGGCATCCCCGCGCCAAAAGCGCGGGCGGGCTGTGGTGAACCGGATCCGCCGCCCTTGCGGCGGCTTCGATCCCCGACGCGCTCACCGCGCCTGAGCCGTTCATGGCGATTGTTCCGCCAAAGCCGCTATAATCCACAAAGCCCTAGCCTCTGAGCTGATTCACCCATGCCTGTTCGCCGTCTCGATCCCCTTCTCGTCGATCGCATCGCCGCCGGCGAAGTGGTCGAGCGTCCGGCGTCCGCCGTCAAGGAGCTGGTTGAGAACGCGCTCGACGCCGGCGCGACGCGCATCGACGTCGCGATCGCGCAAGGCGGCAAAAGCCTCATCCGCGTCATCGACGACGGCAGCGGGATGGACGCGCGCGACCTGGCGCTCGCCATCGAGCGCCATGCGACGTCCAAAATTCCCGACGGCGATCTGACCAGCATCGCGACGCTCGGCTTTCGCGGCGAGGCGTTGCCGTCGATCGCGGCGGTGGCGGACCTGACGATCGAAACCCGGGCGATGGGCGCCCCGCACGGCTGTTCCATCCGGGTCGACGCGGGCGAGAAGCGCCCACTGTCCGCCTCGAACTGGCCGCACGGGACCAAGATCGAAGCGCGCGCACTGTTCGCTGCGACGCCGGCGCGGCTCAAGTTCCTCAAGACCGAGCGCACCGAAACCGCGGCGATCGTCGATGTCGTCAAGCGACTCGCCATGGCCCATCCGCAGGCGCGCTTCTCGCTGTCCACCGACAGCGGCGCGCTCTTCGATTATGCCGCCTGCGGCGACGATTCCGCGCGGCGCATCTTCCAGATCCTTGGCGAAGACTTCGCCGCCAACGCGTTTCGGCTTGAAGCGGAACGCGAAGGCGTGAACCTCTCGGGCCTTGCCGGCCTGCCGACCTACAGTCGCGGCAACGCCCAGATGCAATATGTCTATGTCAATGGACGGCCGGTGCGCGACAAGCTTTTCGCAGGGGCCATTCGCGCCGCCTATCTCGATTTTCTAAGCCACGACCGCCATCCCGTCGTCGCGCTGTTCATCGATTGCGATCCGCGCAGCGTCGACGTCAATGTGCATCCGGCAAAGGCGGAGGTGCGCTTCGCCGATCCAGGGCTGGTGCGCGGCCTCGTCGTCGGCGCGTTGAAGCAGGCGCTGGCCGAGAAGAGCCATCGCAGCGCCGATACAAACACGCGCGCGGCGATCGACGTTCTGGCGCGCGGCAATGGCGCGCCATATCGCGCGCCGCCGCCGGCGAACTGGAGCCTACCGCGCTCGCCTTACGCGCCCGCCGGCTTCGAAGAGCAGCCGCAAGCCGCTTTCGACGCCGGCGCGCCGATGGCCGATTCGCGCGCGCATGAGACGCCTGCGCAGGAGCCGCAGTCGCCGCTCGGCGCGGCGCGCGCGCAGCTGCACGAAACCTACATCATCGCGCAGACGCAGGACGGTCTCGTCATCGTCGACCAGCACGCCGCGCATGAGCGCATCGTCTATGAGAAGCTCAAACGCCAGCGCGAGGCGGCCGGCGTCGCGCGACAGATGCTGCTGATCCCCGCCGTCGTCGACCTCGACGAGGCGCGCATGAATGCGCTTGCGCCGGCGCTGGACGAACTCGCGGCGCTTGGCCTGGCGCTCGAACTCTTCGGCCCAGGCGCCGTGCTGGTGCGCGAGACCCCGGCGCTGCTCGGCGAGGTCGACTGCAAGCGGCTTGTCGAGGACATCGCCGACATCCTGGCGGAGGAAGGCGACGCGCGCGGGCTTTCGCGCCGGCTCGATCACGTGCTCGCCACCTGCGCCTGCCATCATTCGGTGCGGGCCGGCAGGCGGCTTTCGGCGCCCGAGATGAATGCGCTGCTGCGCGAGATGGAGACGACGCCGGGGGCAGGCCAATGCAATCACGGCCGGCCCACCTATATTGAGCTGAAGCTCGCGGACATCGAAAAGCTCTTCGGGCGCAGGTGACACGACAGTTTTTCGTGGCTCTGTAACTTTTCCCAGGGCGCGAACGAATACGCATGAGACCGCAGGAGCCGATCGTGAACCGTCGTAACCTTCTCTCAGGCGCTGTTTTTTTCGCCTTCGCGCCGAAGGCGCATGCCGACGCCGAAATCATCGAGATTGAAACCTTCGACTCGAACGGCAAGAGCCTTGGCGTTTCGCGCCTGGAAAAAATCCTCAAGACCGACGCCGAATGGCGCGCGCAACTGTCGCCGCTCGCCTTCGAGGTCACGCGCAAGGACGGCACGGAGCGCGCCTTCACCGGGCCCAACTGGGATAATCACGCCGACGGAATTTACCGATGCGTCTGTTGCGATACGGCGCTGTTCGACTCAAAGACGAAATATGACTCGGGCACGGGCTGGCCAAGCTTCTTTGCGCCGATTTCCAAGGCCAATGTTGTGGAAAGCGCCGACACGGCGTTCGGCATGAGACGCGTCGCTAACTCCTGCAAGCGCTGCGACGCGCATCTTGGCCACGTTTTCACCGACGGACCCAAGCCCACCGGGCTGCGCTACTGCATGAACGGCGTCGCGCTGCGTTTCATCGGGCGCGGACAAGCGTAAGGGATATCCCCATGAGATTCACCGCCGCTGTTCTCGTCGCCGCGCTGATCATTTTCGCTCCCCTGCGCGGGGACGCCGCCGAACGCGCAGTCGTTCTGCCCGCGCCCGCTTACGATCCGCCGGCGACGAGCGTCGGCGAACAGAAGCTCGTCGTCGCTGGCGGCTGCTTCTGGGGCGTGCAGGGCGTGTTTCAGCGCGTCAAAGGCGTCTCGCGCGCCGTGTCCGGCTATGCCGGCGGCGCCAAGGACATGGCGCGTTACGAAGCCGTCTCGCGCGGCGACACCGGTCACGCTGAATCGGTCGAAATCGCTTATGATCCGAAGACCGTCAGTCTTGGAGAACTGCTGCGCGTCTACTTCTCCGTCGCGCATGATCCGACGCAGCTTAATCGCCAGGGGCCTGATGCAGGCGCGCAATATCGTTCGGCGATTTTTGTGGCGAACGCCGATCAGGAAAAGGCTGCGCGCAATTATATTGCGCAGCTTTCGAAGGCAAAGGCGCTTTCAGCGCCCATCGTCACGACGCTCGAACCGCTGAAGGCCTTCTATCCGGCGGAGCCCTATCATCAGGATTATCTCGTACGCCATCCTGCGCAGCCTTACATCGTCTATAACGACTTGCCGAAAATCGACGATCTCAAGCGCCTTTTTCCGACGCTCTATCGCGAAAGTCCGGCGCTGACCAACTGATCCGCCAAAGACGCGAGCCCGAGTTGCGGCGGGCGCGCTCAGGCGGCCATGGGCTCGCGCTGCGCTCCGCTTACTCTACGAGCTATGATGCCGAGCTAATCAACACGTCCCTGATTCTGTAGGTCGGCGGCATCAGCCTCACGCTCGGTCTCATCGGCGAGCGGTTCCTGCGCGGCAAATTCTTTTGCTGACTGGTTCTGCGGCGCCGGCTCCACTTCAGCCTGCTCGGCGTCGCTCGACGATGCTTCGATTCGCTCCAGCGATAGAGCCTCCTCGTCGCACATGAGGCGCATCGCGGCGGCGATCGGATCTTCGGCTGTGGCCGCGCGCGCCGGGGCGAACGCGCGCAACGCCCCGCGCAAGGCTTCACCGGCGGCGTTGCGCTTGATGAAGTGCCGTTCAAACACGCGCATAACATGCGCCACGCCTTCCTGCGTGACGCTGCGCCTGTCTGGCGCGAAATAATCGGTCGGCGCATAGCCGCCGGCGACGATCT
Source organism: Methylocystis sp. H62 (assembly GCF_015709515.1). Classification (GTDB taxonomy): domain Bacteria; phylum Pseudomonadota; class Alphaproteobacteria; order Rhizobiales; family Beijerinckiaceae; genus Methylocystis. Next base: position 48,502 of record NZ_JADNQZ010000057.1, read on the forward strand.
CATAAGAAGGAAAATAGGCGACCTGACCGAGCGTGCGCGAAAGCATATCGCACGCGACGCGTAGCGCCGATTTCGAATACATCGTGGAGATCAGCACATGACGCGGCTCGGCGGTGGCGACAAGCGGCACGGGAGAGACGGTCAAAATGACTCGCGCGCCAGGATTGACGGCGCGCAGACGCGCGATGAAGGCGGTCATGTCGGCGACGACGTCATCGACGCCAAGGTTGACGAATTCGTGTCGCGCGGGAGAGTAATCGCCGCCCGTGACGCCCGGGCAGAGCGGAAAAGCCGCGCCATCCTCGCGCGAACGCCAGAACTCTGTCAGTCCTAGCGTGAACACGAAGACGTCGAGCGTCTCGAACGCTCGGCGCACGGCTTCGAAATGACGCTCGCGATCATAGTCGAGTTCACGGATCGAGTTGAAGCCGCCGGGCTGAATTTGCGGCCGAAACGGGTCGACCACATGCGCGGCGCCTTCTGGCCAGTAGTTCTCCTTCGGTGTGAACCGCCCATAGGCGCGCTCGAAAAGCTGCAGCAGCTGGCGGCTCGTGTAGATATTGCCGTAGCGCGCCGTGTAGAGGCCGTAATTGAGGGCGTCGGCAGCCTGCTGACCGATGAAGCGATGCGGCGGCTCGGTGATGAGATAATTGCAGCCGCTCGACTTCAAGTAACGGCCGATATGTTGAGCGAAACAGCTCCCAGCGGTCGCGGTCTTTTCACGAAGGCCGAGCCGGAAAGGCGCCTCCACGACGGGATCGAGTTCGCCGGGCGCGACATCCGCGACCGCGCGGCGCCACAGGGCGTAGTCGGGGCGTTTCGAATAGGGATGCGTCTTCATTGCCGTCCATCACTCAGCCGCGGCTCGATCAGCTCTGCGGCGCTTTGGATCATGCGTCGGCCAAAGAGCGCGTTTGCGTGGGAGGCGTCGGCGCCCCAAACAACCTCCGCCAACACGCCCGATGGCGCGATGAACTCGGTCGGAACGGCCGCAAAAAGAATACCTGCGCGCGCGCAAACTTCACGATAAAGCGCAGTCTGCGTACGCCACATTTTATAGCGGAACGTCTCGCCCGACATTTTTTTTGGATCGAATGATTTACGAAAAAACTCTTGCGGACATTCCAAAATGCGTGAATTTGGAAAGGGAGGCGGGGGCTCAAGGCAAACGATCGGCGCGGCCGTTTCGTTTCGTATCGCTTCGATGGTTGAAAGCGTTGGCGCCATTTTTTCCCGCAAAGTCTCGCGAATGGCGACTTCTGGCAGCACCTCGGCCCCCTGCTCGAGATCGAGCTCCGGCTCCGCGCCGAGAATAAAATCGAAGCGCTCTTTAGGCTGCGTCACCGAAAGAGCGATATGCTCATTGCCGCCGACCGACAATACGACGCCATCCGGCCGCTCCTCGTCGATGATTTGGCGAAGGCGGGCATTGAGGCGCGAAGCTGAGCCCTCCTCCGCTAAGGTCGGCGTTATCTCGGGATCATAGAGATAGAGGAATCGCGAAAGGAGCGGCGCGCCGCCAAGGCGAAAGCCCTCGTGCTGCAGCTCGTAACATCCTTTGGCGATCGCCACGATATGACTGTGCCCAAGCCCCAAAATCTTGGTCATTCTTTAGCCCGATGACTCTTCACATGCGTCGCTGGCGCGCAGCTCGACGCCGAGCGGTTCGCCTGAATGAATCGGTCCGGAGATCTGGCGCGCGATTGAGACCACGACATAATGGCGCGCGCCCGTTTCGATGGCGCGCCCAATGATGTCGGCGCCGTCCGCGCCCATCGCAAAAGGGGCGCGAATGGCGAGCATTGAGCGACCCCTGTAGCCGTAGCGATAGAACGCCTCGACCACGATTGGCGCCTCGCCCGCGTGAGCGATCTCACCCTGACCAGATTGCATGGCGGTTTTCGAAACTCTCTTGATCACATCATCGCCCCTTCCTCGCCACGGAGCGCACCGATTGAAAAGCAGATCCCGTGTTTTCCTATACTGCCGCTTGTGCTAACAATCCGGCGGAGGTGGCTATTGAGTATCATTTCGCCGTCTGCATGAATAATCCCTTTAAGTCGACGGCGCTGCAAGAGACGCCGACGCCGCAAACCTTCGACGAAAAGGCCTATCTCGCCGTCAACCCCGACGTCGCCGAGGCCGTTCGCCTCGGCAAAATCGGCTCGGGCTGGCGGCATTTCAAAAAATTCGGCCATATTGAGGGCCGCCGGCAGAAGGTCGCCGATGACGAGCCCGCGACGCCGGAGAATTTCGACGAGGCGCGCTATCTGGCCGCGAACCCGGACGTGCGACAGGCGATCGAACTCGGTCAGCTCGCCTCGGGCCGCGCGCATTTCGATCAGCTTGGTCGCGCCCAGGGACGGCGTCAGCTGCGTATGAGCGACATCCCTGCAATTCGCGCACGAAAGCTCAGCGCGGTGCGACCGCTGCTGCTCGACCCGGAAACGCCGTTGTCGGGTTCGGGCAAATTCGTGTTTTCGGATGAACCCTCGCTTCAGGCGCAAGACGCCGCCGAGGATATGCCGATCAGCGAGAACGGCTATGACGATGAAACAGTCGAACTGATCGAGCGCCACGCCGATGGCTTGATCCTTGACGTCGGCGCGGGCTACCGTCCGGTCTATTATAGCAATGTCGTCAACTTCGAAATGATGGATTATGCAACGACAGATGTGGTCGGCCTGGCGCATCGGCTGCCCTTCAAGAATGACGCCTTCGACGGCGTCATCTCGATCGCGGTTTTGGAGCATGTGAAGGATCCGTTTCGCTGCGCCGCCGAAATCGCGCGCGTGCTCAAGCCGGGCGGATGGCTCAAATGCTGCGTGCCGTTTCTGCAGCCGCTGCACGGCTATCCGCATCACTATTTCAATATGACGCATGAGGGACTGCGCACGCTTTTCGAGGGGCATTTGACCATCGAACGGCAGGAGGTCACCAATCCGACGCACCCGATCTGGGCGATCGCCTGGCAGCTGCGCTCCTGGTCGCAAGGTCTTTCGCCGCGCGCGCGCAAAGAATTCTTGCGCACGCGCGTCGAAGATCTGATCGCCTATCCCGGCCCGCTGCTCGAAAAGCCATGGGCGCGGGAATTGCCTCGCGAAAAACTTTTCGAACTCGCCGCCGCGACGATCCTTTACGCGCGCAAGCCCGAGCCGGACTCCACGGCGAACTCCATCACGACGTCAGCGCCGTGACCGAACTCATCGTTCACGAAGGTCACGACGGATGGCTGTTCCTCACGGGCGGAACCAATTTCGTCACCACGCTCTATGAGCGCAACGGCGGCCATCTGCCGGACGTCAACCTGCGCCGATGGCGGGACGCCATCATTGAACGAAAGCATCGTTGCGAAGGGCTCGGCGTCGCCTACGCCCATCTCGTCGCGCCGGAAAAGCTGACGATCTACGGGCATAAACAAGCGACGCCGCTCGTCAATGTCGACCTCGCGCCAGCGATCCGCCTGCAACAGCTCTTTGGCGGCGCTGCACGCGCGGCCGGATGGGTCGATCTCGTTTGGCCGATGCGCGAGCGGCGCGACGAGGTCGAACTCTACTGGCGCAGCGACACGCATTGGACGCCGGACGGTAGTCTGCTCGCCTATCGCCTCTTGTGCGAGGCGCTGCAGCTGACGCCGAATGCGGACCTCGCGAACCGGCCCTGCAACACGATTCATAAAATCATGGATCTCGGCGGCAAATTCGATCCGCCGCGCTGGGAGCAGATTCGCGAAATCGATTGGATCGCGGACGCGCAACGCGTTTACGCCAATGCGGTCGTGCGCATCCTCGAAGATCCCATTCACGGCGGCGACATCCATGTCGGCGCGCATGCGATCTACAGGAACGACGCGGCGCCCAATAACGTGCGGATTTTGCTTTTTGGCGATTCCTTCTCCGGCGTCGGACCCGACCGTCTGACGGCGCAGCTCGCCGAAACGGCGCGCGAACTCGTCTTTGTCTGGTCAGCCAATGTCGATTGGGGGCTCGTCAAGCGCCTGAAGCCCGATATCGTCATCACCGAAATCGCCGAGCGTTACATGGCGCTCGCGCCGAACGACCGCTTCAATCTGCGGCGCACAGAGCTTGCGCAACTGATCAAGGCGCGACGCCGGGAGGCCGCAGCCCGGTGGCGGCGCGTGCGGGCCAAATGGAGTCAACGGGCAAAGAATGGCGCATAGGCGTCGAGCGCTCGTTTCCAATCGACGGGGTCGCGGATCAGATCGGCCAGCGCCGCGCCGCGGCGCGTCAGGCGGCGAAACAGCCAGTCGCACTCGCGATAGACGCCGGGACCTTCGATGAAATTCAGGCCGGCGAGCGTATCGAGCCCGGCGATGATCTCTGGCCGCGACCTGTGCAGGATCTGCGCGAGTTCGCCGACGGCGACGAAGATCGGCTCTGGCGGCGAGCGCTGGACATCCTCCAGCGCCAGCAGCAGCGCCCTTAGAGCTTCAAACTCGCCGCCGCTGAATTTTCGAGTCATTCGTAAGGCCTGGCGTCAGCAAAGCGGTAACGATCCCCGCGCGTCATGACCTAGCGTTCCTCCACGCTCGACGATGGAAAAAACCGCATCGACCACTTCCCCTGTGACGAAGCGGACTGGCGAGCTTGGGGCGTTTCGCCATCACGGCGCCCGGCAGCGTCTGGCCTATAAAATACGAAGGCGCGCCGCGCGCGGCAAGAACATCTGCAACGGGTGCGGACGTCTCGCCGCCCAGACGAAAATCAAAACAGCGGTATAAAGCGCTTCATCGTCTGCAATGACTGCCGTCGTCGAGAAGATCTAAGCGGTGGCCCGACGTTTTGCAGTAGCTCTGATTTACAGAGCCGCTGCTTTTTGCAACCTCCGCTGTAAAGCACGTTTTAAGTTCTACGCTCATCTTCTGCGACGCTTGTTAATTCAAAGCGAAGACCCAATCTCTCGGCTTCCCCCAGAACGAACAGATCAACGACGTGTCTGCCCGTCGGGCAGTGAATCTTGATCATGGACGTTTAGCTCCGGGCGATTGGGCGAAAAAGCGCCCGTAACGAGGAAATCGAATGCGAAAGATCGTCATCTTCACATGCTGCGCGTTCACCGCGATGTCGACGCTCGCGATCGCAAAGCCGCCGAGTGTCTCCGCCGTAAACGCGGTTCTTGCGCAGCGGACCGCCGCTGCGCGTAAAGCAGAAATCAATCGTCAGATCTCCAAGGCATGCAATATCTCACTCTCGGAGTCCGATCTCAGCCGCGCGTCCGCCTTGGTTGAAACGCATCGAAAAAAAGGCGCCGCATGGATCGCCGCTCAAATCAACAATAGCGAACTGAGCTTCGTCTGCGGCTGAGACAGCGGTAGGCGCACAAGACACGAGCGCGCGGCAGTTCTCGCGATTCTTTCGGAGCGGCCCGCGGATCGCTCGACCCTTCGGCCGCGGTCTCCCGATGGATGTCTGGCGGAGAGGGAGGGATTTGAACCCCCGATACGGTTGCCCGTATGCCGCATTTCGAGTGCGGTGCTTTCAACCACTCAGCCACCTCTCCGCGGCGCATACGTGGCGTGTCGCAGATAGCACGCGCTCGCCCGAGGGATCAAGCGAGCCGTTGACTGAAACGCATTTGCGCTTCCTTCGATGCCGGTCGTCGACCCGGTCCCGTTTTAATGCACGCCGTATATACTAATATTGACATAATTTCGCGTCACTGACACTGTGTGAACATGAGCTCCACGCGTATTTTCAAATCTGGCAATAGCCTGGCGGTTCGGCTGCCGCGCGGGATTGCGTTCGACGAGGGCGCTGAAGTTGTCGTGCGGCGCCAAGGCGGAAGTCTCGTGGTGACGCCGGCGCGGCTCGATATGGCCGAACTCGTCGCGCGGCTCAAAGCCGCCCCGTCACCTTCGATCGCGCGCCCCGAATTCAAGCCGCCCAAGCGGCTGTTCGACGCTCGCTAGCGCAATGGCGCGCTACCTCCTCGACACCAATATCGTCATCGCCGCGGCGCTTGGCCTTCCCGGCGTGCTCGATCGGCTCGCAGCGCTCGAGATCGGCGACGTGGCGCTCTCGTCGATCAGTCTCGCCGAGACGCTTGGTGCAGCCGCAGCCGAAAATAACGGACGGCTCGCGGAGAACATCGCGCTGCTCGCCGAAAATCTGGACGTGCTGCCCTTCGACCGCGGCGCCGCCGACGCTTACGGCGCGCTGCTGCGCAAACTGGACCCGAAACGCCGCCGCACGCTGGATCGCATGATCGCCGCGCAGGCGCTCGATCTCAGCCTCACGCTGATCGCGGCGAACACTGAGGATTTCGATGATATCCCAGGCCTAAGGATCGAGAAATGGGCGTGAGCGCAGCTATCCGCTACTCGACGTCCTCGATGCTCTCTGGCCCCCCGTATATGCGCTGGGCGAGAGAGGCCTGCATGAAGTCGTCGAGTTCGCCGTCGAGAACGTCGGAGGGCGTCCCTGAGGTGAAGCCGGAGCGCAGATCCTTCACCAGCTGATAGGGCTGCAGCACATAGCTGCGGATCTGATGACCCCAGCCGATCTCGGTCCTTGAGGCCGCAGTCTTATTGGCCTCGGCTTCGCGCATTTCGAGTTCGCGTTCGTAGAGCCGCGCGCGCAGCATGTTCCAGGCGGTGGCGCGATTCTTGTGCTGCGAGCGTTCCGCCTGACAGGCGACGACGATGCCGGTGGGAATATGGGTGATGCGGATCGCCGAATCGGTCGTATTGACGTGCTGACCGCCCGCGCCTGAAGATCTATACGTGTCTATACGACAATCGGATTCATTGACGTTCACCTCGATCCGATCGTCGACCACCGGATAGACCCAGACCGAGGCGAAGCTGGTATGGCGGCGGGCGTTCGAGTCGAATGGCGAAATCCGCACCAGGCGATGCACGCCGGACTCGGTCTTCGCCCAGCCATGGGCGTTGTGTCCCTTGACGAGCAGCGTGCCGGACTTGATGCCGGCTTCTTCGCCCAGCGTCTCCTCGATCACCTCGACGTGGAATTTGTGGCGCTCGCCCCAGCGCGCATACATGCGAAACAGCATGCGCGCCCAATCCTGGCTTTCGGTGCCGCCGGCGCCGGAATGAACCTCGATATAGGTGTCATTGGCGTCGGCTTCGCCGGCGAACAGCGCCTCGGTCTGGCGGGCGCGCGCCTGCTTCAAGATGCTTTTGAGCGCGTCGACGCCCTCTTTTTCGGTCGCCGCGTCGCCCTCGGACTCGCCAAGCTCGACAAGCGTCAGCGCATCTTCGAGCTCGCGCTCGAGGCTCGAGAGCGCCCCCACCTGATCTTCGAGCTGGGTGCGCTCGCGCATCAGTTTTTGCGCGGCTTCGGGATCGTTCCAGAGCGCGGGGTCTTCCGCCCGGACGTTCAGTTCGGCGAGGCGCCGTTGCGAGGCGTCGACGTCAAAGATGCCTCCTCAGCAGTCCGATGGACTGCTCGATGTCGGCTTTCAGCGCAAGCGGTTCGGCGCGCATGGATTTCCCGGGTTCTAGCGGAGGGCTTCGCCCCATTCGGCGCGGAAACTAGGCGGCGCGCGCGCGCCTGTAAACCCGCAACTCACGACGCCAATATCAAAAACTCCGATCCGCCGGCCGGTCGTCGCGACGCTCCGGCGCGGCCGGCCTGTGGTCCTCGCTCTCCGGCGCGCCGGCGAGTCCCCAGCGACGCATCAGGAAAAGCGCCGTCGCCGAGGCCAGGACGCAGAGAATCGTCGCGTAAAGCGTGCCGTTGTCGTCCTCCGCGAACAGCAGATTCTTGGTGTTCATGCCGAAATAGCCGGTGACGAAGGTCGCCGGCAGCAGCAGCATCGTCGTCAAGGTCAACACGTAGAGCCGGTCATTGGTTTCCAAGCTCAGAAGCGCGTTGAGTTCGTCTTGCAGCAGACGGGCGCGCTCCTGAAGGCTCGTCACGTCCTGTGTCAGCGCGCCGGCGTGTTGAACGAGCCTTGCCGCGGCGTCGCGCAGATCATTGTCCCGTTGTTCGTCGGCCTCCTCCTCGATCGTTTCGAGGCGCGCCACCGTCGACGACAGGCCGCTGATCTGGCGCGCCAATCGCACCGCGTCGCGCCGCGCGGCGCTGAGCGCCGGCCGCGCCTGGCGGCCGCGCTGATCGATGATGCGATCCTCGACGCGATCGAACGCCGCGCCGAGTTCGGCGGCCTTTCGCGCCAGCCCGTCGATCAGCGCATCCGTCAGCAGTTCGAACAGGTGGATCGGCGAGGTCAGGCGGGCGCCGCGATTAATGGCGATGTGCGTCGCCTCGACGCTGTCCATCGGCAGCCGTCGCGCGCTGATGAAAAAGCTTGCGCCCGCTGCGAAGCGGACATAGTCGGTGCGCGAGGTCGGTCCACCGAGGTCGCGCTCGTAATCGAGCAAAGCTCCGCTGACGATTCCTTCCGAATATTCCAGATGCTGGTGGTCTATGGGATCGCAGAGCGAGTCGCGCGCGTCTTCGGAAAGCGCCGGGATTCGCGCCAGCAACGGGCGCGAGCGCACGTCGGCGAGATCCATGTGCAGCCACAAGAATCCCTCGCGCGGCGCCCCGAGGTTTGCGAAATCTTCGGCCGTTCCGGGCTCGGCCTCGCCCGCGTGGTTGAACCGCACGAACCAAAGACATCCCGGAATGTCGGCGCGCGGCGCTTGTGCGAGAAGGTCTATGCTCATGGCGGCGCTCATGGGAAGGCGCAAAGAAAGAACAGGTCGATTGATAACAGCCTCACGACGCTTGTGGGTCAATCCTCGGAAAGCCGGGTCTTGCCCGGTCCATGCGGTTCGATCAGCGCGCCGAAATCATGCGGCTCCTTGCGGGCGCGCCTAAGCGCCGCGTCGAGAAACTCGGCGAAGGCGTCGATGTCGCGCGCTTCGGTCCGGTGGTTGATGATCGCCGCGCGGATCGCCGGAACCCCATCGAGGATGGTCAGCGACGGCGCCGCCTCGCCGCGCTCATGCAACTCCATGACGATTTCGCGCGCCAGCGAACCGTCCTCATCGTCCTTGACGCCGAAGCAGACGATGTTGAGCGTCACCGGCGCACGCAGCGCGAAGGCGTCCGATTGCGCAATCCACGCCTCGAGCCGCTTCGCCATGCGGCAGGTCTGCTCGATACATTGGCCCAAACGCCTGGCGCCGAAGGTTTCGATGGTGAACCAGGTCTTGAGCGCGCGGAAGCTGCGCGACAGGTCGGGGCCGAGATCGCAAGGCCAGGTGTCGCCCGCCGCGAGGCCGCGCGGGGCGCGCGACAAATAGGCGGCGTTGGCCGCGAAGGCGCGCTTATGGGCCACCTTGTCGCGCACCAGGAAGAAGCCAGCGTCATAGGGGACGTGCAGCCATTTATGGAAGTCGAAGGCGACGCTGTCGGCGCGCTCCAGTCCCTTGACCAACGGCTTGAGCGCCGGCGAAAGCGCCGCCAGCGCGCCGAACGCCCCGTCGACATGGAACCACAAATCCTCGGTGTGCGCGACGTCGGCGAGCCGGTCGAGCGGATCGATCGCGCCGGTGTCGACCGTGCCCGCCGTGCCGACGATCAGAAACGGCCTGAAGCCCGCCGCGCGGTCGGCGGCGATGGCGCGGCGAAGATCGCGCACTTTCATTGCGCGCCGCTCGTCCGAAGGAATGAGCCGCAGATGCCGCGCGCCGAGACCCGCAAGCTCCATCGCCTGGCGCACGCAATTATGCGCTTCGCGCGACGCATAGGCGATGAGCTGGCCCGGAAGCGCGCAGAGCCCGTTCAGCCGAACGTCCTTGTCGCCATAGGCCTGGTCGCGCGCGACCAGCAGGCACAGGAAGTTGGCGATCGAGGTTCCGGTGACGAAAATGCCGCTCGCGTCCGGCGGAAAGCCGAAAGCCTGCGCCATCCAGGCGGCGATTTGGCGCTCGACATCGATGGCGATGTGATTGCGACCGCCGCAGTTCGAATTCATGCCGGCGGCGAGCATTTCGGCGATCATGCCGGCCGGCGTGCCCGCCCCCTGGGCCCAGCCCATGAACATCGGATGGGTGTTGCCGGTCGCGAACGGCATGATGTAGCGGTCGAAATCCTCGAGCACGGCGGAGAGGTCGCGGCCCTCTTGCGGAAGATCGCGTTTGAAGCGCGCCCGCGCCTCTTCGCTTGGCTCAGTCCAGACGGGGCGCTCGCGGAGATCGCGCAGATGGTCGAGCATCATGTCGAGCGCCCGATGGCTCTCGGCGCGAAATTCGTCCCAGTTTTCAGGGTCGAGATTAACCGGCATGTCTAGAGCCTCGCGCGCCGGCGGCTCGGTGGAGGCGCAACCACGGTTGCGAAAGATCGCGCGAAGGCGTTTCACCCTTCTGCAAATAGCCGGGTTTCACTGCCCGGCGCAACCTCGCTTATTTTCCGATGCTTACGGCCACAGAGCCGACATGTTCGACCTCGCCCTCGACGACGTCGCCGGGAAGGAGCGGTCCAACGCCCGAGGGCGTGCCGGTGAAGATGAGATCGCCGGGCGCAAGCGCGACATTTCGCGACAGCGCCGCGATGATTTCCGGGACGCTCCAGATCAGATCGCCGAGGTCGCCCGATTGTCGCAGCACGCCATTGACCAAGAGCGCGATGCGCCCCCGCGTCGGATGGCCGATGGCGGCGACGGGGCTGATCGCGCCGATCGGCGCGGAATGGTCGAAGCCTTTCGACATGTCCCACGGACGCCCGGCGCTCCGCGCCGCCGCTTGCAGGTCACGCCGGGTCAGATCGACGCCGGCGGCATAGCCAAAGATGCAGTCGAGCGCCCGCTCGGCGGGAATATCTGCCCCTCCCTTGCCGAGCGCCGCGACCAGCTCGATCTCGTGGTGAAGATCATGCGTCAGCGTCGGATAGGGAATCGTCGCGCCGCTCTCGACCACCGCGTCGGCGGGCTTGGAGAAGAACACCGGCGGCCCGCCGTCCCCGCCCTTGGCGGGGTCCTTCCCCATTTCACGGGCGTGCGCGGCATAGTTCAGCGCGATGCAGAAGATCCGCCGCACGGGAAATCGCCGCGCGTCTTGGGCGATGGCGACGCTTGGGCAGGGCGGCGGCGGGAAGATAAATTCAGCGGACATTCTATTGGCTTCGCGCTTGGCGGCGGATCAGTCGAAATCGGCGGGATCGAAGCTGCGCAGCGTGCCGCAGAATTCGCAGGTGACGCCGATGCGGCCGTCGTCGCCAATCATATCGCTGCGCTCTTGCGGCGAGAAGCTCTTCAAGAGCTTGTCGATGCGCTCGTTCGAACAGCGGCAGAATTCCTCGATCGCGCGTTCGGTGAAAACCTTGACGCCGCGCTCATGGAAAAGGCGATAGAGCAGGCGCTCGCTCGACAGCGCCGGATCGACAAGTTCGTGGTCTTCGAGAGTGGCGGCGAGCGACTGGCCTTCGGTCCAATGGTCGCTGTCGTCCTCGGAAGGCTCCTCCGCCCCGTCCGGCGCGTCGCCAGGCGGAAGATCGCGCGCGCGCGCCCCGCCGGGCGGCAAATATTGCAGCAGCAGTCCGCCGGCGCGCCAGCTGGCGCCCTGGGGCGTGACGATTTCGGCGACGGCGAGTCTGACAAAAGACGGGATCTGCTCCGACTGCCGGAAATAGATATGCGCGGCCTCGGCGAGACTTTCGCCCTCCAGCGGCACGACGCCCTGGTAGCGCGCGGCGTCTTCCTCGCGTTCGATGGTGAGCGCCAGATGACCGCGTCCAAACAGCGCCGCTGGCGAGGGGCCGCCTATTTGGGCGACGCGCTCAGCGTCGAAACGGGCGAAGCCGCGCAGCTTCCCCGGCGCGTCATAGTCGACGACAAGCATATCGACGGGACCGTCGCTGCGCGTCTGCAATTGAAAGCGTCCGTGCGATTCCAAAATCGAGCCGAGCAGCGCGGCGAGCGCCACCGCTTCGCCGAGCAGGCGCGCGACCTGCGGCGGATAGGCGTAATGGCCCAGGATGGAATCGACCGTGGGGCCGAGACGCACGACGCGGCCGCGCAGGTCGAGCGCTTCGACCGCGAAGGGCAGCACCCGGTCATCCTCGGAATGCAGCGCGACTGGCCGGCTCGGCGCCGAGCCCCCTCCTTGCGGCATCAGAACTGCCCCGGCGCGAGACACCAGCACAGCACGCCTTTTTGGGCGTGAAGGCGGTTCTCGGCTTCGTCGAAGACCACCGACTGCGGTCCGTCGATCACTTCCGCGGTGACTTCCTCGCCGCGATGCGCCGGCAGACAATGCATGAAGACGGCATTTTTCGCGGCCGCGCGCATCAGTTTCGAGTCGACCTGATAGGGCGCGAGCGCGGCGCGGCGCTGGTCCTCGTCCGCGTCGCCCATCGACACCCAGCAGTCCGTGATGACGGCGTCGGCGCCGTCCACCGCCTCATAGGCGTCGCGCGTCAGATTCATCTTCGCGCCATTGGCTTTCGCCCAGCTGACCAGATCCTCCGAGGGCGCAAAGTCCGCCGGCGTCGCCACATTGATCGTGAAGCCCAGGCGGCCGGCGGCATGCACCCAGCTTGCAAGCACATTATTGGCGTCGCCGCTCCAGGCCACCGTGCGCCCTTCAATCGGACCGAGATGCTCCTCGAAGGTCAGCACGTCCGCCATCACCTGGCAGGGATGCGACTGTTTGGTGAGCCCATTGATGACCGGCAGATTGCCGTAGCGCGCCAGCTCCATGAGATCGGGATGCGACAGAATGCGCACCATGATCGCGTCGAGAAAGCGCGCGAGCACGCGCGCCGTGTCGGCGATGGTTTCGCCGCGGCCAAGCTGCATTTCGGCGCCGGTCAGCATGATCGTCTCGCCGCCGAGTTCGCGCATCGCGATGTCGAAGGAGACGCGCGTGCGGGTCGAGGGCTTGTCGAACACCATGCCGAGATATTTGCCGACGAGCGGTCGTTCGGCCGCCTCGACGCCTTTGACCCGGCGCGCCTTGAGCGACTTGGCGAGATTAAGAATGCGGCGCAGCTCTTCGCCGGAGTGATCGGAAAGATCGAGGAAGCTGCGCGGCCGCGTCAGCGAATGGGCGGTCATCACGCAGCTCCGAGCTTTTCAACGGGCGCGGCGAGCCGGGCGCATGCGGCGAAAAGGCGCGCCGCCGCCGCCGCGACGTCGCTCTCGTCAATGATGAGCGGCGGCAAAAGGCGCACGACATTGTCGCCGGCAAGCACCGTCAACAGGCCTTCGGCGCGAGCAGCGGCGGCGAAGTCGCCATTCGGAATCCGCGTCTTGAGGCCGAACATCAGCCCTTCGCCGCGGATTTCTTCGATGAGCGACGGAAAGCGGTCCTCGAGCTCCGCCAGCCGCTGGCGCAACAGCGCGCCAAGCCGCGCGACGCGCGCCATGAAGCCTTCCTCGAGCACGACGTCGAGAACGGCGCCGCCCACCGACGTCGCCAGCGGATTGCCGCCGAAGGTGGAGCCGTGTGCGCCCAGCGTCATGCCTTTGGCGGCCTCGCGCGTCGCGAGGCAAGCGCCGAGCGGAAATCCGCCGCCCAGTCCTTTGGCGAGCGCGACGATGTCGGGCGTGACGCCGGCATGTTCGCAGGCGAGGAACTTGCCGGTCCGGCCGACGCCGCATTGGACTTCATCCAACACCAGCAGCAGCCCGCGCGCGTCGCAAAGCTCCCGCAGCCGCGCCAGAAACGACGGCGAAAAGACGCGCAGCCCGCCTTCTCCCTGAATCGGTTCGAGCAGGACGCCCGCTGTTTCTTGCGTGATCGCCGCCTCGACGGCGTCAAAATCGCCGAAAGGGACCTGATCGAAGCCCTCGACGGGCGGCCCGAACCCATCAAGATATTTCGCGTTGCCGCCCGCGGCGATCGTCGCGAGCGTGCGGCCATGGAAGGCGCCTTCGAACGTGATCAGCCGATAGCGTTCGGGCTGTCCGTTGACCGCATGGAATTTGCGCGCCGTCTTGATCGCGCACTCCACCGCTTCAGCGCCGGAATTGGTGAAAAAGACCAGATCGGCGAATGTGGCGTCGCAGAGCCGCGCCGCGAGCCGCTCGGCCTGCGGGATGCGAAAGAGATTGGAGACATGCCACGGCTCTTCCGCCGCGCGCTTCAAAGTCTCGACGAGATGCGGATGATTGTGGCCCAGCGACAGCACGGCGACGCCCGCGCTAAAATCGAGATAGCGGTCGCCGTTTTCCGCAATCAGCCACGCGCCTTCGCCATGTTTGAATGCGAGATCGGCGCGCGGATAGGTCGGATAAAGCGCTGACGTCAAAAGCCCTGCTCCATGCTCCCGTCGCTGGCTCCGGCCAGAGGAGGCTTAAAAAAACAAAGCGCCGCCCGTTTAGGGCGGCAGTTCAGACGGGATTTTATGCGCGCCGCCCGACGCGGTCAAATCCATGGCGCGGTTCGATATTGGCGTCAAAGCGGATCGACGCGGCCGCCGCAAGGGTGAGTCCTGCGGGCAACAGTCTCGCCGAAAGCCTGTTGAGAACGCCAGCGCGCGCTTGCCAGCGCGACTCGCGCATGATTCAAAGTAAACAGAAAGTTTCTAGTCAGCGCCCGCGTCGTTCGTTTGGGCGTGTTCTCTCGAGTGTTGATGCGCATCACATCGCCGCAGGGCTTCAGACCTGCGCAGCGGTCGGAAGAAAATCCGATCCGCGCTCGACCCGAAAGAATGGAGAAGCCTAATGTCATGGACCGACGAACGCGTCGAACTGCTCCGCAAGCTTTGGACCGATGGTCTCAGCGCCAGCCAAGTGGCGGCGGAACTTGGACCGGGCATCACCCGCAACGCTGTGATCGGAAAGATCCATCGTCTTGGACTCGCCGAACGCGCCAAGACGGCGAGCGCGCAGCGGCCCCGCGTCGCCAAGGCTCCGCGCCCGACGCACCCGCGCATGAACGGCGTCTCCTCGCATGGCAATCTGGCGCTCGCTTTCGCGCCGCATGCGCTGGCGGCGCCGCGGCGCGCGCCTGAAGAAGAAGTCGTGATCCCGATCTCGGAGCGCGTCACGCTCATGGAGCTCCGCGAATCCATGTGCCGCTGGCCGATGGGCGACCCCACGTCGGCGGAGTTCCGCTTCTGCGGCGGCAAGTCGACGGTCGGCGGCGGCCCCTATTGCGCCTATCACGCGCGCGTCGCCTATCAGCCCGCGCAAGATCGCCGCCGCGCGCGCGATCAGTTCAGGGCGCAGCGTTACGCGTAAACCGCATCGGACACGTCATTCGTGTCCGAACGTTTCATCGAAAGAATAGCCCGCGCCGCGCACCGTGCGGATCGGATCCTTCTCGCGGCCGCGGATCAGCGCCTTGCGGAGCCGTCCGACATGGACGTCGACCGTGCGCTCGTCGATCTCCGCCGACATGCCCCAAACGCTGTCGAGCAGCTGCGCCCGCGTGAACACGCGTCCGGGCTTCTCCATAAAATATTCGAGCAGCCGGAATTCGGTCGGACCGAGGTGGATTTCACGGCCGGATCGCCGCACGCGACGGGTGTCGCGATCGAGATCGATATCGCCGAGAGTCAGCCGTGAGGCGACGCGCTCGGGCCGCGCCCGGCGCAGCAGCGCGCGCACCCGCGCCATCAGCTCCGGAGTCGAAAACGGCTTGACGACATAATCATCGGCGCCGACCGAAAGGCCGCGCACGCGCTCGCCTTCCTCGCCGCGCGCGGTCAGCATGATCACCGGCATGTCTCTCGCGCTGTCCCGCGCCCGCAGGCGTCGGCAGATTTCAAGTCCGGAAACGCCGGGCAGCATCCAGTCGAGAATGACGAGATCGGGCGGGGACTCCGCCAGCCGCAATTCGGCTTCATCGCCATTGTCGACATGCTCGACCTGATAGCCTTCGGCTTCAAGGTTATACACGAGCAGCGTCGCGAGCGACGTCTCGTCCTCGACGACGAGGATTCGCGGCGCCCGATCGCTTTTCCCGCTCCGCTGTAGGACGGCGGACGACACGTCGCTCATTGCGCCGCCTCATCCTTCACGCCGAAGTCGGGCGCGCGCGTTTTTGGCCGCTCCGTTGGCATCGCCTCGCCGGTGACCAGATACACGACGGTCTCGGAGATGTTGGTCGTATGATCGCCGATCCGCTCCAGATTCTTTGAGCAGAACAGGAGATGCGTGCAGAAGGAAATGTTGCGCGGATCCTCCATCATGAAGGTGAGGAGATCGCGGAACACCGAATCTTCCAGCGCGTCGAGATCGGAATCGTTCTGCCAGACCGCGCGCGCCCGCTCGGTGTCGCGCAAGGCGTAGGCGTCCAGCGAGTCCTTAAGCTGCATCGCGGCGATTTCGTGCATCGATTTCAAACCGACGATCGCACGCGGCACCCGCGCCTCCGACACGATCTTGAGCGTCCGCTTGGCGATGTTCTTGGCCAGATCGCCGACGCGCTCGATGTCGCCGGAAATGCGGATCGCGGCGATGCATTCACGCAGATCGACCGCAAGCGGCTGTCGGCGCGCGATGGTGAGAATGGCGTTCTCCTCGATTTCGCGCTGCAGCGCGTCGAGACGAGGATCGCTGGAGACGACGCGGTGGGCGAGGTCCACGTCGAAGGTCGACAACGCGTCCATCGCCTCCGCCAGCATTTTTTCCGCGACGCCGCCCATTTCAGCGATGCGACGTCCCAGGGCTTCAAGGTCCCGGTCGTAGGATTTAACAATATGATCGCTCATGAGCGCCGTCCTTGATCGCTGGTTTAGCCAAAACGGCCGGTGATGTAGTCGAGCGTGCGCTTCGCTTGGGGCTTGTTGAACACGTCGTCCGTCTCGCCGAATTCGACGAGCTCGCCGAGATACATGAACGCCGTGTAATCGGAGACGCGCACCGCCTGCTGCATATTGTGGGTGACGATCGCTATGGTGTAGCGGCTGGCCAGTTCGTCGATCAGCTCCTCGACCTTCGCCGTCGAAATCGGATCGAGCGCCGAACACGGTTCGTCGAACAGAATGATCTCCGGCTGCACCGCGACGCTGCGCGCGATGCAGAGTCGTTGCTGCTGTCCGCCGGACAGGCCGAGACCGCTGGTGTGAAGCTTGTCCTTGACCTCGTCCCACAGAGCGGCGCCGCGCAGCGCGCCTTCGACGCGCGCATCCATGTCGGCGCGCGGCAGTTTCTCGTATAGCCGAATGCCGAATGCGATGTTCTCATAAATCGACATTGGAAAGGGCGTCGGCTTTTGGAACACCATGCCGATGCGCGAGCGCAAGGCGTTGATGTCGACCGCCGGATCGAGAATGTTCTCGCCGTCGAGCAGCACCTCTCCCTGGGCGCGCTGGCCGGGATAGAGATCATACATGCGGTTCAAGACGCGCAGCAGCGTGGACTTGCCGCAGCCCGAGGGGCCGATGAAGGATGTCACCTTATTGGCGTATAGGGGCATGGTGACGTCTTTGAGCGAATGCGACTCGCCGTAAAAGAAGTCGAGATTCCGCATTGAGACTTTGGTCAGCGGCGCCTTTACTTGAGCAATTTGAGCAGCGGCGTTCATTTCGAGTTCCTCCGCCCGGCGCTGAGCGCGCGAGCCGCGATCGAGAGAGCGAGAACAGCGACAGTGATGAGCAACGCGCCGGTCCAGGCGAGCTGCTGCCAATCCTTGTAGGGCGACAAGGCGAACTGGAAGATGACGACCGGCAGGCTCGCCATCGGCGCGGTGAGGTCGCTGCTCCAGAACTGATTGTTGAGCGCGGTGAAGAGCAGCGGCGCCGTCTCCCCAGAGACGCGCGCTACAGCGAGCAACACGCCGGTGATCAGTCCAGCCTTGGCGGCGCGATAGGCGACCTTGCCAACGACATGCGCACGGGGCGCGCCGAGCGCCGAAGCCGCCTCGCGCATCGAACCGGGCACAAGCAGCAGCATGTCCTCGGTGGTTCGCACGACGACGGGGACGACCAACAGCGCCAGCGCCACGGCGCCTGAGATCGCCGAGAAGTGGCCCATCGGATGCACCAAGATGGTGTAGACGAAGAGGCCGATGACGATCGACGGGGCGCTGAGCAGGATATCGTTGATGAAGCGCACGACCATCGTCAGCTTCGAATAGCGTCCATATTCGGCCATATAAGTGCCGGCCAGCATGCCCAGCGGCGTGCCGATGGCGACGCCGATGATCGTCATGACAAGCGATCCGGCGATGGCGTTGAGAAGGCCGCCCTGGCTGCCGGGCGGCGGCGTCATCTCGGTGAAGACCGCCGGCGACAGACCGCGCACGCCCTCGTAAACGAGAGAGCCGAGGATCAAGGCCAGCCAGGAAAGGCCGAACACTGCGGCCACCCAGCACAGCGTGGTGGCGACTGAGTTGGCGCCGCGGCGTGAAGCATAAAGCGACATGAGCTCGTTCTTTCTTACGCCGACTTCTGCTCGATGCGCATCAGCATGTAACGCGCCAGAGCGAGAACGAAGAAGGTGATGACGAAGAGGATGAGGCCAAGTTCGATCAGCGCCGAAGTGTAAAGATCGCCGACCGCTTCGGTGAACTCATTGGCGATGGTCGCGGAAATCGTCGTGCCGGGCGCGAGGAGCGATCCGGAAATCTTGTGCGCGTTGCCGATGACGAAAGTGACGGCCATCGTCTCGCCGAGCGCGCGGCCCAGGCCCAGCATCATGCCGCCGATCACGCCGACCCGCGTGTAAGGGACGACGACATAGCGCATCACTTCCCATGTCGTCGCGCCAATGCCCCAGGCCGCTTCTTTCAGCACCGGCGGCACGGTCTCGAAGACGTCGCGCGAGATCGAGGCGATGAAGGGCAGCACCATGATCGCGAGAATGAAGCCCGCCGTCAGCATGCCGATGCCGTAAGGCGGACCGGCGAAGAGCGTCGAGAAAAACGGAATGTCGCCAAAGGCCGATATCAGTGCCGGCTGCACATGCGATTGCAGAAAAGGCGCCAGCACGAAGAGGCCCCAGATCCCGTAGATGATCGAGGGGATGCCGGCGAGAAGCTCGATCGCGACGCCGATCGGCCGGCGCAACGCATGCGGACAAAGCTCAGTAAGGAAGGTGGCGACGCCGAGGCCGACCGGCACCGCGATCACCATGGCGATGATCGATGTGACGAGCGTGCCATATATCGCCGCCGCGGCGCCGAAGTTCTCGGTGACCGGGTTCCAGGCCTGCGACGTGAGGAAGCCAAAGCCATATGCCTGCATCGCTGGCCAGGAGCCGTGGACCAGTGAGACGATCACGCCGCCCAGAATGATAAGGACGACGACAGCCGCCGCGCGCGTCAACTGATGAAACACGCGATCGACCAGCGCGATGCGCGCCAGCACGCGCGTGCGCTCCACGATCACCGACTGCGAGGCTTGTTGCTCCAAAGCTATATCCGACACGTCGCCCGCTCCATTCAATTCACGCCGACTCGGCTCGATCGACAGCATTTCACCCGCTCCCGGCGCCGCTCCTCGGCGTCATGACCTTCCCGACGACAGCATGAAACGGCCGTCGGGATCTATTCGCGATCAGCGCCGTCCGGCTAATGCGACAGAGGTTTGCCGTCCGCGCTCTTTACATTCGCCCAGCTCTTCTTGATGAGCTCGACCACCGGCTTCGGCATGGGAATATAGTCGAGCTCCTCCGCCATCTTGCCGCCATTGGCGAAAGCCCAGGAGAAGAATTTGAGCGCCTCGGCCGCATCGGCTTCGGACTTAGGCTCCTTGGGCAGCAAGATGAAGGTCGCCGCCGTTATCGGCCACGCCTTGGCGCCCGGCTCATTCGTCAGAATTTCGTAGAAACCCTCGGCATGCGACCAGTCGGCGCCAGCCGCCGCCGCCTGGAACGTGTCCATGCTGGGCGGGACGACCTTGCCGTCCTTATTGACCATCTTGGTATAGGTCAGCTTGTTCTGCTTGGCGTAGGCATATTCGACATAGCCGATCGCGCCTTTGGTGTTGGCGACGTTGTTGGCGACGCCTTCATTGCCCTTGGCGCCGATGCCGACCGGCCATTCGACGGACGTGTTCTCGCCGACCTTCGACTTCCAGTCGGGCGAAACTTTCGAGAGATAGTTCGTGAAATTGAAAGTCGTTCCCGAACCGTCCGAGCGATGCACGACGACGATCGGCTGCGACGGCAGCTTCGCCTTCGGATTGAGCTTCTTGATCGCCGCATCGTCCCATTTGGCGATTTCGCCCAGGAATATTTTCGCGACGGTCGCGCCATCGAGCGTGAGGTCGCCGCCGGCGACGCCTTCGAGATTGATCACCGGCACGATGCCGCCAATCACTTGCGGCCACTGAACGAGACCCGCGGCCTGAAGCTCCTCGGCCTTGAGCGGCTGGTCCGAAGCGCCAAACGTGACGGTGCGCGCCTTAACCTGCTTGATGCCGCCGCCCGACCCGATGGACTGATAGTTAAGGCCATTGCCGGTATCCTTCCGATACGCCTCAGCCCATTTGGCGTAGATCGGATAGGGGAAGGTCGCGCCGGCGCCGGAAATGTCGATGGCTGCGGCGGCGCCGCACATGACGGCGAGCGCCAGCGCCGCGCCAGCGCCGCGCCTGAAAATCGTCGAGATCATTTGAAGGTCTCTTTTGCTCGAGAACGGACTTGCGATGCGCCCCGCGTCATCGCGCGGCAGAAACTACCGGTCCGACAACAGCTTTTTGTGACGAAAAGATTACAGTATGATGACAGTGAATATCGTTGTTTTTTAGAGACTTACATATTTTAGGCTGAATCGCTCGCCGGCAGAATGACGCGAAACAGCGTTCCCTCGCCAAGCGCGGACTCGATCCCAAGCCGGCCGCGGTGGCGCAGCACGATGTGTTTGACGATGGCGAGGCCCAGTCCCGTGCCGCCTTTCGCGCGGCTCTTGCCCGCGTCGACCCGGTAGAAACGCTCGGTCAGGCGCGGAATATGCTCCGGCGCGACGCCCGGACCATAGTCGCGCACCGAGAGAACGACGAGCGTCCCCTTGCGGGCCAGCGAAATGTCGATGGGCTTGCAGCCGCCATCGTCGCCGCACCCGTATTTCAGGGCGTTCTCGACGAGATTCTCGATCACTCGGGCAAGCTCGTCCCGATCTCCAGGCGCGACGACGTTCGGTTGCAGATCGAGATTGATGGCGACGCCCCTGTCTTCGGCCATCTGTGACAGCGTGTCGACGATATGCGCGACGAGCAGCGTGAGATCGACGGGCGTGGCGGGCCGCAGATGCATGTGCTGCTCGATGCGCGAGAGCGACAGCAGATCGTCGACGAGGCGCGCCATCCGCTGCGCCTGCTCGCGCATGATGCCGAGGAATTTGTTGCGGGTGACGGCGTCCTCGCGCGCGGGACCTTGCAAGGTTTCGACAAAACCCAACAGCGAAGCGAGCGGCGTGCGCAGCTCGTGGCTGGCGTTGGCGACAAAGTCGACGCGCATGCGCTCGACGCGCCGGGATTCAGTCAGATCGCGCAGGCTCACGACGGCGGCCGGCTCGAACCCTTCGATTTGCATTGGCGCGACATGCGCTTCAAACCAGCATTCCACCGGCAGACGTTCGACCCAGACGGTCTTCTCCGTCTCGCCGCCGGCGAGCACGCGCGCCACAGCGTCGAGCATGTCCGGCGAGCGAAGGCTGCGGGAGAGCGGTTCGCCCTGCCGGATGGCCGGCGAGAGCGCCTGCGCCGCGGCGTTGACGGCGATGACATGAGTTTCGGAGTCGATCACGAAGATCGGCTCCGGGAGCGCGTTGATGATCGGCGCGAGGAGATCGATCGCCTGATCGCGCCATTTGAGCCGCTGGGTTGACAGCGTCACCGCGACGGGTCCGGCGCCGCTCAATTCGAACGCTCTTCCAGGATGCGCGCGATTGCATCGCGCAGCGTCCCCCAGCGGCGCGCGCCCTCGTCAGCGCCCAGAAGCGCAAGCGCGACGATGAATGGAATAAAGTAATAGATCATGCGAAACAGAAGCAGCGACGCCAGAACGCTTTCATGCGACGCCGCCGGAATAGCGTGCAGCATCGTCGCCTCGAACACGCCGATGCCGCCGGGCGCATGGCTGATCACGCCCAGGATGCAGGCGACGACATAGACCGCGACGAAGGGCACAAAATCCAGCGGGACGCCCTCGGGAAGCAGCACATAGAGCGCGCCTGCGGCGCAGCACAGGTCCGCGACCCCAAGCGCGAACTGCGCCAATGTCGGGACGAAACCTGGCAGCTCGAGAGCGTGGCCGCGAAGCCGAATGATGCGGCGATCAACCGTCACCCAGGCGAAATAGAAGAGCACGCCGGCAAGTATGAGCACGCCCGGAATGATGTGAAGGAAGGCCGGCAAGCCATCCAGCGCCTCTAGCGCGTCCGCGCCATAGATGAAGCCTATGCCCATCACCAGCGTCATCCCAAGCCAGAACGTGACGCCGGCGAAGACGGTGATGTTGGCGACTTGCAGTGCGTTCAAGGCGACGCGCGAGTAGATCCAGTAGCGCACGGCCGCGCTGGTGATGATGGGAAATCCCAAGTTGAAGGAAATGGCGTAGCTTGCGAAGGACGCGAGCGCAGCGACCCTGTAGGGCGCGCGCGTTCTCATATGATAGAGCGCGACGACGTCGTAACCGGTCAGAAAAAGATAGGAGAGCGCAGATAGGGCCAGGGACGCCAAAATTTGCGCGCCGCTCGTCGCGCGAAAAGCGTTCAGCAGATCGGCGTAGCTGAGGCTTGAGAGCGTTCGGCCCAGAATATAAGCGGCCAGCGCAAAGACGGCGAGACTGGCCGCCACGCCCAGCGCACTGAGCGCGCCTCGCGGCAGCCGCTCACGCAGCGACTCAAAAAATCCGCCGCTTGCTTGTGGCCTCACGACGGGCAACCCCGGCGTCGTGGCTTCGAACACGTCGTTATCGCGCGAGGTCACGCCGCCCTCGCGTCCAACGCTCGGATCTCGGAGCCCTCAATGCACAACCCTCATCATCTCGCCTGAAGCTTGCCTTTGTCGACTTGCAAGCGTCATCCGGTTCAATCCCTCGATCATGTCATGGCGATGACTGGCATAGCGATGACTAGCACGATCTCCGTCGCGCGCGCCTCTCAAAAAGGTTGGCGCTCGGCGATCGGACGTCAAGTCTGCGCCTGCTGCTCATAGGCTGAAGCGTGACCGATCGTCCTACGCCTTAGACGCAAATCTTGACCTGCGAGGCCGGTGAACTAGCTGCCTGCGGGGCGGCGGGAGGCGGAAAGCCTGAACGAGGAACGATCCATCATGCACATGATCCCGAAGGAAATGCAGGCCTGCATCGACGCCTGCCTGAACTGTTATCAGATGTGCTTCGGCATGGCGATGACCCATTGCCTGGAGGAAGGCGGCGAGCATGTGAAGCCCAAACATTTCCGGGCGATGATCGCCTGCGCCGATATGTGCCGCAACAGCACGCAAATGATGCTGATGAATTCGCCGCTGGCCAAACAGATGTGCGCGCTTTGCGCCGAGGCTTGCGAAACCTGCGCCAAGGAGTGCGATCCGATTCCGGACATGAAGGAATGCGCCGACGAGTGTCGTCGCTGCGCCGAGGAATGCCGCAGAATGTCCGGACGGAAAATGGCCGCATAATTTACTGCGAATAGCTTGCGACCGGCTAGGCGGCTATTTGCCGCCAAGCCCCAAAATATAGCTTGCCAGCGAGTCGATCTCTTCGCGGGCGAGAATGATGTTGGGCATGTTCTTGTGCGAAGAGCGCAGGAAAACCTTGAGCGACAGTTCCGTCGTCGAAGGCATGTTGGCGACATCGATAAAGCGCGGGGCCTTGGGATCCGGGCTCTTGGCGTCTGCGTCGGCGCCAACCGCATGGCATGAGGCGCATTCGGCTTTGGCGATTTGCGCGCCGGTCGTCGGATCCGCGCTCGCGGCCATCGCCGGCGCCGCAATGAAGACCAAGCCCAAAGACAGCGCTATCCTCATCGCCTTACTCCTCGCCGTTGAGATCCTCGGGACGCGGCTGCAACATGATATTATAGCCGGCGTCGACAAGATGCACTTCGCCCGTCACGCCGCCCGACAGCTCCGACAGCAAATAAAGCGCCGAGCCGCCGATTTCATCAAGCGTGATCATCCGGCGCAATGGACAATGCTTTTTTTGAAACGCGCCCATCGCCCTCGCGCCCGTGATGCCGGCGCCCGCCATGGTGCGCACCGGGCCGGGCGACAGCGCATTGACGCGAATGCCGCGATCGCCGAAGTCGGCGGCAAGATAGCGCACCGATGAATCGAGCGCCGCCTTCGCCACGCCCATGACGTTGTAATTCGGCATGACATGCGTGCCGCCGCCGAAGCTCACCGTCAGCAGCGATCCGCCGTTCTTCATCAGCGTGGCGGCGCGGCGGGCGGCTTCGGTGAAGGAAAAACAGGAAATGACAAGCGTGCGAATGAAATTCTCGCGCGAAGTGTCGGCGTAGAGTCCCTTCAACTCGCTTTTGTCGGAATAGGCGATCGAGTGGACGAGAAAATCCATATCGCCCCACTCATGTTCGAGACGGGCGAACGCCTGATCCACCGTTGAAATATCCTCGGCGTCGCACGGCAGCACAAGGTTCGACCCGAGCGCCTGCGCGAGCGGCTTGACGCGCTTGCCGAGCGCCTCGCCCTGATAGGTGAATGCGAGCGTCGCGCCGTGGCGCGCAAGAACGCGCGCGATGCCATAGGCGATCGAATGATCATTGGCGACGCCCATAATGAGGCCGCGCTTACCCTGCATGAAACCGGTTGAAACTGTCATATGGCGATTGTCATCGTAGGAGAGATGGAAAGTTTGGGCCTAAGCCCTATGAGAGATAGCAGACAAGCGAAGAAGAACGGACGCTATGGGCCGCATCGGCGATACTCTATCCACGGGCGCCGCTCGTTCGCATCCATCCACTGGAAGAATCGCCTTCTCCTAAACGCCGGCTGGATTGTCTCGACGTCGATGGCCGGGACAAGCCCGGCCATGACGCTCGCCGTTGCGTACTTACGCGTCTGGATGCTTAAACACCAATGTCGCATTGGTGCCGCCGAAGCCGAATGAGTTCGACAGAACCGCGCCGAGCTTCACATTGTCGCGGCGCGCCCGCATGATGGGCATGTCGGCGAAATCCGGGTCGAGCTCTTCGATATTAGCGCTCTCGCAGATGAAGCCGTTCTGCATCATCAACAAGGAATAGATCGCCTCCTGCACGCCCGTCGCGCCGAGCGAATGGCCGGTCAAAGATTTGGTCGCGGCGATCGGCGGGCATTTGTCGCCGACGCCGAACACTTCGCGCAGCGCCTCGATTTCCTTGGCGTCGCCGACGGGGGTCGCCGTGGCGTGGGGGTTGATGTAGTCGATCGGGCATTTCACCGTCGCGAGCGCCTGCTGCATGCAGCGCACCGCGCCTTCGCCCGAGGGCGCCACCATGTCATGGCCGTCGGAGGTCGCGCCGTAGCCGGCGACTTCGGCGTAGATCTTCGCGCCGCGCGCCTTGGCGTGTTCGAATTCTTCGAGCACCAGCACGCCGGCGCCGCCGGCGATGACGAATCCGTCGCGATTCTTGTCATAGGCGCGCGAGGCCGTCGCCGGACGATCATTGTAGGAGGAGGACATGGCGCCCATCGCGTCGAAGAGGACCGACAGCTCCCACTCCAACTCCTCGCAGCCGCCCGCGAAGATCATGTCCTGCTTGCCGTATTGAATCAGTTCGTAGGCGTTGCCGATGCAGTGATTGGACGTAGCGCAGGCTGACGAGATCGAATAGTTGACGCCCTTGATCTTGAACCAGACCGCAAGCGTCGCCGAAGCTGTCGAAGACATGCTTTTCGGCACGGCGAAGGGACCGACGCGCTTGGGTCCCTTGGTGCGGGTGATGTCGGCGGATTCGACAAGCGTGTGGGTCGAGGGGCCGCCGGACCCCATGATGATTCCGGTGCGCGCGTTGGAGATTTCCGCTTCGGTCAGGCCGGCGTCGGCGATCGCCTGATCCATGGCGACGTGGTTCCACGCCGTGCCTGTCGCATGGAAGCGCATGGCGCGGCGGTCGACGAGCGTCGAGGGGTCGAGCGTCGGCATTCCGTAGACCTGCGAGCGGAAGCCGAGTTCGGCGTATTTCTCCGCGCGTGCGATGCCAGACTTCGCCTCGCGCAGCGAAGCGATCACTTCCTGGGTGGTGTTGCCGATCGACGACACGATGCCCATGCCGGTGACGACGACTCGTCTCATTGCTCCAACTCCCCTGGCGCCGCGCCTAGGCTCTCGGTCGCCTTGTTAGCATTCAGGCGGCTGCCGGCGCCTCGGCCTTGGCGAGCCCGACCTTCAAATCCTTCGCCTCATAGATGCGTTCGCCGTCCGCCGCGACCCAGCCGTCGGCGATGCCGAGCACAAGCTTGCCCTTGAAGACGCGCTTAAAGTCGATGCCGTAGGTCACCTTTTTGACGGTGGGGCGAACTTGCCCGCTGAATTTCACCTCGCCGACTCCCAGCGCCATGCCGCGTCCCGGATTGTCGAGCCAGGCGAGATAGAAGCCGACCAATTGCCACAGCGCGTCGAGGCCAAGGCAGCCCGGCATCACCGGATTGCCCTTGAAATGGCAGTCGAAAAACCAGAGGCTCGGCTTAATGTCGAGTTCGGCGCGCATGTAGCCTTTGCCGTGCTCGCCGCCGTCTTCGAAGATCTCGGTGATCCGGTCGAACATCAGCATTGGCGGCAGCGGCAGCTGCGCATTTCCCGGGCCGAACAGCTTCTCCTCGCCGCACGCCAGTAAATCCTCGTAGCCGAATGAGGAGCGCCTTTCGCCCATCGTCCTGTGTTCCTCGCGTTGGAGCCTTTGAAGGCCCATTCTCCCCAAGCGCGCTCAAAAGGCGCGCCCTTATCTTTCTAGCGCCGGCAGCGGCGCCGCTCTTAGCCGCTTTGGGCGAAGCGATCCGTAACATAGCCTCGCCCGGGCCGGAAGCGCCGTCGCGAGCGGGTTCACAACAGCCGAGCGGCGTTGAATTTCCCGCCATTCCCCCTATGATGCCAAAGAGAAAACCGCGAGAGCAGAAAACCGCGAGCCGCTGTAATGGACGCCGAGCCGAATTCGACTGTTCCGCCAGACTCTGCACCGCGCAAGCCGGTCGCGGAGTTGCTGGCCGACGCTGGCCTGCGGCCGACCCGCCAGCGGCTGGCGCTCGGCGAGTTGCTGTTTGGACAGAGCGGCGATCGTCATGTGACGGCGGAGCGGCTCTATGAGGAGGCGCTCGCCGCCAATCTCTCCGTGTCGCTCGCGACCGTATACAATGCGCTTCACCAGTTCACCCAGGCGGGCTTGCTGCGGGAGATCGCCGTCGACGGCGCCCGGGTGTATTTCGACACCAACACCGCCGACCACCATCATTTCCTTCTCGAAGACGACGGAGAGCTGTACGACATCGCCGGCGCGAACGTCTCGGTCTCCCATCTTCCCCAGCCGCCCGACGGTTTGCGCGTCGCACGCGTAGATGTCGTGGTGCGTCTTCGCCGCGCCTAAGCCTGCCCTATATTCTGGAGACGACCAATTTCGAAGCAGTTCGACGCCGCTGCGGGACCGTCGAGGCCTCTTCGAAAACAGGGTGGGGCGAGGAGCAATGTCGCAGCGGGCGACCGAACAGGAATCCGAGATCACCTATGCGCAGTTCAAGGCGCTCGCGAACTCCATGCCGAATCTTGCCTGGATGGCGCGACCGGATGGCTGGGTGTTTTGGTACAATGACCGGTGGTACGAATATACCGGCACGACGCCGGAAGAGATGGCGGGATGGGGTTGGCAATCCGTGCATCATCCGGACGTGCTGCCCAAGATGCTGGAGCGCTGGACGCATGCGATCCAGCACGGCGAATTCTTCCAGATGATCTTTCCGCTCAAGGGCGCCGACGGACTCTATCGACCATTCCTGACGCGCATCGAGCCGCTGCGCGAGAACGGCGCCGTGGTCGGCTGGTTCGGCACGAACACCGACGTCACCGAACAGGAACGCGACCGCGAACGCCTGCAGCTTATGATCCACGAGCTCAACCATCGCGTCAAAAATACGCTTGCGACGGTTCACTCGATCGCTTTGCATTCCCTGCGCGACCTGAAGCCGAATTCGGCGAAACTGTTCGAGAACCGTCTGCTGGCGCTCGCCGCCGTGCATGACGTGCTGACTCGAGAGAACTGGACGAAGGCGCAGGTCGACGAACTCGTGCTTACCGCCATCGCCCCCGCGGGCCAGGACAATTTCGATGTTTCAGGACCGCCTGTCGACGTCTGCCCGCGCGTCGCGGCGGCGCTGGCGATGACGTTGCATGAATTATGCACGAACGCCGTCAGACACGGATCGCTCTCGGCGCCGAGCGGACGAGTCGCCGTCGAGTGGAGCATTGACGCCGAGGGACGCACGCCTAAGCTCCATCTCGTCTGGCGCGAATACGGCGGACCGTCGATCTCGTCCCCATCGGTTAAAGGATTTGGCATGCGCCTGATTGAGAAAACGCTTGCGTCCGAAGCGGGCGCTCGGGTCGCGGTCGAATACCCCTCGGAAGGATTTCGCTGCGAGATGGACATTCCTCTCGGCGTGGACGTGCTCAAATGAGCACGCCCCGCGTTCTGATCGTCGAAGACGAAGCCGTCATCGCCATGGCCCTCGAGATGTTTCTCGAGGAGCTCGGCGCCTGCGTCGTCGCCACTGCGGGCAATGTGCAGGACGCGCTGCAAAAGGCGACGAGCGAAGATTTCGATCTCGCCTTTCTCGACATCAACCTCAACGGACAGAAGGCTCATGTTCTCCCCGGCGTCCTGGAGCGCCGGCATAAGCCTTTCGCCTTCGTGACGGGCTACGGCGAACAGGGCGTGCTTGAGGCGCATGCCGATGCGCCGGTCGTCACCAAGCCCTTCAGTCGGGACGCCATTTCGACGGCGCTGGAAAAACTCAAGAGCCGCATGCCGGGCGGTCCAGCCGGCTGACTATTCGAATGTCTCGCCCGGATAGACGCCCCAGAGATTTTCTTGCGCCATATAGCCGTCGAAGCCCTTGCCCGCGATACGGCACCATTTGCCGTCGCAACTGCGCAAATTGCCGATGACGCCGGGGCCGAGCTTGGCCGCGGGCGTCGAATGATCGGCGGCGACGAGGAGTTGCGGCTCCTTTTTCCACGGCGCGACCAAAGCGGTGCGCCGTCCAGAGAGCAGCGAATGCAACACCCAGCCTTCGGCGCCTTCGGAATCGCGGATCTTGCGCCAGGTTTCGAATTCGGCGGTGATCTCGACGGGGAGCGCCGCGCGTTCGTAGATCCAGAGGGTCGGATGTTCCTTGCTGGGCCCCTCGCGAACATTGACCCGATCCGATTTGAGGCTGACGTAGCGGGGCAAGGGCAGGCCGCTCACCGGGCCCTTCTGCGGCTCCTGAGCGCCAGCGTGCGCTGCGCAAAAAAACGCGCAGACGAGCGCGGCGAAAAGCCCGCGGCGACGCTTTTGGAAAAATTCCTGAGCGTTTGAGAAAGCTGCCGAAATTGGCGCAGATTCTGTATTTATTCGCGACATGATGGACTGATCGCTCGCTTGTCTTTGGCCCGTCATCTGCTAGGAAGTCGAATGCGTCCGCCGAGGAGGCGTATTGGTTTTGTCGCTGACCGTCGTTAAGACCCGGTTGAAGCCGGCGAAACTCGTCGGCGTCTTTTCATCCGCCGCGGCGACGCGGCGAAGATCATAGCGCAATCGCAGAAACGCTGCTGCAACACAACATAAACGCGGAGGCACGACCAGGGATATGCCGAAAAAGAAGCCGCTCGTTGTCGTGTCGCGCCGGCTGCCCGAGGTCATCGAAACCCGCATGTGCGAGTTATTCGACACGCGCCTCAACGAAAGCGACAAGCCGCTCACCCATGACGAACTCGTCGAGGCGATGCGCACGGCCGACGTGCTGGTGCCGACCATCACCGACCGTATCGATTCCCATCTGATCGCCCAGGCCGGCGAGCAAATGAAGCTGATCGCCAATTTCGGCAATGGCGTCGACAATATCGACGTCGCCTCGGCGCTCGATCGCTCCATCACCGTCACCAACACGCCCGGCGTTCTAACCGAAGACACGGCCGACATGACGATGGCGCTGATCCTTTCGGTGGCGCGTCGTCTCGTCGAAGGCGCGAGCGCCATTCCCGACGGCGCTTGGGCGGGCTGGTCGCCGACCTGGATGCTCGGCCACCGGATCACCGGCAAGAGGCTCGGCATCGTCGGCATGGGCCGGATCGGCCAAGCCTTGGCGCGGCGGGCGAAAAGCTTCGGGCTTTCAATCCACTACCATAATCGTCGGCGAGTCTCGGCCGATCTCGAAGAGCAATTGGAGGCGACCTATTGGGAGTCGCTCGATCAGATGCTGGCGCGGGTCGACGTCGTGTCGATCCACTGTCCGCATACGCCGGCCACCTATCACCTTCTCTCCGCCCGCAGACTGGCGCATCTGCGTCCGCACGCCATTCTGATCAACACCGCGCGCGGCGAGATCGTCGACGAGAACGCGCTCGTGCGCATGCTTGACGCAGATGAGATGGCCGGCGCCGGGCTCGACGTCTTCGAGCATGAACCCGCCGTCTCTCCTAAATTATTGAAGCTCGCCAAGGCCGGGAAAGTCACGCTGCTCCCGCATATGGGCTCGGCGACGATCGAAGGCCGCATCGATATGGGCGAGAAAGTGATCATCAACATCAAAACCTTCATGGACGGCCACCGCCCGCCTGACCGCGTCCTGCCGAGCATGCTATAAGGCGCTGCGCTGCGGCCTCGGCAGCCTGGCGCAGGTCGCTTTATGGGGAGGATAATTGACGCGATGAACAGAATTTTGCTCGCCTTAGCCGCCTCGCTCTGCGCCGTCGCGCTCGCCTCCGGGCCAACCGACGCCAAGAGCGCGAAGAGCGCCAAGCCGCCTCAGGGCGCGGAGCAGAAGCAGCCGGAAGAAGAAAACAAAGAGACGGGCGGCCTTCCGCGCTATCAGCCGTTCCCGCACAATCAGAATTTCGTGCTCAAGGAGATCAACGGCAAAGCGCCGCCGGTGGAGATGTGGATCTCGATCGACTCAACAGGCCGCGCCAACGGTTTTTCGGGCTGCAAGAACTGGTCGGGCATCTTCATCATCGGCCCCAACCGGCTCGGACCGCGCACCATGCCGGCGGTCAACGAACGCAAATGTGAAGGCCCGCTCGCCGCCTTCGAGCGCGACTATTGGGCGGTGCTGCTCTCGGGCCCCTATTGGGACACCAAGGGCGACGACCTCATCTTGAAGGGCGCGCAGGGCGGCGTGCTGCATTTCCAGCGCTCGCTGTAACTGGCGCGACGCCGGCCCGACGCTCGCGCGTTGAGCGAGATTTCCGAATAGGCTCCCAAAATTCGGACCGCGATTCTGGCGTCCCGATCAGGCCTTCGGCCTCTCGGGAGTGAACGGCGATGCGCCGGCGATTATTTTACCGGCGACGCGAGCAGCGGACAGGGCGCCTCGTGCAGCACACGCTGCGTCGTCGAGCCGCGCAGCGCCTCCAGCAGACCCTTTCGGCCACGTGTCGGCATGGCGATCATGTCGGCCTTGATCTCCTGCGCATAGGCGAGAATGGTTTCGACGACCGGCCCGCGGCGCAACTCTATGTGCGGCAGCAGCCCTTCAAAAAGCGGCAGCTCGTCGCCGACATGCAGCAGCATGACGTCGGCGGCCGGGTTGAGACAATGCGCGAGCGCGGCGACGTGGCGGAAGGCGTCGAGCGGCGAGACCGTCGCCTCGACCGGCATCAGCACCGTATTGAGCGAGACGGCGCCCGTCTCCCGGTCGACGAAGCCCTTTTGGTCCTCGCGCAGGAACAGCGCCGGCACATGCGTCTCGCGCGCCGTTTCTTCGGCGACCGAGCTGGCGAGCAGCCGCTCGAGAGCGCTGCGCGGCCGGGTCATCATCACCAGAAGATCGCACAGGTGCCGCTCGACGTAGGCGGCGACGCCGACGACGGGCGATTCCGATTCGACCGACGCTTTGACGAATTTAACGCCGAGCTGCTCGGCGACGTCCTCGCGCGTGGCGGTGGGCGAGATCATCTTCCAGCGCGCCAGCATCTCGCGCACCTGCGGAAAGCGGCTCCAATCGTCCTCTTCGGTCTCGGGCGCTTCGATGTGCAGAATATGCAACATGCTCTTGCAGGCCACGGCGATGCGCAGCGCATGTGCGAAGGCTTCCTGGCTTGCGAAGGAGAGATCGGTGGGATGCACGATTGATTTGGGCGTGTCGCCATTCATCTGCGTTTGCTCCTCTATCCCTTCGCAAAACTATACGCGGCTGCGCGCCTGGCAATGATCAGCTTCGCCGCAGGTTAAATTTGTTCCTTGAGCGCCTTTTGGACCTCTTCGACCAGTTCGGCTTCCGAAACGGCGTATTGGGCGGGGCGGAGCGCCTTCCATTGCTCGTTGGTGGCGATATTGGCGGCGGCCTTCGCGCCAGCGACGAGATCCTTGATGGTGACCTCGCCGCGCGCTTTTTCGTCGGAGCCCTGGATGATCGCGAGCGGGCTGTTGCGCCGGTCGGCGTATTTCATCTGCGCCTTCATGCCCGAAGCGCCGAGATAGATTTCGGCGGCGATCCCGGCGCCCCGGAGCTGCGCCGCCATCCGCTGATAGTCGGCGAGCCTGTCGCGATCGAGCACCAGCACGACCACCGGCCCGACATGCGGACGCGCCGAGACGATGGGGCTGCCGATCAGCTTCAAGGCCGCGAAGAGCCTCGAGACCCCGATCGAGAAGCCGGTCGCCGGCGCATTTTCCGATCTGAAACGCCCGACGAGTCCGTCGTAGCGTCCCCCGCCCCCCACGGAGCCGAAGCGCACGGGATTTCCCTTCTCGTCTTTGGTTTCGAAGGTGAGGTCGGCCTCGAAAACGGGGCCGGTGTAATATTCGAGGCCGCGCACCACGGAGGGGTCGATGCGGATGCGATCCGGCCCAAAGCCCGCGTCGCGCGCGAGATCCTCGATTTCCAGAAGCTCCTCCGCGCCCTGGGCGCCGGCCTCGCTCTTGCCGAGCAGGCCGAAGAGATCGAAAGCCGGCGCGCCGTCCTGATATTGTCCCCCAAGACTGAAGGACAGGATCGTGTCGATCGCCGGCAGAGGGAGCCCCGCGCCCTTGGTGAAATCCCCGCTGTCGTCCTTGCGGCCCTCGCCCAGCAACTGCCGGACGCCGTCGGGGCCCAGCCGATCGAGCTTGTCGATGGCGCGCAGCACGACGAGGCGGCGCCCCGCGTTCTCCTCGCCGGCAAGGCCGATCGACTGCATCACGCCGTCGAGCACTTTGCGGCTGTTGATCTTGATGACGTAGTCGCCGCGCGCGATCCCCAGCCGTTCCATGGCGTCCGCCGCCATCATGCAGATCTCGGCGTCGGCCGCGGGGGAGGCGGAGCCGACCGTATCGGCGTCGAACTGCATGAACTGCCGAAACCGCCCCGGTCCCGGCTTCTCGTTCCGGTAGACGTGGCCAACACGGTAGGAGCGATACGGCTTTGGCAGACGGTCGAAATTCTGCGCGACGAAACGCGCCAGCGGCGCGGTCAGGTCGTAGCGCAGCGACAGCCATTGCTCGTCGTCGTCCTGAAAGGAGAAGACGCCCTCATTGGGGCGATCCTGATCCGGCAGGAACTTGCCGAGCGCGTCGGTGTATTCGATCGCCGGCGTCTCGAGCGCCTCGAAGCCGTAGAGCTCATAGACCTCGCGGATGACGTCGAGCATCCGGGCGGTGGCGGCGAGTTCGCCCGCCTCGCGGTCGGCAAGCCCGCGCGGCGTGCGCGCCTCAACTTTGGTTTTGATTTCTTCTTTTGACATCCCAGACCTGTTCCGATGCGCGCGCCGCCCTCCCCTTTAGGGCCAGGGTCGCGCCGAAGTGCGGGTGCGGTGAGCCGCCCGCGATCGGGGAATCCACCCCCTCCCGCGCGGCTACGCCGCGCGACCTCCCCCCTCGAGGGAGAGGTGGGCCGCCTTCCTAGCATTTTCCCAGTCGGAAGGAAGCGCCGCGCCTTCCGGCCAGAATCGCAAATGCGCGGCGCAGCGGCGGCAATCCGAACTGCCGAAGCCGGCGACCGGGATCGGCAGGGGGATCGATAGAGCGCCGAGCGCGGCGTTGAGCGCGCATT
Source organism: Methylocystis sp. H62 (assembly GCF_015709515.1). Lineage (GTDB taxonomy): Bacteria > Pseudomonadota > Alphaproteobacteria > Rhizobiales > Beijerinckiaceae > Methylocystis. Next base: position 82,488 of record NZ_JADNQZ010000057.1, read on the forward strand.
CGTCGCCCTGCTCCTCGACAAAGGCGCCGAGCATGTTCGCGACGGCCGCGAGCTGATCAATATGCCAGTGGGCCCGCTTGTGCGGGCGCATGTGTCGCGCCAATCGCGCCCGCAATCCGCCGGAGCCGTGCGCCGAGCCGCAATAGAGATAATCGCCGGCGGCAAGGGTCGCCGAGTTTTTCCCAATACGAACCTCGAGCGGCGCGCCCAGACGCAGCGCCAGCGCATAGGCGCCGGAAGTCGCTGGGGCGAAGACGGCGGAGGCGACAAAAATCATCGGCGCACTCGATGAAAAACCCCGGCGACCACCCTCTCCCGCAGGGAGAGGGTTGGCGCGCGCCTCAGGCGATCATCACTCGCGCCGCGGCCTTTTCATCGCCCAACAGCTCCAGCGCCTTGCCGACGATCGCCGTGCTGTCGAGCATCGCCTTGGCGATCATCAACTCATGCTTGTCATGGTCGATATAGGCGTCCGGCAGAGTCATGCTGCGGAATTTGAACGCGCCGCGCACGCCGTCCAGCATCCCATCTTCGGAGAGCGCCTGAAAGACCTGGGAGCCAAAACCGCCGACGGACCCTTCCTCGACGACGATCAGCGCCTCGTGGTTGGCGGCGAGCCGGCGCAGCAGGTCACGGTCGATGGGCTTGGCGAAGCGGGCGTCCGCGACGGTGGTCGAGACGCCATAATTTTCCAGCTCCGCCGCCGCCTTCAGGGAGTCCGCGAGCCGCGTGCCGAGCGAGAGGATCGCAACCTTCGAGCCTTCGCGCAGGATACGGCCCTTGCCGAGCTCGAGAATCTCGCCGCGTTCCGGCAGGTCGACGCCGAGCCCCTCGCCGCGCGGATAGCGGAAGGCGCTCGGGCCGTCGTCATAGGCGGCCGCCGTCGCCACCATATGCATCAACTCGCCCTCGTCGGAAGGGGCCATGATGACGAAGCCGGGCAGGCAGCCGAGATAGGCGAGATCGAAGGCGCCGGCGTGGGTCGGACCGTCGGCGCCGACAAGGCCGGCGCGGTCGATGGCGAAGCGCACCGGCAGGTTCTGGATCGCCACATCATGGACGACCTGATCGTAGCCGCGCTGCAGGAAGGTCGAATACAGCGCGCAGAAAGGCTTATAGCCCTCGCAGGCGAGGCCGGCCGCGAAAGTGACGGCGTGCTGCTCGGCGATGGCCACGTCGAAGGTGCGATGCGGGAAGGCCTTGCCGAAAATGTCGAGGCCGGTGCCCGATGGCATCGCCGCCGTGATGGCGACGATCTTGTCGTCATGTTCGGCTTCGGCGATCAGCGCCTTGGCGAAAATATTCGTATAGGTCGGCGCATTGGCCTTGGGCTTGATCTGGATGCCGGTCGAGACGTCGAATTTATTGACGGCGTGGCATTTGTCGGCCGATTCCTCGGCCGGCCCAAACCCTTTGCCCTTCTGCGTGACGACGTGAACGAGGACAGGGCCGTCATCCTTGTCCCGGACGTTCTTGAGCACGGGCAGGAGGTGGTCGAGGTTGTGGCCGTCGATCGGCCCGACGTAATAGAAGCCAAGCTCCTCGAACATCGTGCCGCCGGTGATGAAGCTGCGCGAGAACTCCTCGGCCTTGCGCGCCTTGTCGTAGATGAAGCGCGGCAAATGGCTGGCAAGCTGTTTGGCGGCCTCGCGAATCGAGCGGTAGGCGCCGCCCGAAACCAGGCGGGCGAGATAGGCGGACATCGCGCCCGTGGGCGGGGCGATCGACATGTCGTTGTCGTTCAGAATGACGATCAGGCGAGAGTGCAGCGCTCCGGCGTTGTTCAACGCCTCATAGGCCATGCCGGCCGACATCGAGCTGTCGCCGATCACCGCGACGACGTGATTGTCGCCGTCGGCGAGATCGCGCGCCACGGCCATGCCGAGTCCCGCTGAGATCGACGTCGAGGAATGGCCGGCCCCGAAGGCGTCATATTCGCTTTCGGCGCGCTTGGTGAAGCCCGAGAGCCCGCCGCCCATGCGCAGCGTGCGGATGCGGTCGCGCCTGCCGGTGAGGATCTTGTGGGGATAGGTCTGGTGGCCGACGTCCCAGATCACCTTGTCCCGCGGCGTGTCGAAAACATAGTGCAGGGCGACCGTCAGCTCGACGACGCCTAGACCCGCGCCAAGGTGGCCGCCGGTCACGGACACGGCGTCGATCGTCTCGCGCCGCAAATCCTCCGCGACCTGCTTGAGCTCGTTGGGGCGGAGCTTGCGCAGATCTTCGGGGGAGGCGATGCGATCGAGAAGGGGGGTTTTGGATGTCGTCAATGTCTCTACTCTGCTCGTCAACAACAAGCGCCAGAAATCCGAGCATTACCCGTTAATAAGCAGCCCCGCAAACGCGCCACACCCTCCATGTCGATTCAGTCCGAGAGTGTTGCCCAGATGCAACGCCGGGCGCTGCAGCTCCGGCAGACCTAATAAGGGGAGTAGCTCTCCATGCCGAAGCCGAATGAGGGCTCTTCGTAAGTCGGGCGTGGTCGCCGCGTGATGCGTGGGCGCTCGGCCGCTTGGCGCTCCGCCTCCTGGCGGCCGGCCGCGCGGCGGGCGCCGCCGGTGATTTCGATCGTCGCGCCGTGCTTTTCGACCCAATCGAAGAGCTGCCGCGCGTTGGGAACCGCGAGCCGCACGCAGCCGTGCGAGAGCGGACGGCCCAAACCGCGCTCATAGCTCCCGTGAATGGCGAGGCCGCGCGGCGAAAAGAAGATCGCGTAGGGCATCGGGGCCTGATCATATTCGTCGGAATGATGATCGGCCTCCATGCGCATGACGCTGTATGTCCCGGCTGGCGTCTCATACCCTCGGCGGCCGCTGGAGATGCTCCACCGGACCGTCTCCCCCTCCGGCGTGACCGCCTCGAGCCTTTGCGCCGCGAGGTCGATGCGGACGCGCACCGCGGCGCCTGCAGGGGCCGCCGTTAAGAAAAAAGCCGCGGCGAGAGCCGCGAATAAACGCTGAACGCTGACCATGCTCGACCTAAACACGCAGACGCCAAATCGTAAAGGCGCGCCAAGGGAAGGCCCGGCTTTTGGCGCTTTTCGGTTAATTTGGCTCTCTGGAGCGCCGCGTCCAGCGCCGCCGAGTTGTAGTCACGTCGATCGCAATCATTCGCGCCGTTTCATTTTTTAAAACAGCAAAGCTCGGGCTCTAGCAGCGCGGCTCACCGGCTTCAAAGCGCAGTGCGGCGGCTGCCGGACTCTTCCCTCGCCCGCAAAGAAGCCGATCTTCGTCACGCCTGCGCCCTCGCCTTTTTTTGCTTCATCGCTATAGTGCGCCGGCTCTCCCCTGGGACGAATCGCCGTGACGCCTCCATTGCCGCTCCTCACCCGCCGCCCCTTGGCGGTTCTTGCGCTGGCGCTCCTCGCCGCGAGCCTCGGCGCTTGCGGCCGGCGCGGACCTGTGGAGCTACCGCCCGAAACTCAAGCGCGCGGGGCGATCCTGCGGGCGGAGGCGCAAGCGAGAGCGGCGCGCGCGGCGCCCCGGCCGGCGGCCGGGGATCCAGAAACCTCTCTCCCGCCGCCGCCGATTCCGGGCACCATCGGCAATCGCCCGCCGGCGCAATATCCCTTCCCGCTCGACCCGCTGCTGTAAGCCGATGCATCTTTTCGACTATCGAAACGGCGCGCTCCACGCCGAGGAGGTCGCCGTGGCGACGCTCGCCGATGAGGTGGGCACGCCCTTCTATTGCTATTCGGCGGCGACGATCCGACGCCACTACCGGGTGTTTTCGCAGGCCTTCGCCGGTCTCGACGCGCTGGTCTGCTACGCCGTGAAGGCCAACTCCAATCAGGCCGTGCTGCGTCTCCTCGCACGCGAGGGCGCGGGGATGGACGTGGTCTCCGGCGGAGAGCTGGCGCGGGCCCTTGCCGCCGGCGTCGCGCCTGAAAAAATCACCTTTTCCGGCGTCGGCAAGACGCGTGAGGAGATCGAGGCGGCGCTGGGCGCCGGAATCTTCTGTTTCAACGTCGAATCCGAGCCCGAACTCGAAGCCCTGTCGCAAGCGGCGGTCGCTCTCGGGCGTGCGGCGCGCGTGTCGCTCCGCGTCAACCCGGACGTCGACGCCCGCACACATAAGAAGATTTCCACCGGCCTCGCCGAAAACAAATTCGGCGTGCCGCTGTCGCGGGCGCGGGAGGTCTACGCCTTCGCCGCCAAGCTCAAGGGAATTGAACTCGCCGGCGCCGACATGCATATCGGCTCCCAGCTCACCGACCTCGCGCCCTTCGACGAGGCGTTTTCGCTGCTCGCCGAGCTCGTGCGCGACCTGCGCGCCGACGGGCACGATATCTCGCATGTCGATCTCGGCGGCGGGCTGGGGATTCCCTATCGTGACGGCGACGATCCGCAGTCCTACCATCCCGACAAATACGCCGAGATCGTGCGCCGGCATTTCGGCGGGCTCGGCTGCAGACTGGCGCTGGAGCCGGGACGGCTCATCGTCGGCAACGCCGGCATCCTCGTCACGCGCGTCGTCTATGTGAAGCATGGCGACGCCAAGACCTTCGTGATCGTCGACGCCGGCATGAACGATCTCATCCGTCCGACGCTCTACGACGCGTGGCACGACATCATCCCCGTGCGCCAGAGCGTGGATCGGCAAAAGATCGTCGCCGACGTCGTCGGACCTGTCTGCGAGACGGGCGACTATCTTGCGCATGGACGCGAGATCGTGGAGCCGCGCGCCGGCGAATTGCTCTGCGTGCTGACCGCCGGCGCCTATGGCGCCGTGCAGTCGGGCACGTACAACACGAGGCCTCTCGTCCCGGAAGTCCTGGTTGACGGCGACCGCTTCGCGGTGATCCGTCCGCGCCCGAGCGTCGCCGCGCTCATTGCGCAGGATCATGTGCCGGCGTGGCTCTCGTAGCGCCTGGAGCAGGTTCCGAAAAAGTTGACAGACTTTTTCGATGAGAACCTGCTTCAACATTTCGATTTTGAGCGATTCCTTATCGATCACATGATCCATGTGATCGGGAAGCGCTCTATTGTTTGCGATCGTAGAAATTTACGAAATCATCCGTCGAGAGCGTCGCGACGATATTTGAATCATCGTCGAGAATCTCATAGAGCGGGCCTTCGCGATCATAGATGATGAACAACACGACGACGTCCTGATCGCCGCCGCCTTCCCGATGAGGGTCGTCCGAGGGAGGGCTCACGGTGTAACTGCCTGTCGGCCGGACGTCTTTGAGTTCGCCGTTCGCGTGATAGAGCCGATGTTCTCCCTGAATGACGAAGGTCTTGTTGAGCGCGCAGTGTCGGTGAAGCACGATCCGCTGACTGGCCGAAAACTTGAACAGCACATGGAGGACGTTTCGATCGTCGATATCGAGGACCGAAAAAAGCAGATGATCGATTCCCTCAAGCCGCTTCCATGGAATATTGCCGTCGTTGAAGGTAAACTGCGACATGATGCGCGCTCTCTCATCGGTGAAGACGCGCCAATATGACAGGCGTCGCACGGCCGGAGAAGGACGGTGGCCTAAAGGGACTTGGGCAATTTTCCTGATGTCATCCCCAGGACATTGCGGCGGGGCGCGAAAGCGTCCGCTCAGGCAATGACTCGCGGCAATGACCGAGCCCTTGTATGGAATTTCGAATTGAGGCAGCCTCGAGCGCGGCCAGCCGCAAATCTTGAAAAACGCACTGAATCATCTTCGCTTTCCAAGCCGCAGGGAGAAACGCCGATGTTGTTTGCGATCTATTATGAGATGACGCCCGAACGTCGCGACGAGGTTCTCAAGCGCTTTCAGAAATTCGGCGACGCCGCCCCAAAGGGTATGAAAGTCGTCGGAAACTGGCTTTCCGTCACGCTGCTCGAGGGCTGGAGCATCGTCGAAGCCAACGACATCGCCGATCTCGGCAAGCTCTTCCAATCCTGGACGGACCTCAACGTCAATCACATCACGCCGGTCTTCGACGAAGACTCCGCGCACAGATTTCTCTCAGCCAACAAGAAGTAACAGACGCGCTGCGGCGACTGGAAGGCCGCCACGCCGAGCGTCGCGGCCGCCGTTCAGAACGCCAGTTCTCCGTGAACGCGGCGATAGTCGCGATACCATTCGACGAGCGCCGCGACGCCTTCCTCAAGCGACGTATGCGGACGATAGCCGGTCAACCGCTCTAAGAGATCGGCGCTGGCGAAGGTGCGCGGCACGTCTCCGGGCTGCATCTCGAGATAGTTGCGCTTGGCCTTTTTGCCGAGCGCCCGTTCGATCGTCTCGATAAAATCGAGAAGCTGCACCGGCGCGCCGCGCCCAATGTTCACGACGCGATACGGCGCCACAGGCGACACGCTATCATCGCCTGAATCGCGCTGGGGAACGCAGTCGATCAACCGCACGACGCCTTCGACGAGGTCTGCGACATAGGTGAAGTCGCGCGACATGTCGCCATGATTATAGATGTCGATGACGCGGTCGTTCTCGATGGCGTCGACGAACTTCAACGGCGCCATGTCCGGTCGGCCCCACGGACCGTAGACGGTGAAGAAGCGAAACATCGTCGTCGGGATCGACCACAGATGCGCATAGGAATGCGCCATCGCTTCGCCGGCTTTCTTCGTCGCGGCGTAAAGGGTCAAAGGGAAATCGGTCCGGTCGTTCTCGTGGAATGGCACCGTGGGGCTCGCGCCATAGACCGAACTCGTCGAGGCCCAGAGAAAATGGCGCGGCTTCAGCAGTCGCGCGATCTCCATGACGTTGAAGGCGCCGACGAGATTGGCGTCGACATAGGCGCGCGGATTTTCCAGCGAGTAGCGCACGCCCGCCTGCGCCGCGAGATGGATGATGACGTCCGGCGCGGCCTGCTCAGCGGCGCGGGTCAGCGCCTCCATGTCCTCCAGCATCGCGATCGTGTCGCGATAGCCGTTGCTGCGCAGCAGAATGGCGCGGCGCGCCTCCTTGAGCCGAGGATCGTAATAAGGCGTCATGCCGTCGTAGCCGTCCACCAGATGCCCGGCCTCTAACAGGCGCTTCGCCAAGTGGAAGCCGATGAAGCCTGCCGTGCCGGTCACGAAGACGCGCATGAGCCGCCATATTCCCGCGTGATGAAAGCTTCGCCGTCATGGGCGAAGGCGACCGGCCTGTCAACGGTCCTGCGAGGCCTTCGTTTTCGACGCCTCAAGCCATATGTTGGCGCAAAGAGGAGAAACCGTCATGGTTGGCGGCGTCGATAAGCCGAGGACGATTCACCCGCTCTTCGTTCGGGTGACGCATTGGGTGAACGCATTCGCGATTTTCGTCATGGTGCTGAGCGGCTGGCGCATCTACAACGCCTCGCCGCTCTTTGACTTCGAGTTTCCTAAGGATTTCACTCTGGGTGGTTGGCTCGCGGGCGCGCTCGCTTGGCATTTTGCCGCAATGTGGCTCCTGGCGCTCAACGGATTGGCTTATCTCGCTTACGGCCTGGTTTCGGGCCACTTCCGAAAGAGCTTTCTGCCGATTTCGCTCCGCGGCGCGTTCGACGACGTATTGCTTGCGATGCGAGGTCTCCTGGATCATGCGCCCGGCCGCTACAATGCGGTTCAGCGCCTGTTCTATATCGGCGTCATTCTCGCCGTGATCGTCGCCGTGCTTTCCGGCCTTGCCATCTGGAAGCCTGTGCAGCTCCAAGCGCTGACGGCGGTGATGGGCGGCTTTGAGACGGCCCGACGCGTGCATTTCTTCGCCATGGCCGCGATCGTCGCTTTCCTTCTCGTTCACATCGGACTCGCCGTGAGCGTCAAAGGCATTCTGACGCCGATGTTCACCGGACGGGCGGAGGCGCCGCGATGAAGCCGCGCCGCAGCGAACGTCTTTCCGCCTTTCGGCCGCAGATCGCGCGGCTCGAACGCCGTCTCTTTCTCAAGCAAGGCCTGTCGCTTGGCGCGCTGTCGCTCCTTTCGGGCTGCACCCTGAAAGACGACGACGCCGTCGATCGGCTGCTTATGACGATGTCGCGCTTCAACGACAAAATCCAGGCGGCGCTTTTCGATCCCGCGAAGCTCGCCCCGACCTATTCTGAGGCGGACGTCACGACGCCGTTCCCCTTCAACGCCTATTACGAAGAGAAGGATGTTCCCCTCATCGACGGCGAGCGCTATCGACTGCAGCTCTCCGGCCTCATCGCCGACAAACGGCCGTGGAGCCTCGACGAATTGCGCGCGCTGCCGCAGTCGAGCCAGATTACGCGACTCGTCTGCGTCGAGGGTTGGAGCGCGATTGGCCAATGGCGCGGCGTCGCCTTTCGCCATTTTCTCGAACGGGTCGGCGCCGACCTCACGGCGCGTTACGTCGGTTTCAAATGCGCCGACAAATATTATTCAAGCATCGACATGCCGAGCGCGCTGCATCCGCAAACGCTGCTCGCGCTCGATTTCACCGACGCCAAATATGGCTATCCGCTGCGCCTGCGCCTTCCGACGAAACTCGGATTCAAAAATCCGAAGTTCATCGGCGAGATCTTTGTGACGAATGACTACCCAGGCGGCTATTGGGAGGACAAAGGCTACAATTGGTTCAGTGGCTCTTAACAGGGCGCCCGGCAAGAAGATTCGTCTCGACTCTTTCTCGCCACTATATATGAGTGTCAGTCACGCCCGGGCGGGTAGATGAGTCGGCGCCGCGGCTTCAAGCGAGGCATATATGACCAATCGTCGACCCTCCGTTAACGGCATTCTCGCCGCCGTTCTGTCGGGCAGCATCATCCCCATCCATGGCGCTCTCGCGCAAAAGACGCCGCTTGCCGCGCCGCGGCCGATCGCAAGGCTGCCTGGGATTTGGCCGGTCAAGATTGAACCCGCGCCTGAAGAGGCGATCGAGCGCGAAGAATAGGAAGCGCCCGACGGCGATTTGATCGGCAGGCTGGACCTGACGCCATCGCAGGGACCAATCTGCGCCGCCGAATTTGGCGGCGCTTTCGATTCAGACATTATTCACCAATCGGACGAACGACCTTAAACGGCGCGTTTTTGGTCATGAAATCATCGCAGCTCGGACTTGGGCGGGACGCAACATCATCATGGTTGGCCCGCCTGATGACTGTGGGGCGGGCCGGTTGATTCGGCGGGGGCTCTCACTTCGAGGGGACCAACCAGTGATGAATCAGCGACCCTGCGTGAACGGCATATTGGCTGCCGTGCTTTCGGCGAGCTTCCTTCCCATTCACGGCGCGCTTGCCAAGGAAGACAGATCCGCGAACGCGCCCGGCGCCGCGAAACATGTGGCGAAGAAGCCGGCGAAGCCGCCAGCGCCGAAGCAGGACGCGAGCAAACCGACGCTGGACGACCAGGGAGGCGCGGGCGACAAGCAGTAGCCGGCGTCCGCGCGCAAATCGCTAATAATCGACGCCAACAAGGTAAAGACCGTGCGGCGGCGCGACGTGTCCGCAGCGCGCACGGTCTTTCGCTTGAAGCGCCAGCGCCAAGTCCTCGACGCGCCACTTGCCGCTGCCGACATGCTCCAGCGAGCCGGCCATGGAGCGCACCTGATTGTGCAGGAAGGAGCGCGCGGAAGCGACGATCTCGATGCGCTCGCCCTCACAGCGCACGTCGAGACGCTCCAGCGTGCGCATCGGGGAATTCGCCTGGCATTCCGAGGCGCGAAAGGTCGTAAAGTCGTGACGGCCAACGAGAGATTGCGCCGCTTCATGCATGGCTTGCGCATCGAGCGGCCGCTTGACGTGCCAGGCGCGGCCGAGGTTCAGCGCCAGAGGCGCGCGGCGATTGTCGATGACATAGAGATAATGGCGGCGAATCGCGGAAAAGCGCGCCTCGAATTCCTCGCCGACCGCGCGCGCGGCGAGCACCGCGATCGGATTCGGCTTTAGATGCGCATTGATCGCGTCGCGCAGCCGATCGACACGCCAATCGCGCGCAAGATCGATATGCGCTATCTGCCCCAACGCATGCACGCCGGCGTCGGTGCGGCCCGCGCCATGGACGACGGCGCGCACGCCGCCATTGATCGCGGCGACGGCCTCTTCGAGGCGTTGCTGCACCGAAACGCCATTCGCCTGCCGCTGCCAGCCGACGTAAGGCGCACCGTCATATTCGATCGTCAGCGCGAAGCGGGGCACGGCGGGATGTCGGAGCCTGTTTCGGATTCGTTGTTTTTCATGAGCGGAACACGCAGTCCCTTTACCCGTGCAGCTCTAGCAAACGCGAAACGCCCGCGACAAATTGCGCGGCGCTCTCGATCGCTTGACCGGCCTCAGATAGGCTGACGCCCGCGTTGTCGCCAATTGCATAGTCGGCAGTGGCCTTGAGATTGTATGCGCGCGCCAAAAAAGCGGCGAACCCTCTATCGATGCGCGGGTCTTCCTTGGCGAGGCGCGCGAATTCGCTGCGAACGCCATTGTGACTTTTCGCGGCCTTGCCCTTGCGTTCGAAAATGAATGCCTGCGCAGCATGATAGGCGGCGTGATAAGCCGCTCGACCTGCCGCCTCGGCAAGGTCGTTGGCGAGGACGATCCGGGCCTCTTTTAAGGCCTGTTGCGCTTTGGCAAGATACGCGAAAGTTTCGGGCTGCGTCACAGATCGACGCCATCGCGCCGAAGCTCCTGCATGAGCGGGGTGCGAGCGCCGTAGGAGCCGGCGGAGAAGGGTAGCGCATTGATGACCGCGCCGGTGTCATAAAGAATGTCGGTCTCGATTTCGGCGAGGCGCCCGCTTTCTTGCCAGAAGCTCTCCTGCTCTCTCAGGAAAACCGCGACATCGTAATCAGAATCCGGCCGCGCGTCTCCGCGCGCCCGCGAGCCGAACAAAACCGCGCGCTCCAACCGTTCGCCATAGGTCCGGGCGAGCGCGGCGCGGAATCGTGCGAGAATGGGATCGGCAAGCGCCGGCTTCGTCATGCGTGGAGCCTGCCATAATCACACTGAATTTCACACCGGATTTCTGCGGCAGTCGATCGATGAGCATGCAGGCGCACTATGAGATGTCCCCTTCGCCCTGAGCGCGAGCGACCAGCACAGAGCCAGGCCCGAGTTTTCTTCCGCGCAAAAACTCCTCGATCCCCATTTCGCCCTTGCCGGCGCGCTGCACGCGCAGCAGCCGCAGCGCTCCCACGCCGCAGGCGATGAGCCCGGCGTCGTCGAGCGCGGCGCCCGGCGCTCCCGCGCCCTCCTCGACCCGCGCGCGCAAAACCTTCACGCGCTCGAAGCCGTGGCCGAGATCGGCTTCGAAAAAAGCGCCCGGAAAGGGCGAGAGGCCGCGCACGAGATCATGAAGGTCTTGCGCCGACCGGCGCCAATCGATCCGGGCTTCAGCCTTCTCGATCTTTTGCGCATAGCAGGCGCCGGCTTCGGCCTGCGGCGTGAAGCGCAGTTCGCCTTTCGCCAGCAGATCGAGGGCGTCTGCCATCAGCGGCGCGCCGAGCTCGGCAAGACGATCGTGCAGCTCGCCCGCCGTCATCTTCGCGCCGATCGGCGTTTTCGCCGTCAAGGCGACGGGGCCGGTGTCGAGACCGGCCTCCATCTTCATCACCATGACGCCGCTCTCGGCGTCGCCCGCCATGATCGCGCGCTGAATCGGCGCGGCGCCGCGCCAACGCGGCAGCAGCGACCCATGCAGGTTGAGGCAGCCGTATCGCGGCGCGTCGAGGATCGGTTGAGGCAGCAGCAGACCATAGGCGGCGACGACGGCGACGTCAGCGTCAAGCGCGGCGAAATCCGCCTGCGCGTCGGCGCTCTTCAGGCTTTTCGGCGAACGAACGGGAAGGCCGAAGCTCTCCGCCAAAAGGTGGACGGCGGACTTCTTCTCCGCCATGCCGCGTCCGGCCGGCCGCGGCGGCTGCGTATAGACCGCCGCGATCTCATGGCCGCGAGAGACGATTTCCTCGAGCAGATGGGCTGCGAAGTCCGGCGTGCCCATGAAGACGACGCGCATTCTGTCGCGCAATCGTCAGGCTCCGGCTTGTTCCGACTGACGCTCCGTGGCGGCGCGATGCTGGGCGGCGATCTCGTCGTGACGCGCCGCCTTGTTGAACTTCTTGACCACGCGCTCGCGCTTTAGGCGTGACAGATGGTCGATGAAGAGCCCGCCTTCGAGGTGATCCAGCTCATGCTGCACCACGGTCGCGAGCAGCCCTTCGGCGTCGAATTCCTGGACTGCGCCGTCGCGGTCGAGATGACGCAGGCGCACCCGCGCCGGCCGTTTCACGTCCTCGAAATAGTCGGGCACGGACAGGCAGCCTTCCTGATAGACGCTTAATTCCTCCGACGCCCAGATGATTTCCGGGTTGATGAGGAAGAGCGGCGAGCGCGTCTCCTCGGTCTTGCCCGTGTCGACGACGACGATGCGCTTGGCCACGGCGACCTGGATTGCCGCGAGGCCGACGCCGGGCGCCTCGTACATGGTCTCCAGCATGTCGTCGAGCAGACGCCGCACCTCCGCGTCGACACGGTCGACAGGTTCGGAAATCTTTCGCAGCAGCGGATCCGGAAGGGTGATGATGGGCAGAATGGCCATTGTGTTTCGCCGTGGCTCTTTGCGTTTCCGTGGCTCTTCGCGTTTCCATGAGATAGGCGCGACCGGCGCGTCCGTCAAATCGAAAGGGCGCCGCGCGTCTTTGCCTCGGCGCCAAAGGCGGCTAACATGCTCGGGCAAGAAATAATCGCCGCCGCGCGAAGCGGCGCGGCGCCTGGAGAGCGCGCCCATGTCTTTGCTGATTTTTCTGGGTCTCGTCGCCGCCGTCGGCTTCTGGCTGGTCAGCGTTTACAACGGCCTCGTGTCGTTGCGCCAGCGCGGCAAGCAGGCCTTTTCCGACGTCAATGTGCAGCTCAAGCAGCGCCACGACCTCGTGCCCAATCTGGTCGAGACGGTGAAGGGCTACGCCACCCATGAGAAAAGCACGCTGGATGACGTGGTCAAGGCGCGCAACGCCGCGGTGACCGCGCAAGGCCCGGCGCAGATAGGGGCGGCCGAGGGCGCGCTGACCGGCGCGCTTTCGCGGCTGATCGCGCTGTCGGAAGCCTATCCGGACCTGAAGGCGAACCAGAATTTCCAGCAGCTGCAGAGCGAGCTGTCGGACATCGAAAACAAGATTTCCGCGGCGCGGCGCTTCCTCAACAATACCGTCGCCGAATACAACGCCACGCGGGAGGGCTTTCCCGGTTTCCTGATCGCGCAGCGCTTCGGCTTCGAGCCGCTTGACTATTTCGAGCTGGACGAAGCGCAGCAGAAGGCGATCGAAACCCCGCCGAAGGTGGAGTTCTAACTCGCGGTCCAAAAAGTCATGGAAGCGGCGAAGCGAACTCCCCCTCATCCGGCCGGCTCCGCCGGCCACCTTCTCCCGCAAGGGGAGAAGGTGGGCCCCTAAATCCTCGCGACGCGCCGGCAAAGCAAGGCCATTCGATGTTCAAAGCCTACGGCCTTTATTCCCACATTCGCGCCAACGAACTGCGCTCGGCCTTTCTGCTCGCCGGTTTCGTCGTTCTGCTTCTGGCGCTGATGTTCTCCTTCGCGCTGCTGATCGAGGCGATGAGCGCGCGGCCCGGCGCGCCTTTCGACTACATCCTGGCGCTCGCGGTCGATGATCTGAAACGTGGCTGGCCGATCGGCGTCATCGCGGCGGGCGCCTGGTTCGTCATCGCCTATCTCTTCCATCAGAAGATGATCGACTTCGCCACCGGCGCCGCGAACCTATCGCGCGCGGATTCGCCACGCGTCTACAATCTGCTCGAAAATCTCTGCATCTCCCGCGGGGTGCCGATTCCCGCCCTGCAGCTCATCGAGAGCGATGCGCTCAACGCCTATGCCTCGGGGCTTAAAGAGGGCGAGTACAAGATCGCGGTGACTCGCGGTCTGACGCGGTATCTGACCGACGCCGAGCTCGAGGCGGTTCTCGCGCATGAATTGACCCACATTCGCAACCGCGACGTTCAGCTCCTCGTCATCGCCGTGATCTTCGCCGGCATTTTCGCCTTCGTCGCCGATCTCACGATCCGCCGCTGGAATTTTCCCTTCGGCTTCTCGCCGCATCGTCCGGAGAGCGACAATGGCCGAAGGGGCAATGGCGGCGCGGCGCTCGCCATTCTCATCGCCCTGTTCATCATCGCGCTGAGCTGGGGCGCCTCCGTGCTGATCCGCTTCGCGCTGTCGCGCTCGCGCGAATTCCTCGCCGACGCCGGCAGCGTCGAGCTGACGAAAAACCCCGACGCGATGATCTCGGCGCTGCGCAAGATCGAAGCGCATGCGGCGATTCCGAACATGCCCTCGCGCATGCAGTATTTCTTCATCGAATCGCCGGCGCTGCATCCGGAGTTCGGCTGGCTCGCGACCCATCCGAGCGTCGACGCGCGCGTCGCGGCGCTTGTCGAGTTCGGCGGCGGCCGGGACGTGTCGGTCGCGGCTTTAGGAGAAGAACGCGAGGCGATCGATGCGCCGCGCGAGGACGAGGCCGCCTTTTTGCCGAGGGACGGACGCCTTCCGCTCTCGCCGCGCGGTCCTTGGGGCGCGAGACGCTGAGCGCTCCAAAAGGGCAGTTCCTAAAGCACTGCGCAAACGACCTCGGCGGCCTGGGCGTTGTGCCGACAATATCGAAACGCCGCCGCCTCGTTTTCGCGCCTCTATATGAAATCAATACTGCGCTTCGTAATTAAAATAGATCCAGAGTACAGACGCCATGGATTACATCCTTTCCAAAATATAGTATTATTATAAGCTATAGAGATGCGTTATATTACACGCCGGTCATTGGCGGCGCGCTTAGACAGCGTGAATGTTTTAGCTTTCTTGCAGCAACCGCCGATTTTGACATTGGAATTTCGCGGAAGGCGCGGGCATGAGCATCACGGTCATCTTCGGTTCCGACGGCGGAGCCACGAAGGGGGTTGCTTCCAAAATTTCGAAGAAGTGCCAAGGACGGTCGGTCGACATCAAGGACGCCACGACGGATGACTTCGAAAATTGTCATCTGCTGATTCTGGGTTCGCCGACCTATGGCGACGGCACCTTACAAACCGATTGGGAGGAGAACATCGACAAGCTGCGCAGCGCCGACCTGAAGGGCAAAAAAGTCGCCCTGTTCGGCACCGGCGACCAGCAGACCTATCCGCTCTCCTTCGTCGACGCGATGGGCATCCTCTACGATGAGGTGTCGGCGCTCGGCGCCCAGGTGATCGGCTTCACCGAAACCTCCGGCTATGACTATGTCGGCTCCACCGCCGAGCGGGAGGGCAAGTTCGTGGGCCTGGCCCTCGACCAGGACACCCAGTCTGGCAAGACCGAAAAAAGAGTGACCGCATGGCTGAGTCAGTTACTTTGATCGGGGAGGGCGTTCAGCCGGCGTCATCCATGCGCTGTCGGGCTGCCGACGCGGCGCCGGTGCTGCGACTCTTTCATCACAACATCTACGAATATGGGCGGGGCGTTCGCGGCCTGTTTCTGATGACCCTTAGCCGCCCGGAACTGGAAGTGACGCTCGGCAAGTTGGAACGGCAAGGCATCCATCACTTCGTCCAGGAACTCAATCAGTTCAAGGTGAACCTCTTCTTTGGCCGGCCCGCCTACGTCGCCGTTGCGCGTTCCATCGTCACGCGTCCGCTCAACGCGCTGACGGCGGAGGAGGACTTCATGCTTGGCACGCTGCTCGGCTACGATCGCGAGCAGCAGTGCCGCCGCTTTCTCACGCGTTCGGGTCGGGGCATGCCGGAGAATCTGCCGCTGGCGGCCGAATGATGGATTAGGCCGGCGCCAGGCCTGATCAGCGTCCTTTCTTGTCCCAGTCGCGCTTCGCGTTGGAGGTCGCCTGAGCGACCCGCGTTTTCAAAAATTCGATCGCTTTCGCCCGCGACTGGCGCGCTTCGGGGAGAAAGCTCATCAGCTGCCAGGCGTGCGGCGTGCAAGGCCAGATCTCGAGCTGCGCGTCGACCCCCGCCTGCCTTGCGCGCGCGACGAGCCGCGTCGAATCATCTCTCAGCACTTCGTCCGCGCCGACATGAACGAGCATCGGCGGCAGCCCGGAAAGCTCGGCGTAGATCGGCGACGCAAGCGGATTTCTGGCGCTTTGGCGTCCCAGCACGGCGCGGGCGCCGAGCAGAATGTCCTTGCGCGTGAACAGGGGGTCACGTTCTTCATTCTCGCGCATCGAGGCGCCGGTCGCAGCGAGATCGACCCAGGGCGAGGACAGCGCCGCGGCGACGGGCGGCCGTAAGCTCTCATCGCGGATGCGCAGCAACAGCGAGACCGCAAGCCCGCCGCCAGCCGAATCTCCGACAATGACGAAGGGTCCCGGCCGCGCCTCGGTGAGGGTCCGATAGGCGCGCAAGACATCTTCCAGCGCGGCGGGAAAGACATGCTCGGGCGCGAGCCGATAGGCTGGCGCAAAGACATCAAAGCCCGCGCGGGCGAACGCGCGCGACGCATAGCGAAACAGCCGCGGCGACCCGATGAGGTAGGCGCCGCCGTGGAGATAGAACAGCGTCGCGACGGCGGGGTCGCCTGAAGCAGGGGTCCAATCGCCCGGAATCTGCGCCGCGAAAGGCGCCCGGCGCTCGGGAGACAGCGTCTCGACGAACCGCTGAAGGCCGCGCAAAGGCGCCGTCAGCGCCAGGATGCGCGGCTTAATGAAACGGCGAAGGAACGCGACGGTCCGCCGCGTCGCCGCGCTCGCGCCGCCGGCGCTCATTTTACGGCGGTCGGCTTCGCCGGCGCGGAAGCGCTCGAGAGATAATCGAGCGAGGGATCGTTCAACCCCGCTTCGCGCGACTTGTCGCGCCACTCGCGCGCCTCGGCGAGATTGGCTTCCACCCCAAGGCCTTCGGCAAGGATATGGGCGAGGCGGTTTTGCGCGACGGCGTTGCCCTTCGCCGCCGCTTTGCGAAACCATTGCACGGCGGCGGCGCGGTCGCGTGGCCCGCCGACGCCATTGAACTGGAGAACGGCGAACTCGACCATCGCCGGCGCGAAGTCCAGTTCGGCTGCGCGCCTGAACCACTCCGCGGCTTCGCGCTCATCCTTGGGAACGCCTTTGCCGGTCTTGTAGAGAAGGCCAAGCGCGTAGAGCGAATCCACGTCCCCCTTCGCCGCGGCGCGGCGGAAATAGTCAGACGCTCTGCCGAAGTCGGATGGCGCGCCCTCATTTTCGAGGGCGAGTTCCCCGATCAGATGGAGGGCGGCGGGATGATCCTGCGCCGCGGCCTTTTCGAGATAGGCGCGGGCGACGGCGCGGCTCTTCGGCGCGCCGGCGCCATTGAGCGCCGCAGCGCCGTAGAGATAGGCCGCTTCTTTGTCGCCGGCGTCGGCGCCCCGTTTGAACCATCCCATCGCAGTCGAAAGGTCGCGACCCACGCCCGCGCCTTCAAGGTAAAGCTGGCCGACGAGAGTGAGCGCGGCCGCATCCTTCGGATTGGCGGCGATGCGCTTCTTGGCTTCCTTCATCGCGACCAGATAATCGCCGCGCTGATAGGCGCCGAAGGCGAAGTCCGGCGCGGGCGGCGCATCATTGGCGGCGCGGGCGGCAGGCGCGAGAAAGAGCATGCAACTTGCGATAAACGCCGTCATTGCGAGCGAAGCGAAGCAATCCAGCAGGCGTCGTTCGTCTCCTGGATTGCTTCGGCGCTTTGCGCCTCGCAATGACGCATCCCTTTCCGGATGATGGGGACGGCTTTGAGTCATGCGCCTGCTCCCTTAAGCCTCGCCTGCGCCTCAGCCACCGCCGCCGCCGGACCGCGCGCGTCGTTCCAGACGGCGTCGTCGAGCCGCACGAAGTCGGCGCCCGCCTGAACCAGCGGCGCGACATCATCGAGCGATTCCGCGCGAGCGACGCAGGGCGTGTTGAAAAGCTCCGCCCACCAGGCGACGCGCTCAATGAGCGCTTCGCGGTCAAGATCGGAAAACATCACATAGTCGGCGCTCAACTCGCCCGCGCGCATGGCGTCGTCGCGCGTCTCGATATCTCCGGCGCCGACGATGTAGCGCGGCGACATTTTCTTGATGGCGTCGGCGAGCGCTTCGCCGCTGCCGGCGACATGGACGCCGTCGGCGCCGGCGCGCAGCGCGACATTGGGCGCCGCCTGGACAAGGACCGCGACGCCTTTATCCTGCGCGGCGGGCGCCAGAGCGCGCACGATCGCTTCCTGGCCGCGCTCGTCGGCATCGGCGAAACGAAGGAGCAGGCTCGCGACGTCGCCAGCCGCAAGCGCCTCATTGAGCGCAGGCGCAAAAGCCGCTGCGTCGGCGAGCGGCGGGGTCGCGAGGTAGAGTCGTGCCGAAATATCGCTCATTTGTCCTTCAATCTGTCGAGCCAGACTTGCGCGGCGCCGCGCACATTGTCGGGCGCCGTGCCGCCGAAGCTCCTGCGGCTTTGCACCGACTTCTCGACGCCGAGCACGTCGCAAACATCGGCGTTGATGCGCGGTTCGACGCTCCGCATCTCCTCGAGCGTCAAATCCTCAAGACCCACGCCGCGCGCTTCGGCGAGCGCGACGATGCGGCCGGTGACGTGGTGCGCTTCGCGAAACGGAAGCGACAGCGCCCGCACCAGCCAGTCAGCAAGGTCGGTCGCGGTCGCATAGCCCGCGCCGGCCGCGGTCTTCATCCGCGCCCGGTCGACGCGCATGTCGCGGACCATGCCGGCGATGGCGGCGATGCAGAGCGACAAGGTGTCGAGCGCGTCGAAGGCGCCTTCCTTATCCTCCTGCATGTCCTTCGAATAGGCGAGCGGCAGGCCCTTCATGACGACGAGCAGCGCGACAAGCGCGCCGATGACGCGGCCCGACTTGCCGCGCGCCAGTTCGGCGGCGTCGGGATTGCGCTTTTGCGGCATGATCGACGAGCCGGTGGTGAATTTATCGGACAGCGCGATGAAGCCGAATTGCGGCGTCGACCACAGCACGATCTCTTCGGCGAAGCGCGACAGATGCGTCGCGCAGATCGCCGCCGCGCTCAGCGTCTCCAGAACGAAGTCGCGATCGGAGACGCTGTCCAGCGAATTCGCCGTCGGCCGATCGAACCCGAGCGCGCGCGCCGTCATCGCGCGGTCGATCGGAAAGCTCGTCCCGGCGAGCGCGGCGGCGCCGAGCGGACATTCGTTGAGCCGCGCGCGCGCGTCGCGAAGACGTCCGCGATCACGGGCGATCATTTCGACATAGGCGAGGAGATGGTGGCCGAGCGTCACCGGCTGCGCCGATTGCAGATGCGTGAAGCCGGGCATGACGCTCGCCGCCTCTTCCCGCGCGCGCGTCGCCAGCGCCAGCTGCAGATCGGCGAGTTCGACATCGAGCGCGTCGATCTGATCGCGGATGTAGAGGCGGAAATCGGTCGCCACCTGGTCGTTGCGCGAACGCGCCGTGTGCAGGCGCCCCGCCGCCGGACCGATCAACTCGGCAAGGCGCGACTCGACGTTCATGTGAATGTCTTCGAGCGCGCGCGAGAAATCGAAGCGCTCGTTCTCGATTTCCGCTTTGACCCGCTCCAATCCATCGGCGATCTTCGCCGCGTCGTCGCGCGACACGATCCCCGTTTCGCCGAGCATGGCGACATGGGCGAGCGAGCCGCGGACGTCCTGCAGGCCGAGGCGCTTATCGAAGTCGATCGAGACATTGATCGCCTCCAGAACCGCGTCGGTTGCGCTTTTGAAGCGCCCGCCCCATATCTTGCTCGTCATTTTTAACCTCGGAGCCCACGCCTCATGGCCAAACCGCCGCCGCCCCCGCGATCTTTCCTACTTGTCGTGAAGGCGGCCTCGATAACAATCGCGGCAAGCGTGGCGTTTCTATACGTGATCGGCAGCATGGGCGGCAAGAAACCGCCTGAACGCGCCGTGGACGAAGGCGCTCCCGCAGGCACGGCGGATCAGAGCGCCGATCAGAGCGCCGCTCCGGCAGCCGACGTCAACGCGGCCTGCGCGACGTCGACCAAGATCGCCGCCACTCTCAAAGATCTCGCGAAGGGCGAAGTCGCTGCGATGATCATCGCCGCAAAGCCGCAGCCGATGCCGGACTACGCCTTCGACGGGCCGGACGGCGCGCCGGTTTCGCTCGCCGATTTCAAGGGCAAGACGGCGCTCCTCAATATCTGGGCGACCTGGTGCGTGCCCTGCCGCGCCGAGATGCCGGCGCTCGACAGGCTGCAAGAGGCCTTCGCCGGGCAGAATTTCCAGGTCGTCGCCGTCAACGTCGATACGACCCGTCTTGAAAGGGCGAAGGCGTTTCTCGCTGAGACCGGCGTCAAGTCGCTGACCTATTATGGCGACCCAAAGGCCAACCTCTTCTACGAGATGAAGCAGTCGGGCAAAGCGCTGGGTCTCCCCACCACGGCGCTGATCGGCCCTGACGGCTGCCAGATCGGGCTGATGAACGGCCCCGCCGCCTGGGACAGCGCGGACGCCAAGGCGCTGATCTCCCGCGCGCTCGAGACGCCTTCGAATTAATCGCGCGGCCAGCATCCTTCGGGCAGCCGAGCGCTCTAGCTTTGCGATCGAAGCCGGAGGCTTCTGTTTCTACAAAAGGGAGATCGGCGAATGCATGTTTCGATTGAACAGGCGGACAAGGCGATCGCCGCGGCGCGGCGGAAAGCCATCGAACTCGGCACTCAGATGTGCATCGCCGTCGTCGATTCCGGCGGCGTTCTAAAGGCGTTCGAGCGGATGGACGACGCCTGGGTCGGCAGCATCGACATTGCGATGAAAAAGGCCAAGACCGCCGTCTTCTTCGGCATGCCGACCGGGCAGATCGGCAAGCTCTCGCAACCGGGCGGCCCGCTCTACGGCATCGAGCATTCGAACGACGGGCTCATCACCTTTCCCGGCGGACTCCCCATCGTCGACGCAGACGGCGTGATGATCGGCGCCATCGGCGTCAGCGGTTCGGCTGTGGAGAATGATCATGCCGTCGCGCAGGCGGGCGTCGAGACGCTCGGCGTGTGCGACCTCCCCGAGCATCCCTGGCGGACCTGAGCCGCGCGCCTAGAGCAGGTTCCGAAAAAGTTGACAGACTTTTTCGATGAGAACCTGCTCCAATACTTTGATTGAGCGATTCCTTATCGATCACATGATTCCATGTGATCGATAAGCGCTCTAGCGAGGCTTTTTCTTCGGCTTTTTCCGCTTCGCGCCGGGCGCCGTCGTTGCGCTCGGCGTCGCCCTCCGCTCGGCCGGCGTCGCAGCTGGCGCAGGCGGCGGCGCCGGTGGGGCGGCCTCCTGCGGTGAAGACGGCGCAGCCGAGGGAGGCGGCGGCGCGGCCTCGCCTTCGGGCGGCGGCCCGCTCGGCGCGCCGCTCTCTTCGACGGGCTGCGCATCGGGAGCGGCCGGAGGCTGCAAGCGTGAGGCGGCGAACCACCACGTCGCGGCGGCGAGCGTTAAAATCGCGAGCGCCACCAGGAAGGCGATCCCTCCTCCCCCACCCCCGCCGGAGCGTCGTGGCGGCGGCGGATCGGATGCGGGTCGCGGCGGCGGCGTCTGCACGCTCCTCTTGGTGAGGACCGGCGCGCGTCGAGCAGGTGAATCAGACGAATCAGGAGACACGGCGCGATACTGGCTCCACACCCATGCGGAAGGCGGGGTCTCGCCGCCGCCTCCATTCGAAGAATCCGACATTAGCCCGTCCTCCAGAGGCGAATCGTCTGCGCTGGCGACTTGCGCATGTTGCCTCGCCTCGGCGAAGCTCACAAGTGCGCTGCAAGCACGTTGCGCCGCGCACGCGACACAAAGCCAGGAAGCGCGCTATCTAGTCTGGGCCTTACCCTAAATCAGAGCGAGATCGTGCATGACCATTAAAGCTGGAGACCGACTCCCCGACGTGAAGCTGACCGTCATGGGCAAGAATGGACCGGAGCCGGTCGCCACGAAGGACTATTTTGCGGGACGCAGGGTGGCGCTCTTCAGCGTTC
Organism: Methylocystis sp. H62; assembly: GCF_015709515.1. GTDB lineage: Bacteria > Pseudomonadota > Alphaproteobacteria > Rhizobiales > Beijerinckiaceae > Methylocystis. The sequence continues at coordinate 104,295 of NZ_JADNQZ010000057.1, forward strand.
CCGGCGCCTATACGCCGACTTGCCACAAGAAACATCTGCCGGGCTTCATCGCCAAGGCGGATGAAATCAAATCCAAGGGCGTGGACGCGGTGGCGGTCACCGCGGTCAATGACATCTTCGCGCTCGACGCCTGGGTGAAAGAGTCCGGCGGCGACGGCAAGATCGACGCGCTCGCCGATGGTTCGGCGACCTTCGCCAAAGCGCTTGGACTCGAACTCGATCTCACCGCGCCCGGACTTGGCGTGCGCGGCAAGCGCTATTCGGCGCTGATCGACGACGGCGTCGTCAAATGGATCAATGTCGAGGAGAATTCGAGCGAAGCGACGGTCTCGACGGCCGAAGCCACGCTCGCTCATCTCTAGGCGCTTCTTCCAGAGAAACGCGGGCGAAGCGGTCGCCGTTTCAGCGCTGTGAAGATTGCATCAACGCCGCGACGCCCGGCAGCGTCTTTCCTTCGAGCCATTCGAGGAAGGCGCCGCCGGCCGTCGACACATAGGAAAATTCCTGCGCGACATGCGCCTGGTTGAGCGCCGCCACGGTGTCGCCGCCGCCAGCGATCGACAGCAGCTTGCCCTCGACGGTGAGCCGCGCTGCGCACCGCGCGACGGCGTTGGTGCCCTCATTGAAGGGCGGCAGTTCGAACGCGCCAAACGGGCCGTTCCACACCAGCGTCTTGCATTTGGCGAGCAGCGTTTCGACATGGGCGACCGATTTCGGCCCGACGTCGAGGATCATGTCGTTTTCGCCGACATGATCGACAGAGACGATCTGCGACGGCGCATGCGCCTCAAACTTCTGCGCAACCGTCGCGTCGATCGGCAGCACGAGCTTGCAGCCCGCCGTTTCGGCCTTGGCGAGAATGTCGCGCGCGGCCCCGGCGAGATCATGTTCGCACAGCGATTTGCCGACAGGCTTGCCTTGCGCCGCCAGGAAGGTGTTCGCCATGCCGCCGCCGATGACGAGATAATCGACCTTCGCGACGAGATTGCCCAGGAGTTCGAGCTTCGTCGACACTTTCGCGCCGCCGACGATCGCCATGACCGGCCGCTGCGGATTGGCGAGCGCGGATTGCAGCGCTTCGAGTTCCGCCTGCATGGCGCGGCCGGCGTAAGCTGGCAGCCTGTGGGCTATTCCTTCCGTCGACGCGTGCGCGCGGTGCGCAGCCGAAAAGGCGTCGCTGACGAAGATATCGCCGTTCCGGGCGAGCGCGTCGACAAAGTCGGCGGCGTTTTTTTCTTCGCCCTTGTGGAAACGCGTGTTCTCAAGCAAGGCGACCTCGCCGTCCTTGAGCGCATCGACGACCTGCGCCACAGCGTCGCCGACGCAGTCGTCGGCGAAGGCGATCTTGCGTTTGAGAACATGTTCGAGCGTCGGGACGACCTGGCGCAGCGACTCCGCGTCGACGCGCTGGCCCTTCGGCCGGCCGAAATGCGAAAGCAGAATAACCCTGCCGCCCTTGTCCGCGATCTCGTTGATCGTCGGCAGCGCACGCTCGATGCGCGTCGCGTCGGTGACGCGCCCATCCTCCATCGGCACATTGAGATCGACGCGCAGCAACACGCGCTTTCCTTTGACGTCGACGTCGTCGAGAGTGTGGAAAGCGGTCATGTCGGCGTCCAATCGCGGCTAAAAAAAGCGCGGACCCGAAGGTCCGCGCCGGCGTGGTGGAACAAGGCTTAAAGAAGCTTGCCGATCGCGCTCGCCACATCGGTCATGCGGCCGGAGAAGCCCCATTCATTGTCGTACCAGGACAGGATCGACACGAGATTGCCGTCGAGGACCTTGGTCTGGTCGAGATGGAAGCAGGACGAAAGCGGATTGTGGTTGAAGTCGATCGACACGAGCTTTTCGTCCGTGTAGCCGAGCACGCCCTTGAGCGGGCCGTCGGCGGCGGCCTTGATCGCGGCGTGCACCTCGTCCTTGGTCGTCGGTCGCTTGGCGACAAACTTCAGATCGACCGCCGAGACGTTGGGCGTCGGCACGCGAATGGCGTAGCCGTCGAGCTTGCCGTTGAGCTCCGGCAGCACGAGTCCGACGGCCTTCGCCGCGCCCGTCGAGGTTGGGATCATCGACAGCGCCGCCGCGCGGGCGCGGTAGAGATCCTTATGCATCGTGTCGAGCGTCGGCTGATCGCCCGTATAGGAGTGGATCGTCGTCATGATCCCCTTCTCGATGCCGATCGCATCGTGCAGCACCTTGGCGACCGGCGCGAGACAGTTCGTCGTGCAGGACGCGTTGGAGATCACGAGATGATCCTTGGTGATCTTGTCGTGATTGACGCCATAGACGACCGTAATGTCGGCGCCTTCGGCGGGCGCTGAAACCAGCACGCGCTTCGCGCCCGCGTCGAGCAGCAATTTCGCCTTGTCGCGCGCGGTGAAAAGCCCGGTGCATTCCAGCGCGATGTCGATCTTGAGGTCCTTGTAGGGAAGCTCGGCCGGATTTTTGATGGCGGTCACCTGGATGGGGCCGCGGCCGACGTCGATCGTGTTTCCGGCGACTTTCACCTCATGCGGGAAGCGGCCGTGCACTGAATCATATCGCAACAGATGCGCATTGGTCTCGACCGGGCCAAGATCATTGATGGCGACGACTTCGAGGTCGGTGCGTCCGGTCTCGATGATATAGCGCAGGATGTTGCGGCCGATGCGCCCGAATCCGTTGATCGCCACTCTCACGGTCATTTGGAAAATCTCCTTGCGCCGCCGGAACTCCGCGGCCCTCGCCATCGAGCCTGTGGGCTCTGGAGGCGAGCGTGTGATAGCACCTCGCGCCCCCCTGTCAACGCGCCAAGGTCGCGCCATTTGGCGCGGTTTCGATTTACGCGATTCATGCTAGGAACAGGCTGGCAAGCGAATCGTTCGGCGCGGTCGCCGGGCCGCAAAGCCATGCACCATCTGCGACCGGCGATGAACCAATCAGATAAGCGCGACGAAGAAAACGCCAAGAGGCTCGAGGCCGCCGTCGCCGAGCTGCAGACGGCGCTCGCTCAGCTGGAGCGCACTGTCGCCGCAAAGCTCGAAGACGAGCTGTCCAGCGCCGAACTCGAGGAAGAACTCGCCATCATGCACGACGATCGGTCGCGTCTCGCCCTCGATCTCGACGCCGCGCTGGCGCGGCAGAACGCCCTGGAGAAGAGCCGCGACGAGGTGCTGCGAAGGCTTGAAGCGGCAAGCGAAGGCGTCGCCGCGGCGCTCGGCGCGGCGGACGTCGCCGCGACCCAAGAGGATTGACATGGCCGCCGTCGTCGTCGCCATCGCCGGTCGCACCTATCGCATGTCCTGCGAAGAGGGCGAGGAGCAGCGGATCGAAGAACTCGCGCGCTACGTGGAAAGCAAGATCCAGTCGATGCGCGAGAGCTTCGGCGAGATCGGCGAGCAGCGAATCATCGTGATGTCCGCGCTCGCAATCGCCGACGAGGCGACGGACGCACGCGCCAAAGCGCAGGCGACGGAAACAGAGATCGCCGCGCTGCGCGCTGAGCTCGACGCCGCACGTAAGGCGAGCGACGCCGCGTCGGCGCGCGCCGCCAAGGCGCTTGGCGACGCGACGCGCCGGATCGTGAAGCTCAATGGCGAACTGTCGCCGCCCGCCGCCGCGCCGGACGATGGTCTCTAGGTCCTGGATGCGGCGGTGAAAACCGCCAGTTGAGCCTCGAAAGCACGCCTGTACGCGGGCCGCGCTTCGGCCCGGGCGACATAGGCGGAGAGGTTCGGATATTGGTCCAGTAGACCCGACGCTTTCACCCTGAGCAGCGCCGAGACCATCATCAGATCGCCGGCGCTGAACGGACCATCGAGCCAGTCGGCGCCGCCAAGTCGAGCGGAAAACTCGCCGAGCCGTTTACGGACGCGTTCTTCGACGACAGGCAGACGCTGCTCGTACCAGGCCTCGTCGCGCTCCAGCAGCCTGGCGAATGCAAGATCAACGATTGGCGGCTCCATCGTGCTGAGCGCTGCAAACATCCATGTGATCGCGCGCGCCCGGGCGTTCGCATCGTCTGGCAGCAGGCCCGCATGGCGCTCCGCGATATGAAACACGATCGCCCCCGACTCGAAGAGGGCGAGATCGCCTTCTTCATAGGTCGGAATCTGCCCGAAAGGATGAAGCGCGAGATGCGCCGGCTCCTTCATCGCTTTGAATGAAAGAAGCCGAACGTCGTAGGGTTGGCCCACTTCTTCGAGCGCCCAGCGAACGCGCATGTCCCGCGCCAGACCCTTGCCACCATCGGGCGACCGTTCAAAGGCGGTAATGGTGGGGGTCATTGGAAAGCCCTACGGACAACCGTCACTCTCCTCGACTCATCGGCGGCGCCGTCGGTCCGTGAGCCTGACCCCCATCGCGCGATTGATTTACTTGGTCACGCCCCAATCTTCGAAACTCGGGTCGCGCTTGGCTTTTTCGAGATTGTCCGCCTGTTCCGACAATTGATAATTTTGGTTTTGCGCCGCCATGGCCTCGGCGCCATCCTTCATAATCGCGATCTTCATCTGCTCTGTGGCGAGTCGATTGAGCTCGTTGATCCACTGATTGAGCGCGAGCAGCAAATTGCGTTTGCGCGCTTGTTGAATGTCATGCGACGAATCATTGTTCTCCGACAGCGCGAGTTCTTCTTGAGTTTCGGCGGTCATCGCATCGAGCTTCTTGACCTTCTCCTCCGCCGCGGCGACCTTGTCCGGAGCGTCGACCTTGGCTTTTTCGAGCGCCGCTTCGGCTTCAGTGCGCGCCTTCTTGAGATTGTCGAGGCCGTTCCGCAGCCATTTCGACTGAATCTTCAGGAGCGAGTCGCGCGGAACCCCGCTGAGGCTCAGCGAATTCGGAATGGGAAAATATTCGCCAAGCTGCGCCGCGTCAGCCGGCGCCGCTGAAATCGCGCAGGCAAGCAGGCCACAGAGAACGGCGCCGGCCAACGTCCTGCGGACGCTAGCCGCTTTGCTGATGAATCTCATGATTTTCTCCCGGTATGCTGCGCTTTTTTAGCGCGCTTTTCTTTGCGCAAACTGAGCCATCGGTTGACGTCTGGCAAGTCAGGGCGCCAAGTCCCGGCGCCTGCGGGCGAATAAAGGAGCCGGGCGCAGCGCTTGACTGCCTCAGCGCTTCGCGCCAGCCTATGTCCGCCGGGGGAGCCCGCCCGGCGGCGCTCCAACGACGCCGCCACGGGGCTGAGAGGCCGCAAGACGCGCGAGAACGCGGGGGCGGCGACCCTTCGAACCTGATCCAGTTGAGACTGGCGGAGGGATGGTGTCAGCGAGATTTCCCAAAAGACGGCGCTCATGCTCGCGCGCGTGATCGGCGCCGGCGTCGCCGGACTCTGCGCCGCCTATGCGCTCGCCAGGAAGGGCGTGGACGTGGAGATCGTCGAGCGCGAGTCTGCGCCGGGCCTCGGCTGCTCGCGTTTCGCCGGCGGCATGATCGCGCCCTGGTGCGAACTGGAAAGCGCCGAGCCTCTGGTCGCCACGCTCGGCGAAGAAGCGCTCGACTTCTGGTCGCGCGAGCTCGGCGTCGCGACGGTCGCCGGCAGTCTTGTCGTGGCGCCCACCCGCGAGCGCGCCGAACTCGCCGACTTCGCCCGGCGCACGCGCAATTTCGAATCTCTGGACGCGAAGGCCATCGCGGCGCTCGAACCAGATCTTGCCGGGCGCTTCGACGCGGCCTTGTTTTTTCGGCAAGAAGCGCATCTCGATCCCCGCGCGGCGCTCATCGCGCTGACCGAGCGCCTCGCGCAAACGCCGAATGTGACGCTGCATTTTCAGCAGGACGCCGCCGGACGGGCGACGATCCCGGATTGGATAATCGACTGCCGCGGCTTTGCGGCGCGCGACGCGCTTCCCGGCCTGCGCGGCGTCAAGGGCGAAATGCTGATTTTGCGCAGCGACGAGATTTCCCTGGCGCGTCCGGTGCGCATGCTGCATCCGCGCCGGCCGGTTTATGTCGTTCCGCGCGGCGAGGGGCTGTTCATGGTCGGCGCGACGATGATCGAGAATGAGGAGCGCGCGCGGGTCACCGCGCGGTCGGTCGTCGAACTCGTCAACTCCGCCTTTGCGGTCCACCCGGCCTTCGCCGAGGCCGAAATTGTCGAAACCGGCTCGGACCTCCGTCCTGCCTTCGCCGACAATCTGCCACGTCTTTTGAAGCGGGGTCGCACACTCTATATCAATGGGCTCTACCGCCACGGGTTCCTGCTTGCGCCGGCGCTGGCGCGCCGCGCGGCTGAGGTCGTTGTCAACGACGGGCATTTCCCAGAGGTGATGGATGCTGATTCAGATCAACGGGCGGCCGCAGGATGTGAGCGCGACGACGTTGCAACTGCTGCTGGACGAACTGGGGTATGATGAGAAGACCGTCGGCACCGCTTTGAACCAGGAATTCGTGCGCGCCAGGGACCGCGCCGAGACGCGGCTTCGTGAAGGCGACGCCGTCGAGATCGTGACGCCGAGACAGGGCGGGTGAGCGAGTGTGACGCATGAATGACCCGGTGAGGCTTTACGACGGCGCGCTGTCCTCGCGGCTGCTGCTCGGAACGGCGCGCTATCCGTCGCCGGCCATTCTCGCCGAGGCCATTCGCGCGTCGGGCTGCGAGATCGTCACCGTCTCGTTGCGTCGCGAGGCTGGCGGGGCGCGCGCGGGCGAGGCCTTCTGGAGCCTCATCCGCGACGTCGGCGCGCGCGTGCTTCCCAACACCGCCGGCTGTCGCACCGCCAAGGAGGCGATCGCGACCGCGCAAATGGCGCGGGAAGTCTTTGCGACTGACTGGATCAAACTGGAAGTGATCGGGGAAGAGGACACGCTACAGCCTGACGTCTTCGGGCTCGTCGAGGCGGCGCGGGCGCTCGCGGACGAGGGCTTCAAGGTCTTCCCCTACACGACCGACGATCTCGTCGTGGCGGAAAAGCTGCTCGACGCCGGCTGCCGCGTGCTGATGCCCTGGGCGGCGCCCATCGGCTCCGGGCGCGGGGTCAACGACGCTTTCGCCTTGCGGGCGCTGCGCGCGCATTTTCCCGACACGCCCCTCGTCGTCGACGCGGGGCTTGGCGCGCCGTCCCACGCCGCGCTGGTGATGGAGATGGGCTATGACGCCGTGCTGCTCAACACCGCCGTTTCCCGCGCCGGCGATCCGGTCTTGATGGCGCGGGCCTTCGCCCTCGCCATCGAAGCCGGCCGCGCCGGTTTTCGCGCGCAGCCGATGACGCCGCGCGACATGGCGGAGCCTTCGACGCCCCTCATCGGCCGTCCCTTCGACAGACTGGCGTAGGAATAGCTGGTGGCGGCGCTGAGGCTCGATCCCTTCTATCTCATCGTCGACGACGCCGATTGGCTTTCCCGCCTGCTGCCGCAGGGCGTTAAGCTCGTGCAGCTGCGGGTGAAGGATCGCGCCGAGCCCGACGCGCGCGCGCAGATCGCGACCGCGCGGGAAATGTGCGCGCGACATGGCGCGCAGCTCGTCGTCAACGATTATTGGCGGCTTGCGATCGAGGAAGGCTGCGATTTCGTCCATCTCGGACAGGGCGATCTGGACGCGGCGGACATCCCGGCGCTGCGCCGCGCCGGCGTCAGGATCGGCGTTTCGACGCATGACCAAGCCGAGCTTGACCGGGCGCTGTCGCTTAGCGCGGATTATGTCGCGCTGGGGCCGATCTATCCTACGCTGCTGAAACAAATGGCTTTTGCGCCGCAGGGCCTCGCCCGGCTAGGCGCATGGAAGGCGCAGATCGGCGAGACGCCTCTTGTCGCCATCGGCGGACTGACCCCGGAACGCGCCATCGCCGCGCTCGCCGCGGGGGCGGACAGCGCCTGCGTCGTCACCGACATTTTGCGCAGCGCTGAACCAGAGGCGCGCGCGCGGGAATGGCTCTCCGCGACGCAGCCCTGGCGCGACGGCGAGGGCTTTTTCGCGCCCGACTACGACGGCGCGCGCGTGTGTCCATCGCCCAATCATGGCGCGCGGCTGCGGCCGATCTCGTCGCTGGTGCTTCATTACACTGGGATGCCGACGGCGGAATCGGCGCTCGCCCTGCTCTGCAATCCGCGCTCGGAGGTCTCTGCGCATTATGTCGTCAACGAAGATGGCGGCGTGCTGCAGCTCGTGCCGGAGTCGCGGCGCGCCTGGCATGCCGGGATAAGCTTCTGGGCTGGCGAGACCGACATGAACTCCGCCTCGATCGGAATCGAAATCGTTCATCCCGGCCACGACGACCCGCGTCCCTATCCGGCGGCGCAAATCGAGGCGACGGCCGCGCTCGCCAGGGACATGTGCCGGCGCCATGCGATACCGCCCGAACGCGTTCTGGCGCATTCCGACATCGCGCCTGGCCGCAAGCGGGACCCCGGCGAGTTCTTTCCCTGGGAGGAACTCGCCCGCCTCGGCGTCGGGCGGGTCGCCGATGAGAATCTCGGCGCTGGCGCGACGACGATCTCGCTCGGCGACGCGAGCGCCAAGGTCGCCTCGCTCCAGCGCGACCTCGCAGCCTACGGCTATCGCGTCGAGCAAACCGGCGTCTATGACGCGCAGACGGTCCAGGCGGTCGAGGCGTTCCAGCGCCACTTCCGCCCCGCGAACGTCGATGGCCGGGCCGACGGCGAAACGCGCGTGGCGCTCGCGAACCTCCTCGCGACATTGGGAGAACGCGTATGAAGGCCGTGGTCGTGACCGGCGCCTCGACCGGCATCGGCGCGGCCTGCGTCGATTTATTGGTCGAGAACGGGTTTCTGGTTTTCGCCTCAGTTCGCAAGGACTCTGACGCGGCCACGCTCACGGCGCGGCACGGCGCGTCCGTCATTCCGCTCCTCTTCGACGTGACCGACGCCCAATCCATCGCGGCCGCCGCGCGCGACGTCGAGACCCGGCTCGATGGCGAAACGCTCGCCGGGCTGGTCAACAACGCCGGCGTCGCCGTCCCTGGCCCGCTGCTGCATCTGCCGATCGACGACTTTCGGCGCCAGATGGACGTCAATCTGATCGGCCAGCTTCGAATCATCCAGGCCTTCGCGCCCCTGCTCGGCGCTGGCGCGCAGCGGCGCGGCGCGCCCGGCCGCATCGTCAATATGAGTTCGGTCGCCGGTCGCTTCGCCGCGCCTTATCTCGGCGCCTACGCCGCCTCGAAATTCGGGTTAGAGGGCATGTCGGACGCGCTGCGCCGCGAGCTGATGGTCTATGGCGTCGACGTCGTCCTGATCGAGCCGGGAATGATCGCCACGCCGATCTGGGACAAGGCCGAAGCGACTGATCTCGCGATGTTCGAGGGCACTGCCTATGCCGGTCCAGGCCGGAGGATGCTCAAATGGCTTGTCGAGGCAGGCCGCCGCGCGCCCGGTCCCGAGGTCGTCGCCAGCGCCGTGTTGCGGGCGCTGACGGCGCCGCGCCCGCCCCTCCGCATCCCGGTCGTAAAAAATCGCTTTACGGACTACACGCTACGCAGCCTATTGCCGGGGCGGTTCGTCGACTGGCTGACGGCGCGCCGGCTCGGCCTGCTGCCGAAATAGCAACCGCCCGGGACTGATTTTCCGATCGTCCGCAACGATGATGAGCTGAAAAGGAGAGGCTATGTCCAACGCCAATGACTGTGGCGCGCCGCCGAAACATGGCGCGGTCTGCTGGAACGAACTCAATGTCCACGATGTCGAGCGCGCCAAGAAGTTTTACGGCCAGACTCTCGGCTGGAGCTTCGAGGGAACGCCCATGGGGGGCTCCACATACTGGATCATCAGTTCGGAAGGCGCGCGGGTCGGCGGCATATTCGAGATGAATATCCCGGAACTGGCGAGCGTTCCGGAACATTGGCTGACCTATATCGGCGTCGATGACGTCGATGCCCGCCTGGAGAAGGCCAAGGCCGCCGGCGCGACGATCTGCAAGGACGCCTTCGAGATCCCCGGCGTCGGCCGCATGGCCGTGCTGCAACAGCCGGGCGGCGCCATCGTCGCCTGGATGACGCCGAAGCCGCCGGGCGCCTAGGCGCGGCACAGCGTGCGACGCTTGACCTTGCGGCCGTTACGGGCGACCTATCGGCCTCCGCAACGACCGCCGAAACGACCCCCATGAACGAAGCCGCATCAGAGACCCGTCTGCCCGACCCGGTCGCCGCCGAACCGGCGCCCCGCCACCGCACATGCGCCGTGGCTGTTGGCGCGGGCCCCGGCGCGGTGATCGTCGGCGGCGGCGCGCCGGTCGTCGTTCAGTCGATGACCAACACCGATACGGCGGACGTCGAAGCGACCGTCACGCAGGTTCTGGCGCTGGCGCAGCAGGGCTCGGAGCTGGTGCGCATCACCGTCGATCGCGACGAGGCGGCGGCCGCCGTGCCGCATATTTTCGAGAAGCTCGCGCAGAAGGGATGCCACGTCCCGCTGGTCGGCGATTTCCACTACATCGGCCACAAGCTGCTCGCCGATCATCCCGCCTGCGGCGAGGCGCTCGCCAAATACCGCATCAATCCGGGCAATGTCGGCTTCAAGGAAAAGAAGGACAAGCAGTTCGCCTCGATCGTCGAACTTGCCGCCAAGCACGGCAAGGCGGTGCGGATCGGCGCCAATTGGGGCTCGCTCGACCAGGAGCTGCTCACCTATCTGATGGACGTCAACGCCGCTTCCGACAGGCCGCTCGACGCCCGCGCCGTGATGCGCGAGGCGCTGACCCGTTCGGCGCTGATGTCGGCGAAGCGCGCCGAGGAGATCGGCCTCGCGAAGGACCGCATCGTCATTTCGGCGAAGGTCTCGGCGGTGCAGGATCTCATCGCCTGCTACCGGATGCTCGCGCAGCGCAGCGACTATGCGTTGCATCTCGGCCTCACCGAGGCCGGCATGGGCTCGAAAGGCGTCGTCGCCTCCTCGGCCGCGCTCGGCGTGCTGCTGCAGGACGGCATCGGCGATACGATCCGCGTGTCGCTGACGCCCGAGCCCGGCGGCGACCGCGCGCTCGAAGTGCGCGTCGCCCAGGAAATTCTGCAGACCATGGGCTTTCGCACCTTCGTGCCGCTCGTCGCGGCCTGCCCGGGCTGCGGGCGCACCACCTCGACGGTGTTTCAGGAACTCGCGCGCGACATCCAGGCGCATATCCGCGAGCGGATGGCGGCCTGGCGCGCGCAATATCCGGGCGTCGAGACGCTCAATGTGGCGGTGATGGGCTGTATCGTGAACGGTCCCGGCGAGTCGAAACACGCCGACATCGGCATTTCGCTGCCCGGAACGGGGGAGACTCCGTCCGCGCCGGTCTTCATCGATGGCAAGAAGGCGATGACTTTGCGCGGCGAAGGCATCGCCGAGGAATTCACCCGCATCGTCGATGATTACATCGTGCGCCGCTTTGGCGGCGGCGCGAAGGGCGAAGCGGCGGAGTAGGCTACGCCCCCACCCCAACCCTCCCCCGCTTCGCGGGAGAGGGAGCAGACTGCGCCTTCATCCCGATTTCGTACTGCGCGATCCTGTTCGCGCAATGCGGATCGTTAGGGTCCCCTCTCCCGCGGAGCGGGGGAGGGACAGGGAGGGGGCGAGACCACCAATCAGCATTGCTCTTGTTCCAGCGCCTCCGCGGCCCGTCGCAAATCGCGCCAGGCGGCGGGCTTCAGCGCCGCGCTTTTGAGCATCGCCTCGAGACTGGAAAAGACGAAGGCGCGCGCGACATGCGCGCCGCAGCGCGCTTCAAACGCCTTGCCGCGCAGCTTTCCCACCGGCTCGTTCGTTGTCAGCATGATCCGCGCCGGCGCTTCGCCAAAAATCAGCAGAACGTCCGGCCGCGCCAATTCGACCCGGCGGCGTGCGAAGGGCGCGAAGATCGCCGCTTCATGCGGGGACAGCGCGCGATCGCCAGGCGGGCGCCAGGGCGAAACATAGGCGAGAGCAGCGCCGGAGCGATCAAACCCGATCGCCGCCAGCATATTGTCGAGGAGCCTCGCCGAGAGCCCGCTGAACGCCTCGCCGCTTGTTTCTTCCGTCACGCCCGGCGCGGCGTCGAACGCCATGAGTCGCGCTCCGGGCGCGCCGGCGCCGAACAGAAAATGCTGCGCCATGTCGCGAAACGGCGCATGCGGAAAATCGGCCAGACGCGCGGCGAGCTCGTCAAGATCGCCCGCGCTGGAGGCCTCCTGCTCCGCGGCGCGAATGGCTTCATCAGGCGCGGCGATCGTCGGCATGGCGCGGGGCGGGCGTTCGACGGCCGTCGGCTGCGGCAAGGTTCGAAGCATCGCCGTCGATTCGGCTAGCTCGGTCAGCGACGCCGTGCGCGCGCGCGCGCTGTCCGCATAGCGGTCGTGCGGCGCCTCGTCGAGCGCGAGATCGACGCCGCTTTGAACGTACCAGTCGAGCAAAGCCCTGAGGGCGTTGGCATTTTCCGGAAAGGCGGCGCGCATGAGATTGAGAGTAAACGAAGCTGGCGCGAGATCAACCGATGCGGTGCGGAGCCGCACATTTTGCGGCGGCGATACGCGCAATCTATATTGCGCAAATCAAAGCTTTCTCTTGATGAAACCGATCGGCCGATGCTCGAGACCGTCGCCATTGCCGAAGACGAACAGGACTTGCGTGAGCTGCTCGCCGAATTCCTGTCGACGAACGGCTATCGCGTTCTCGCGGCGCCGAACGCCGCGGAATTCCGCGCCATGGTGGAATTCGAGGCGATCGATCTCGCCATTCTCGACATCAACATGCCGGGCGAAGACGGGCTGTCGCTTGCAAGATGGCTGAATGCGCGCGGCTCGACGGGCATCATCTTCGCAACAGCGGTCAATTCCGCGATCGACCGGATCGTTGGGCTCGAATCGGGCGCCGACGACTATGTCACCAAGCCGTATCACATGCGCGAAATGCTGGCGCGTATCCGTGGCCTGATGCGGCGCAGAAAGATGACGCGCGCCGCCCTCGCCGGCAAAAGGCTGGCGGCCATCGCGTCGATCGACGTCGTCGGCTACACGCGCTTGATCCATCACGACGAACATAACGGATTGGCGCTCATCGACCGGTTCTTTCGCGACGTCGTCACGCAATCGCTTCCTCGCCGCTCGGGAAGTTTATTCAAGATGCTCGGCGACGGCGCGCTGATCGATTTCGCCAGCGTGCACAACGCGATCGAATGGGCCGTCGAATGCCAGACGGAAACGCGCGCTTATGCGACGGCGCATGGGCACGCGCAAACGCTGCAGTTGCGCATTGGCGTGGCGGTTGGCGACGTGATCGTTCGAAACGGAGACCGCTTCGGCGAAGTCGTGGCGCTCGCCGCACGAATACAGGAAGCCGCGCCGGCCGGTTCGGTGATGATTTCGGATGTGGCGCACGCGATGACGCGCGGGAATATACGCAAGGACTTCGTGGCGCGACGGCACGCGCTCAAAAACATCGCCGAGCCGGCGCAGTTGTGGCTGCACGAGATCTCCAGCGCGGCGCTTACTGAGCGCGCATCAAATTGAGAAAGCGCCTCAAATGAATATCCAGCAAGGGGCGACGCAAGCGCCGGGGACCGGCGGCGCGCTGCTGCAGGCGTTGTTCGACGCGATGCCTGGCCGCGCCGCCTTTCTCGACGTGGAGCTACGCTATCGCTACGTCAATCGCGCGTTTCTCCTGGCGCTCGGAGCGACAGAGGATCGCGTCGTCGGCAAGTTCGTCGACGACGTTTTGGGCGCCCAAGCGGCCAGTCTTTACAAAGCAGCGATGCAAAATCTTTCGGCGAACGCGCCGCAACGCCTGCGCCGTTTCGTTGACGACGCGGACGGCGCCCCCGGTTGGATCGAAGAGGAGCTCAGGCCGTTCACGCCGGGCGGGGTCATGCAGGGCGTCGTCTGCGTCGCGCGCCCGCTGGCCGACGCCGAACAGCAGTGCGAAAGCGATCGGCTGGAACTACTGGAATCGCACAGGACGCGGGAGGCGATTCATGCGGCGGTGGTCGACTCCGCTCTCGATTGTATCGTCGTCATCGACGCGCAAGGCCGTGTCGTCGAGTTCAACCCCGCGGCTTCGGCGACATTCGGCTATTCGCGCGAGCACGCGATCGGCAAGACTGTCGCCGAACTGATCGTCCCCGTGGAAATGCGCGATCATCACAACAGCGGGCTTGAGCGCTTCCGAGCGGGCGGGCCGGCCTCCGTTATCGGGCGGCGCGTCGAATTGGAGGCGATGCGCGCCGACGGTTCGCGCATTCCCGTCGAATTGGCGATCACGGCGGTTGGCTCGGGCCCAAGCGCGCTCTTCACTGCGCATCTTCGCGACCTGCGTCCGGCGCGAGAAGCGCAGGCGCAAATCGAAGGCCAAAGAGAAGCGCTCTACCAAAACGAAAAGCTCGCAGCCCTTGGGTCGCTCCTCGCCGGAGTGGCGCATGAACTCAACAATCCGCTCTCCATCGTCATCGGACAGGCGCTCATGCTGCGCGAGGCGGCTCAGTCGCACGCGAGTTTCGACAAGCATTTTGAGGAATTTGCGGAACGCGGCGTGAAAATCGAGACAGCCGCCAACCGCTGCGCGCGAATCGTCAAGGTTTTCCTGGCCATGGCCCGTCAGCGCGAGGCAGAACGCGGAAGGGTGGAGATTCCCGATCTCGTCGACCGGGTGCTCGAACTCCTTTCGTATGGGCTGCGGACAGCCGGCATCGAGGTGACCAAAGACGTTCCAGCGGACCTGCCGCCGCTCTTGGCCGACAGCGACCAGTTGCATCAGGTGCTGCTCAATCTTGTGGTGAACGCCAAGCAGGCGCTCGAAGCGCAGCCGGCGCCCCGGCGGATTTCGATCGTCGCGCGCGCCGATCAAGCGGCCCAGACGCTCGATCTCCACATTTCCGACAATGGGCCGGGCGTTCCAGACGCTATCCGCAACCGCATTTTCGATCCTTTCTTCACGACGAAGCCGCAGGGAGTGGGAACCGGAATCGGACTCGCCGTTTCGCGCGGTCTCATCGAGTCGCACGCAGGCTCGCTCACTCTGGAGCCGCCGCAGCCGGGCGCGGGCGCTGTTTTCGCGATCAGGCTGCCGATCGAGGTGGGCATCGAAAGCGCCGCCGTTGACGAACATGCGGCGGCGGCGACGCAGCGACCGATCAAGCAGAGGCGTGCCTTAATCATCGACGACGAAGTCGAAATCGCAGGCCTGCTCGGCGAAATTTTGCGACGGCTCGGCTTCGACTGCGAGATCGCGACGAGCGGCGACCACGCGAAACAAGCGATCGCCGCGCGGCCGGCGGACCTCATTCTCTGCGACATTCGTATGCCCAACGGCGACGGCCCGGCTTTCTACGACTGGCTCAGCGTCGAACATCCGCAGATGACCAACCGCATCGCCTTTGTCACCGGCGACGTTTTGGGTCCCGGCGCAGATCGCTTCATCGCGCGTTCGGGCTGTCCAATCATCGAGAAACCCTTTACGCCGGAGGATATCCGCCTCGTCGCTGATTTGTTGTGCGACGACGCGGCGGCGTGAATCGGCTCGCGACGAATTTCAACAGCAGCGAAACGCGCGCTCGCCGCCCGCGCCAAAACGCGCATTCTCCCGCGAGCGGAAAAATTCGTCGCGCGTCATGATCGGCGCGTCTTCGTGCCGCGCGCGAAGATGCGCGACATAGGCGTCGTAATCGCCCTGCCCGACCATCAGCTTCGCGCCGTCGCGCAGCTTGCGCGCGAGACGATTGAGATCAAGCCCCGGCAGGCTGCAGATCGTGCAATTCATCCTCGGTCTCCCGCGTGGTGACATGTTGCGCGGCGCGCGCGGCGCGAATGGCTCGGATGGCGAAGCCGAGCATCGCCAGAACCAGCGTCACGTAAATCGCGCAAAGCGTGGCGTCGACATAGTCGTTGAAGATGACGCGCTGCATCTCTGCGAGAGTCTTCGCCGGCGCCAGCAGCTGATCCTTATCGGCGGCCGCTGCGAATTTTCTGGCGTGCGCCAGAAAGCCGATGCGCGGATCGTCGTGGAAGATTTTCTCGAAGGCCGCGGTCAGCGTGCAGATATAGAGCCACGCCGTCGGCGCGATGGCGACAATGGCGTAACGCTCGCGCTTCATCCGATAGAGCACGACGACGCACAGCGTCAGCGCGATCGCCGCGAGCATCTGATTGGCGATGCCGAACAGCGGCCACAGCGTGTTGATGCCGCCCAGCGGATCGATCACGCCCTGATAGAGGAAATAGCCCCAGCCGCTCACGGCGATGGCGGTGGCGGCGAGGTTCGGCGCCCAGGCGCGCGTATTGCCGAAGGCCGGGAAGAAGGCGCCGAAGAGATCCTGGATCATGAAGCGCGCGACGCGCGTGCCGGCGTCGATCGTGGTCAGGATGAACAGCGCCTCGAAGAGAATGGCGAAATGATACCAGAAGGCTTTCGCCGCCGAGCCGCCGATGGCGGAGGAGAGGATATGCGCCATGCCGACGGCGAGCGTCGGCGCGCCGCCGGTGCGCGACAATATGGTCTTCTCGCCGACTTCGGCGGCGACGCCCGAAAACGTCTCCGGGGTGACCGCGAAGCCCCATGAAGAGATCGCCGCCGCGGCGGAATCGGGCGTCGCGCCGATCAACGCCGGGGCGCTGTTCATGGCGAAATAGACGCCGGGCTCCAGCACGCTTGCGGCGATGAGCGCCATGACCGCGACGAAGGATTCCATCAGCATCGCGCCATAGCCAATGAAGCGCGTCTGCGTCTCGTCGGCGATCATCTTCGGCGTCGTGCCCGACGACACGAGCGCATGAAAGCCCGACACCGCGCCGCAGGCGATGGTGATGAACAGGAACGGGAAGACGCTGCCGGCGAAGACCGGACCCGTGCCGTCGATGAAGCGGCTGACCGCTGGCATCTGGAGATCGGGCCAGACGATGAAAATGCCGACCGCGAGCGACATGATTGTGCCGACCTTCAGGAAGGTCGACAGATAGTCGCGCGGCGCGAGCAACAGCCACACCGGCAAGACGGAGGCGACGAAGCCATAGCCGATCAGCATGAAGGCGAGGGTCTCGGCCTTGAAGGAAAAGAGCGGCGCAAGGAGCGCGCTCTCCGACACGGTGCGGCCGAAGGCGATGCTCAAGAGCAGCAGAACGAAGCCGATCGCCGACATTTCGCCGATGCGCCCGGGCCGCAGATAGCGACCATAGACGCCCATGAAGACGGCGATCGGCAGCGTCGCGAAAACGGTGAACGCGCCCCAGGGACTGTCCGCGAGCGCCTTGACGACGACGAGCGCCAGCACCGCCAGCAGAATGATCATGATGGTGAGAATGCCGACCATGGCGATGACGCCCGGCACGCGGCCCATCTCGGTCTTGATGAGATCGCCGAGCGAACGCCCGTCGCGGCGCGTCGAGATGAACAGGACGAGAAAATCCTGCACGGCGCCGGCGAAGATGACGCCGGTTAAGAGCCACAATGTTCCCGGTAGATAGCCCATCTGCGCCGCGAGCACGGGACCGACGAGCGGTCCTGCGCCGGCGATGGCCGCGAAATGGTGGCCAAACAGCACCCATTTGTCGGTCGGCACATAGTCGAGACCGTCATTGCGGCGAAGCGCGGGGGTGCGACGGCGCGCATCGAGCCCCAGCACCCGCTCGGCGATGAAGCGCGAATAGAAGCGATAGCCAATGGCGTAAGTTCCGATCGCCGCCGTGACGAGCCACATGGCGTTGACGTTCTCGCCGCGCGAGACCGCGAGCGTGTAAAGCGAGAACAGCACGAGGGCGAACACGAGCGCCCAGGGAAACAGCTTCAATGTCTGGCGGCTGTCGGCGATGTTGATGATCGACATTATGACCCCGAATAGCGCCGATTCTCGGCACGTCGAATTCAACGAAACTTATAATTTCGCGAGGGTCAAGGGATCGCGGCGGTCGGCGAAATATTTGTGCAGAGCCTCGCCGAAAAGCGGCTCTTGCGGCGCCGCCGCCGCAAACAAGGTCATCGACGAATGAAACTTCAAATCATCGGGAGAGCCCAAGATCTCATGCGCGCTGCGTCCCTCGATCTTGTTGACGAGTCCGACGCATTCCTTCAGCCGCGCGCACAATAAGGGATGATCGAGATAGGCCAGCGCCTCGGCGAGCGAATGGATGGCGTAGCGCTGCGCCATGGCGCTTGCGCCGAGCCCTTCGAGCTGCGGAAAAACGAACCACATCCAGTGGCTGCGCTTGCGGCCGGCGGCGAGCTCCGCCGTCGCGGCCGCATAGATCGGATCCTGCGCCGCGACGAAGCGGGCGAGATCGTAGGCATCGCCCGAAGCGCCCGTCATGACCAAATCCGCTGATCAACTCCGCTGTCCTTCCCGACGCGCGCAACGGCGTGATCGTGAATCCAGAGCAAGACCAACATTCTTGAATTGGCTCTGGATTCCCGGTCGGACCTGTGGTCCGCCGGGAACGACAGGGCAGTCGATTCGATATCACTCCGCCGCTTGCGCGGCGACGGGCGCGTAGTTGAGAATGGGCGCGAGCCAGCGTTCGACCTCGCGCGCCTCCATGCCCTTGCGGCGGGCGTAATCTTCGACCTGATCGCGCTCGATCTTGGCGACGCCGAAATAATGCGCGCTCGGATGCGCCAGATAGAGCCCGCTGACGGAAGCGGCCGGCGTCATGGCGTAACTTTCGGTCAGCTTCACGCCGGTGCGCCTTTCGACGTTGAGCAGATCGAAGATCGTCGCTTTTTCGGTGTGATCGGGCTGCGCCGGATAGCCGGGCGCCGGACGAATGCCGGCGTAGGGTTCGGTCGTCAGCGCTTCGGGCGCGAAATTCTCTTCCCGTGCATAGCCCCAAAACTCTTTGCGCACGCGCTCATGCATGCGCTCGGCGAAGGCTTCTGCGATGCGGTCGGCGAGCGCCTTGACCATGATCGAACCATAGTCGTCATTGGCGCGGGCGTAGCGGGCGGCGATTTTTTCTTCTTCCGCGCCGGCGGTGACGACGAAGGTGCCGACATAATCCGCCTTGCCGCTGTCCTTAGGCGCGACGAAGTCGGCGAGCGCGAGATTGGCCTTGCCGTCGCGTTTGGGCAATTGCTGGCGTAACATGTGCAGCGTCGCGATCCGCTCATTGCGCGACTCGCCATTGTAGAGCGCGATGTCATCGCCGATGGCGTTCGCCGGCCAAAAGCCGATGACGGCTTTGGGCGTGAACCAGCGCTCCTCGACAATCCGCTTCAGCATGGCGCGGGCGTCGTCGTACAGCGTGCGCGCCGCCTCGCCGCGCTCGGGATCGTCAAGCAGCGCCGGATAGCGCCCCTTGAATTCCCAGGTCTGGAAGAACGGCGTCCAGTCGATGTAGGGAACGAGCTCGCCGACGTCGTAGCTGGCGAAGGCGCGCGCGCCGCTGAAGGAGGGCTTCGGCGGTTGATAGGCGGCCCAGTCGATTTTATAGGCGTTGGCGCGCGCCTGCGCGAGCGGCACCCGCAGCTTGTCGGCCTGGGCGCGGGCATGCGCTTCCGCGAGGCGCTCATACTCAAGGCGGGTCTGCGCCACATAATCGGGGCGCGTCTTGTCGGAGACGAGCGCCTGCGCGACGCCGACGGCGCGGCTTGCGTCGGTGACATAGACCGCCTGGCCGCGTCGATAATTGGGACTGATCTTCACCGCCGTATGCACACGGCTCGTCGTCGCGCCGCCGATGAGGAGCGGCGTGTTGAGACCTTCGCGCTCAAGCTCCGAGGCGACGAAGCACATCTCATCGAGCGACGGCGTGATGAGGCCGGAAAGACCGATGAGATCGACCTTTTCCTTCTTGGCGACTTCGAGAATCTTCGCGCAGGGCGTCATGACGCCAAGGTCGATCACCTCGAAGTTGTTGCAGCCGAGCACGACGCCGACGATATTCTTGCCGATGTCGTGAACGTCGCCCTTCACCGTCGCCAGCAGGATTTTGCCGGCGGTGGAGCGCTCGCTCTTGTCGGCCTCCATGAAGGGCATGAGATAGGCGACCGCCTGTTTCATCACGCGCGCCGATTTGACGACCTGCGGCAGGAACATCTTGCCCGCGCCGAAGAGATCGCCGACGACATTCATGCCGGTCATCAGCGGGCCTTCGATCACGTCCAGCGGGCGCGTGGAGCGCTGACGCGCCTCTTCCACATCCGCTTCGACGTAATCGGTGACGCCGTTGACCAGCGCATATTCGAGACGCTTCTCGACGGTGTTGTCGCGCCAGGCGGCGTCTTTTTCCTGGGTTTTTCCGGCCGCGCCCTTGAACTTTTCAGCCAGTTCGACGAGGCGCTCGGTCGACTCCTTGCGGCGATTCAAGACGACGTCTTCGCAAAGCTCGCGCAGCTCGGGATCGATCTCGCCATAGACCGCAAGCTGGCCGGCGTTGACGATGCCCATGTCCATCCCCGCCTGAATGGCGTGATAGAGGAACACCGAATGCATCGCCTCGCGCACGGGTTCATTGCCGCGGAACGAGAAGGACAGGTTCGACACGCCGCCCGACACATGCACATGCGGCAGATCGCGTTTGATGACGCGCGTGGCTTCGATGAAATCGACGCCGTAATTCTCATGCTCTTCAATGCCGGTCGCGACGGCGAAAATATTGGGATCGAAGATGATGTCCTGGGGCGGAAAGCCGACGATCTCGGTCAAGATCTTATATGCCCGCGTGCAAATCTCGGTCTTGCGTTTGAGCGTGTCGGCCTGGCCCTTTTCATCGAAGGCCATGACGACGACGGCGGCGCCATAGCGACGCACCTTTTGCGCGTCGGCGATGAATTTCTCTTCGCCTTCCTTCATCGAGATCGAATTAACGACGCCCTTGCCCTGCAGACATTTGAGGCCGGCTTCAATCACCGCGAATTTGGAGGAATCGACCATCACCGGCACGCGGGCGATGTCGGGTTCGGCGGCGACGAGGTTGAGGAATTCGACCATGGCGCGTTCGGAATCGAGCAGGCCTTCGTCCATATTGATGTCGATGACCTGGGCGCCGTTCGCCACCTGATCGCGCGCAACGTCGAGCGCCGCGGCATAATCGCCATTGGTGATGAGCTTGCGGAACTTCGCCGAACCGGTGACATTGGTGCGCTCGCCGACGTTGACGAAGGGAATGTCCTTGGTCAGCGTGAAGGGCTCCAATCCAGAAAGACGCAGCATCGGCTCGATGGTCGGTATCGCGCGCGGGGCGACGCCTTTCACGGCGCCGGCGATCGCGGCGATATGGTCCGGCGTCGTGCCGCAGCAGCCGCCAAGCACATTGACAAGACCGGCGGTCGCGAATTCGCCGACGAGCTCCGCCATATATTCAGGGCTTTCGTCATAAAGCCCAAACTCGTTCGGCAGGCCGGCGTTGGGGAAGGCGCAGACGCGCGTATCGGCGATGCGGCCGATCTCGGCGATATGCTGACGCATCTCGCGGGCGCCGAGCGCGCAGTTGAAGCCGATCGAAAACGGCTTGGCGTGGGCGAGCGAATTCCAGAAGGCGACCGCCGTCTGACCGGACAGCGTCCGGCCCGAGAGATCGGTGATGGTGCCGGAAATCATGATCGGAAAGCGGGTTCCGACCTCGTCGAACGCGTCCTCGAGCGCATAGAGCGCCGCCTTGGCGTTGAGCGTATCGAAGACGGTTTCGACGAGCAGAATGTCGGCGCCGCCTTCGATGAGGCCGAGCGCGGCTTCCTTATAGGCGGCGCGCAGTTCGTCGAAGGTGACGGCGCGAAAGCCCGGATTGGATACGTCGGGCGAGATCGACGCGGTGCGATTGGTCGGGCCGAGCGAACCCGCCACGAAACGGCGCACGCCGGTCTTCGCCGCGACTTCGTCGGCGGCCGCGCGCGCCAGCCGGGCGCCCTCGCAATTGAGTTCGAACGCGAGATGCTCAAGCCCGTAATCGGCCTGAGCGATGGTCGTCGACGAAAACGTGTTGGTCTCGATGATGTCGGCGCCGGCTTCGAGATAGGCGACATGGATCGCCTTGATCGCGTCGGGTTGCGTCAGCGTCAGCAGGTCGTTGTTGCCGCGCAGATCCTTGGCGTGATCTGTGAAGCGCGCGCCGCGGAAATCGGTCTCCTCAAATTTGTGGCGCTGGATCATCGTGCCCATCGCGCCGTCGAGAATGAGAATCCGGCGCGAGGCCGCCTCGTCAAGAGCCTTCAAAATATTCGGGCCGTGAGATGTCTCGAAGGTCATGCAAGAGCCTTTTCGCGAAGAGGACGAACGCCGAGCAAATGGCAAATGGCGAAAACGAGGTCGGCGCGATTATTTGTGTAGAAGTGGAATTCATTGACGCCGGCGCGCGCCAGACTCATCACCTGTTCGACGGCGGTCGTCGCGGCGATGAGCGCGCGCGTCTCCGGGTCTTCGTCCAATCCGTCGAAGCGCTCGGCGAGCCAGCGCGGCACGCTCGCGCCGGCCTTTTGCGCGAAGCCGGCGACCTGCTTGAAATTGCGGATCGGCATGATGCCCGGCACGATCGGAATGGTGATTCCGCGCCCCCGCGCCTTGTCGAGAAACTTGAAGTAGACGTCATTGTCGAAGAAGAACTGCGTGATGGCGCGCGTCGCGCCGGCGTCGACCTTCGCCTGAAGCGCGTCGAGATCCTGTTCGATGGAGGCGCTTTCCGGATGGCCTTCGGGATAGGTCGACACTGAAATCTCAAAATCGCCGATCCGGCGAATGCCGCTCACGAGATCGGTCGAATTGGCGTAGCCTTTCGGATGCGCCTCAAAATGCGAGCCGACACCGGTCGGCGGATCGCCGCGCAGCGCCACGATATGGCGAACGCCGGCGTCCCAATAGTCGCGCAGGATCGCGTCGATGTCTTCGCACGCGGCGGAAACGCAAGTGAGATGCGCGGCTGGCTTCATTTCAGTCTCGCGCACAATGCGCGCGACGATCGAATGGGTGCGCTCGCGGGTGGTGCCGCCGGCCCCATAGGTGACGGAAACAAAATGCGGTTTGAGCGCCGCCAGGCGATTGATCGTCTGCCAGAGTTGCGTCTCCATCTCCGGCGTCTTGGGCGGGAAGAATTCATAGGAGATCGCAAACTGATTTGGCGAGGCCGTGGGATGAAGAGCGTTAAACATCAGGCTGTCTCATAAGATGCTGCGGGAATGGGATCGGCGATGACGCGCGGATCGCGCGCCAGCCACAAGGACACGGTGAGCTTGGCGCCTTCGTTCGCGTCGGGCGCCAGTTCGCGGCGCTGAACGACGTCAAGCCCCGCCTGCGTCAACAGCCCGGTGATTTCGGCGTCTGAAAAACCAAGACGGCGGTGCGCGTGCTTGTCGCGCAGCGCCTCTTCCTGATGCGGGGCGAAGTCGACGACAAGCAGACGGCCGCCAGGGGCGAGGACCCGCGCCGCCTCGCGCAAGGCGCGGCCCGGATCGTCGAGAAAATGCAGAACTTGATGCATGATCGCGAGGTCGATGGAGTTGCGCTCGATCGGCAGCGCATAGATGTCGCCCTGGCGCAGCTGGACATTGTCGAAGCCGGTCTCTTCGAGACGGCCGCGCGCGACGCCGAGCATGGCGGAAGAAAGATCGACGCCGACGGCGCGTTCCGCCTGCGGCGCGAACAGCTCGAGCATCCGGCCGGCGCCGGCCCCAAGATCGAGCAGGTTGCGCACTGGTCTGTCGCCGACGACCTGACGCATCGCGTCTTCGACGCGCTCCTCGGAAACGTGCAACGCGCGGATGCGATCCCATTCCTCGGCATGCGCAGCGAAATAGCGGGCGGCGTTCTCGGCGCGCGCGTGACGCACTTGGGCGAGTCTCGCGCGATCGCCGGCGAGAAGGGCGTCGTCAGCCTCGAGCCAACCGACGATGGCGCGCGCGAGGGCGCCGGCTGGCCCCGCCGGCGACAGCCGGAAGAACGCCCAGGCTCCTTCGCGGCGGCGCTCGATCAGGCCAGCCTCGACAAGGAGCTTGAGATGGCGCGAGACGCGCGGCTGAGACTGGCCCAGGATCGCCACGACCTCGCTGACCGTCAGCTCCGACTGGGCGAGCAACGCTAGAAGACGTAGGCGCGTCTCCTCTCCGGCGGCGTTCAGCGCCGCAAGCGTCGGGTCGAGGGCCAATTTGGCGACGGACTTCATGAGCGCTCCGTTAGACATAAAGATATCTATATACGTCAAATTGACCGGGCGCAACCATGGTCGGGGTTTTTTGACGGCGGAATGCTCTTGACCGAATCCCAAACCGGGTTCATCTTTTCGTTACATCGCACCTGTCGATCCGACAGCATGGTCGGCAGGCTCGCTCGGGCGGGACCTCGATGCGAACGCGATCCAGGATAGGCTCAGACACCCCCTGTTGGTGGGCCGAACCGAGCAACAACGTTGCGAGAGGAGCATGACGCCACCGGGTCAGACTATTTGACCGGCGTTTGGTTCCGGTCACTGGGCGATCAGGAGCAGCTGCCTGATCCGTCCATCCTCCGAGATAATCGACGACTTTCCGGGCGGCCGAAGGCAAAGGCCAAGCATCGGGCGCCCGCTCACAGACTGGACAATCCAGACTAGCTTCCAAGAGAAGCAAATGGCCCCGTGCGCTCTGCGCCACGGGGCCTGTTTTATTTTCCATCAGCTAAAAGTCAGGGCTTCGAGCGAAAGCCGAACGCGACGTTCGGCCCTTCGCCTTTCGAGGCTAGGAACCAGCGGCTGGTCCGGCTATGCCGGCGCCTTCTCTTCTTCCTTGCTGACGACCTCCAGGAAGGTCTCCGCCGCCTCGCGCCGCTCGAAGACATGCGGCTGCAGACCGCGTTTGGAGAGCGCCTCTTTCATTTTGAGCCGCGCGAAGGCGCTCGTCGCATAGCGGGTCGTGGTCAGATAATAGCGCTGGCTCATATAGTCGATCATTTCGGCGTAAGCGTCGTAGAGCGCCTCATTGATCTTCCAGCCATCGTGATTGACGACCGAGTTGACGCGCTTGCCCACCTTGTCAGACGCCTCGATCAGCGTCTTGCGCAGATCGTCGATGTCCTTCTTGGTTCGCGCGTGCCAGCCTTCGAGATTGACGAAAAGGATGTTGCGGTCCGCGTCGTAAGTGACGCGATCGGACATGTTGAGATTGATCAGGTCGGCGAGCAGTCCCATCGGCTCATCGATGAAGATGCGCTTATCCATCTCTTCAGCGTGTTCGATGATGGGCTTGAAGTCCATATGCGCCAGGATGTCTTTGTCGATATCGATCCCCGGCGCGACCTCGATCAGTTCAAGCCCCTTGTCGACGAGTTTGAACACGCAGCGCTCGGTCACGTAATAGACCGGTTGCTTGCGCTTTTGCGCGAATTTGCCGGAGAAGGTGATCTGTTCGACGGCGTTGAGGAACTTCTTGTTCCTGCCTTCCTGCAGAATGTTCACCTTGCCGTCGGCGATTTCGACGCGCAGTCCGCCGTTGGTGAAGGTGCCGGCGTAGACGACGAGACGGGCGTTCTGGCTGATGTTGATGAAGCCGCCGCAGCCGTTGAGGCGTCCGCCGAATTTCGACGTGTTGACGTTGCCCTGCAGGTCGCACTCGGCCATGCCGAGACAGGTCATGTCGAGACCGCCGCCGTCATAAAAGTCGAACTGCTGATTCTGCTGGATGATGGCGTCGGCGTTGGTCGCGGCGCCGAAGCTCGAACCGGAAGCGAGCACCCCGCCGATCGCGCCGGCTTCCGTCGTCAGCGTGATGTAAGGTGTCATCTTTTCTTCGTTGGCGACGGCGGCGATGCCTTCCGGCGCGCCGACGCCAAGATTGACGACGCCGTTCGGCGGCAGCTCGAAACTGGCGCGGCGCGCGATGACCTTGCGCTCATCCAGCGGCATCTTGGCGAACTTCTCGACCGGCACGCGGACTTCGCCCGAAAGCGCCGGATCGTGGATCACGCCGTAGTTCATGCGATGCATTTCCGGCGGATCGGCGACGACCACGGCCGAGACGAGAATGCCCGGGATATGCACGTCTTTCGGCTTGATCGAACCTTGTTCGACAATGCGCTCAACCTGCGCGATGACGAGCCCGCCACTGTTATGGGCGGCCATGGCCTGCGCGAGATTGTCGAGCACGAGCGCCTCGCGCTCCATCGAGATATTTCCGGAAGGGTCGGCCGAGGTGCCGCGAATGAAGGCGACGTCGATCTTGGTGGCGATATAGAACAGCCACTCCTCACCCATGATGTTATGGTATTTGACCATGTCCTCCTTGGTGCGGTCATTCACCTTGCCGCCGCCAAAGCGCGGATCGACATAGGTATAAAGGCCGACTTTGGAGAAGAGGCCCGGCTGGCCGGAGGCGCAGGCGCGGTAGAGCTGCGAGATGACGCCCTGCGGGAGATTGTATCCGCAGATCTTATTCTCCTGCGCCGCCTGGGCGACCTTCGGCATGCGGCCGAAATTGGCGGCGATGACCCGGCGCAGCAATCCTTCGTGATGAAAGCGCCCCGTGCCCAGGCCCTTGGAGTCGCCGGCGCCCGCGGTCATGATCAGCGTGAGGTCGCGCGGATGCTGGCTCTCGACGAAGCGCTTTTCCAATGCGGCGTGCAGAGCCTCGGGAATGCAGCTCTGGACGAAGCCGGTGGTGGTTACGACGTCATTGTCGCGAATGAGCGCAATCGCCTCGTCGGCGGTAATGACTTTGTTGTTCGCCATGTCCTCAGGGTTCCCTCGCTCCCCACTCTTTATTGGTTGCGGACTGTTGACGTCGCCGCTGTGGTGGGCGTTTTGCACAAAATGAGCGCTCAACCGTAGAGACCGGGCCGCTCTTGCGCAATAGCGGCGATGCGCCGCAGTTCGGCCGCAACCTCGCCCGCGCGCGGGGGATTGGCCGTTAGAGCGCTTCCCGGTCACATGAAATCATGTGATCGATAAGGAACCGCTCAAGATCAAAGTATTGGAGCAGGTTCTCATCGAAAAAGTCTGTCAACTTTTTCGGAACTTGCTCTAGTCGCCGCGGTAGACACACCCTTCAAAACAGCTGTCGCGAAAGACGCCAACTTCGGCAAGACCCGGCACTGTCGGCGAGAGGTCGCGCCAGATGTAGGCGCAGAGATTTTCGAGCGTCGGCTTCCCGAGGCCTTCGAGGTCGTTGAGAAACGAGTGATCGAGGCGTTCGCGCAGCTCCGCGAGCCTACGGCCAAGCTTGCCGAGGTCCATCACCCATTGCTCTTCGAGGGTGGGCGCGCCGCGCAGGGTCACGCGCACACGAAAGGAGTGGCCATGCAGATTGCGGTATTTGCCGCCCTCTGGCGCCTCCGGATCATAGAGCGCGTGCGCCGCCTCGAAATAAAACTCCCGAAAGACCTCGAAACTCGACACCGTCACTTCACCCCGATCGCCTTGTGGGTTTGCAAAGACAGACGCCAGCGCGGATGCGCCAGGCAGTAGCTGACCGCGGCATCCGTATTGCGCGAAACATCCGGCCCGTCCATGGGCTGCAGCAGAAAATGCGCGAAGTCGAGCCGCTCATAAGCGGCCGGGTCAACTCCCTGCTGGGGGAAGACCAGCTTCAATTCCGCGCCGCTTGTCTGGGCCAGCGGCGCGCCGCCCTTGGGCGACACGCAGATCCAGTCGATCCCGAAGATGACGGGCAGCGTGCCGTTCGTCTCGATGGCGATCTCGAAGCCTTGCCCATGCAGCGCCGCGACCAAGGCCTCATCGATCTGCAGCATCGGCTCGCCGCCGGTCAGCACCGTGAAGCGTCGTTCGCGGCCCTCTCCCCACAGCGTCGCCAAATGGTCCGCAAGCGCTGTGGCGTCGGCGAACTTTCCCCCGCCCTCGCCCTCGAAGCCGACGAAGTCCGTATCGCAGAATTGGCATTGGGCGGCGGCGCGATCCTCCTCGCGCCCGCTCCACAGATTGCAGCCGGCGAAACGGCAAAACACGGCGGCGCGGCCCGCGTTGACGCCCTCGCCCTGCAGCGTTTTGAAGGCTTCCTTGACGATGTAGGCCATTTGCCCGCTCTAGCGCGGACGCCGCGCGGCGTAAAGCGAGGCCGCCTCTTACCCGTTCTTGGGAAGCTCCTTGTCCTTACCGTCAGGTTCAGGCGCTGGCTGCGGGCGCGGGTCGAGGCTGCGGATATAGGAGACGATGTCGTCGATCTCCTTGCGCGACAGATGCATGTCGGGCATCGGCGGATGCGGATCCATCAGGAAATGGCCAAGCTTCTTCCTGTCGGTTCGGCGCTGGGAGATATCGAAGAAGGACGGCGCGTCGGCCGAGGCGCTGGTCTGATCCGACGTCACCACATGGCAGGTCGCGCACCATCGTTTCGCGACGATCGCGCCGCGCTGAGCGTCGCCCGCCGCGAGCGCCAAATTTGCGAAAGCGGCGCTTGCGCCGACGAGAGCCATTGCGAGCGTAAGGCGTCGAAGCTGCATGTGGTTTTCCTTAAGCGGGAGCCGTCGATTCGCTTCGCATGAAAGCACAAGCGCGGCTCGCTGGGTATCGGCGCCTCTCATGCGAGCTTGCGTCAGGACGACGCGTGGCCTCGAGCCGCTGCTGCATTTTTGCAACAGACATGTGTTCTGATTGCAACAGTACGGCGGATTAGCATCTTGCCCACGATTGTCGCTATGGCAGCCCCTTTTCAGACACAAAAGCTGAGCTAAGGTGACCGGGTCACAAGCTCATTCGAGATGCGGAGACAGGCGCCGAAAGATTTTCCTTTCGGCCGCAGGTTCCTTCTTTCCCTCTCGCTGATTAGCGGTGACGGCTGGCGTATGGCCTCAAAGGACGTCGGGCGTCTTCTGGGTTGAAGGAAGTCGAAACATTATGGTCGGAAGCGTTCATACGGGCGTGATTTCAGCCTTTAGGCGCAAGAGGCGCACGGCGTTGCCGATCTGCCTATTTGCGACGAGCCTTGGCATGCTGGTGACGGCTTTCGTCGCGCCGGCGCCGGCGCTTGACGCGCCTCGCACCGCCGCCAGGGCCGAGGCGCAACCTCTGCCGATGTTCAAGGATCCGCGCGAGGCGCTGCGCGCCGGAGTCGAGAGCTACCATGCCGGCGACGCCGCGACCTCGGTGACGGCGCTACGCTATGCCGCGGAAGGCGGTGAGCCGCTGGCGAAGTGGAAGCTTGGCAGGATGTACGCCGAAGGCGACGGCGTCGTTCGCGACGACGCCAAGGCATACGAATATTTCGCGCAAATCGTCGATCACTACGCCGACGACGAGCCCGATCCCCGCGAGCGATCGATGGCGGCGAGCGCCTTCGTCGCCGTGGGCGTTTACCTGCGTGACGGCGTTCCAAGCGCAAAGATCAAGCCCGATCTCGATCGCGCGTTCGATCTGTTCCGTTATGCGGCGACCTATTTCCGCAACGCCGACGCGCAATACAATCTGGCGCGCATGTATCTCGAAGGAGCGGGCGTGAAGAAGAACGTCCGCCAGGGCGTGAATTGGCTGGAGCTCGCGGCGCGCAAGGGCCATCCGCAGGCGCAGGCGATGCTCGGCCGGATGATGTTCACCGGCGAGGCGAGCGGCGAGCCGGAACGCGCGCGCGGATTGATGTATCTGACGCTGGCGCGCGACGCTGCGGGCGGCGCCACTCGCGACCAATGGATCACGGATTTGCATGCCGAAGCGCTGAATTCCGCCAGCGACGCCGACCGTAGCGCGGCCGTCACCATGCTGGAGGGCTATCTGCGCGAACGCAACTGACGTTCAGATTTCAACCGGCTTGGGCCGCAGCGCCTTTGAACTTCACCGGGATGCTCAAGAAGCGTGCGCCATCGCCGCGCGGCGGCGGAAACTTGCCGGCGCGAATGTTCACCTGAATTGAGGGGAGCAGCAGCCGCGGCGCGGCAAGCTCCTGGTCCCGCTTCTGTCGCCCGGCGACAAATTCCTCTTCACTGACGCCGTCCTTGATCTGCACATTCTTGGCGCGCTGCTCGGCGACCGTCGTCTCCCATGCGTAGACGTCTCTACCGGGCGCCTTGTAGTCATGACACATGAAGAGCCGGGTCTGCGGGGGCAGGGAAAGAATGCGGCGGATCGACCGGTAGAGCGCTTGCGCGTCGCCGCCGGGGAAATCCGCGCGCGCCGTCCCATAGTCGGGCATGAACAGCGTGTCGCCGACAAACACCGCGTCGCCGATCTTATAGGCGACGTCGGCCGGCGTGTGGCCGGGCGTGTAGATCGTTTCGCCCTCGAGTTCGCCGATGTTGAACCGCTCGCCATCCTTGAAGAGGTGGTCGAAGCATCCGCCGTCAGCCTTGACGTCCTCAGCCCCGAACACCGGCTTGAAGATCTTCTGGACCTTGTCGATGTGTTCGCCGATGCCGATCTTCGCGCCCGTCGCCGTTTTGACGATTTGGGCGGCGGAAAGATGGTCGGCGTGCGCATGGGTTTCGAGAACCCAATCGATTTTTAATCCTTCCCGCGCCGCCTCGGCGAGGATGGCGTCGATTGAATGCGAATCGGCGACGCCGCTCGCCGGATCATAATCGAGCACGGGATCGACGATCGCCGCCCGCTTCGTCGCGGGGTCGCTGACGATATAGCTGATCGTGTTGGTGGGCTCGTCAAAGAAGGCCCTGACGGACGGCGCCTGCGGCATCGATCTCTCCTTCTTGCAGCGCTCAAGCGCTTCTCTTCGTTCGCGCTTTCGCCTTTTCCTGCTTGCGCCGTCAGATATATATGCGTTATAGCTAAATAAGCAAGTGCTAATATTATACGCGCGAAGGAGCGACATGCTGACGGCTCTTCCTCTGGACGCCGTGCTGGGTCTGGTTTCCGGCGGTCTCGTCGGCTTTACGCTGGCGCTCGTCGGCGGCGGCGGCTCGGTGCTGGCCGTGCCGCTTCTCGTCTATCTTGTCGGCGTGCCCAATCCCCATATCGCGATCGGCTCGAGCGCCGCGGCCGTCGCCGTCAACGCCCTGATGAGTCTCGCCAATCATGCGCGCGCACGGACCATCAAATGGCGCTGCGCCTCTGTCTTCGCAGTGTTCGGGGTTGCTGGCGCATTCGGCGGATCGACGCTCGGCAAGATCATCGACGGCGAGAAGCTGCTGGCGCTGTTCGCGCTGCTGATGGTCGTCGTATCCTATCTGATGCTGCGGCGCCGGGGCGCGCTAGGCTATCCGGCAGTCAGGCTCAACCGCGAGAATTTCCCCCGGCTCGTCGGCGCCGGCGCCACGGCCGGCGCGCTGTCGGGCTTCTTCGGCATCGGCGGCGGCTTCCTGATCGTGCCGGGGCTGATGTTTGCGTCCGACATGCCGATCCTGAACGCCATCGGCTCGTCGCTCGTCGCCGTCGCCGCCTTCGCGGTGACAACTGCGGCGAACTACGCTTCTTCAGACCTCGTGGACTGGGAGCTTGCCGGGACGCTCGTGCTCGGCGGCGCGTTTGGCGGGCTGATCGGCGCCGCCGCGGCGCGACATCTGTCGAAGATGCGCGGCGCGCTCAGCGCCATCTTCGCGACGGTCATCTTCGCGGTGGCGCTTTATGTGCTCTGGCGCAGCGGCGGCGCGCTCGGGCTACTCGATCACGCGGCGAAATCGGCGTAGATCGCGACGTGATCGGAAGGTTTCTCGCCGGCCCGCATCGATTTGACGATCTCCACCCGCGCTAGCCGATCAGAAGCTTGCGGCGAGAGCAGAAGATGATCGATGCGAAGCCCCTTGTTCTTCTGCCAGGCGCCGGCCTGATAATCCCAGAACGTGTAGAGCCCGCCTTCATCCGACGTCGCCCGAAGCGCGTCCACGTAGCCGAGATTGACCAGGCGCTGATAGGCGGCGCGGGTCTGCGGCAGGAATAATGCGTCGCCGAGCCACGCGGACGCCTCATAGACGTCGCGCGCCTCCGGGATGACATTGTAGTCGCCGGCGAGCACCGTCGGCTCTTCGAGGCCAAGCAGCGCCTCCGCATGGCGCGTCAGCGTCTCCATGAAGGCGAGCTTGTAGAGATATTTCTGCGTGTGCGGCGGATTGCCGTTCGGCGCAT
Organism: Methylocystis sp. H62; assembly: GCF_015709515.1. Lineage (GTDB taxonomy): Bacteria > Pseudomonadota > Alphaproteobacteria > Rhizobiales > Beijerinckiaceae > Methylocystis. Next base: position 136,076 of record NZ_JADNQZ010000057.1, read on the forward strand.
AGATCGAAGCGACGCGCATGACGCCGCCGGCGCCGTCGGCGATGACCGCTTCAATGTAGCGCGACTGCGCCTCGCCGTCGAAGCCCGGCAGACCGAGAGTGACGTCCTGAAGCGGCGATTTGGAGAGGATCGCGACGCCGTTGAATCCCTTCTGCCCGTGGACCGCGACGTTATATCCCGCGTCCTCGATTTCGAGTCGCGGAAAAACATGGTCCTCGCACTTCGTTTCCTGCAGGCACAGCGCGTCCGGCGCGGCCTCGCGCAAAAAGGCGAGAAGCGGCGCGAGGCGTTGCCTGACAGAATTGACGTTCCAAGTCGCGATGCGCACCGTCGGCTCCCAACGCCGCGCGCGTCAATCGAGACGATAAGTGGCGTGGCAGGCGTTGCAGGCTTGCACGACTTGCGACAGTTCGGCAAGCGCCGGACGCATGTCGCCGCCGGGCCCGATCTTGGCCGCCTCCTGCGCGAATTTGCTCGCCTGCTCATGCATCGTCAGACCAAGCGCGCGCATTTCGTCGGGCATGTGATGCGCCATCATCGCCGGCATATCGCCGAGTTCGCCGCTCTTGGCGTTCGGCTTGCACGCCGCAGCGCCGGGCGACGCCATGCTGAGATGCGCGTTTGCAACCTTTGCGGCCGCCGCGCCGTCGCCCTTGCCCAAGGCCGCCAGGATCTCGGCGACCGCCTCGGCATGTCCGCGCATATTGGCGAGCATATGCGCGCGCATCGGCGCCGGAAGGTCGACCTCCTGGCGCGTGTCGCTCATCTTCGGCGACATTTTCATATGCTCTATGTTCATCTGCTTCATATGCCCGCTGTGATCGTCTGTGTCGTCGCCTGCGATAGCGGCGGCGGCGAACAACGAGAGCCCGCATGCCGCGGCGAAGAGAAATCTTCCCATTCTGGCCTCCCCTTCATGTGACAACGGCGAGCGTAGCGCGCCAGGCGCCGCCGCGCGCGGGACGAATCGTCACGGCTGGATGTTCGGCGGCAAATTGATGATCTGTCCTTGGCGCAGCTTCTTGCGATTCAGCGCCGGATTGGCGGCGGCGATGTCGCGCCAGCGCTTTTCGTCGCCATAGAGCCGCTTGGCGATCGCGCGCAGCGTGTCGCCGCGTCGTACCGTATAGGTCTTCTGCGCGGCGGCCGACGGCGGCGGGCGTGGCGTCGCTTGCGGCGCGCCCTGATCTGCCGAGGCGGGGGCGGATGGCAGAGATGGCGCGGCCGGCTTTGCGTCGACGACGACGAACTCCCCGCGCATCATGCCCATCCAGCAACTCCAGGGAATGACCCCCGTCTTTTCGGGCGTGAATTCGATCGTCTGCAGCCCCGGCTTGATATCGAATTCGAGCTTCAGGGAAGGCACGACGATACGATGGTTGCAGTTCGTCACTTGCGTCGCGTTGATCACCCATTTGACCGGAACGCCGCGCAGCAGCGTGAAGCGGGCGGGCGCAAAGCCAAGGCCATTGGCCTCCATCTCGATGGTTTGAGTCTTCGGCGCGGCAGGATCCTGCTGTGGCTGGGCGAGCTCAACGGGCGCCGGGCTTCGCCAGCTCGTCACTAGCGACGCGAGATCGGCGCCCGAGCCTGTAAGGATCAATCCGCGATTGATCATCACCGCGCCGAGCGCGACGACGATCACGCCGGACGCGGTCAGCAGACGATGCGTCACGGCGCCCGAGAGCACTGTCGTCAGCGCGCCGAAGGCGAGCATCACCGGCAAGGTTCCAAGGCCGAAGACGAAGAGCGTCTTCGCGCCTTCAACGGGGCTGCCGGTCCCGGCCGCCAACACATACATCGCCTGCAACGGTCCGCAGGCGATCATCAGACCGTTGAGAAGACCGATCACGAACGGTCGATGGCGCGCGCCGCCGGCCTCTCGATTGACCCAGTTCTGTAGCGGCCGAGGCAGTCCTAACCGAAAGCGGCGCAGCGGCGCGAACAGCCCGAGCATATTGAGCCCGAAGATGAGCAGGAAAGCGCCCGCCGCGACTCCGGCGACGCCGCGCAGCACGGGCGTGAAAGCGATGAAGGCGCCGAGCCAGCCGAAGGCGGCGCCGATCGCCGTGTAGGACAGCGTCTTTCCGGCGCCATAGGAGAGGTGCGAGACAAAGGACGAGCGTCCCGCCCGCGCATCGGCTGCGGCGTAACTCACGACAAAAGCGCCGCACATGCCCACGCAGTGGAAGCCTGTCAGGAGCCCCAAGAGAAACAGGAGTCCGAGACTCATATGCTGAGCGATGTCAGGCTCGCCCTCGGCGCTGATCCAGCGCGTATCGAAGAGAATCAAACCGGCGAGGGCGGCGAGGGCGGCGACGATGATCGCCAGTCTGACGAAAGGCGAACGCCGGCGCTGCGCCTCTTCGGTCAGAACGACGCGATAGCCGTTCTGCTCGACGCTGTTGCGAATCGCGCTGAAATTGGTCGCATCGGCGTCATAGTCGACGACGACCGTCTCGGTGGGATAGCTGGCAGAGACCCTGCGCACGCCGACGAGCTTCCTGATCGCCGCTTCGATGACATGCTCGCAGCCGTGGCAGTGCATGCCGCGGGCGTGAAAGGTGATCGCCGTTTCGTTCATCTAAGGTTTAACGCCTCGCCGCGCAGCATCGAACCAGGACCGACGCTTCGGCGTCGGCCGCACTGCTCATTCCGTCTTCACGCCGTGGCCGTGCGCGAGACGGAATTCCTTACAAAGTTGCTTGCCGAATTACTTGCCCACTTACTTGCCGAGCGTATCCATGCCCAGGAGCTTATAAGCGGGGCAAAAGTTGACGAAGGCCGTCGTCAGTGGAATGAGCCCGACGAGTCCCCATAGCGACTGCGGACCGATGAAGACCAGGCTGAGCAAGAGGAGTCCGGCGACGATGCGGATGATCCGATCGGTCCTTCCGATATTGGCTACCATGATTAATCTCCCTTCTCCCGCGGCGATCGTAATGTCAGGCTATCGCCTCGCATGAGATCGCACAGCGACTAAGTCTCGCTTGAGGCGCGGCTGCTATTTCTGCCTGTCGTCGTCGTCGAGTTCGAGCCACATGGCGTTGAGAATGGCAAAGGCGCAGGCGAGCCCAAGCCCCAATATCCATGAAAAATACCACATCGCACGCTTTCTCCCGCTCAATAATAGTAGTCGTCGCCGCGACGGATCGCCGCCTCGGTCACTGCGCCGCGCAGCACGTAATAGACCCAGCTGGTGTAGGCAAGGACGATCGGCAGAAAGACGATCACCGCGATGAGCATGAGCGAGAGCGTCCCTTTGCTCGACGACGCGTCCCAAACCGTCAGGCTTTGGCTCGGGTCAGTCGATGACGGCAGCAGGAAGGGGAACATGCTGAAGCCCGCCATCGCCGCGACGCCGGCAACCGCCAGGCTGCTGGCGAGAAGCGCGAGTCTTTTCGTCGACAAGGCGAAAGCGAGGGCGGCGACAAGCGCGCCCGTGTACGCCAGCGCGGGCGCAGCGATCATCCAGGGGTAGGCGCGGTAATTGTCGAGCCAGGCGCCGGCCTCCCGCGTCACCGTCTTCGACAATGGATTGGACGGCCCTGCGTGGTCGATGACGCCGACGATCCGATAACCTTCGACGCCGAGCATCGTCCACAATCCAGCGGCCGAAATGAGAAGAACAAGCAGGATCGCGGCGAGCGCGCCATATCGGCGGGCGCGGACGGCGACATCGCCCTCGCTCTTGACGCTGAGCCAGGCGGCGCCCTGCATTGCAAGCATCGTCACGCTGACGAGTCCGCAGAGCAGACCGAAGGGATTGAGGAGGCCGAGTAGGCCGCCCTCATAAGTCGCGCGCAGCGTCTGATCGAAATGAAAGGGAACGCCCTGCAGAAGATTGCCGAAGGCGACGCCGAAGATCAGCGCAGGGACAAATCCCGAAACGAAGAACAGCCAGTCCCAGGTCTCGCGCCAGCCGCGCGCTTCCCTCTTGCCGCGAAAGACGATGGCGACCGGCCGCAGGATGAAGCCGATGAGGACAAGCAGCATTGCGAGATAAAAGCCGGAGAAGGACACCGCATAGAGCGGCGGCCAAGCGGCGAAAACGGCGCCGCCTCCGAGAATGAACCAGACTTGATTGCCCTCCCAGACGGGTCCGATTGCGTTCAGCGTCACACGCCGCTGCGCGTCGTTGCGGGCGATGAAGGGATGCAGCATGGCGACGCCGATATCGAAACCGTCGAGGACGGCGAAGCCCGCGAGCAGGACGCCAAGCAGCGCCCACCAGATGAGACGAAGCGTCATATAGTCGAACATCGCTTTCGCCTTTCCTATTGGTTCTGCGCCGACGCCGGCGCGGGAAGCACGGGCGCGCCGGAGGGATGAGACTCATCCGACTGTGGGCCGATGCGGACATATTTGACGATCAGCGCGACATCGATGATAGCGAGCGCGCTGTAGAACAGCACGAAGGCGGCGAGGCTCGCCGCGACATTCGACGCGGGGATGTTGGAGACGCCGAGGAACGTCGGCATCGTCGCGTCGATGATCCACGGTTGCCGGCCATATTCGGCGACGATCCAGCCGAGTTCGGCGGCGACCCAGGGCAGCGGCAGGCTATACATGACCATGCGCAGGAACCACGGCTTCCCGCAGCGGCGCTTGCTCGACAGATAGAACGCGACGGCGAAAAGCGCGATGAAATAGAACCCCAGCGCCACCATGATGCGGAACGACCAGAACAGCACCGGCACGTCGGGAATCGTCGTAAGCGCAGCTTCATGTATCTGCGCGTCGGTCGCATTCTCGATGTCTGGGCGAATGCGCTTGACGAGCAGCGAATGGCCGACGTCGCGCATAGAGGCTTCGAGTTCCGGCGGAACCGCCGCGTTGGGATGGCCGCCTTCTTTCGCAAGCCACTGATAGCCGGCCATGCCATTGCGGATGCGCGTCTCCGCGCGCGCGACCAGCGCTTTCACGCCTTCGACCGGCTTATCGAGCGAGCGCGTCGCAATCAGACCCAGGAGATAGGGTATGCGAATTTCGTCTTTCGTCGTTTCACTCTTGAGATCGGGAAAACCGAAGACCGTAAAGGACGCCGGCGGCGTCTCCGTCTCCCACATCGCTTCGATCGCGGCGATCTTCATCTTCTGGTTCTCGCCCGCCGTATAGCCGCTCTCATCGCCGAGCACGACGACCGAAAGCGCGGAGGCGAGACCGAAGCTCGCCGCCACCGTCAGCGAGCGGCGAGCGATATCGACATGACGACGGTTCAAAATGAAATAGGCGGCGATCGACATGACAAACATCGCGCCCGTGACATAGCCGGCGCTGACCGTGTGCACGAATTTCGATTGCGCCACGGGATTGAACAACACTTCGGAGAAGGACGTGAGCTCCATGCGCATCGTCTGCGGATTGAACGCGGCGCCGACCGGGTTTTGCATCCAGGCGTTGGCGACGAGAATCCAGAGCGCCGAGAAATTGGCGCCGAGCGCGACCAGCCAGGTGACGACGAGATGCTGGACCTTGCTTAAGCGTTTCCAGCCGAAGAAGAACAGGCCGACGAAGGTCGCCTCAAGGAAGAAGGCCATCAGGCCTTCGATGGCGAGCGGCGCGCCGAAAATGTCGCCCACATAGTGCGAGTAATAGGCCCAGTTGGTGCCAAATTGAAATTCCATGGTGACGCCGGTGGCGACGCCCATGGCGAAGTTGATGCCAAACAGCGTGCCCCAGAACTGCGTCGCCTCTTTCCAGACTTTTCGTCCGGTCATCACATAGACGCTCTCCATGATCGCGAGCAGCAGCGCGAGGCCCAGAGTCAGCGGCACGAACAGGAAGTGATACATCGCCGTCAGCGCAAACTGCAGGCGCGAGAGCGTGACGACGTCGAATTCGAACATTTTGAACTCCTGATCGATGTCAGCGCGGCGCAGTGGCGGACAGCGTTTCCGCCATCTGCGCCGGCGTCACCCTAATGCGATGCGCGGGGCCGAAGAACGCGATGTAAAGCGCAACGAGCGCCAGCAGTTTGAACCCAAGCGCGATGGCGATCTCGCGTCCTAATGGCCTTGTGCGCATCGACTCGTCCCCTAGCGTTGCATGCCCTAGCGTTGCATGGCTGCGGCGCCGCCTTATGACAGTGCGCGGCGCAGCCGTTCGATGCCGAGCAGTTTCATGATGTACCGCTCATAGACAGGCTCGCTCTGTCCCTTGCGGACCTTGCGCAGGAAGTATTTCTCATAGGCGATCTTCGCGAGATGCACCCACCGCCCCTCGCTCGACCAGTTGACGTTACGCGGCGGAATCTGCGGCTTTGCGACGAAGGCGACGCCCTTGTCGCCGAAATCCGCCAAGCAAACCGCATTCCACGTGCCTTCTTCTTTTGCATCGCGCCCAGCGATCAGCGCGGCGATATTATGCGCCGTCGCCGTCACCATCGACTCGATCATGTAGCCGGTCTTCGGCGTGCCTGTCGGCACCGGCGTCGCCTCGACCGGGGGGATCGCAACGCAGACGCCGACGCCGAAGACATTGCGATATTTCGGATTGCGCTGGTTCTTGTCGATGATGACGAAGCCGCGCGGATTGACCAGTCCCTCGACGCCCATCAGCGCATCGACGCCTTTGAAGGCGGGCATCACCATGGCGAATTTGAACGGCACTTCGTGCTCTTTCTTGACCTGTCCCTGGTCGTCGAGCTCGGCGCATTTGAGAAGGCCAGGTTCGATGGCGGTCGTCTTGGCGTTGACGATCCATTTGATGTCGCGATCGCGGAACGCCGATTCGAGCATTCCCTTCGTATCGCCGACGCCGCCCAAACCCAGATGGCCGACATAGGGCTCGGACGTGATGTAGGTCATCGGCACCTTGTCGCGGATGCCGCGCCGACGCAGATCGGTGGAAAGGATCATGGCGTATTCATACGCCGGACCAAAACAGGAGACGCCGGGCGCCGCGCCGACGATGATCGGACCGGGATCCTTGCAGAAATCCTCATAGGCCTTGGACGCCGTCTCGGCATGCTGCAACGTGCAAACTGAATGCGTGTGTCCGCCATGTGGTCCAAGCCCCGGCACTTCCTCGAAAGCGAGCTTGGGGCCCGTCGCGATAACGAGATAGTCGTAGGCGACGCTCTCGCCATTCTGCAGTTCGAGACGGTTTTCGTCGGGCAGAACGCGCTTCGCGCCAACGGGAATGAAATTGATCTTCTTCTTCTTGAAGACCGGCGCGAGCGGCACCTTGAGGTCTTCCGGCTTGCGCCATTGCACCGCGAGCCACGGGTTGGACGGCGTGAACTGGAAATTCTCGAGTTCTGAAATGACCGTAACCTGATGTTGCTTTCCTAGTCCCTCGCGGAGTTCGATCGCGGCGGCGACGCCGCCGATCCCCGCGCCCATGACGACGATATGAGCCATTTCACTCCCCCCTTTGCGCTTGGCGCGCATTAAGTTTCGCGCTGACGGTTGCGCTCATTGGCGACGACATGCGCGCTTGGCGCGCGCCTGTCCGCGACTTAGTCACGCTGTGCGTCGCAGAGCGAACGCAATGCCGCGAGATTGACGATCTCGGCGCCGCCGCGCGACAATTTCACCCAGCCTGAACGCTCGAACGATTTCAGCGTACGGCCGACGACTTCACGCGCGGTGCCGAGATCCGCGGCGAGCGCCTGCTGCGTCGCCGCGATCTTGTCGCCGGCGCCGCGCAGCGCGAGAAGACGTTCGGCCAAGCGAACATTGATGCGCGTGCAGACAATCTCCTCGATGCGCGACATCAGCGAGGCAAGACGCTTGCCGTAGCCGTCGAACACCAGCGCACGGAAACCTTCCGACGCGTTCATCAACGCGCTAAAACGATCGGCGGGCACAACAAAGGCGATGACGTCAGTTTCCGCGACCCCCTCGGCCGCGTAGGCGTCGTCCGAAAGCAGCGAGGCTGTCGTCAGAACGCAGGTTTCGTTCGCGCCGACCCGGTAAAGCACGATTTCCCGGCCCGATTCGGTCACCCGCTGCACCCGCACGGAGCCCGAGACGATCAGCGGAAAATGGACGCATTGATCGCCCGGCCGAAACAGCACGGCGCCGCGCGGAATTTGCTTGCGCACCGCGGAGTCCCGCAGAAGCGTCTTCGTCGCCGCGTCGAGGCTGCGCAAGGAAGGCGTTTCGTCGATCCAATCGGACGGCATCGTCTGCCCTTCGTCGCTCACGATCCAAAGTCTTCACTTAAGCGCGCTGCGAACGATTAACGCACCCATGCTGAACGTCGATGACGCCCTAGAAGGCGGCGCCTGATTTGGCGCCGTACCGCTTCAGCGCCATCGCCAATGGGCAGAGGCCCGTGAAGGCCGCCTGCAACAGGTTGACGCCGACGAAAGCGGTGAGCAAGAGCCACCACGGACTGAACAACTGCGCCAAAAGCAGGCTCAGGAGAACCATGGTCCCGGCGAAAGCCATAACAATGCGATCAATGCTCATCGCGTGAGTTCCTTCGATTTGGCGCGCGCGCGTGGTTTGGCCGGCTTGCCACACTGCCCGGCGCAGAACATTTCATAGAGCAGTCCGATGATCCGCGAGACATTGCCGTCGGCCAGGGAATAGTAAATCGTCTGCGATTCGCGGCGGGTCTTGACGAGCTTGTCTTCGCGCAACCGCGCCAGATGCTGCGAGAGCGACGATTGGCTCAGTCCAATCGCCTCCTGCAGCTTTGTCACTGACAGCTCGCCACCGTGCAGCTGACAAAGCACCATCAACCGATGGCGGTTTGCCAGCGCCTTGAGAAAGCTTTCGGCCTCCGCAGCCTTTGGCGCGAGCGCGAGCAGATTTACATTCATGATCGCTAAATTACGATTATCGAATATACTTGTCAAGCGCGCGCATCGGCGCCGCCGAAGAGCGTTTATGTCGCATTCAAGCCGACAGGAATGCGGTATATTACATACTTCTAATTTAATGAAATCGTCCGAGAACGGACGAATTGCGAAGGGAGAGTGAAATGGCTGAATGTCTCGCGCCGACGCGCCGCTCCTTGATGTTGCTGTTGGGCGCGGCCGCCGCTGGACTGAGCACAACGAGCGCGCAAGCGAAGTCGAGCAAATTGGCGGCCGCCTATCGCGGCGCCCCGAACGGGCGGCAAAGTTGCGCGAACTGCTCCTGGTTCAACGCCCCGTCAGGCTGCGGCGTGGTGAGTGGGCCCGTCAGCGCGCGTGGCTGGTGCAATCTTTGGGGCTGACGCGGCCGCATGGAATTCGGCGGCTGCGCGCCGCTCTCTCCTTCCCGAACTTAAATTCGCTATTGCTAATTTAAGTTGTGTGCATATAACTGGGCTGCATGAGATCAATGTGCCGCTTCCATTTTGCGCCGACGGCGCTCCTCGCCGCGCTTGCCTTGTCCTCGGGCGTCAAGGCCGGAGAGGTCACGATCCGGGTCGCCCCCGTCGAGGACCTTAAAGCCGTCGTCGCCTCGGTCGAGCCGGCGCATCAATTGACGGCGCGGGCGCGCATCGGCGGCACCGTGAGCGCGCTCAAGATCAAAGAGGGCGATGACGTCGCCGGCGGCGCGGAGATCGCGTCGGTCGTCGATCAGAAGCTTTTTCTGCAGATGCAGGCCCTCGATCAGCGCATCCGCTCTCAGCAGGCGCAGCGCGAGAAGGCGCAGGGCGATTTCGATCGCGCGCAGGAACTGTTTCGGCGCGGCGTCTATACCAAGGCGCTCTTTGATCAGGCGAAGACGGCGCTCGACGTCGCCGACCGCAACCTCTCGGCCCTGCGCTCCGATCGCAGCGTTATCGAGCAGCAGGCGGCGGAAGGCTCGGTGCGCGCGCCGGGACCAGGGCGCATCCTCACCATTCCGGTTTCCGTGGGGCGCGTCGTCATGCCCGGCGAAACCATCGCGACGATCGCCGAAGACAAATATATCCTGCGTCTGCAATTGCCTGAGCGCCACGCGCGCTTCATGCGGGCCGGCGACAAGGTCGAGATCGGCGCGCGCGGCCTGCACGAAGAGGCGGGCGGCGGGCGCAAGCAGGGTCGCGTGCGCATCGTCTATCCCGAAATTCAGGGCGGCCGCGTCATCGCCGACGTCGACGTCGTCGGGCTCGGCGACTATTTCGTCGGCGAACGGGCGCGGGTTTATGTCACGACGGGCAAGCGCGACACGATCATCCTCCCGCGCAGCGCGGTCTATCGACGCGCCGGCGTGGATTTCGTCCGACTCGCCTCCGGCGAAGAAGTCGTCATTCAGCTTGGCGAAGCGCACGGCGACGGCGTCGAGATTCTTTCCGGCCTCCATGACGGCGACCTGGTGTCGACGCCATGAGCGCAGAGTTTCGCCCCGGCATTTCCGGAACGCTGACCCGCACCTTCATCAATTCGCCGCTGACGCCGCTGCTGTTGATCGCCTCGATCCTCGTCGGGCTGATCGCGCTGCGCTCGCTGCCACGCGAGGAGGAGCCGCAGATCTCGGTGCCGATGGTCGACATCATGGTGTCGGCCAACGGCTATAAGGCTGAAGACGCGATCGAACTCATCACCCGCCCGCTCGAGGACATTATCAAGGGCGTCAACGGCGTCGAGCATGTCTATTCGCAGACGCGCGACGACAATGTCGTCGTCACGGCGCGCTTTTATGTCGGCACGCCGCAGGACAACGCCGTGCTGCGCATTCACGACAAGATACGCGCCAATATCGGCGAATTGCCGAAGGGCATTCCCGAGCCGCTGATCGTCGGCCGCGGCATAGACGACGTGGCGATCGTCGTGCTGACGCTGTCGGCGAAGCCGGAGCGCGCCGATCGATGGACCGACAACGGCCTCTATCAGGTCGCCGAGGAATTGCAGCACGACCTCACCAAGGTCAATGACGTCGGCTTAAGTTACATCGTCGGCGGCAGTCCCAATCAGATCCGCGTCGAACCCGATCCGGAGCGCCTGTCGCAATCTGGGGTGACGCTCAATCAGCTCATCGACAAGCTGACCAACGCCAACCGCTCCTTTCTCGTCGGCGCGTTTCGCGAGGCCAATCGCGCCGTGCCGGTCGTCGCCGGCCAAACCCTGCAGGGCGTTCCCGATGTCGGCCAGCTGCTGCTCACCACGAGAGACGGCCGACCCGTCTATGTGAAGGACGTCGCCGATGTGCGCGTCGGCGCGGCGGAGCCCGACCGGCTCAGCTGGACAATGACCCGCAACGCCGCCGGCGGTCTCGATAAACGCCCCGCCGTCAGCATCGCCATCGCCAAGCGCAAGGGCGCCAACGCCGTGATCGTCGCCGACGAGATCATGCATCGGTTAGAGGCGGTCAAGGGCCGCATCGTGCCCAACGACATCGAGATCGCGGTGACGCGCGACTATGGCGAGACGGCGACCGAAAAGGCCAATGAGCTGCTTTTCCATCTGGCGCTGGCGACCGTTTCGATCGTCGCGCTCATCGTGGTGATGGTCGGCTGGCGCGAGGGCGTCGTCGTCTTCGTCATCATCCCGACGACCATTCTGCTCACGCTCTTCGCCTCATGGCTGATGGGCTACACGATCAATCGCGTCAGCCTTTTCGCGCTCATCTTCTCGATCGGCATTCTGGTGGACGACGCCATCGTCGTCGTCGAGAACATCGTGCGCCATTGGCAAATGCGCGACTCCCGCAGCCTGATCGACACGGCTGTGGAAGCCGTGGCGGAGGTCGGCAATCCGACCATCGTCGCGACGCTGACGATCGTCGCCGCGCTGCTGCCGATGATGTTCGTCTCGGGTCTGATGGGTCCCTATATGAGCCCCATTCCCGCGAACGCTTCGCTCGCGATGATCTTCTCGTTCTTCGTCGCCATGACCATCACGCCCTGGCTTTTGCTCAAGGTCGCCGGCAAGCGTTTCGCGCAGGAGCGCAGCGACGGCGTCGATCATGCGCATGAACGCGGCCCCATGGGCAATTTCTATGTGCGCGTCGCGACGCCCTTGCTGCAGGGCCGAAAGCGCTCGCAATGGTTTCTTGCGGCCGTCGGTCTCGCCACGCTTCTCTCCATGGGGCTTTTCGTGACGAAAACCGTCCGCGTGAAGCTGCTGCCTTTCGACAACAAGTCGGAGATCGCCGTCGTCGTCGATCTGCCGCGCGGCGCTTCGCTCGAAGAAACGGATCGGGTGCTGACGGCGGCGGCCGAGCGTCTCAAAGACATTCCTGAGCTGACTTCCGTTCAGTCCTATGCGGGCGCGGCCGCGCCTTTCAACTTCAATGGCCTCGTGCGGCATTATTATATGCGCAAGGCGCCGGAGATGGGCGATCTGGCGATCAATCTGCAGCCAAAGAGCGAGCGCAGCCGCGCGAGCCATGCGATCGCGCTCGATATTCGCAAGCGGCTCGAAGGCCTGCCCGCGCCGGAGCATACCGCGATCAAGGTCGTCGAAGTGCCGCCGGGCCCGCCCGTGCTGTCGACGCTGCTCGCCGAAGTCTATGGGCCCGACGCGCCGTCGCGGCGCGATCTCGCGGCGAAAGTGCGCAAGGCTTTTGACGCGGTCGATTTCGTCGTCGATACGGACGACAGCTTCGGCCAGCGCGCCGAGCGCCTGCGCTTCGAGATCGATCAGGAAGCGCTGGAATATCACGGCGTCGAAGAACGCGCCGTCTACGACACGATCGGCGCCCTGGTCGGCGGCGTAAAAATCGGCTTTTCGCAAAAGGGCGGCGGCGCCAAGCCCATCGATATTTCCGTCGCCTTGCCGCGCGGGGCGATGACGCCCAGCGAACGCATCCTGTCGACGCCGCTCCCTGCCGGCGGCACCGCGCGTCAGGGGGCCAATGTCGAACTCGGCGATGTCGTCAAGGCGACGCGCGAACTCGGCTCCTATCCGATCTTCCGACATAACGGCCGCTTCGCCGAAATGGTCAGCGCCGAGGTCGCCGGACGTTTCGAAGCGCCGATCTATGGGATGCTCGCGGTCGAAGACGCGATCGACAAGATCGATTGGGGCGCCTCAGGTTCGCCGACGATCAAATATCACGGCCAGCCGCTCGATGATTCCAAGCCCACGCTGCTTTGGGACGGCGAGTGGGAGGTGACCTATGTCACCTTCCGCGACATGGGCGCGGCCTTCATCGTGGCGCTGCTCGGCATCTATCTTCTCGTCGTCGCGCAGTTCGGATCGTTCAAGCTGCCGCTGGTCATCCTGGCGCCGGTGCCGTTGACGCTCGTCGGCATCGTCATCGGCCATATCCTGTTCAACGCCGCCTTTACCGCCACCTCGATGATCGGCTTCATCGCGCTTGCCGGCATCGTCGTGCGCAATTCGATCCTGCTCGTCGACTTCATCCGGCATTTGCGCGCCGGCGGCATGAGCTTGCGCGCGGCGCTGATCGAGGCGGGCGCCGTCCGCTTCAAGCCGATCTTTCTCACCGCCGCCGCGGCGATCATCGGCGCGGCCTTTATCCTCACCGATCCGATCTTTCAGGGCCTCGCCATTTCGCTGGTCTTTGGCCTCGCCTCGTCGACGGCGCTGACCTTGCTTGTCATCCCCGCGATCTATGTCGTCTTGCGCGACGACGAAATCCCAAGGAGTGCGTCATGATCGAAGACTGGGCGGCGCTCGCCAAGAAGCTCGCCGCCGACATAAGAGAATTGCGCGTCGGCTCGCCTGAGGTGATGAAGGCCTTTTCGGCAATGGCGATCTCGGCGGGCGCGCAAGGCGCGCTCGACCCCAAGACAAAGGAACTGATCGCGCTTGCGGTCAGCGTCGCGGTGCGCTGCGACGATTGCATCGCTTTCCACGCCAAGGCCGCGTCACAGCGCGGCGCGACGCGCGAGGAGGTGATGGAGACGCTCGCCATGAGCATCTACATGGGCGCCGGACCGTCGGTGATGTATGCGAGCCACGCGCTCGCCGCCTTCACCCAGTTCGACGCCGAAAAGCAGGCCTGAAAAGAAAGGAACGAACAATGGCTCTGGGCTCTCTCTTGTCGAAACTCGCGGGCGGCGGCGGCGCGGCGCCGACGATCGAGCATGAGGATTTCTGCCGCGTCGTCGCGGACAAATCCTGCGCCATCGTCGATGTGCGCGAACCGCATGAATATGGCGCCGGGCATGTGCCGGGGGCCAAGAACATGCCGCTCTCGAGCTTCGATCCGACAAAGCTTCCGAAGGGCGACGTTGTCCTCATTTGCCAGGCGGGCGGGCGTTCGGCCAAGGCGCTGGCCCAGGCGCAGGGCGCCGGACGAAAGGATCTTCGCCACTATGCGCCGGGCACCGGCGGCTGGCGCGCGCGCGGTGGCGCGGTGGAATAACGAGCCGCGCGATCAGCGTTGTTGTCGCGTTCTGTCATCCCCGACGCGCATGGCGCGATCGGGGATCCAGAATAGAACTAATTGCGACAGTCGCGATCGCTTCGCCAAGCGAACGTCGCGAGCTACGCCAATGCGCGTTACGCCGCCTTGCCGAGTTTGGTCGCTTCGGACACCTCGTTGATCTTGCCGGTCTTCACATCATAGATGTAGCCGTAGATCGGGATGTTTTTCGGCACCAGCGGATGCGAACGGATGCGCGCGACATCCTGCGCGACGCTTTCCTCCTGATTCTCGATCGTGTGCCACTTGATGAAGTGGCCGGCCGCGCAACCGCCGCCATGTTGCGGGTTCGACCAGTTCTCGCCGTCGAAACTCGCCGTCGCGAGATTGTCATCCAGCAAGTCGCTCATGATCTCGTCGCAGAAGAGCTCCATGCCGCAATTGGTGTGGTGAATGACAAACCACTCCTTGGTGCCGAGCAGCTTATGAGAAATGACGAGCGAGCGAATCGCGTCATCTGACGCGCGGCCGCCGGCGTTGCGAATCACATGCGCGTCGCCTTCCGACAGGCCGGCGTATTTCGCGGGATCGAGACGCGCGTCCATGCAGGTCAGGATCGCGAAACCGCGCGCCGGCGGCAGCGCAAGTTCGCTCTTGCTTCCGAAATTGGCGGCGTAAGCATTGTTCGCGGTCACGACCTCGTTGACGATCTGGCTTGCCATGTCTCTCTCCCGTGTTGCCGTGTTGCTCTTGAAGTTTTTTTGACCTTTCTCAACATTGAAGCGCTTCAGCTTCCTTTTCAAGCAGACAAGACGCACGATCTTCGTGACATAGTCGCTTGACGATCAGCGATATATATTTCGGGAGCGTCGGCGCTGATACTGTATAACGTTCGCGCAGCTGCGCAGGTCTAAGGGAGATGAGTGTAACGCATGTCCGATTCCGCAGAGTTTTTTCCTGGTTTCGCTTCGCATTGGATCGATGCGCCGGCTGGAAAGATATTCGCCCGCGTCCACGGCGAAGGCCCGCCCCTGGTTCTGTTGCACGGGTTCGGCGAGACGCATGTCGCCTGGCGCGAAATTGCGCCTGCGCTCGCAAAGCGCTTCAGCGTCGTCGCGATGGATCTGCGCGGCTATGGCTGGTCGGCGGTTCCGGCGAGCGAGAAGGGCGAGAACTATAGCAAACGGGAAATGGCCGCCGACGTCGTCACGGTCATGGAGTCGCTCGGCCATGTGCGCTTCGCGCTCGTCGGTCACGACAGGGGCGCGCGAGTCGGCCAGCGGCTTGCGCTCGATCAGCCGGGCCGGATCGATAAGATTGCGCTCATCAATATCGCGCCGACCAACGATGAGTTCGGCGACGCGGATTTGCAGCGCGTCGGACGCGCGCGATTCCTCGCGGCTGACGCGCCCAAGCCCGAAGAGCTGATCGGCCTCGATCCGATCGGCTTTCTCGACGATGCGCTGATGAACGCAACGAAAGCGAAATCGCTGGAGCCGTTCGGCGCGGATGCGCTCGCGGCCTATCGCCAGGCCTTCAACGACCCGGCGCGCATTCACGCTTTCTGCGAGGACTTCCGCGCCGGCGCGACCATCGATCGCGAGCACCTTGCGGCCGATAAGGCGGAGGGCAAGAAGCTCGTCATGCCGACGCTCATCGTCGCCGGCGATGCGACCTTCCCGGCGAACGGCCCCTCGCTCGTCGCCGCGTGGGGCGAATGGGGCGATGATGTCGCCGAGGCCCGCGTCGACTCCGGCCTCTATCCAATGGAGGAGGCGCCGGCGGGGACGCTTGCCGCCCTGGAGAAATTCCTGTGAGCCTCTATCGCGGCAAGACCGTCGCGCTCGCCCTTGGCGGCGGCGGCGCGCGCGGGCTTGCGCATATCTGCGTGCTCGAAGCGCTCGACGAACTGGGCGTGCGGCCGGTGGCCATCGCCGGCGCCTCGATCGGCGCCATCGTCGGCGCCGCTTATGCTGCGGGCTTCTCGGGCGCGGAGCTGCGCGCCCACACTCAGGCCATTCTCAAGAGCCGCATCGGACTCGCGCGCCGGCTGCTTCATGCGCGGGCGCGGGGGCGAAAGCGGCTGCTGTCCCGCGTCGCGCATCCGCTGCTATTCGACGGCGAGCGCTTTCTTCACGCGTTCTGGCCCAAAGGCATGCCGGAACGCTTCGAAGATCTAAACATTCCGCTGCAGGTCGTCGCGACCGATTTTCGCCGCCGCATCGAAGCGGTTTTCGCCACGGGTCCGCTGGGCCCCGCCGTGGCTGGGTCGATGGCGATCCCGGGCATCGTGCGCGCCGCCACGAGCGATCACGGCTATTTCGTCGATGGCGGATTGGTCAATCCTCTTCCCTATGACCATCTTTGGGGCCTTGCCGACATCGTCATCGCCGTCGACGTCTCCGGCAATTTCGGCGTCGAGACCGGCAAGGGGCCGCCGTCCGCCTTCGAGACGATGATCGTCGCGAGCCAGATCATGATGAACGCAATCAGCTCGCGCATGATCGCCGAGCGGCCGCCCGACGTGCTCATCCGGCCGGAAGTGCATCAGTATCTCGCGCTGGACCTCTTCAAGGCGTCGCGCATTTTCGCCGCCGGCGACGCCTGCCGCGACACGCTGCGCCAGGGACTGGCGCAGGCGGCGCTGCGGTTAGAGGCTCGGAGCAGGATCGGTTGACGCGGATCGCAGATGGATCCGCCTCAAACGTGAATTCTGCTCCCTCCCTCTAGCGCCGGGCCTGAAAGAAGTCGCGAAGAAGCTGCGCCGCCTCGCTTTCGCGAATGCCGCCATAGACTTCAGGCCGATGATGGCAGGTCGGCTGCGCGAAAAACCGCGGCCCGTGCTCGACGGCGCCGCCCTTTGGATCGCTCGCCGCATAATAGAGCCGGCGAATGCGCGCGAAGGAAATCGCGGCCGCGCACATGGCGCAAGGCTCGAGCGTCACATAGAGATCGCAGTCGACGAGGCGCTCCGAGCCGATCGCGGCGCAGGCTTGGCGAATCACAAGCATTTCGGCGTGCGCCGTCGGATCGCGATCGCGCAGCGTGCGGTTGCCGGCGGCGGCGATGATTTCGCCATTGTGCTTAAGCGCTGCGCCGACCGGGACTTCGCCCGCCGCCGCCGCCGCGCGCGCCTCACCGAAGGCGGCGCTGTAAGGGTCCTCGCCACTCATTTGCATCTCTTAAGCGATCGCGCTTCAAAGCGCGCTTGGCGCCTGCTATCAGAACCCATGACCGAAAAGAACCGAAATACCCGCGCCGGCTCCCCCGGCGGCGATCGGCCCTTGCGCCGGCCCGCCAAGAAGACGTCCGCGCCGCACGCCGCCGCACGCCAAGACGCAAGGCCAGCAAAGCCCGGCTTCGACAAACCGCGCTCGGACAAGCCTCGCATGGGCGAACCGCGCTCGGACAAGCCGAGCATGGACAAACCGCGCTCGGACAAGCCTCGGTTTGACAGGCCTCGCTTGGACAGGCCCGCCGCGCCACGCGCCCAAGGCGAACGCGACAAGCGTCCTGACAAGCCCCCCGCCAAGCAGCGCGCCGCTGCGCCCGCGCCCCGCGAAAAAGCCTTCGAAGGCGAGCGGATCGCCAAAGTCATGGCGCGCGCGGGCGTGTGTTCGCGCCGCGACGCCGAGTTCTGGATCGCGGAAGGTCGCGTCGCCGTCAACGGGCGCGTGCAGACGAGTCCCGCGTTCAATGTGCGCGACAACGACAACATCACGATCGACGGCGCGCCAATGCAGGCGCGCGAGCGCACGCGGCTCTTTCTGTTCCATAAGCCCACCGGCTATGTCACCACGGCGCGCGACGAAGAAGGCCGCGCCACGGTGTTCTCTTATCTTGAGGAACGCCATCCGGACTTGCCGCGGCTCGTCAGCGTCGGCCGGCTCGACATCAATACCGAAGGTCTGCTGCTGCTCACCAATGACGGCGGCCTCGCGCGCACGCTCGAATTGCCCGCGACCGGTTGGACGCGGCGCTATCGCGTGCGGGCGCATGGGGCGATCGATCAGGCGCAACTCGATTCCTTGGGCGACGGCGTGACGATCGACGGCGTCCATTATGCGCCGATAGAGGCGCGGCTCGAACGCGAGCAAGGCGCCAACGTCTGGATCGCGATGAACCTCACGGAAGGCAAGAACCGCGAGATCAAGCGCGTCATGGCGCATCTCGGGCTCGACGTGACGCGGCTCATTCGCGTGTCATACGGGCCCTTCCAGCTCGCCGATCTCGCGGAAGGCGCCGTCGAAGAAGTGCGACTGAAAACGCTGCGCGAGCAGTTGGGCAAATCTCTTGCCGAACTCGCCGGCGTCGATTTCGCCGCGCCGCTGCGGGAGATGGCGCCGGCGGAACAGCAGGAGATTCGTCAGCGCGCCGAGAAGCGTCCGCGCAAACATGTCTCCACGCTGCGCAAAGAGCAGGACGAGCAACGCGACGCCGGACCGCGGGCGCGCGTTTCGCGCGGCGCAGTCGCCGACCGCAAGGGCCGCGCCGTCGCCGTCGAGCGGGTGACTCCGACGAGGGCTCCGACGAGGCGGCGCGACGAGACGGCGCCGCCGCCGTCGCGCAACGCCCGGCGCTTCGAGGCGATGCGCGCCGATGGCGCGCCGCACCAGCCGAAGGCGCGAACCGAACGCCCCTCGCGCGACAGCAGCCCGCGCGGCGAGCGTTTCCCGCGCGAGGACGGGCGCCGCCGCGACGAGCGAGCCGCCCCCGAACAGCGCCGTGCGCCGCGCTTCGATGATCAGCGCGGGGCGCGTCCACCGACGCGAGCGCCGCGCGAGCGGAGCGCCGAGGGGCGCGACGAACGTCCGCGCACGCAGAGATTCGAGAAGCGGCCGGACGACCGCGCGAGCGGTCAGAGAAATTATCGCACGGCTAATCGCGATGACGCGCGATTCGACAAGCGTCCGCCGCGTCGCGACGGGGACGAGGCGCGACGGGACACGCGCGGCGCCAGCGCGACGCGCCAGGAACGGCCGCGGACATTCGACAAGCGCCCGCCCCGCAGCGGCGAGCGCGACTTTTCGGCGGGCGACCGCGCCCCCCGCGAGCGCAAATTCGATCAGCCCCGCTCGGGCGGAGACGCGCGGCCCTCGCGCAGCGGCGGCCCGTCTCGGGGCCCGCACAAAGGTCCACGCAGCGGACCTGGCACAGGTCCCGCGGGCGGCCGAGGCGCGCCGCGCAAAGGGCCGCCCAAAGGACCCTTCAAGGGACCGCGCAAAGGACCGCCCAAGGGACCCTTCAAGGGGCCACGCAAGCCGCGCGGCGCTTAGACCATGCGCATCGTCGGCGGCGCGTTGCGCGGTCGGGCGCTTTCGGGACCGCGTTCGCAGGCGATTCGACCAACGTCCGAACGGCTGCGCGAATCGGTTTTCGACATTCTCGCGCATCGCTTCGGCGATCCGATTGCGGGCGCGACTGTCGTCGATCTCTTCGCCGGCGCCGGCGCGCTTGGACTCGAGGCCGTGTCGCGCGGCGCGGCGCGGGCGCTTTTCGTCGATGACGGCGCCGAGGCGCGCGCGCTGCTGCGCGCCAATATCGAAGCGCTGGGACTTGGCGGCGTCACGCGCATCTTTCGCCGGGACGCCACGAAGCTCGGCGCCGCGCCGGCAGGCGAAACATTTTCGCTCGCCTTCCTTGACCCGCCTTACGGCAAGGATCTCGCGACGCCAGCGCTCACCGAGCTTGTCGATGGCGGCTGGCTTACGCCGGACGCCATCGTCGTCGTCGAAGAAAGCGCCAAGGCGCACATCGACCTGCCGCCGAATTTGCGGCGCGAAGACGAACGCCGCTACGGCGACACGCAATTCGTCTTCGCGCGCTATCTTGCGTGAGCTGCGGCGGACGCCGCCGCAACGTGTCCTACTCAAAGGCGACTTGGACTTTCGTCACCGCGCGATCGAAAAGGCCGGTCGGCAGATAGCACAGCGGATTCGTGGCGAGCGGCGCTTCCTTGCAGTGCTCGTGATCGCTTGTCCAGGCATAGCCTGACTGCGCCATGCACCCCAAAATATATTTGCGGATCAGGTGATCTGGGTCCAAGCGGCGATTTTCGGGATAGGCCGACTCGCCGTCCAATTCGCAGGCGGACGTTTTAATCTGCTGCGCTTTGAAGAAGGACGAACTGGAGCCGATCAATCCGGCTTCAGCGCCAACCACCATGATCAGTCCTCCGACAAAGGCCATGACAGCCGTGACCTTACTGACCTTAAACTGTCCGTCGAGCAATGAGAGCACGCCGCCCGCCGCCAAAGCGACGCCGACGAAAATCAACACGAGAATCATGACCCGTTCTCCAACGTCAGAGTATTTGGCTGCGCCGTCAATGAGAAACGGACATGCGTAGCGAAGGCCGCAGGCGGCGCCGGTGTATAGTCCCGATCCTTGCGCCTTCGTTCGACACGTCTTGGCGTCGACGGAAAAGACGCAACAGGGCTCGATGGATTTGAGTGTGTGCGCCAAACGCCCAGCGGTCTGCGACTTAGTCACGAGCCTTGAAGTTTGGCTTCAAGCCGCAAAAAACGCTTTCAGAGTTTTTTCTTCAATTCGTAGAGCGCGGCGAGCGCTTCGCGCGGCGTCATCTGGTCCGGATCAATCTCTTGAAGCGCGTCGCGCAACGCGTCCTTCGGCGCCGACGCCTCGGTGAGGCGTGCGAAGAGCGGCAGATCGTCGATCAAGGTTTCGACCGGCGCGCGTCGGTCGGCCGCTTCCAACTCTGCGAGAATCGCATGCGCGCGCGCGACGACGCTCGCCGGCAGGCCCGCGAGCTGCGCGACATGCACGCCATAGGAGCGGTCGGCCGCGCCTTTGATCACCTCATGCAGAAACACCACGTCGCCGGCGTGATCGGTCACCTTCATCGTCAGATTGACGAGGCGCGGCAACCGCTTTGCAAGCTGCGTCAATTCGTGGAAATGGGTGGCGAAGATCGCGCGCGAGCGATTCACTTCGTGCAGATGTTCGATCGTCGCCCAGGCGATCGAAAGTCCGTCGAATGTCGCCGTGCCACGACCAATTTCATCGAGAATGACGAGCGAACGCGGGCTCGCGCCGTTCAAGATCGCCGCGGTTTCGACCATCTCGACCATGAAAGTCGAGCGCCCGCGGGCGAGATCGTCAGACGCGCCAACGCGCGAGAACAGCCTGTCGATGACGCCGATGCGGGCGGACCGCGCAGGAACGTAGGAGCCCGTCTGCGCCAGGAGCGCGATGAGCGCGTTCTGGCGCAGATAGGTCGACTTGCCGGCCATGTTCGGCCCGGTGACGACAGCGATTCGGCCACCCTCCGTTCCGCAAAGATCACAGTCGTTCGCGGCGAAAGCCTTGCCTTGCGACTGCAGCGAAGCTTCGACGACGGGATGACGCCCGCCGACAATCTCGAAATCGAGCGAGGCGTCGATCAGCGGGCGCGTCCAGCCGCGCTTCTCTGCGACTTCGGCGAGCGCGGCATAAAGATCGAGCCGCGCGAAGGCCTCGGCGAGGCGCCGCAAGCCTTCCGCGCGCGCGCAGACGCCCGCGACCAACGCGTCGAATATCGCCAGTTCCCGCGCCAGCGCGCGATCGGCCGCCGAAGCGATCTTTGCCTCGAGTTCAACGAGTTCGCGCGTCGAGAAACGCATCGCGTCGGCCATCGTCTGACGATGCGTGAAGGTCGCGTCGAACGGCGGCCGCAGCAGCCTTTCGCCATGAGCCTGCGAGACCTCGAGAAAAAAGCCGAGAAAATTATTGTGCTTGATCTTAAGCTTCGTTTCGGTGAGCTGCGCGTAGCGTCCCTGCAGCTCGGCGATCACCTTGCGGCTTGCGTCGCGAAGCCGTCTCGCCTCATCCAGCTCGGAGTCGCGTCCTTCGCGAATGAAATCGCCGTTACGCTTATCGAGCGGCAGGCTGTCTTTCAAAGCTGCGGTGATGTCGTCAGCGAGCGCGATGTCCCCTTCAGAAAAAATCTGAGCTTCCGCCGCGATCTCCGACGGGGGATCAAGGGACGCAAAAAGCGTCGCAATGTCTTGCGCAGCGTCGAGCGCGACGCCGACGCTTGCAAGATCGCGCGGACCGCCGCGCTCCAGCGACAGACGCGACAAGGCGCGAGAAAGATCCGGCGTGCGCGCGAGCTTGGCGCGCAGCGCGGCGCGCAGATCGGACTTTTCGAGAAAGAAGGCGACGCCGTCGAGACGCGCTGCGATCGATCGCGCGTCGGTCAAGGGCGCCGCGATCCGATCGGCCAAGAGTCTCGCGCCGCCGGGCGTGACGGTGAGATCGACGACCGAAAGCAGCGAGCCCTCGCGCGCGCCGGACAGCGTGCGCGTCAGCTCGAGATTGGCCCGCGTCGCGCCGTCGATTTCAAGCGTCGTCAGCGCGCGCAGACTGGTCGGACGGGAAAGCGCCGGGCGCTGTCCCTTTTGCGTGCGCTCGACATAGAAGATCGCCGTTGCGGCGGCGGCGAGTTCGCAGTCGCTGAAGGCGCCGAAGCCGTCGAGCGTCGCGACGGTATAGAACGCCATGAGGCGTCGCGCCGCGTCAGCGCCGTCGCCAATGTCGCGGCCGATCGGCGCGATGGGCGCGCCGGCGCCCTCGAAGAGCGTCGACAGAGACGCGTCGCGGCACAGCGCGTCGACAGCGACGATTTCGCGGGGCTCCAGGCGCGCGATCTCGGCGCCGAGCGCACTCTCTTCGCGCTCACAGACCGTAAAGGCGCCGGTCGAAATATCGACGCTCGCCAGGCCGTATCGCCAGCGCCCGTCCTCCCCCCGCAAGCGCGCGATCGCCAAAAAGGCGTTGTGCCTCGTGGGATCAAGCAGCGCGTCTTCGGTGATCGTGCCGGGCGTGACCAGCCGCACGACGTCGCGCCGCACCACCGATTTTGGCCCGCGTTTTTTGGCTTCCGCCGGGTCTTCGATCTGCTCGCAGACGGCGACGCGATGTCCGAGCGCAATGAGTTTTTGCAGATAGTCGTTGGCGCGCTCGACCGGCACGCCGCACATCGGAATGTCTTCGCCAAGGTGCCTGCCGCGCTTTGTCAGCATGATGCCAAGCGCCCGCGACGCGGTCTGCGCGTCTTCAAAAAAAAGCTCGTAGAAATCGCCCATGCGATAGAAGAGCAGGCAATCGGCGTTCGCCGCCTTGATCTCGATATATTGCGCGATCATCGGGGTTACGCGCGTCTGCGCCTGGTCATCGCGGTTTTGAGCAGGAACGGGCGCTGCGTGTTTCATGCCAGCCAGTGTAACGACGTCGCGGCGCAAGCGCCACGCGCGGCATGCGCTTGCATGTGGACGACGCGTCCGCCCGGGCCTAGATTCGCCGCTTGCTTGCCGGATTGCGATTGGAGACTTCGATGATCGCCGCCATTTGCCGTCCTATCACATTCGCCGCAGCCGCCGCTTGGCTGTGTTCGGCCGCTTTCGCCGCGGAGCGTGTCGCGCCGGAATCGCCAACGCCATGGCAGGTCGACAAGCATTACTTCGGCGCGAAAAAGGCGAATGAAGCCTTCAGCGGCTTTGCCTGCGGAACGAGCGGCATGTGTGTGCTGGCCGTCGATGAAGGCCGACAGGGCGCCTTCATGCGCATCAAGGGCGATCGACTTGTTTATGTCGGCGAGCCCTTCGACTTCAGCGGCGTGGAGAAGGAGCTCGACGCCGAAGCTGCCGCCGTCGACGACGGCTATTTTTACGTGGCCGGATCTCACGCCGCAAAGCGCGAAACATGCTGCGACAATTCTGACAGCCGACGAGTCTACCGGCTGACGGCCGACGAGAATGGCCATCTCGAAACAATGGCGCACAGCGAGCGGCTGTGGGACGCGATGCGCAGCCTGCCTGAACTTGCGCCCTATGCCGTTCCCGGCGACTGCCGTTGCGACAGGGCTCCGGGCCACAACCGCGTCGACATCGAGGGCATGGCGGCGGCGAACGGGCGGCTCTATTTCGCCTTGCGCGCGCCGAATGTGGAAGGAAACGGTTACATCGTCAGCGTCGACGCGAGGGCTCTTTTCGAGAGCGGCGATCTTAAACCCTCTCTCGCAACGGTTCGGCTGGGCGCCAACAAGGGGTTTCGGGATCTTATAATCGCCGACGGCGAAGCGCTCGCGCTCGTTGGACCCAGCGACGGTCTATCGTCAGCGGACTATTCGATCGTCGCCCTGCGTGGATTGACGGCCGGTGCAGCGGTGCAACCAAGAAAACTCGCAACGCTCGATCTGCAGAATGCGCCGCTCGGGAAGAAAGGCGCACTCATCAAGCCCGAAGCCATCGCCCTGCTTGAACTCAACCCAAGTCGCTATCGCTTGCTCGTGCTTTCGGACGGCGGCAAAGATGGCGCGCCGCTGGTCTTCGACATTCCCCGCGCGCCATAAGAAAGCCCCGGAAGAACATCTCCCGGGGCTTTCGCGGGTTAGCGCCACAGCGCCAGCAGGATGATGATCGGTATCGGAATCCCGAGCATCCACAGCAAGACAGACCGGAACATTTCCTACCTCCATTTAGAAGCGAGAGAACGCCGCGACGCCGACGTTTTCATCACGATGGCGTCCGCCGAGCGTTGCGCCGTACCACGCCGCCACCGCGCCGAGCAGCATTGTCGCTGCGGACAGGAACGCGAGCAGGATGCCGGTCTTGCGCGCGGTCTCGGCCGTCTCCTTCGCCTTCGCCTGGTCTTCACGCAGGCGTTCGGCGCTCAGATCCACGCGCCGTTCGGCTTCCTGCGGCGCCAGGCCGGAGCGCGAAGCAAGAACATTGACGAGATAGGCGTGATCTTCTCCGGAGATTTCGCCGGTCGCCAAGCCGCGCTCGACGATGCGCTTCACGATCGCGCGCGGATATTCTGCCGGCATCGTCACGCCCCGTGCGTTCACGTCGCCATCGCCGCGCAACAGAAAATCGACCCGCTCCTCGACTGGAGTCACCGTGGTCGCAAGCGTCGACGTCTCGCTTCTCGCGCCTTCCGAAGACGCCGCTGCGGCAACGCCCGTCTTGGCGAGCTGGAAGATAGAAGCGCCTGCGATCAGCGCGAACACCACGATAGCGGCGGCCCAGAGCACGAGGCCATGGACCCCGTCGCGGACTTCTACCTCTTCTTGCGAAACATCTCCGGCGCGCCGGCGAAGCCTTCCCGTGACGTAGCCGCCGACCGCAAAGCTCGAAACGGTGATCCAAAGCACCCAGAGCGTCAACGCGATCAGATGAACAACCAAGGACGCGCCGCCATAAGGCGATGTCATCGACAGGCCGATCGCCGAACCGAAGGCCCCCATGATGAAGGAAATTGCGCCGGCGATCGTTGCGCCGGCGATGATAGCGGCCCAATCGGTATTGGTCGACCGGCCAGACATGTCTTCGGCGGCCGCCACAGCGGCGGCTTCGCCGCGCGACGGCCTGACGTCGAGCCCCGTTTGCACGTAGTCAGTCATCTGCCGTCTCCTCAGCGCAGGCCAAGAAATGATAGAATCGCCAGGACGACGACGATCAGTCCGACGAGATAAATGATGCCACTCATTGAAACCTCCGCTTCGACCGCTGTGCTGTCCGAAATCCTGACCTAAGCCGCAGCGTGGACAGCCGCGCATGCCCTAAAACTCTGACGCTTCGTCATTGTTCCGTGACGCTTGGCGCGGCCGCCTTTACCGGCAAAGCGCTTGTGAACGCAGCCACGCTCCGGGTATGGTCGCCGTGTTGCGTCGCAACAAGCAAAGGGGCGGAGATGGCCGACGACATGGCGGAAAATCGGGCGGAAGGAGAGCAGCGCGCGGCGATATCGGACAAGGAGGCGCTGCTGTTTCATTCGCGCGGCCGGCCCGGCAAGCTCGCGGTCGTCGCCTCGAAGCCGATGGCGACTCAGCGCGACCTGTCGCTCGCCTATTCGCCGGGCGTCGCCGTGCCGGTGCTCGCCATCGCCAAGGATCCTTCGGCGGCGTTCGATTACACGACCCGCGGCAACATGGTCGCCGTCATCACCAACGGCACCGCGATCCTCGGGCTCGGCGATCTCGGCGCGCTGGCGGCGAAGCCGGTGATGGAAGGCAAGGCCGCGCTGTTCAAGCGGTTCGCGGACATCGATTCCATTGATCTCGAGATCGATACGAAGGACGTGGATGCGTTCGTCAACGCCGTGCGGTATCTCGGCCCCTCGTTCGGCGGCATCAATCTCGAAGACATCAAGGCGCCGGAGTGTTTCGTCATCGAGGAGCGGCTGCGCGACCTCATGGACATTCCGGTCTTCCATGACGATCAGCACGGCACGGCGATCATCTCCGCCGCCGGCATGCTCAACGCGCTGCTGCTGACGGGCCGCGACATCGGATCGGCGAAACTCGTCTGCAATGGCGCCGGCGCCGCCGGCATCGCCTGTCTCGATCTCGCGAAAGCGATGGGTTTCGATCCGCGCAACGTCATTCTGTGCGACACCAAGGGCGTCGTCTATCGCGGCCGCCAGGAGGGCATGAACCAGTGGAAGAGCGCGCACGCCGTCGACACCACGGCGCGAACGCTCGCCGAGGCGCTCGAAGGAGCCGACATCTTCTACGGCCTCTCCGTCAAGGGGGCCCTGACGCCGAACATGCTGCGCAGCATGGCGGACAACCCGATCGTCTTCGCCATGGCCAATCCCGACCCGGAGATCACGCCGGAAGAAGCGCGCGCCACGCGCGCCGACGTGATCATCGCCACGGGCCGTTCCGACTATCCCAACCAGATCAATAACGTCCTGGGCTTTCCGTATATTTTCCGGGGCGCGCTCGATGTGCGCGCCAAGACGATCAACATGGAGATGAAGATCGCTGCGACGAAGGCGCTCGCCGATCTCGCGCGCGAGGACGTGCCGGACGAAGTCGCCAACGCCTACCGAGGCGCGCGGCCGCGTTTCGGCCGTGACTATATTATCCCGGCGCCGTTCGACCCGCGCCTCATCTCCATCATTCCGCCCGCCGTGGCGCTCGCGGCGATGGACACCGGCGTCGCGCGCCGCCCCATCGTCGACATGAAAGCCTATCGCGCTGAGCTCTCGGCGCGCCGCGATCCGATCGCGGGTCTGATGCAGACGGTCCACGAACGCGTGCGGCGTGATCCCAAGCGCGTCGTCTTCGCCGAGGGCGAGGAGGAGCAGGTCATCCGGGCCGCCCTATCCTTCGTTCATCAGGGTTTCGGACGCGCCGTGCTCGTCGGCCGAGAGGATCGCGTCAAGGAAGCGGCGGCGAACGCCGGCCTTGAGCTTCCCGCAGAGATCGAAATCCACAACGCCAGACTCTCGAGCCGCAACTCGGTCTATGCGCAGTTCCTGTTCGAGCGCCTGCAGCGCAAGGGCTATCTGATGCGCGACTGCCAGCGGCTGATCAATCAGGACCGCAATCATTTCGCCGCCGCGATGGTGGCGCAGGGCGACGCCGACGCCATGGTGACGGGCGTCACGCGCAATTTCTCCCACGCGCTTGAAGACGTGCGCCGCGTGATCGACCACAAGCCGGGCCACCGCGTCATCGGCGCGTCGATCATTCTCGCCAATGGCCGGGTCGTCGTCGTCGCCGATACGGCCATCACCGAAATGCCCGACGCCCACGAGCTGGCTGAAATCGCCATCGAGGCGGCCGGCGTGGCGCGCCGCATCGGACTCGTGCCGCGGGTCGCCATGCTGGCCTTTTCGACATTCGGCTATCCGCCCGGCGAGCGCACGGCGCGCGTGCACCAGGCGGTCAACGTTCTCGACCAACGGCGCGTCGATTTCGAATATGAGGGCGAGATGGGCGCTGACATTGCGCTCAATAAGGATTTGATGAGCGCCTATCCGTTTTCGCGACTCACCGATACGGCGAATGTCCTTGTCATGCCAGCGTTTCATTCGGCGGCTATTTCGACAAAAATGTTACAGGAACTGGGCGGCGCGACCGTTCTCGGTCCGCTGATCGTC
This sequence comes from Methylocystis sp. H62, assembly GCF_015709515.1. GTDB lineage: Bacteria > Pseudomonadota > Alphaproteobacteria > Rhizobiales > Beijerinckiaceae > Methylocystis. Next base: position 164,173 of record NZ_JADNQZ010000057.1, read on the forward strand.
GGACTCGACAAACCGATTCAAATCGTCCAACTCGGCGCGACGGACACGGAGATCGTCAATATGGCGGCGCTCGCCGCCTTTGGCGTCGGCGGATGACCCATCCCTTGATGGGTAGAGTCGCGCGGCAGGCGCGGGCGGGCTGAACCGCGCGTCCCGCACTCTGCTCCCCTCCACCCGCGCGGCTTCCCCGCGCGACCTCCCCTTGGGAGGCGATCGCACATGAAGCGAGAGACTGACGCTGATGAACATTACAATGATTGGTTCTGGCTATGTGGGTCTGGTTTCGGGCGCCTGTTTCGCCGACTTCGGCCATAACGTCATTTGCGTCGACGCCGACGCGAACAAGATCGAGCGCCTGAAGGCGGGTGAGATTCCGATCTTCGAACCCGGCCTCGACGAACTCGTCGCCAATAACGTCGAACAGAACCGGCTCTCCTTCACCACCGAACTCGAACCGGCGGTCAAAGGCGCGGACGCGGTTTTCATTGCGGTCGGCACGCCGTCGCGGCGCGGCGATGGCCATGCGGATCTGTCCTTCGTCTACGCCGTCGCACAGACCATCGCCAAAGCGCTCAAAGGATTCACGGTCGTCGTCAATAAATCGACTGTCCCCGTCGGCACCGGCGACGAAGTCGAGCGCATCATCCGCGAGGTCAATCCGGACGCCGACTTCACCGTCGTCTCCAATCCCGAATTCTTGCGCGAAGGCGCGGCGATCGAGGATTTCAAACGCCCCGATCGCGTCGTCATCGGCATCGAAGATCCGCGCGCGCGCGAAGTGATGGAGGAAATCTATCGTCCGCTGTCGCTGAACGCGCCGCCGCTGGTCTTCGTTGGCCGCCGCACGTCGGAACTCACCAAATACGCGGCGAACGCTTTTCTCGCGACGAAGATCACCTTCATCAACGAAATCGCCGATCTGTGCGAGAAGGTCGGCGCCGACGTGCAGGAGGTCGCGCGCGGCATCGGACTCGACAAGCGCATCGGCGGGAAATTCCTGCACGCGGGCCCCGGCTATGGCGGCTCCTGCTTTCCGAAGGACACGCTGGCGCTGATCAAGACGGGACAGGACGAGGGCGCTGCGCTGCGCATCGTCGAGACGGTCGTCGCGGTGAACGACGCGCGCAAGCGGGCGATGGCGCGCAAGGTGATCAACGCGCTCGGCGGCTCGGTGCGCGGCAAGAAGATCGCGCTTCTGGGATTGGCCTTCAAGCCCAACACCGACGACATGCGCGACGCGCCCTCGCTCGCCATCGTCGCCTCGCTCGCCGGCGACGGGGCGCAGGTGCACGCCTATGACCCCGAGAGCATGGCGCAGGCGCGTCCGCTGATGCCGGAGGTCACCTTCCACGACAACGCCTATTCGGCGCTGGAAGGCGCCGACGCGCTCGCCATCGTCACCGAATGGGACGCCTTCCGCGCGCTCGATCTCGATCGGGTCAGGAGCCTCTTGAAGCAGCCGATCATCGTCGATCTGCGCAACGTCTATCGGCCGGGCGACGTGCGCAAGCGCGGCTTCACCTATGTGAGCGTCGGACGGACGTGAGAGGGCTTACGCGGAGGATTGTGTCGTGACGGACGACGAAAGAGCCATTCGCGAATTGGTCGAAGCCTGGATGGCCTGCAGCAAAGCGGGCGACCTTTCAGCGCTGCTCGATCTGATGACGGATGACGTGATTTTTTTGACGCCCGGGGGAAAGCCCTTCGGCAAGGAGGCTTTCGCAGCCGCGTCGAAAAACATGAAGAACGTCGCAATCGAGGGGCGCAGCGACATCCAGGAGCTCTGCATTTTTGGCGCCTGGGCCTATATGCGCAGTTACATCGAGATGACGGCGACGCCTCTGGGCGGCGCGCCGGTGCGTCGGAGCGGATATGCGCTGACGATTCTGCGTAAGGAAGCCGACGGAAAATGGCGGCTGGCCCGAGACGCAAATCTTTTGGCTGCGGAAAAATCCTGAACCGAAAAGTCTTTCACCGTCGACTCGCGCAGCTACCGCGCCGCGCCCTCACAAAGAAAAAAGCGCCGGCCATGGGCCGGCGCTTTTTTGTATTCGCGAGCGACGCCTACTGCGCCGCGAGTTTGATTTCGGGATAGCTGCACTTTCCGTCGCTCTTCTCCTCGACATGGAGATGCGACGGCGGCTCGACGAAGGGAATGCCGAGCGTGCGCCAGACGTCGACGAGAGACTCGACGAGGTTCGCGATATGCGCCTGCGTGTGGCAGGGCGTCGGCGTGACGCGCAGCCGCTCGCTTCCCTTCGCCACCGTCGGATAGTTGATCGGCTGAATGTAGATCGAGTGGCGATCGAGCAGCAGATCGCTCGCCGCCTTGCACAGCTCGGCGTCGCGCACCATCACCGGCACGATATGCGAGCCATTTTCCATGACGGGCAGGCCGGCGGCGGCGAGGGCGTGCTTGGTGATATGCGAGGCGCGCTGATGCGCCGCGCGCAAATCCGGCCGGCGCTTGAGCAGCCGGACGGCGGCGCAGGCCGCGGCGGCGACCGCCGGCGGCAGCGCCGTCGTGAAGATGAAGGAGGCCGCGTAGGACCGGATCGCGTCAATGATGACGGCGTCGCCGGCGATATAGCCGCCCATCGTGCCGAAGCCCTTGGCGAGCGTGCCCTCGATCACATGGACGCGCGCCATAACGCCTTCGCGTTCGCAAACGCCGCCGCCGCGCGCGCCATACATGCCGACCGCATGCACCTCGTCGACATAGGTCATCGCGCCATAGCGCTCGGCGAGCGCGACGATGTCGGCGACCGGCGCGATATTGCCGTTCATCGAATAGAGACTTTCGAAGACGACGAGCTTGGGCCGATCGCCCGCTTCGATCAGCAGCTCTTCGAGATGCGCAAGATCATTATGGCGAAAGATCTTCTTCTCGGCGCGCGAACGCTTCACGCCTTCGATCATCGAATTATGGTTCGAGGCGTCGGACAGAATGACGCAATTGGGCAGCAGGTCGGCGATGGTCGAAATCGCCGCGAGATTGGAAATCCAGCCCGAGGTGAAGACGAGCGCGGCTTCCTTGCCGTGAAGATCGGCGAGTTCGCGCTCAAGCTCGACGATGGCGTGGCTGGTGCCGGAAATGTTGCGGGTGCCGCCGGAGCCGGCGCCGACCCGGCCAGCCGTGTCGACCATCGCGGCGATCACGTCGGGGTGCTGACCCATGCCGAGATAGTCGTTGGAGCACCATATGGTCACGGGCTCGACCGAGCCGTCGTCGCGATGCCAATTGGCGAGGGGAAAAGCTTCGACGTCGCGCTCCAAATGCGCAAAGACGCGGTAGCGGCGCTCGTCCTTTAGACGGGAGACGGCGGCCTCGAAGTAACGCCGATAGAGCATGCTCCAACCCTTTGATTTTTCTCTTTGCCCCCGAAACCGACGACAAGGCCCCCGTCCTGCCCGCCGTCTAGTTTGGACGTTTTCTTACATAGCCGATCCGCGCCTGAAAGGCGAGTGGCCGAATGACGCGCCCGCGCCTCTTTTCTTGCGCAATGCGGGGCCACATCGAATGAAAACAATGGCGCCACGAGGCCGCCGCGCCGCACGGCGGCGCCCCGAGCGCGCCGTGCCTGGCGCCGCCTTCACCGGGGCTTTTTCAAGCGCGGCGTTTATGAGATGACCGGCTGGCCTCGCGTGAGGTAACGAAGAGACGGGGGTGCGCGTGACGGCGATGAAGCTCTATACGAAAAAAGGCGACAGAGGCCAGACAAGCCTCTTCTCGGGGCGGCGGGCCGCGAAGTTCGATCCGCGCGTCGCGGCGGTCGGCGATCTCGACGAATTGTCCGCGAGCCTCGGGCTCGCGCGGGTCGTCTTCCCCGAGGCGAACGATCTTTTGAGCCGCGCGCAAAAGGCGCTCTACACGATCAGCGCCATCGTCAGCGCGGAAGCGCGGAAGATCGATCTTGCCTTCGACGCCGCCGAGACCGCGGCGCTCGAAGCCGAGATCGATCGCGCCACCGACGCGCTGCCGCCGCTGCGCGACTTCATCTATCCGGGAGAGGCGGAAGCGAGCGCGCGTCTCCACATGGCGCGCGCCGTGGCGCGACGGGCCGAGCGCAGCGTCGCCGCGCTCGATGAACCGCCGGCGCCCGAAAGCGCCCTCGCCTATCTCAATCGCCTGAGCGATTTATTGTTCGCGCTGGCGCGGCTCGCGGACCTGCACAGCGGACACGCGGACCGGATGCTCGGCGGGCATGCGCCGTGAAGGCCGCTTGGCGCCGAGAGCGGAGATTTCTTCCGGTCAGGTTCCAGGCAAATTTTGAATGAGGCTGGCGAAAGTGTCGTCATCCTCGCCTCCCGCCGTTACGTTGCGCGCCTTCATGGGCGGGAACAAGCAAGCGGGGCTGGCGTTACAAGGGTGGGCGTTGGGGTTTGTCCAACAAGGGCCTGGCTGAGCCCTGCCCTGGAGTTCCGCCAATGGCGACCTCACGAAAGATAATGACTGCGGCGCTCGCCGCCACGATCGCAATCACTATGCTGTCAATTTCGAGCCCAGCTTCAGCTTGGAGCCGCTGCGGTAGGAATTTGGGGCCAGGCTACTACGGCATGGCGCTCCGCGCGGCGGCGCCAATCCCCTATAGCTACGGCTATTATGGCTCCGCCAATCCATCGGGGTACGGCTATTACGGCTCTGGAAACGCCGGCTATTACGGCGCAGCAACTTCCACGCCTGTCGCGAGTGAGGGATATTATTGTGCGACCGGCGTGAAAACTTGCTTGCTCCGCGAGCCCGGATGGCTCGGAACAGGTTGTTCCTGCGCAGTGTCGTGCGGGCGTGCACGCGGAATAGTTGAATAGCGTCGCAAAGAAGCTGCGGCCGAGATAAGCAATCGGCCGCAGTGTTTCGTTACAATATGAGGCGCGCTACGCGGCGCAGCTAAAAACGCCCTCACGCTAAATGTCCGCTGCGGGTGAAGTGAAGAGCGCCGGCTAGGCTGGCGCTACGCCTCCGCCTTCACGCGAGTTTCGACCGCGCGGCCGGCACGCCCATCATCCATGGAAGACCGGAAACTGCTGAGGCTGGATCAGAATCAAAAGCCCGTACACGAAAATGGCGATGCCCATGGCCTGCGCCACGGCGGGCCCCCACGGCAAAGTCTTCTCGGCGAAAACGATCGCTGTCACGCTCGCAAGCGCAGCGACGTTCATCATGCCGAGAGGAAACATGATCGCGCAAAGCAGCCAGCAGCAGCCAAGGCACCAGGCGCCGTGGTGCGCGCCCATCTGCAGGGCGCCGAGCGTCCCCTCGCGCCAGGAGGTCATGATGAAGCTGATCGGCGTGCGGCATTTGGTCAGGCAGAGCTCTTTCAGCGGCGTGAGTTGGTAGAGCCCGGCGGCGATAAGGATCAAACCGCCGACGCGGCCCAGCGCCGGCGCCGAAAGATCCAGACGCGCAGCGCCAGCCTCCGCGGCGAGCGCGCCAATATAAGCGAGGAGGCCAGACGCCATCCAGACGAGCAGATAGCCGGCGAGGAAGGCCCAGGTTCCGACGAAGGCCTGTCCCCGTTTGCGGCGCGCGGCCTGCGTCTTGTGGAAGGTGAGCGCCATCGGCGCCACCGTTGGAAACATCATCGCAATCGTCATCGCCAGCCACACAGCGATGAACAGCGGCGCGCCGAGTCCCATGGACGGCGAGGCCATGCTGCTATGGGCGTCATGACCTGCGCCTTGCCAGATCAGAAGCGCCCACGCCGCGACCGACAAGGCGATCAGCATGGCCAGGATCGCGTGACGCTGAAGCGCGATCAGGTCCACGCGCGTCTGTTCCATGCGGGGGGCGCCGTCCGTCAATTCGACCATTCGATCGGCGCGTAATGCCCGTTCTGGCCCGAATTATTCCAGTCCATGCCGTGGTCGCTGAAATGGTTGCCCGTGCGGCCGACGCCGAACGCGATTTTCTCCGGCGCGAGCGGATGCCCGGTCATGCCCCAGATTTCACCGCTCGGATGCATGCTGGCGAGCGGATCGACGGCGACGGCGAGAACGCCCGGGATTTCGACGAAGCGTGATTTTCCCTCGATCGTGTAATGGATCGATGTCTTCCTGACGCCGAGATGCGTTCCGACCAAAGGCGCGAAAACCGCCATCGGTCCGCCTTCGTCGCCGCCGAAAATTGCGCCCAGAGCGGCTGTCTGTTCGTCGGTTGCACGCTCGTCGATATAGACAGCGAGCGTCCAGTCACCCTCCGCCATCGGTCCCGGCGCATGCGCCGCAAGCGCCACATTCAGCCCATCCAGCGCCACGTCGCCATAATGGCCTTTGTCGATGTGGAACGCCAAAATGTTGTCGCAGCACCCTTGCGTCGGCGTCGCCATCATGGCCTTCGTCGAGACCAGGCAGGGACAGACGATGTCGCAATTGCAGTTCTCGAGATAGTCGCCGACAAAGCGCCACTTCGTTCGCGTCGCCATTTTCTGCTTTCTCCGCGGCCGTAATGTGCGGACCTAGAACGGCTCCTTGAAGGGCCGAAGGTCCATTTCGTGAGTCCAGGCGCTGCGCTTCTGACAGTGCAGCGCCCAATAGGCGTCGGCGATGTCGTCGACCGCAAGGACGCCGTCCGCGCCTTTCGAGCGCGCGTAGTCGGCGAAATTCGTCGCCGCATATTCTCCCGCGATCACGCCGTCGACGACGATATGGGCGACATGAACCCCCTTTGAGCCAAACTCGCGCGCAAGCCCCTGGGCGACGGCGCGCAAGGCGGCTTTGGCGGCGGCGAAGGCCAGGAAGGGCGGACGCGCCCGCAAGGACGCCGTCGCGCCGGTGAACAGGATCGTGCCCTGCCCGCGCTGGGAGAAGCGCCGCGCGGCTTCCCGCCCGACGACGAAGCCGCCGAGGGCGTTTTGGCGCCAAAGGCGCTCGAAGAGTTCGAGCGTCGTGTCCTGAGCAGAAGCGGCGACATTGCTCCCAACATTGTAGGCGACCAGCGCGAGGTCGCCGTCGCGGTCCGCTTCGTCGAAGAGGGCGGCGACATCGGCTTCGCTCGTGGCGTCTGCGACTTTAATCGCGACCGCGCCGCCCGTGGCGGCAATCTGCTCGGCGACGATTCGCAGCCGCTCGGGCGTGCGGCCCGCGACCATGACGCGGAGCCCTTCGCGCGCGAAACGCCGCGCCAGCGCGGCGCCGAGGCCCGACTCGGCGCCAACGCCAATCACGAGCGCGCTCCCCCTATTCGCCATCGCCGGTTCTGTCATGGCGCGTCAATTCTCTTCGGCCGCGCTCGCGTCATGCGCGTCCAAAGAGAAGAATGAAGTTGTTCGCCGGCATGTCCATAATTTTCTTAAGCGCGATATTGTGTGCGTTGGCGGCGCGTTCGAGATCACGCACGTCCTTAAGGCCCCATTCGGCGACCTTGGGCGCAAGGATCTCCTGATCGAAAGCGGCGTTTGATTCGGTCGTATAGCTGCCGTCAACCTTGAAGGGCCCGTAGATCGCGACAAAGCCATCCTTGGTCAACACGCGGTCGGCGACTTGAGCGATGCCGTCGCAGATCGAGACCGGCGCGACCTGGAAGAGGTTCACGACGAAAATGCCGTCGTAGAGCCGATCGCTGGCGCTGGGCCAGGTCTGGGGTTCAGTCAGATCGATTTTGATGGGATCGAAGATATTCTTGCCGCCTGCTTCGTCGCGCTTCTTCTTGATCGAATCGAACACTTCGACGTCATAGTCGGAAGGCTGAAACGACAGATTCGGGAAATGCGGCGCGAAATAGTTGATGTGGTTGCCGGCGCCGCTCGCAAGTTCAAGCACATTGCCGCTGTTCGGGAAGATCGCTCTGAACATGCTGAGAATCGGATCACGGTTTCGATTCCCCGCCCAAGCGACATAGGGGCTGAGCGGATGCGGATCGATCGGCGGACGGTCTGCAGGAACGTTGATGGACATGTCGGCCCTCCTCGGCTTTCCTCGACGCTTGCGCCGCTCGCCCGATGTCGCGGAAGCGTCGCTTCGACGCTTCGCGGACGACACTCATTTTTGGATCTTGTTGCGGCCCAAGCCGTCGAACGCTTTATCGATTGTCGCCGACGCGGTAAAATTCGAAAATCTTATGAACTCATTCGGGGAACTAAACCCCTAGACGAGCTGCCGTCGACGAATTCGGAACAGCAGACTCGATTCGCAAGAGGCGGCGACAGGATGGTCAACCTCAAGTCTTTCGACCTCAATCTGTTGCTGGCGCTGAAAGCGCTTCTCGAAGAGAAGAACGTGTCGCGCGCCGCAGAAAAGCTATGCCTGAGCCAGCCCGCCATGAGCCATATTTTACGCAGGCTGCGCGACCAACTCGACGATCCGATACTGGTGAAGTCCGCATCGGGTTTGGTCCCTACGGAGCGCGCGCTTGCGCTGCTGGAGCCAACGGCCGCCGTGCTTCGGCAGATCGAAAGGATCGTCGAACCCCCGCCAGAATTTGATCCCGCGACCAGCCGCCGGCGCTTCGTGATCTCCACGAGCGACTATGTCGGCTTCGCCCTGTTGCCGACGCTTGCCGAGTCGATGATCCGCATCGCCCCGCATATCGAGGTGCATATTCGGCAGCCGATAACCGGGCCGCCCCACATCGTGCTCGAGAAAGACAATATCGATCTGGCGATCGGCTTCGACGCAATCTTCGGCGGCGCGCCGCATGTCTGCTCGCAGGCGTTGATGGGCGAGAGCATCGTTTGCCTCACAAGAAAATCCAACGCCGCAGTCCCGGGCGACGACATCAGTCTGGCGCAATTTCTGGAATGCAAGCATGTGCTAATCAGCTGGCGGGAAGCAGGCACGGGCCTGATCGACGACAGTCTCGCAAAGCTGGGGCTACGTCGAAATGTCTTTCTTATTTTGCCGAACTTCTTGACGACGCCTTGGATTCTCGAGAAGACCGACCTTATGCTTTGTCTGCCGCAGAGGATGGCCGAGCAGTTCGTACAGCTGGCGCCGCTCAAAATCCTGCCGATCCCGATCGACCTGCCGCGCTACGCGTTGATGATGCTCTGGCATCCGCGCCACGAAAAAGATCACGCGCATATGTGGCTGCGGGAACGCGTGCGGATGGCCTGCCGCCGCGACAGCGGCAACGATGTGAACGCCGGCAGCGGCGCCAAGGCGCATGTTCACTAAGTGCGAATTTTTGCGAGTCAGCGCAGTCTAAGTCGCCTTAAGCGGCGCTGAATCGACGCGCCGCAACAACACGGCCCGACGAAGATCCGCGTCGGGCCGCGGCCTCCCCTTTGTCGACGGCTCCCTCGCCCCCTAGATCGGGCGCGAGGCGAAGGCCTTCGTCGCATCGCGATTGATCGCCGCGGCGCCTGCGGCCTTCAACATCAACAGCACGACAAAGGCGCCGAGATTGATCAAAAAGATCCGCGTCACGACCGGCCCGGTGAAATGACCGACGCCAGGGCCTGTCGCCGCGGTGACCGCCAGAATCAGGCTCTCATAGACGACGAAGGCCGCAAGGAAAGCGGCGAGCGCGCCGGCGAAACCAGGAAAGCGGCGAGCGAGAAGGCCGGCGCTTTCACACGAAAGCAAAGCGATGACGCCGAGCGCGCCGCCCCAAAACAGCGTCATGGCGTCCGTCGGATAATGCAGGAAAAGAAAACCCACAGCCTGATTGGCGAACCAGACTGCGCCCGTCAGCAGCAGAGCCTCGCGACGTGAGGCGGTGAGCGCCGCGACGGCGGCGAAGCCCGCGAGCGGCAAGGCGCACGCCCAACCGAAGCTGAGAATGATGCTCGCGGCGATGAAGGTCGCGGCCCAGAGCGCGCGGCGGTTGGTCGTCGGAAGAGTGGAAAGCGTAAGCGACATGACTGTTCTCCTTTTCAAGTGAAGACGTGGGAAGTTTAAAAGCGTGACGCGTCAGTCGCCTCGCAGCCGGCTGGCGGAACGATCGGCGGGATCGGGGTCGTGCAGGCCAAACCAGCGCGCGCGCAATTTGTCCCATAGCGCGAGGCGCGACCAATCCGGTTCTTTGAGAACCTTATCTGTCACAGCGTCGAGGAAGGGATTGGGCAGCAGCACAGTGATCTGCTGCTCGCCGGCGCCGTTGAACAGTTGCAATCCCCACGACATCGGCACGCAACTCGTGTTTCGCCGGCGATAGAGTTCGGCGCGCGACGTGCGTCTGAGCTGTGCAAGTTCGGGAGACGTCGGCCGAGCGCGCGATCCCTTATTCTCGCCGATGCAGACGTGAAAATGCGTGACGCCGAAGGCGACGGTGAGATAGCCGTCGAGCAGCCGGATGCGCGTCGGCGCGCGATCGGCGTGGATCTCCCACGCCGCGCCCTGAATGATCGGCCCGAAGACGATCTCGCGCCAGTGATGTTCGAAAAGGTCGCGAAACAGTTCTTCGAGACTCGCCGTATCTAGCGGCAGCGAGAAGACGTCGAGCGCGGCGCCGTCGGGTTCAATGATGCGTCGTGACGCGGCGCCTGGCGCGGCGCCTGGCGTTATGCCTGGCGCGATGCTTGGCGCTGTGCTTGGCGTTAGGTCTGCGTTGATTTCCATAACGATCTCCCTGCCGTTCATTCGTCACCAGGCGTATTTCACGCCGCCATAGAAGGCGCGCGCCGTCGTCGAATAATTGTAGACTTCCTCGTAGAGCGCATTGCCGACATTTTCGATGCGCCCATGCAGCGTCAGCTGGTCGGTCAGCTTGTAATTCGCGAAGAGATCGAGGCGCACATAGGGCGCGAGCATCACGCGCTTATTGAAGATGAAATCCACGTCATGCGCGGCGCCGACGATGTTCGCCCGCGCTTCGAGTTCAAGACCCGGCAGTCCCGTATAAATGACCGACCACATGCCCTTGTGCCGCGGCCGGCGCAGCAGCGTGCGTCCAGCGTAGATGCTGTTCTCGTCGTCATCGAGATTGCGCGCGGCGAGGAACGTGTAGCTTCCCCGCGCGTGCAAGACGCCAGGAACGAGACTCGCTTCGCCGGAAAATTCGACGCCGCGCGTATCCGCGCGCCCGACGCTGAAATAGCAGCCGAAGATCTGCGTCGCCGTGCAACTCTCGGCCTTTCCGAACTGCACGAGATTCGTGTAGCGATTGGTGAAGACGGAGACGGAAGCGGTGGCAAGACCGCCAAAAAAGCTCTGATCGATGCCGGCGTCGAAGCCAAGGACGCGTTCGGGCGCGAGCGCCGGATCGCCGTACTGGCTGAACTGCTGGTAGAGCGACGCGGTCTTGGCGCCGGTGGCGGCGGAGCCGCGCAGCCGCATGCCGATCTCGTCGATGCGGAAATTCGCCATCGTCCGCCAAGTGAGAAACGTTTGGTTCTTGCTCACCGCGTCGACGCGTCCGCCATAAGAAATGTCGAGCCGGTCGAACAAGGTGAATTGGTGCTGCGCATAGCCGGACCATGTCGTCTGGACGGCATGCGTCGGCGCGTAATTATCGACGATCCAGGCCTCGCGCGAATTCTGCGCCGTCTCCGTTTCAACGCGCGATCCGACGGTCGCAAGACCCAGCGGCCCCAGCGCGATATCGCTCTGATATTCGACGCCCCTGCGCCCGCCGAGATATCCGAAGCGGCAGTTTTGCGACAGGAAGCTCTGCATGTCGAAACAGGCTTCCGTCGACCAGGCGTCGCGATTGCCGCGATTGGCGTAAAGCGTCAGCCTGTTGCGGAGCGCCTTGTCGAACAAGTCGGCGCCGAACCGCACATAGCCCTGCATGAATGTCGCATGCTGATGATTGAAAGGATCGAAGACGCTCCAGGAATTGAAGGCGTAAGGATTGTCGTAGCGAATGGCGCTGTCGTAACCGGCGATGCCCGCCTCGATTCGCGCATCTTCAGTGAAGTCATGGCCGATGCGCCCGGTGACCCCGACGGTGTTCGTCGGATCATTGGCGGGGAGCGGCGGCAGCGGCGTCGTCTGATCGCCGATGAAGATGGGACGCTGCGGGCGATAGCCGTAACGCGGGAAGCCATCGGCATGCAGGCCGGAAATCGACAGCGCGTAGGACCCCTGACCGTCGGCGCCGGAGATCGACGCGCGCGAGGACGACGTTCCATAGGCGCCGCCTTCCGACATGATCCAGCCTTGCGGCGCGCCCTTGCCGCGACGCGTGATGATATTGATGACGCCGCCCATCGCATCGGAGCCGTAGAGCGCCGATTGCGGACCGCGCAGCACTTCGATCCGCTCGATGTCGGTCGGAAGCAGCCGGCCGAAATCGACCGAACCGTCCGTGCTGGTCGGATCGCCAATGCGAATGCCGTCGATCAGCACCAGAGTCTGGCCGGGAGTCGAGCCGCGCAAAGCGACGGAGGTCTGCGCGCCAGGCCCGCCGTTCGAATAGACGTCAAGTCCCGGCACACCGCGCAGCACATCGTTGAAGCCGAGCGATCCGCGCTTCTGGATATCGCGCGCATGAATGACGCTGACCGAGGCGCCGGTGCTCGATGCCGGCTGCTCGACGCGCGTCGGCGTGACGACGGTTTGGTCCTCAACGTCGGCGGCGGGCGAGCCTGGCTGCGCCGGACTTAACGGGCCGACCTCGATGACAGGCAAGGATTGCTGGGCGAAAGCGACGGAAGTGGAGAGAGATAAAGACAGCACAAACGCGCCGCGCAAGGCGGTCGTAAAAATGTCGGAAGGCATAGCTGGACTCGCAGCGAACGTGGGCCGTCACTGCGAAAGGTCTCCGCCACACGCCGCTAAAGGCGCAGGGCTTCGGCCGCATCGGTGCACCCCGCCCGACGCTTTCGCGCGTGACCACGAAGCGACGGCAGGTCTCCTGGCTCGCGGGTTGTCGCCTCGGACCGCCTTCCCAGAGCCTTATGGCTCCAGTGGCTTAGTGGTCGTCGGCTCGCCGCTTACAGTTGCGGGGGCAGCCGCGGAATTGCGCACGAAGCTGCGCGCTCACCGCATTCCCATTTTGATCCCCGAAGGGAACCGTCTGCCGCAAAATAGAATGCCGATCGCACGACAAGTCAAGGGCGACGCGACGATTGTCGTTGCGATTGAGCGAAGGGCCTTGGTCGTGAACGCGCATCCTGAAACGCCGCAGTCCTCGTGCTTCGAGACAGCGGCTTCGCGGCTTCCTCAGCATGAGGACTGCTTCTTGTAAATTCACACGCGAGACTTGAGGCCCCTCATCCTGAGGAGCCGCGAAGCGGCGTCTCGAAGGAGAGGGGCCGACTTCAATGCAATCAATTTCCAACTCAAGCCGCCGCCAGCGCCGCAAGCACGCGCGCCCAGGAGCGCATTCCCTTGTGGAACGATGTGTCGGAATATTTCTCGTTGGGCGAATGGATGCGGTCGTCGTCATGCGCGAAGCCGATCATCAGCGAATCCATATTGAGGTCGCGCTTGAAGGCGCCGACGATCGGTATCGAGCCGCCGCAGCCGGCGAGCACCGCTTCCTTTTCCCATTCTTCCGCCAGCGCGCGGCGCGCGCGATTGAGCGCCTCCGAGCCGAAGGGAAGTTGCAAAGCGTTCGAAGCGCCATGTGAAATGAATTCGGCCTTGGCGTCGGTCGGCAGACGCTCGCGCACGAAACTGCGGAAGCTTTCGAGGATCGTTTTCGCGTCCTGCTTGCCAACGAGGCGAAATGAGAATTTCGCCGACGCCTGCGCCGGCAGCACCGTCTTCGATCCTGCGCCTGTGTAGCCGCCGATGATTCCATTCACGTCGCAGGTCGGACGCGCCCAGATCTGCTCGATGATTCCGCGGCCGGTTTCGCCGCCAACGCGCGTGAGGCCGATTTCCGAAAGCCATTTGGCCTCGTCGAAGTCGATGGCGCGCCATTGCTCGGCGATCTCTTCGGGAATCTCCGGCACGCTGGCGTAGAAGCCCGGCAGCGTCACCTTGCCCTCGATGTCATGCAGATCGGCGATGATTTTCGCCAGCACATGAATCGGATTCAGCACCGGCCCGCCAAACATGCCGGAATGCAAATCATGGCTGGGCCCTTTGATGATCACCTCTTCGAGCGCGAGCCCGCGCAGCATCACCGTGATCGCCGGCGTCGACGCGTTCCACATGCTGGTGTCGCAGACGAGCGCGAGATCGGGCGCCGAAAGTTCGTCCTTATTCGCCGCGAGAAAGCCGGGAAGCGAGGGCGACCCCGTCTCCTCTTCGCCCTCGAACAGAAATGTGACGTTGCAGGGCAGACCGCCATTCGCCTCGAACGCGCGGCAGGCTTCGACGAAAGTCATCAGCTGGCCTTTGTCGTCCGAGGCGCCGCGGGCGACGATGTCCTTGCCATCCTTGCCCTCGGCAAGGTGAGGCGCGAAAGGCTCGGTGTCCCACAGTTCCAGCGGGTCTGGGGGCTGCACGTCATAATGGCCGTAGAACAGCACATGCGGCGCATCCTTGCGCTTCGCCTTGGCGTGGCCGACGACGATCGGATGGCCGGGCGTCTCGCGCACTTGCGCTTCGTAACCAAGGCCGTTGAGCTGATCCTTGAGCCAGTTCGCCGCGCGCAGACATTGCGCGCTATAGGCCGGATCGGTCGAAACGGAGGGAATGCGCAAGAGATCGAACAGGCGTTCTCTCGACGCGTCGAGATTGGCGTCTATGGTCGTGAGCACGGCGTCGATCGCGGCCATGAATTGAGCTCCTCGGTGAGAAGCCGAAACTAATGCGGATGCATGGCGAGGGGAAGACGCGGCGCGTGAGGCAGCGCATACCTCCCCCTTGCGGGGAGGTCGCGCTGCGCAGCAGCGCGGGTGGGGTGACATTAAGAGACGAGAGATAGAAAAATAATCACCCCACCCCGGCGCTTCGCGCCGACCCTCCCCATCAAGGGGAGGGTGTTTACGCAAGCTGCTTTGGTTGCTCACGCGCTCGGTGCGAGCATATTCTCCGGCCGCACGATTTCGTCGAACTCGATCTCCGTCACCTTGCCGGAAGCCAGCGCCTCTTCCTTCAGGCTCGTGCCGTTTTTGTGCGCGGCGCGGGCGATCTTCGAGGCCGCGTCATAGCCGATCTTCGGCGCCAGCGCGGTGACGAGCATTAGCGAGCGATCCAGGAAGCGCTTGATGTTGGCTTCATCCGCTTCAATGCCGTCGACGCAGCGCGCGACGAAACTGTTGATGCTATCGGAGAGCAGAATGGTCGATTCGAGCAGCGCGAAGCCGACGACGGGCTTCAGCACATTAAGTTCGAGATGGCCTTGCGAGGCGGCGAAGGTGATCGTCGAATTATTGCCGAAAACCCGCGTGCACACCATGGTCAGCGACTCGACCTGGGTGGGATTGACCTTGCCCGGCATGATCGACGAACCCGGCTCGTTCTCGGGAAGCCTCAGTTCCGCAAAGCCGGCGCGCGGCCCGGAGCCGAGCAGGCGAATGTCGCAGGCGATCTTATAGAGGCCCGACGCCAGCGCGTTAAGCGCGCCATGCGCGAAGACGATCGCATCGTGAGTCGCGAGCGCCTCGAATTTGTTAGGCGCCGAAACGAAAGGCAGTCCGGTCTGCTCGGCGATGTCGGCGGCGACCTCTTCGCCAAAGCCTTTGAAGGTGTTGACGCCGGTGCCGACCGCCGTGCCGCCCTGAGCGAGCTGCAGAAGATCGGCGAGCGTCGTTCTGATCCGCCTTTCCGCGTATTCGGCCTGCGCCGCATAGCCGGAAAACTCCTGGCCGAGCGTCACCGGCGTCGCATCCTGCAAATGGGTGCGGCCGATCTTGATGATATCGGCGAATTTCACCGCCTTGGCGTTGAGCGAAATATGCAGCCGCTCGACGGCGGGAATCAGCCGACCGGAGATCGTCGTGGCGCCGGCGATGTGAATGGCGGTCGGGAAACTGTCGTTCGACGACTGCCCGAGATTGACGTGATCGTTCGGATGCACCGGCGATTTCGACCCGCGCGGCGCGCCGAGCGTTTCATTGGCGCGATTGGCGATGACCTCATTGACGTTCATGTTGGTCTGGGTGCCGGAGCCGGTCTGCCAGACGACGAGCGGAAAATGCGCGTCGAGCTTCCCGTCGATCACCTCGCGCGCCGCGGCGACGATCGCGTCGGCGATGTTAGGCGCGAGCAGGCCCTTCCTGGCGTTGACCTTGGCGGCCGCGAGCTTGATGCGCGCCAGCGCATGCACGATCTCGATCGGCATGAGATCGCCGCCGATCGGAAAATTCTCCCGCGAGCGTTCCGTCTGCGCGCCCCAATAGGCCCAGGACGGCACGGCGATGTCGCCGAAGGAGTCGCGTTCAATTCTATGATCGTCGGTCATCGGCTGGCTCGCATGGGAAGGGGCGTTTCGCGCGCCTCCCTATGCGGCATTTCCGAGCAGCGTTCAATCGCGCGTGGCTGCGGAGAGCTGCTCGGCCGAGGACCATTCGCGCGGCTCGGCGCTCGGCGGCGCCGACATCAGGTCGGAGAGCCGATTGCGGGCGCGATTCACCCGGCTCTTCATCGTGCCCGGCGCGCAGCCGCAGATTTGAGCAGCTTCCTCATATGACATGCCGGACGCGCCGACCAGGATCAGCGCTTCGCGCTGATCGAGCGGCAATTTTTGCATCGCGTCGCGGAAGTCGAGAAAATCCATATGCGCATGTTGCGAGTCCGGCGCGACCAGTCGTCCGGCGATCAGGCCGTCGGGATCGGGGGCCTCGCGTCGGCGCTTGCGAAATTCGCTGTAGTAGATGTTGCGCAGAATCGTGAACAGCCAGGCGGTGAGATTGGTGCCTTCCGAAAACGTCGCGAGGCTGCCCCAGGCCTTGACCAAGGTTTCCTGAACAAGGTCGTCGGCGCGATCGGAGTTTCCGCAAATCGACACCGCGAAGGCGCGCAAGCTCGGGATGGCTGAGATCAGATCAGCCCTCAATCCCTGTCCTGCCGAATGCGCTTCTTCGCTTGCCTTCACTCACTCTTCCTCGGCGCGCTTGACGTCGCCGGGGAGGATAGCACATTCGTTTCGAGTTGGTTCAAAAGTTTCAGAAACCGATCGGGAACCGGTTGAGCCGCGACATCGTCATAGAGATTGCGAAGCTCCTTTCCGATCGAGTCCTGGAATTCCACTGGCCGCTGTCGCAGGACCGGCTGTGCGCCGCAGCGCGCCTCCCCTGCTCCTCGGCGACGATCGCCGAATTCGTCACGTGTCATCACCCACCCTGCAAACGTCCCCACCCTTCGAGGGCCTGGTTTGGAAGAATACCGCCCGTCGCCTGCGAAAGCGTCGTCGTCTGCTTTCGGGCGCGCAACTATATTCTCCGGATTCTTATTCCCCATGGAGCCCTCTATTTTAATATGCATGATTTCTGGAGCCGTCGCGTTATACTGCGCCGCAAGGACGATAGGCAAAACGCACCGCTGAAGGATTGGTTCCCTAAAATGCCGAGCAGTTTTGACGTATTGTCCAAGTTTTGAATCTGCTTAGCCCGCACTCCTCTCCTCCGCGAGGCTAGATGCTGCTGGAGTTGTAAGACATGTCGGCGTCAAAGGAAATTTCAGCGCATATTCCCTATTTGAGACGTTTTGCGCGTGCCTTGGTGGGCGATCGCGAGGGTGGCGACGCCTATGTGCTGGCCACTCTCGAAACCGTTGTCGCGGAACCAAGCCGCATCACAGATTCCGATGACCTACGCATCGCTGTATATCGCCTGTTCCTTGACGTCTGGGCGGCGTCGCCGATTAACGCCCACACCGACCGCTCCGGCGCGCTGGCGGAAAACGGCCGACGCAATCTCGACGCGATTTCGCTGAAGCCGCGAATCGCCTTCTTGCTGCAGGCGCTCGAAGGATTCGATCTCGACCAGATTGGTCAGACTCTAAAGGTTTCGGAGGTCGAGGCTGGCGCCCTGATCGAGGCGGCAAACGGCGAGATCGCCGACCAGATCGCGACCGACGTGCTGATTATCGAGGACGAGCCCCTGATCGCCCATGACCTGAGGAGCATCGTTGAGGAGCTGGGACATCGGGTGGTCGGCATGCCGCGCACGCACGCCGAGGCGCTGGCGGCCATCGAAGAAGGCAACCCGGGACTGATTCTCGCCGATATCCAGCTCGCGGACGGCAGTTCCGGGCTCGACGCCGTAAACGAGATCCTCGTCTCTCTGTCCATCCCGGTGATCTTCGTCACCGCCTACCCTGAGCGGTTTTTGACCGGCGAGCCGCCCGAACCGGCCTTTCTGATCGCCAAACCCTTCAATGTCGAAAGCCTGAAGGCCGTCATCAGTCAGGCGCTGTTTTTCGAACGCCGCGCCGGACGCCGCGAACAAAGCGCGCCGCGGGTCGGCATGTGAGTTTCTGATCCTGTTGCAAACATTAGTTTTTTGCGCCCGCGCCACCCCCGACGGAAGGATCCTTCGGGACTGCGAAGATAAATCGCCGCCTCCCAGAAACATTGGCCGACCCGGCGAGTTATAGCCGAAGGTGCTGGGAAACCACGAGAGGCGGCCCATGGAGGAGAATAAAAAATCCAGTCGCGGTTTTGCGTCAATGGATCCCGAAAAGCAGCGGGCCATCGCACGCAAGGGCGGCCAGAGCGTTCCTGACGAGAAACGAAGTTTCTCGCAGAACCCCGATCTCGCGGCCCGGGCAGGGCGCAAGGGCGGTCAAAGCGTGAATCCGGCCAAGCGGAGCTTCTCGCGCGATCATGCGCTCGCTTCGGAAGCCGGCCGCAAGGGCGGACACGCCTCGCATGGAGGCGGCGCCCAAAAACGCAGCGCGCCGCTCTAAGGAGCGGCGCAACTATGCCGCAAACGGCTTCGAGCGCTGCGCGATCAGCGAATACAGCGCGTCGTCGTCGCGCGTCCCGCGTATCGTCGCCACGAGGCCTTGCTCCCTTAACATGCGGGCCGCGCAGGCAAGCGCCTTGAGATGGTCAGCGCCCGAACTCTCGGGCGTGAGTATCATGAAAACGAGATCGACCGGCGCGCCGTCTAGAGAGCCGAAGTCGACCGGACGGTCAAGCCGGCCGAAGACCCCGTAAATCCCCTTCAATTTCGCAAGCTTGCCGTGTGGAATGGCGATGCCTTCGCCAATTCCCGTCGAGCCCAGCCGCTCGCGGTGAAGAAGCGCATCGAAGATCTCACGCGCGGGAAGCCCGCAAATTTTCGCAGCCTTCTCGCTGAGTTCCTGGAGAAGGTGCTTCTTCGTCGTCGCCTTCAGCGAGGCGCAAACCGAATCGGGCGAAACCAAGTCCGTTGGCCGCATGCGACGTTCATCCTGCTTCTCATGGGAGGTCTAGGGCCGAGGAAGGCTCCGACCATCCTTGAAATTTCAACGTCTCGCTATTTTCGCCAAAACCCGAAGGACGTGGGAAAATGGCAAGATACGTGCCGAGAAGGCCGTTATTATGGCCGTCCCACGACGTTTTGCCGTCAGCGCGCATCGCCTTCCGACTCGGGGGTGTCGATCCAGCCGATATTCTCGTCGCCGCGTCGATAGACGACATTCACACGGCCGGTGTTGGCGTGCCGGAACACCACGACCGGCGCGCCAGTGAGGTCGAGGTCGAGCACCGCCGCCGAAACCGACAGCCGGCGCAACTGCGTGGTGGATTCGGCGATGATCGCGGGGCTGAACTCCGCCGATGCCTCATTTTCCTGATCGGGCGCCTCAAGCACGTGATAGGCGACGACCTCGGCCTGCGCGCCGTCTCCCGCGCCGTGGCCGTGCTCGTGATGGCTCTTGAGCCTGCTCTTGTAGCGGCGCAGGCGCTTTTCGATGCGTTCCGCCGCCTGATCGAACGAGGCGTAAGGCTCCTGCGCCCGGCCGTCAGCCTGAAGCACGATTCCTGAGGCGAGATGCAGGCTGCAGTCGGCCCGAAAGCCCGAGCCCTCCGGCGAGATGGTGACGTGGCCGCTGACTCGGCCGTCAAAATATTTCGCCGCGGCCGTCTCCAGCCTCTGCGTCACATGAGCCCGAAGCGCTTCGCCAATGTTGATGTTCTTGCCGGAAACCCTAAGAGACATTTTGCAATCCGAACTTTCGTTGTGAGCGAAGTTTCGGCCGCGGAAAGGGCCAGCCGCGCGCCTGCCGCGCCGCCGTCAGACCAACCGCCCAATGCGCCCCATCCGCCCTGGAACTCCGCCTGAGGGGTCGGCGAATCGCCCGCCATCTAGCCAGACAGCGGAAATTCCGCGCAGCGTTAGAAGCCTCGGCGTGCGAAGTCAATGGAGTCTTCACTCCGGGCGAAGCTTCAAGCCGAGGACGACATAGGACAATTAATGGGCTGTCATGCGCGCCTGCGCAAGCTTGGCGCGGCGTCGATCGACCGAGGATGGAATGCGCAAACTGTCGCGGTATTTCGCGACCGTGCGCCGGGCGATTTCGATGTCGTTCGCCTTCAGCCGTTCGACGATTGCGTCGTCCGACAGGATGCCGTCGGGCGTTTCCCGATCAATCATCTGCTTGATGCGAAAGCGCACCGCCTCGGCCGAATGCGCGGCGGCGCCGCTCGTCGTGGCGATCGACGCGGAGAAGAAATATTTGAGCTCGAAGACGCCGCGCGGCGTCATCATGTATTTGTTCGACGTCACTCGCGAGACCGTCGACTCATGCATGCCGATCGCATCGGCGACCGTGCGCAGATTCAGCGGACGCAGATGTTCGACGCCATGCGTGAGAAAGGCGTCCTGCAATCGCACGATTTCAGAAGCGACGCGGAGAATAGTGCGGGCCCTCTGCTCGAGACTCTTGGTCAACCAATTGGCGTTCTGCAGGCAGCTCGAAATGAAGCTTTTGTCGGCGGGGCCGGTGGCGACGGCGCTGACTTGCGCCGCATAACTATGATTGACCAAGACGCGGGGCAGCGCGTCGGCGTTGAGCTCCACATGCCAGGCGCCGTCCGCGGCGGCGCGAACAATGACGTCGGCGACGAGCGGCTGAATTGGGGCGCCGCCGAACGCTCGGCCGGGCTTGGGCTCCAGCCGACGCAGCTCCGCCGCCATGTCGGCGATATCTTCGTCGTCGACGCCGCACAGCTTGGCGAGTTGCGCAAAATCGCGGCGCGCGACGAGCGGGAGATTGGCCACGAACGCTTGCATCGCCGGATCGTAGCGGTCGCGCTCCTTGAGCTGGATCGCGAGGCACTCCGCGAGATCGCGCGCGCCGACGCCGGAAGGGTCGAAGGTCTGGATCGTCGCCAGAATGTGCTCGGCCTCCGCCCTGTCCGCCTCGAGACGCGCGGCGATCTCGCCAAGCTCCTCTCGCAGATAACCGCTCTCATCGATCGCATCGATGATCGATTGGCCGATGATCCTGTGACGCGGATCGGGGCAGGCGAGCGCCAGCTGTTCGGCGAGATGCTCGTGGAGGCTCTGCCGATCGGCGACATAAGCTTCGAGATTGGGCGCTTCCCCGTCAGCCGGCCCACCGCCAGCGGCCCCGGTCCAGGAGGTCGCCGAAAGACCGGCGCCGTCAGGGGCCTCATCCCGCGCCCGCTCCCCGATCGAAGGACCCTCGGGCTCAAAAGCGTTGCTCATGTCGGCGCCGAGATCGGCGGAGAGCGTCGCCGAGTCGACGGCGAGATCTTGCTGCGCCCAGTCGCCCTCCTGCGGCCCTTCAAAGGGCTCCGCCGCGCTCGGCTCCGCGCCCTGGGAAGGATCGGCCGCGTCGACGCCGCCATCGCCGTCCTGCGCTTCGAGCAGCGGATTGCGCTCGAGCTCGTCGTGCAAAAAGGCGGCAAGCTCCAAATTGGAAAACTGCAGCAGCTTGATCGCCTGGAGCAGCTGCGGCGTCATCACCAGGGCTTGGCCCTGACGCATCATCAATTTGGTGGAAATCGCCATAGTCGCTCGGCCCACTCGATACGCGATCGGCCGCCGCTCTGCGGCCCGGTTCTTGCTTATATCACTTCGGCTAAGCGCGCCTAGGGCCAAAAAAGCAGCGCGCGTCGGGGCAAAACGCCTAAGCCTTAATCAACCTTCGTGATCGTGAACCTGCCCCGATTTCTCAGGGCGAAGACGACCCTGTCGCATCAATGTTGGCTGGGGCGCCGCCGAGCGGCGCCTGTGGCGCTACATGCGGAAATCTTCGCCAAGATAGATGCGTCGAACGTCGGGATTGGCGACGATTTCGTCAGGCGTTCCTTCGGTCAGCACATGGCCGTTGTAGATGATGTAGGCGCGGTCGGTGAGCCCCAGCGTCTCGCGAACGCTATGATCGGTGATGAGCACGCCAATGCCGCGCGCTTTGAGATGCCGCACGAGATCCTGAATGCCGCCGACCGCGATCGGGTCAATGCCGGCGAAGGGCTCGTCGAGCAGCATGAAGGAGGGATGCCCGGCGAGCGCGCGGGCGATCTCGCAGCGACGCCGTTCGCCGCCCGATAGCGCCACGGCGGGCGTGTGGCGCATGCGGGTGAGGCGGAACTCTTCGAGAAGCGCCTCCAGCTCCTCCTCGCGCTTTTTGACGTCGGGCTGGGTGATCTCGAGCACGGCGCGGATGTTGTCCTCGACCGAGAGGCCCCGGAACACCGACGCCTCCTGCGGCAGATAGCCGATTCCGAGCCGCGCGCGGCGATACATCGGCAGCGGCGTCACATCATAGCCGTCGAGCGAAATCATGCCCTTGTCGGGCTTCACCAGCCCTGTGATCATATAGAAAACAGTGGTTTTGCCGGCGCCGTTGGGGCCCAGCAGCCCGACCGCCTCGCCGCGCGCCACATGCAGGCTGACGTCTTCGACGACGCGGCGCGCTTTGTAGGACTTCGCCAGATTATGGATGGAAAGCAGGCCTTGTCCGTCGAATCCGGCAGGCTCCCGATAGGCGGAGCCGGGCTCGAAGGCCGGCGGCTCAGCTTGTTCGTTTGTCGGCGTGGGTCCCCAGAAGCTTGCGTCGCGCGCCGCCTCGTCGGAATCGGCGCCTAAGTTTTGAGCGTCACGCCATTGGCCTTCCGCGATGTCGTCGGGCTTTCGCGAGCGCCTCACGCCGTGAGCGAGCCGCGCCAGCGACTGGCCGGCGGCGCGAAAACGCATGGAAAGGGCGGAAAGATAACTCAAGCGCGCCTTGTCCGTCGCTCTGGGCGTCCAGCGGTTGGAAGCGACGCTCGCCGCCCCGTCGGGGGCGCCAAAGGCCGCTTCGGAAACATTAGCCCGGCGCCGGGTTGCGGCGCCAATGTTGCTGTCAGGCCCAAGGGCGCTTCGCCGCAGCCTGCTTTTCGTAGTCGTCGATCTTTTCGGCTTTTTGGAGGGTCAGACCGATGTCGTCGAGCCCGTTCAGCAGGCAGTGCTTGCGAAAGGGGTCGATGTCGAATGTGATCACGCCGCCGTCCGGCCCGCGGATCTCCTGCGCCGCGAGGTCGACGGTCAGGGTGGCGTTGGCGCCGCGTTTGGCGTCGTCCATCAGCCTGTCGAGTTCGGCCTCGCTGACCGCGATCGGCAAAATCCCATTCTTGAAGCAATTGTTATAGAAAATATCGGCGAAGCTCGTCGAAATGATGCAGCGGAGCCCGAAGTCGAGCAGCGCCCAAGGCGCGTGTTCGCGCGACGAGCCGCAGCCGAAATTGTCGCCGGCGACGAGGATGCGGGCGTTGCGGTAGGCTGGCTGATTTAAGACGAAATCGGGATTCTCGGAGCCGTCGTCGCGATAGCGCATCTCCGAAAAGAGGCCCTTGCCGAGGCCGGTGCGCTGAATGGTTTTGAGATACTGCTTGGGGATGATCATGTCCGTATCGACGTTCATGATCGGCAGCGGTGCGGCGACGCCCGTCAGCGTGGTGAACTTGTCCATGTTTCTTTCGGTGTGGCGCGAGGAAGTCTAGCGCCCTTTACCAAATCGCCGCAGCGAGGGCAAAGCGCGAAGGGACGCGGGGTCGCTAAACCTCGCTCCCCGCCTCCGCCTTGCCGCCGCGCAGAAGCAGAAAGCCGGCCAGCAACATCGCGGCGCCCCAGATGATGAAGCCCGCGTCATAGATCGGCCACTGGGCGCGATCGACTCGTTCATTCACGTGATGGATGCCGAGGACAAGATGGTTGATGACGCCATCGTAGAGGTTGAAACCGCCCCAGCCGATCAGCAGCGCGCCCGCCAGGCGCCGGCCGGACCACATGTAACCGGCGCGGCGCGAGGCGCGCCACAGAAGGAACAGTCCCAGGCCGACGCAGACATAAGCGAAACTGTGCAACATCCCGTCCCAATAGGTGTTGAACTCCATGCCCTCGACAGTGCCGGCGGGGCTCCAGTTGCTGACCAGATGATGCCATTGCAAGAGTTGATGCAGAACGATGCCGTCAAAAAAGATGCCAAGGCCCACGCCAAGAATGATCGCGGCGGCGGTCGGAAAGGCGCCCCTGGCGCGGGCGCGGGCGGGACGAATGCTGGCTGACTGCGTCATGGCGATTCCTGCTCCACCCCGTAGACCTTTGCAACGCCCGGGGCCGCGACGTGTTCCGCCCTCGCATTTTCACAAAGTCTTCTGCTAAAGGTGTTGGGCGAAGCTGAAGTCCGAGCGATCTCGCCATGACGCTGCCCACGACGCTGAACGGTCTGCTTATCGAAGTCATCGGCTATCTCGCCGCGGCGGCGAGCGTGTTCGTTTATGTGTCGAACACCATGATCCCGCTGCGGATCGCGGCGATCCTCGCCAATGCGCTGTTCGCCGCCTACTTTTTTCTCAAGGGTCTCTACCCGCTCTTCGCGCTCAACGCCTTTCTGGTCCCAGTCAACATCGTGCGGCTCAGGCAGATCCGGCGGCTCGTTCAGGACATTCGCGCCGCCGCCTCCGAGGATTTCGATTTCGAATGGCTGCGTCCCTATATGCGGCCCATAAAGCTTTCCGAAGGCTTCGTCCTTCATCGCATCGGCGATCTGTCCGAGGAAGCCTATCTCTTGGTGCACGGCGAGATCCATCTGCGCGAACCCGACGTCACGCTGAAGCCCGGCACGCTGTTTGGCGAGATGGGCATGTTCACCAATGAAAATCGCCGCACCGCCACCGCGGTCGCAGCGACCGACGTCGAGCTTCTTTGCGTGCGCTATGACGATCTCTTGCAGCTCGCGGCGCAGACTCCGCAATTTGGCTTTTACCTGATGCGGCTCATGGTTCGGCGCATGCAGCATAATGTGGAGCTCGCCCGCGCCCGCAAAGGATGAGCTGCGCACGTCAATCCCATGGGCGTCATGCCCGCGCGTGTCGTGGGCGTCCACGCCGAGACACTGCGCCATGTTCTCCCAATCTGCGTCGCCATAAAGACGTGGATGGCCGGACAAGCCCGGCCATGACGGGCAGATGTTTACGAAATGCGTCGACGGAGAAACGAATGTCGCAAAAAATCTACCCCGTCCCGGACGACTGGAAAACGCGCGCGCGCATCGACGAAGCGACCTATCGCCGGCTCTATGAACGCTCCCTCAAAGACCCCGACGGCTTCTGGGCCGAGCAGGCGCAGCGCATCGACTGGATCACGCCCTTTTCAAAAGTGAAGCGCACCAGCTTCGACACGCATAATGTTTCGATACGCTGGTTCGAGGACGGCACGACCAATGTCGCGATGAATTGCATCGACCGGCATCTGCCGGAGCGCGCCAACAAGACCGCGATCATCTGGGAAGGCGACGATCCTTCCGTCTCGCGCCACATCACTTACGCCGAACTGCATGAGGAAGTCTGCCGCTTCGCCAATGTGCTCAAAAGGCACGGCGTCAAGAAGGGCGACCGCGTCACCATCTATCTGCCGATGATTCCCGAAGCCGCTTTCGCCATGCTCGCCTGCGCGCGCATCGGGGCGATTCATTCGGTGGTCTTTGGCGGCTTCTCGCCGGATTCGCTTGCGGGACGTATCGCCGACGCGGAATCACAGGTCATCGTCACGGCGGACGAAGGCCTGCGCGGCGGCAAGAAGATTCCGCTGAAAGCCAATGTCGACGCGGCGCTCGACAAGGTTTCCGCGAAGACGGTCATCGTCGTCACGCGCACCGGCGGCGAAATCGACATGCAGCCCGGCCGCGACTTCCGCTATGAGGAAGAAGCCGCGCGCGTGCACGCCGATTGTCCCTATGCGGAGATGGACGCGGAAGATCCGCTGTTCATCCTTTACACGTCCGGCTCGACCGGCAAGCCGAAGGGCGCGCTGCATACGACCGGCGGCTATCTCGTCTACACATCGCTCACCCATGAACTCGTCTTCGACTATCGCGAGGGCGACGTCTATTGGTGCACGGCCGATGTGGGCTGGGTGACCGGACACAGCTATATTGTCTACGGCCCGCTCGCCAATGGCGCGACGACGCTGATGTTCGAAGGCGTGCCGAATTATCCGAGCGTGTCGCGTTTCTGGGAGATCGTCGACAAGCATAAGGTCGATATTTTCTATACGGCGCCCACCGCCATTCGCGCGCTGATGGCGGCGGGCGAGGCGCCCGTCAAAAAGACCAGCCGCAAATCGCTGCGCCTGCTCGGCTCCGTTGGCGAGCCGATCAACCCGGAAGCGTGGGAATGGTATCATCGCGTCGTCGGCGAGGGCCGCTGCCCCATCGTCGACACCTGGTGGCAGACGGAGACCGGCGGCGTGCTGATCTCGCCGCTGCCCGGCGCGATCGATCTGAAGCCCGGTTCGGCGACGCGGCCGTTTTTCGGCGTCGCGCCCGAGATCGTCGATCAGGCCGGCAATGTGCTCGAAGGCCAATGCGAAGGACTGCTCGTCATCGCCGATTCATGGCCGGGACAGATGCGCACCGTCTATGGCGATCACGAACGTTTCGCGCAGACCTATTTCTCCGCTTTTCCGGGCAAATATTTCACCGGCGACGGCGCCAAGCGCGATTCTGATGGCGATTACTGGATCACCGGCCGCGTCGACGACGTCATCAATGTCTCGGGCCATCGTCTCGGCACCGCGGAAGTCGAGAGCGCGCTCGTCGCGCATGAGAAAGTGTCGGAAGCCGCCGTCGTCGGCTATCCGCACGACATCAAGGGCCAGGGCATCTACGCCTTCGTCACGCTCAATCAGGGCGTGACGCCGAGCGAACATTTGCGCAAGGAGCTGGTGCATTGGGTGCGCCATGAGATCGGGCCGATCGCGACGCCCGACATCGTGCAATTCGCGCCGGGACTGCCGAAGACGCGCTCGGGCAAGATCATGCGGCGCATTTTGCGCAAAATCGCAGAGGGCGAGTTCGGCGCGTTGGGGGATACCTCGACGCTCGCGGACCCGGGGGTGGTGGAGGAGCTGGTGCGGGAAAGGGCGGAGAGATAACTGGCGTTCTGCAGTTAATGTCTACTGCAACTGAACTACTGCAAATTGCGAGCCGTGTTGGATAACCAGTATGACTGATTATTGGTTGCCTCCTCCCGAACTACGCCAACCGCTTCCAAGGAAGGTGGCGCGATCGCGGAGGTTTTTTTGCGAGCAAGGGATGTTTGTGGCGCTTTGTGTCGGTGTCGCAGCCGCCTTGCTTGGAACTACGACTTACACAAAGTTGCGAGAGCAGACTTTAAGCCTCCGAGGCGTTACCGTAGAAGGCCGCGTAATAGGACAGACGGAACAAAGTGCGCGCCGTACGAATTTCGAATCGATTTCATATGAATTCATAACTCTCACAGGCGAAGTGGTCAGTTCTTGGGATAACGTGGCGCGGAGCTACTTCGATCAGCTGAGCCGCGGATCAAGAGTTAGCATCGTTTATGACCCCCTCGATCCAAGTCTTTCGTCAGTCCGTTACCCACGCATGGAGGAAACATTCTTTCCGCACCGCTCGTTCCGATTTAGCGGCGGCATAGCGGCCAGTCTGCTGGCGCTGTGCGGATTTTCAATCCTCTTAAGTCAGCGGCTATATTTGCAGGAGAAACGGCTGCTCGAACACGGCACTGCGGTTCCGGCGAATATAACCAATATTCGATGGCGTTCATTCCTGGGCCAGACCTGGGCGACCATCGAATACCGACTGCGCGAGGACGGAGCGCACCAGCTGCCAAGAGAGGGTTCAATCTCCGCCCCATCAGCTGAAGCCCTCGACAAAGCCGTTCAATCGATTTTGTCCAACCCAACGGCGCTGATCGATTCGACCGACAGAAAGCGGTGCATCCTGTATCCGGCGGGATTTGACAAAGCGACCGTGTTACCGAGTACGTGAATTGTAGAAGTGGGCTTTCAGGCTCTCGAATTGATGCAACACGCTCAACACAACCAGATAAAGGAGCAGCCCGTAGAGGACATGCCGCGCGCAAAGCTTCGAGCAATCCGATATGGCCGTTCAAGCTGCTCCCGCGCCCCGACAGAGTATTACTTGGATAGGGCGACTACAGGAATTTTCATCGAAACGATCAAGCCGTCAGGCTTCCATCCATAGCTCAGCTCGCCTTCGAATTGGCTGATGATCGTCGACTGCGACAATCTTGTGCCGAAGCCGCTGCTTTCTGGCGGGCGCGCAATCTTGGGCCCGCCACGCTCCAACCAACACAGGACGAGTTGCTCACGCTCAGCACGCCAAGAAAGCGCCACCACGCCTTCTTGTGATTTGAGCGCGCCGTGTTTCGCCGCATTGGTCGCAAGTTCGTGCAACACCAGCGCGAGGCCATTTGTGGCGCGCTGGCCCAACAAAATCGGTGGACCTTCCACAACGAAGTGGCTTCGCGTGTCGGGCGGCGCATGCGGCCGCATGATCTTGGCGACCAGTTCCGCGAGGTCGACCATTTCGGCCTGCGCTTTGTTTGCGAAACTACGGCGCACCAGAGCATCGGCTTCCGCCAGCGCGTCGAGTCGGCCCGAAACCATCTTTGACATCTCTGCCGGAGTCTTCGCCGCCTTCTCACTCACCCGGACAATGCCGGCGGTGAGCGCGAAGAGGTTTTTCACTCGGTGGCTCATCTCGCTGGTCAGCCTCTCCTGCTGCTCCAGGGCTGCCTTGAGCTGCCGCTCGGAGTCCAGCATTCGCAGCGCAATCCCCACAAACCCTGCAAGCTCAGTCAGCACACGAGCATGGCCGCTGTCGAAATGACCTTCCTTGTCGGCAACAATCCAAAGCGTTCCTAGCGGCTCCTTGCCGCCAAGATAAAGAGGCACCAGCAATACTTCGGGCACGACGATGCCGGCATCCGAAATCCAGTCATACACGCGCTCCGGATGCGACGATAACACCGGTCTATTGCAGTCGAGAGTGACCCCGCAGGGGCTAGAATTTCGTGGCGTCGTAGCGTGCTCGAACGGCGCCAGCCGCCCGCGCAGATAGCGCCACCGAAATACGCCGGGGCCGGGATCTGGCTCGTAAAGGCTGAGCCCCGCCGATACGCCTCCGGTCATTTCCATCGCCAGGTCGACAAACCGAGGCAGAACCTCCGCCGGATGATCGGCCATGCGTCCGGCGAGATCTTGTAGCGCCAGCTTTTCTTGAAGTGAATCAGTCTCCTTTGGAGCGCGGCGATCCAGCTCCTCGGTGATGAAGACATCCGAGATCGCCCTATCTTGCCGCCGTTCCAGCTTCATCGTCAGCCTCGAGGTCGCGCTTATTCTACATCCGGCCTCGGCTGGGGAAAATCGAAATGCGGTCGATCCGACAACCCTGGCGAAAAACCAACCCTCTTTGGCGCCCTGCCGCCTGTTCCGCCGCCCTGCCGCGCCTCATCTTACCTTCACAACAGAGGACCCAGGAGATGCGGCGTTTTCTTGCCATCCTCGTCGGGCTCATCGCGGCTGCCCCCGCGCGCGCGGATTCCGACGTGGAGCATGCGCGATATTCGGTGGTCGCCTCGACAGGGGCCATCGAAATTCGCGACTACGCGCCGCAGATCGTCGCAGAAACGACGGTCGCCGGCGAGCGCGGCGCGGCCATTAGCGAAGGCTTCCGCCGCCTCGCCGGTTATATTTTCGGCGACAATTCCCCGCAGCGGAAAATCGCCATGACCGCCCCCGTCGGACAGGAGTGGAAGGGCGGCGATTGGAAGGTGCGCTTCACCATGCCCGCCGAATACAGCATGGCGAGCCTGCCCAAGCCCAACAGCGCAGAAGTCAAACTCGCCGCCGCGCCGGGCAAGCGCATGGCGGCGATTCGCTTCTCCGGACTCGCCGGCGACGACGCCCTCGCCGAAAACCAGGCGAAGCTGCTCGATTATCTGAAACGCCTGGGGATCTCGCCCAAGGGCGATCCGCAATACGCCTTCTACGACCCGCCCTGGACGCTGCCTTGGAACCGGCGCAACGAAATCCTGGTCGAGATCGCCCGCGAGTGAGGGCTGTCGGCTGCCATCGAATTCCGCACTCGACTTCGGTTGGCGAGAATTGGCGCTGCATTGGCAAGCCTGCAGCTATCTCAAGCAGAGCTTTCGGCCTCTCATCCTCGAGAGCCTCGTTTCGAGGATGGAGATGCGGCGGGCGTTGTCCGCCACTCGCGATTTGGCGCGGAGCCCCCCGGTCCGCGCCGATCGTGATGCGTCAAAGACGACGGTTTCGGCGACGCTCCTCCCGCGACGCCGGATCCGCGACACCGCGCCGCGAACCATCGCCGAGACGACGGCCACCGACGAGCGCGGCGTCAATCCAAGCTTGGCGTCGCCTCGTCGGCCAAACGTCGTCCGATATCCGGACGCGCCACGAAGCGCAGTCTATTTCTTGACAAACAGCGCCAGGGCCTCCGGCGCCAGCACGCCGCCGGTGATCTCGACGGTTTCAAACGGCGCGGCCTGCGCCACGGCTTTGCTCGTGATCATGATCTGGCCGATTCGCGTCTCAAGCTGCGCGATCGACGCAGCGTAGACGACACGCCCGAGTCCGCACCAGACGATCGCGCCCATGCACATCGGGCAGGGCTCGCCCGACGTGTAAAGCGTCGCGCCCTTGAAATCCTTGGCCGGATTGTCGGCGACGAAGCGGCGAATCGCCACCATCTCGCCATGCGCGGTTGGATCGTTGTTCGTCACGCCGAGATTGCGTCCCGTCGAGACGACCTTGCCGTCGCGCACAATCACGGCGCCAAAGGGAAAGTCGCCTTTGGCGGCTTCAGCGATCGCCAAGCGCATAAAGCCCTCATCCTCCGGCAGGACGGGCGTGCGCTTGGCATGGCCCTGCGCCGGCGCGGCGCCAAAGACTAGCCCGAAACCTGCGCCGATCGTCGCCAGCGCGCCGCGCCGGTTAAAGCGGCCGCCGTCGCCGCCGCATGTCGTTTGGCTCATTTCCCGCTCCCGCGCGCGTTTCGGCTTCAGGCGCCAACTTGACACGGCGAACCCCCCGGCGCCACACGCGGCGACCCAAACAATAATAAAGCAGGGACGGTTACGCATGCAGAAGGCATTCATTTTTCCCGGTCAGGGATCTCAGGCGGTCGGCATGGGCAAGGCGCTGTTCGACGCCTGCGCGCCCGCGCGCGCAGTTTTCGCCGAGGTCGACGATGCGCTGTCGCAGCCGCTCTCCACACTTATGTTCGAGGGTCCTGAATCGGAGCTGACGCTCACCGCCAACGCCCAGCCGGCGCTGATGGCGGTTTCGCTCGCGACGATTCGCGCCCTGGAAGCCGAATGCGGCCTTGACCTCGCGCGCGACGCGGCCTTCGTCGCCGGCCATTCGCTCGGCGAATATTCCGCTCTCGCGGCTGCGAGCGCGCTGACGATTTTTGACACCGCGCGGTTGCTGCGCATTCGCGGCGACGCCATGCAGAAGGCGGTCCCTGTCGGAGAAGGCGCCATGGCGGCATTGCTCGGCGCCGATCTCAATCAGGCGCGCGCCGTCGCAGAGGAGGCGGCGACGGCCGCGAACGGCGTCTGTCAGGTCGCCAATGACAACGGCGGCGGCCAGGTGGTGATTTCCGGCGCCAGGGCGGCCGTCGAAAAGGCGATCGACGTCGCCAGGGAGAAGGGAATCAAGCGCGCGGTGCTGCTGCCGGTCTCCGCGCCCTTCCATTGCGCGCTGATGCAGCCCGCCGCCGACGCCATGCGCGACGCGCTCGCCGGAGCGGCGATCAGCCCCCCGCGGGTTCCGGTCGTCGCCAATGTGACGGCGGAGCCGACGCGGGACCCGGAGACGATTCGCCGACTGCTCGTCGAGCAGGTCACCGGCGCAGTGCGCTGGCGCGAATGCGTGGCCTATGTGGCGAGTCACGGCGCGACGAAGTTCGTCGAATGCGGCTCGGGCAAGGTTCTCGCCGGGCTTTTGAAGCGGATCGCGCCGCAAGCACTGGGCATTTCGGTGGGCGCGCCCGCGGATTTCGACGCCTATCGCGCCTTCGCCTAGAGCGCATCCCGATCACATCGAATCATGTGATCGATCAGCAATCGCTCAAAATCAAAATGGTGGAGCAGGTTCTCCATCGAAAAAGCTCTAGGGACGCGGGACAAGAGACCGAAGACGCAAAAGAAAAGGCCCGGTCGCGAGGACCGGGCCCATTCTCTCGACCGTAAGGTCGATCAGTCGGATTAGTACTTGGCCAACACCGGCGCCGGGGAGCCGAAGTTGAAGTGGTAGTTGATGCCCGCGCGGATCGTGTGGAAGCGCGTGCGGTTGTTCACATTGTTCAGGCCCCAACCCGGGTTGAACGCAAACAGCCAGTTGTTGTTGCTGTTGCTGCCGCTGATCTGCGTGTACAGATACTCGACCTTCGCGGACCAGTTCGGGAAGAACATCCACTCGGCGCCGCCGCCAGCGGTCCAGCCCGTCTGCACGGCGCTGTTCTGGTTGAACCAGCTGTTGCGCTGCACTTCGCCATAGGCGAAGCCGCCCGTGCCGTAGACCAACAGTTGCGGGCTCAGCAGGGTGATGCCGACGCGGCCGCGAACGGTGCCGAACCAGTTCAGGCGCGCCGAACCTGCGCCGCCGCCGCCGAAGCCGCCGCCTAACAACCACCAGTTGTTGTTGTTGTTTCCGCCGCCCGAGCCGAGGCTGGTGCCCTGGAAGTCGGTCTCGACGCCGACGACGAACATCGGCGTAACCTGGAAGTTATAGCCGAGCTGACCGCCGCCGATGACACCGCCGGTGTTGTTGTTGCCGTTGTTCCAGCCGCCGTTCCAACCCTGATTGGAGGAATTGCTGGCGAAGAAGCCACCGCCGAGGTTAAGACCGGCGTAGAACCCGGTCCAGGTCATGATCGGCGGCGGGGGGATGTACGGCGGAGGAGCCTTGTGGGAGGGTAGATCGGCGGCGTTCGCGGCGCCGGCGAAAAGCGCCGTCGCCAGAGCCAGGGCCGAGATCGCTGTCTTCATCTCTCTATCCTTCATTTGAGCCAACTTAAATTAATAGGCGCGCGTCAGTCCCGTGACTCTTACGGACGTTCAAGGACGCTGACCCCCAAGCACGGCGGACTGTGCGCAAATTTCTCGCGGGAAACAACAAACAGAAGGTAAAATCAGGCCCAAAAGACCCAAAAGATTTCGACTGTTGCAGTTACGCCACAATGAAATTTGACTCGGATTCCGATGCGTTGTTGAGCAAATCAGTCTCGAATCCGTCGCTTGCGAAACGAAGCCGAACTAACGCCCGCTTTCTCCCAATATCCGATCGGGCGTCGGTGGCGTCCGCCGTAGTGGAGGCGGTCGTTTGAAGTTGAACCGCGGCTGAAAAAAGGCCACTCCCCGAACTGAGCTATAAGACTCACGTCATGGCGCGAGGGAGGAGAGGGGAAGACATGTTTGATCTCAACGGCAAGACTGCGCTCGTCACGGGCGCGAGCGGCGGAATCGGCGCGGCGATCGCGCGCGCGCTTCACGCCGCCGGCGCGATCGTGGCGCTTTCCGGCACGAGGAAAGAGGCGCTCGAGGCGCTTGCCGGCGAATTGAACGGCCGCACGCACATATTGCCCTGCAATCTTTCGCAAAAGGACGAGACCGAGAAGCTCGTGCCGGCGGCGGAGGCGGCGATGGGCGGCCTGGACATTCTCGTCAACAACGCCGGCATCACCCGCGACATGTTGTTCATGCGCCTCAAGGACGAGGACTGGGACGCCGTCATCAACGTCAATCTGACGTCGGCCTTTCGCCTGTCGCGCGCGGCGCTGCGCGGGATGATGAAAAAGCGCTTCGGCCGAATCATCCAGATTACGTCGGTCGTCGGCGTGACCGGCAATCCGGGGCAAGGCAATTACGCCGCCGCCAAGGCGGGCATGATCGGCATGTCGAAGTCGCTGGCCGCCGAGGTCGCCTCGCGCGGCGTGACCGTCAATTGCGTCGCGCCCGGATTCATCGAAAGCCCGATGACCGAGGCGCTGACCGGCGCGCAGAAGGAGGCGATCCTTCGCATGGTGCCCGCCGGAAGGCTCGGGACCGGCGCCGACGTCGCCGCCGCCTGCGTCTATCTGGCCAGCGCCGAGGCGGCCTATGTCACCGGGCAGACCCTGCACGTCAATGGCGGCATGGCCATGATCTAGGAGAGGCGAATCGCCTGGAAAACGCGTCTGCGGCGACCTTTCGACGCGTCCGCGGGAACGCGGGGGCGCCTCTCGCCATGCCCAGGGAAGTATGCTACCAGACCTCGCCGCTGAGGGGCGGCGTCGCCGCGATTTAAACCCGGTGGAGCAAGTCGCAACGCGTCTCGCACACATCAGGGCGATCGGCGCGCGATTGCACGTTACAAGGGATGAAGGGCGATCATGGAGCGCGCCAGCAGGCCTGCTCTAAATCGCCACACGGCGCGTAAGGCGCCAAACGCAGACAGGGATCAAAGAAGATGAGCGATGTCGCCGAGCGCGTGAAAAAGATTGTTGTCGAGCATCTCGGCGTCGAAGCCGACAAGGTCGTCGACAAAGCCAATTTCATCGACGATCTGGGAGCCGATTCGCTCGATACCGTCGAACTCGTCATGGCTTTCGAGGAAGAATTCGGAGTCGAGATTCCCGACGACGCCGCCGAGACGATTCTCACTGTGGGCGATGCAGTGAAGTTCCTCGAAAAGGCGAAAGCCGCCTGACGAACTGAAGATTCAAGCGCTCGGCGGATCCTCTCGCGAGGCTTCGCCGACGCCGCCATTTCCGACAACATAACAGTTCGAGAGTAGAGCCATGCGCAGGGTGGTCGTCACCGGTCTTGGCGTCGTATCTCCTTTGGGCTGCGGCGTGGACACCAATTGGCGCCGTCTCGTCGCCGGAGAATGCGGCTTCAAACGTATCGACACATTCGAGGCGTCCGACCTCGCATGTCAGATCGCGGCGGTCGTGCCGCGCGGCGACGGCAAAGACGGCACATTCAATCCTGACGACTGGTTCGATCCCAAAGAGCAGCGCAAGGTCGATGATTTCATCATCTATGGCGCGAGCGCCGCGACGCAGGCGCTAAAAGACTCCGGTTGGGTGGCCGACACTCCAGACAAGCAGGAATCGACTGGCGTCCTGATCGGCTCCGGCATCGGCGGCCTCGGCGGCATCTACGAAACCTCCGTCACCTTGAGGGAGAAGGGTCCGCGCCGCGTATCGCCTTTCTTCGTCTCGGGCCGAATCATCAATCTCGTGGCCGGCTATGTCTCCATCATGCACGGCCTGAA
This sequence comes from Methylocystis sp. H62, assembly GCF_015709515.1. Taxonomy (GTDB): domain Bacteria; phylum Pseudomonadota; class Alphaproteobacteria; order Rhizobiales; family Beijerinckiaceae; genus Methylocystis. The sequence continues at coordinate 199,458 of NZ_JADNQZ010000057.1, forward strand.
GGGCCCGAACCATGCGGTGGTGACGGCCTGCGCGACCGGCACGCACGCCATCGGCGACGCGGGGCGCATCATCGCGGTGGGCGACGCCGACGTGATGGTCGCCGGCGGCGCCGAATCGCCCGTCAATCGCATCGGCGTCGCTGGCTTCGCCGCGTGCCGCGCGCTGTCGACCGGCTTCAACGATCGTCCCGAAGCCGCCTCCCGGCCCTATGACAAGGACCGCGACGGCTTCGTGCTCGGCGAAGGCGCCGGCTGCGTCGTGCTCGAGGAATATGAGCACGCCAAGGCGCGTGGCGCGAAAATCTACGCCGAACTTATCGGCTACGGCATGTCGGGCGACGCCTATCACATCACCGCCCCGGCGCCCGATGGCGACGGCGCCTATCGCTGCATGAAGGCGGCGCTGAAGCGCGCCGGCATTACCGTGGCCGACATCGATTACGTGAACGCGCACGGCACGTCGACGCCGCTCGGCGACGAGATCGAACTCAAAGCCGTCGAACGACTTCTGGGCAACGTCGAACCCAAACTCGCCATGTCATCGACGAAATCCGCGATCGGCCATCTGCTCGGCGCCGCCGGCGCCGTCGAAGCGATCTATTCGATCCTGGCGATGCAGGCGAATGTCGCGCCGCCGACGCGCAACCTCGACAATCCCTCGGTCGAAACGACGATCGACCTCGTGCCGCACAAAGCCCGCGAGAAGGAAATCAATATCGCTTTGTCGAATTCCTTCGGCTTTGGCGGCACGAACGCCTCGCTGCTGTTTCGCCGCGCCTCCTGAGCAGGGGCGCTCAGCCGGCGCATTCGAACGCCTATCGCGCGATGCGCCGGAGCCTGCGAACCGAAGCGGCGCATTCCTGAATTCGCCACAATGAGGCATAGTGTAAGTCCTCGGCGATACTCGGCGTGAGATCTTCGACGTTTGATGGGCTTAGTGCGATGAGCGAAGCGGACAATAAAGGCGCGCCCGAAAAGCCAACAGACGCCGCATCGGCGGCGCCGAGCGAGCCGACCTCGGCCGAAGCCGCCGCGCTGCAGCGCGAAGACCTGACAATTCAAGAAACTCTGAACGCGCCCGCAGAGGACTCTGGCGCGCCGCCGACGGAAGTTCCGCCGCCCGACGCCGCGCAGGTGAAAGAGCTGGCCACGGCCGCGCCTTCGCCGCCGCCCCCGCTCGCGGCAAAGGTCGAAGCGCCTCTGCCCGAACCGCCGAAAGCTCCCGCGCCATTAGCGGCAGACATCGCCACGCCGGTTCCGGCGGCGTCCATCCAGCCCATCGTTCCACCGCCCGCGGCGCCGCCGCCCCCGCTCGCGGCAAAGGTCGAAGCGCCTCTGCCCGAACCGCCGAAAGCTCCTATCGCGCCATCGGCTGACATCGCCACGCCGGTTCCGGCGGCGTCCATCCAGCCCATCGTTCCGCCGCCCGCGGCGCCGCAGCCGCCGATCGCGGCGAAGGTCGAAGCGCCTCCGCCCGAGCCGCCGCAAGCTCCCGCCGCGCCAACCCCGGGGGCGCCGCCGCCGCCGCCACTGGCTCAAGCGGCCGCGCCGACTGCCTACGTTGCGCCTGCCAGCGAAACCACAAAACCGTCTGCAGCGCCGCCGGCGGCACCCGCATCGCCGGCTCCCCCGTCCTGGACCCCGCCGCCGCGCCCCGTGATCAGGGCTGAAGCGCCAGCGCTCGGACCGCCTGGCCCGCCCTCGGCAAAAAAGCCCGACCCCGTCGCGGCGGGCGCCGGCATGTTCTGGCGGCGCGCTCCGCGGCAGAGCGCTAAGCCGGCAGAAGCCGCGCCCACGCCGAAAAAGCGTAAGCGCCGCGAGGGAACGCTTTCCGTGGCGAGCGGTTTCCTGAGTTTCGTGCTCGTCGCGCTGGTCGCCAGCGTTTTCGGCGTCATCGCCGCCATGCATAAGCTGAAAGAACCGGGGCCGCTCGCGGCCGACAAGGTCGTCTATATTCCGCCGCGCAGCGACTTGCTTGAGATCATCTCCCAACTCGAGCGCGAAGGCGTGATCGCCAATTCGACGCTCATGCAGCTCGGGATCGTTCTCGAAGGCAAGCTCGGCAAGCTGAAGCCCGGCGAATACGCCTTCAAGAAAAACATCAGCCTTCGCGATGTGATCGATCAGATCGCCTCCGGCCGCCAGATCATGCACAGCGTGACCATTCCGGAAGGTCTGACGTCGGAACAAATTGTGCAAAAACTGAAAGAGGCCGAACTGCTGGTGGGCGATATCGTCGACCTGCCGAAGGAAGGCGCTCTGCTGCCTGAGACCTACAAATTCCCGCGCGGCTACCCTCGGGCGCGCCTCCTCGCGAAGATGCAGGAGGATCAGCGCAAGACGCTCGACGCGATCTGGGCGAAGCGCTCGCCGGACCTGCCCTTGCGCACGCCCTATGAACTGGTGACGCTGGCGTCGATCGTCGAAAAGGAGACCGGCAAGAATGAAGAGCGGCCGCGCGTCGCCGGCGTATTCGTCAATCGGCTGCGCAAAGGCATGCGCCTTCAGTCCGATCCGACGATCATCTACGGCCTCGTCGGCGGAAAAGCGACGCTCGGCCGGCCGATCTTGCGCACCGAAATCGAGAAGTGGACGCCTTACAACACCTACGCCATCGACGGTCTTCCGCCGGGACCGATCGCCAATCCCGGCCGGGCGGCGCTTGAAGCCGCCGCGCATCCGGCGCCGACGCGCGATCTTTATTTTGTCGCCGACGGCACGGGCGGCCATGTCTTCTCCGAATCGCTCGACCAGCATTCGCGCAACGTCCAGAACTGGCGGCGACTGGAGAAGGAAAAGACCGACGGCGCGGTTGATCGCGCCACGCCCGGCGTCCCCGCGCCGGCCGCGCCCAAGCCCGACAAGCGCACGCAGGCGCCCATCGGACATCTCGTCAGGCTTGCTGACAGCCACGAAGACTTCCCGCCGAACCGCGCCATGGCGCCCGATGACGGGCCGACTCACCGGCTCGGCAAATTCGCTTATGCCGACGCCGATTTTTTCCTCGGCGGCTATGGCGACCGCACGCAGGTCCAGGCGGCTGAATATGCCGCGTTGCGGCCGGCGCGACCCTTTTTTACCGAGGACTCCGTGCAGCTGCGCGCCAAGGCGCTGTTCGACCCGATGCTTCTCGTCGGCCGCCCGGCGCCCCGTGCGGAGGAAGAGCGGCTCAATCCGGATATGACGACGGTCGCGAGCGATCGTCCGGGCGCTCAGCCTGATGACGGCGGCGACATCGCCGCCTATCCGGTCTCGCCGGCGCAGCGCGCCGAACAGAAGGCCCGCGCGGCGCGTCTTGGACTTGCGGCAGGCTCCGACGAGCTTCCCGGCGAAGCGCTCGGCGAACGGCTGGCCCAGGACGCCGCGCCGCCGGCGGGCGCCACGGCTTTGGCCGCCACAGGCGGCCGGGCCTTGCGTCCGCGCGCTTTCGACGCCTCGGAAGGCACGCCGCTCGACCCGCTGCGCGACAAGAGCTGGGATCTCACCTCGGCTAAGACGGTTCCTACGACGCCGGGGGATTTGCGGTAAAGCCGACGCGGCGATAGTCAGGCGCGGCGCAACTCGGCCTCACGCCGATTCGCCGTCTCGGAGCCGCCGCCGCACATGAGCATTCACAGCATGACGGGATTCGCCCGCGTTCAGGGCGCCGTCGCCGCCTTTCGCTATGCGTGGGAGCTCAAGAGCGTCAACGCCAAGGGGCTGGATCTGCGTCTGCGCGCCCCGCCCGATTTCGACTCCGTGGAGATCAAGGCGCGGGAAAAAATCGCCGCGCGGCTCGCGCGCGGAGCGGTTTTCGCCAATCTTGTCGCAAAGCGCGAAGACGAAAGCCAGGTCGCCCGTCTCAACCGCGCCGCTCTCGACGCCCTTCTCGCCGCGCTCGCCGAACGCCCGCCGCCGGCCAATATCGGCCCCGCGACGCTCGATGGTCTGCTCGCGGTGCGCGGCGTGGTGGAGATCGTCGAGCCGGAGCTGTCCGACGCCGACCGCGCCGAACTTGACGCGCAGATTCTCGGATCGCTGGACGAAGCGCTGAACGCGCTGATCGCCTCGCGCGCCGCGGAGGGCGACGCCCTGGCGGCGGTTCTTCATCAGCGGCTCGACCGCATATCGATCCTCGCCGCGCAGGCCGACGCGGCGCCGGCGCGCCAGCCCGAAGCGATTCGCGCGCGGCTGAAGCAGCAGCTCGCGCGCCTCCTGGAGAACGCCGATTCCCTCGATCCGGCGCGACTGCATCAGGAAGCGGCGCTGCTTGCGGTTCGAGCCGACATTCGCGAGGAGCTCGACCGTCTGAAGGCGCATGTCGACAGCGCGTCCAAACTGCTCGCCGCGGGCGGGCCGATCGGCCGTCGTCTGGATTTTCTGGCGCAGGAGCTTGGCCGAGAGACCAACACGCTTTGCGCCAAATCGAACGACGCTGCGCTCTCGGCGATCGGGCTTGAACTGAAGATCGAGGTCGAGCAGCTACGCGAGCAGGTTCAAAACATCGAGTGAGTCGCGAGTGGACAGCGAGGCCGCTACTCGCTAACTCGCTACTCACTATTGGCTACTACGTCTCGAAAAGTCATGCTTCCAGCTCCATCCAGCCGCCGCGGCATCGTCCTCATCCTTTCCTCGCCCTCCGGCGCGGGCAAGACGACGCTGACTCGGATGCTGCTGCAGGACCGCGATCTCGATCTGACGCTGTCGATTTCGGTGACGACGCGCACACGACGCTCGAGCGAAGTCGACGGCATCCACTACAGCTTCATCCCCGAGCGTCGATTCGCCGCCATGCGCGACGCCGGCGAACTTTTGGAATGGGCCGAGGTTCACGGCAATTTTTACGGCACGCCGCGCGGGCCGGTCGAAGACATTCTTGCGCAGGGCCGCGACTGCCTGTTCGACATTGACTATCAGGGCACGCGCCAGGTGCGCGAGAAGATGGGCGCTGACGCCGTCACTGTCTTCATCCTGCCGCCGTCGATGGATGAACTGCGCGCCCGACTTGAACGGCGCGCGGAGGATTCGCGCGAGGCGATGGCGCGGCGGCTGGAGAACGCGCGCAAGGAAATCGCGCGATGGAAAGATTACGACTATGTGATCGTCAACGACGATCTGCAGCGCGCTTTCGACGATCTGATCGCGATCCTGCGCGCCGAACGGCAGCGGCGTCCAAGGCGCGATAAGGAAATCGAGCAATTCGTCGCCAAGCTTTTGAGCGAGTGAGGCGCGGTCACTCGCCGCCCGTCCGTTTCATATTATGCTATGGCCATGATCTGCGCTCTCAAGCACCTGCTGCCCGCGATCGAGAACTGGCCGGCCGAGGACCAAGAGGCTCTGGCCGAGGCCGCGCGCGAGATTGAGGCGGCGCGGGCCGGCCATTACGCGATGACGCCTGAAGAAGAGGCGGCGGTTCTGGAAGGACTGGCCGAGGTCGAGCGTGGGGACTTCGCCCCGGCCGAAGAAATGGCGGCGTTGTGGAAGAAATTCATAGCGTAAAATCCGCTATGCGCGGGGCCGCACAGCGCGACCTCGCTTCAATATTCGCCTATCTCGCCGAACGTTCTCCGCAAGCGAATCGACTCATCGCGCCATCCACCACAATTCCCCCGCAAGCGTCACTGAGCCGAAAGCGCATTGGCCAGAGCGACGAAACCGGCGACGTCGATTTCTTCCGCGCGTTTGGTTTCGTCTATTCCAGCCGCCGCAAGCAGCGCCGCCGCGTCGACGCCAAGCGACTTCAAACTTTGCCGCAACATCTTGCGCCGCTGTCCGAAGGCGGCTTGCGTGACGCGCGACAATGCGCGCGGATCGCATTCAAGCGGCTTGGGATTGGGCGTGAGCTCGACGACCGACGACGTCACTTTAGGCGGCGGCGTGAAGGCGGCGGGCGAGATGTCGAAAAGAATGCGCGCCTTCGCGCGCCAGCCGCATAGCACCGCGAGCCGACCATAATCGGCGCGCTCTTTCGGCGTCGCGACGATGCGCAGCGCGACCTCTCTTTGAAACATCAGCACGTAGCGGTCGAAGACCGAGGGCCAGGGTTCCGCTGCGATCCATTTCGTCAGCAGCGCCGTCGCCACGTTATACGGAAGGTTGGCGCAGATCCGCGCAGAAGCTCGGTTGTCATGGCCGACGGGCCGAAGGCCTGATCGGGAATCCAGAGCAGTGGCGTTGTTATCCGCGTCGGGAATGACAGGCGCGTGGGTCCGCACGAGCGCTGCAATGTCGATCTCCAGCGCATCGCCTTCGATGATCGTCAGCCGGCCTGGATAATGCGCCGCGATCTCTTCGAGCGCTGGCAGACAGCGAGGATCCCGTTCGACGGCGATGACTCGCGCGCCTTGCTCGAGCAGCGCCCGCGTCAACCCGCCGGGACCCGGGCCGATTTCGACAATGACCGTGTCGTCGAAGGGCCCGGCGGCGCGGGCGATGCGCGCGGTGAGATTGAGATCGAACAGAAAATTCTGTCCAAGCGATCTTTTTGCGTCGAGTCCGTAACGGGCGACGATCTCTCGCAGCGGCGGCAGCGCGTCGGCCACTTAACTGATGCGTCCTGCGAGTTTGATCGCTTCGATCAGGCTCGTCGGATCGGCGATTCCTTTGCCGGCGATGTCGAAGGCCGTTCCATGATCGGGCGACGTGCGCACGAAAGGAAGGCCGAGCGTGACATTCACGCCGCGATCAAAGGCGAGCGTCTTGATCGGAATCAACGCCTGATCATGCGTCGGACACAGCGCCACGTCATATTTCGCGCGAGCGGATTCGTGGAACATCGTGTCGGCGGGAAAGGGTCCAGACGCATCGACGCCGCGCGCGCGCAATTGCGCGATCGCCGGCGCGATAGTGTCAATCTCCTCGCGGCCAAGCGCGCCCTCTTCACCCGCATGGGGATTGAGGCCTGCAAACGCGAGGCGCGGCTTGCTGATGTGAAAACGCGCGCGCAGATCATGCGCCACAATCTCTCCCGTCTCGACGATCAGTTCGCGCGTCAGGTTTTTCGAGGCGTCGGCGAGCGGAATGTGAATCGTGATCGGAACGACGGCGAGTTCCTCCGACCACAGCATCATCACCGCGCGATAATCACCGCCAAAATGGCGATGCGCGAGCTCCGCCAAAAATTCGGTGTGCCCGGGATGTTTGAATCCGGCGTCATAGAGAACCGATTTCGCGATCGGATTGGTGACGACGGCGCGCGCTTCGCCCTTTGCGACGCACGCCACCCCCTGCTCGATGGAGCCAATCGTTGATTGAGCGTCTTGACGATCAGGATGGCCGGGCGCGGCGGCGACAACATGACGCCCCGTATCGACGACAGGCAGCGCGCGGGAGAAGACTTCGCGAGCCTGCGCCGCCGTTGTGCTTTCAATCTGGATTTCGAGCGCGAGAGTGGCCGCGACTCGGGCGATAAAGGCGGGATGGCTGAGCAAGAAAAACGGTGGCAGATCGCGTGATTCACGCACGGCATAGGCCATGAGCGCGAGCTCCGGCCCGATGCCTGAAGGGTCGCCTTGAGTCAGGGCGATGGGAGCGAGCGTCACGGCTCTTGGCCGCCTTTGTGGCAGTCGCGGGCGCTAGACCGGAAATTGCGCTGGCGCTGCTTGGTCATGAGCGACTGTGCCGCAGACGCGGCATGAAATCAAACCGCCCGTTTGTTACGATGCATAGACTTAACCTATGGATTCTGCGCAGAACGCTATCGCGCGAGCGCTCGAAATCTTCCTGCCGCAGCTTTCGTAATGCGCCGCAAAAAACGTTTTATCCTTTTAATGTGCCGAGCCGGTCCGTTCCGGCGCCATCGCCCAGTGAAAAAAGAAGCTCCGGCGGTACTTTGGAGCCCCGCCGGAGCTTTTTCTTGACAGTGCGGCTACTGAGCGCCTTCGAGAATGATTCTGCCGCTCGGATCGTGTGGTCCGTCCTCGGTCAGCTGACGCGGATAGTGTCGCATGACGTCGCGCGGCGTCGCGCTCAAGGCTTCATCGCGCCCGTGTTCGCGCACAGCGTCGCCCCAAACCTCGCGGAAATTATAGTGCCGCTCATATGCGAAGGCCGAGCCCGCTGAAAGTGCGACCCCGAGCGCCGCAGTGGCAAAGACGAGTTTAAAGGACATCGTATTCTCCATCCCGAACTGCGCTTGCGGGCGGGATGCCCGGGCGCCCCTGTGGAGAAGAGGATCCTTCATCTGTTTGTCATAATAAAGTGTAAGCTACTTTGCCCTTCTGACGCCTGCGTGCAATGCAGCAATCATACAGCGTCGCCGATCTATCGATAAAACAAATGCGCGCCGCTCAGAGAGCGACGCGCACAAAAATGCTAGACTGCGATAAGGCTTAGGCCTTGCCTGCCGGCGCATGCGGAACGCCTTCCTTATCGAGCAAAGCGACGAGTTCGCCGCTCTGGAACATTTCCTTGGCGATGTCGCAGCCGCCGATGAATTCATTCTTGACGTAGAGCTGCGGGATCGTCGGCCAGTTGGAATAGGCTTTGATGCCGTCGCGTATCGCGCCGTCGGCGAGCACGTTGATCGCCTTGTAAGGCACGCCGAGGTGGTTGAGGATCTGCACCACCTGCATGGAGAAGCCGCATTGCGGCGCCTGCGGCGTTCCCTTCATGAAGAGCACGACGTCGGAGGATTCAATTTCGCTTTTAATGCGGGCGTTGGCGTCTTCGGACATTGTCATTTGCCTTTCTTGCGGCGTTCAAGGCGCCGGTTGATGAGAGAGATTAGGGCGCGCGCGTCGTCAGCTGCAGCGCATGCAATTCGCCGCCGAGCCGGTCGCCGAAAGCGGCGTTGACCATCTGGTGCTGCTTGACGCGGGTCAGCCCGCGGAAGCTTTCGGAGACGACCGTGGCCGCCCAATGATCGTCATCGTTGACGAGCGCGGTCAGCTCCACCTGCGCGTCGGGTATGGCGGACTTGATGAGACGCTCGATTTCAGCGGAGGGCATGGGCATTTTATGACACCTGTGTCGAGAAAGCGCACGAAAGCGCGTTGTCATCTCCGGCCATGAAGGCCGGCAGTGGGGCTTCATGCGCCTTGCGCAGCTCGGTCAGCAATATCGGCGCCTCGCCGGGCAGGATCAAGGCGTCGCCCCCGACGCGGCCGATCGCCAGAATGGGCACGCCCGCCGAAGCGCCCGCTCGGACGACCTCGGCGGCGTCCTCGCCCTGCTGGACGGTGACGAGATAGCGCGCCTGGTCTTCTCCAAACAGCGTTCCGTGCCCGGGACCCGATGGGAGCTCCGCGATGTCCGCGCCCATGTCGCCGGAAAGCGCCATTTCCGCCAAGGCGACGGCGAGGCCGCCATCCGAAAGATCATGCGCCGCGCTGACGCGCCCGGAAAGAACCAGTCCTCGAACGAAGTCGCCGTTCCGGCGCTCGGCGGCAAGATCGACCGGCGGCGGGGCGCCATCGGTGCGTCCGCAAAGCTCATGCGCATAGGCTGACTGGCCGAGCCAGCCCTTCGTCTCGCCGATCAGCAGGATCGCGTCGCCGTCTCTGGCGAAGCCGGTTTGCGCCGCCTTGGCGACGTCGGCGATGAGTCCGACCCCGCCGATCGCCGGGGTGGGCAGAATGCCGGCGCCCTGCGTCTCATTGTAGAGCGAGACATTCCCGGAAACGATGGGGAAATCCAGCGCCCGCGCGGCTTCGCCGATCCCTTCCAGGCAGCCGACGAACTGGCCCATATATTCCGGCCGCTCCGGATTGCCGAAATTCAGATTGTCGGTGAGCGCCAGCGGCGTCGCGCCGCGCACGGTGATGTTGCGCCAGCTTTCGGCGACCGCCTGCTTGCCGCCCTCGTAAGGGTCGGCGGCGCAATAGCGCGCGGTGACGTCAGTGGTCAGCGCCAGGCCTTTCGGCCCCTCCTTCACCCTGACCACGGCGGCGTCGCCGCCGGGCGGCCGCACGCTATTGCCGAGAATGAGGTGGTCGTACTGCTCCCAGACCCAGCGCTTGGAGCAGAGATTCGGCGTCGCGAGCAGCTTCAGCAGCGCGTCGCGGTTCGTCAGGGGCGATTTGAGCGACCCTGCGTCGATCGCCGGCTGTTTCGGCGTTTGCGTCCAGGGTCGATCATAGACCGGAGCTTCGTCGCCCAATTCCTTGATCGGCAGATCGACCTTCACCTCGCCCCTGTGCTTGACGACGAAGCGCAGCGTGTCGGTCGTCCTGCCGATGATCGCGAAGTCGAGCCCCCATTTTTTGAAAATCGCCTCGGCTTGGTCTTCGAGTTCGGGCTTGAGAACCATGAGCATGCGCTCCTGGCTCTCCGAGAGCATCATTTCATAGGCGGCCATGCCCTGTTCGCGGCAGGGAACGGCGTCGAGGTCGAGCTCGATGCCGAGATTGCCCTTGGCGCCCATCTCCACCGCTGAAGACGTGAGCCCGGCCGCGCCCATATCCTGGATGGCGATGACCGCGCCCGACGCCATGAGCTCCAGGCAGGCTTCCAGCAGCAGCTTTTCCGAAAAGGGATCGCCGACCTGCACGGTGGGGCGCTTTTCTTCGGCGTCCTCTTCAAAGGACGCCGAGGCCATGGTCGCGCCATGGATGCCGTCGCGGCCGGTCTTGGAGCCAAGATAAACGATTGGATTTCCGACGCCGGCGGCGGCCGAGTAGAAAATCGAGTCTGTGCGGGCAAGCCCGACCGCCATGGCGTTGACGAGAATATTGCCGTCGTAGGAGGCGTCGAATTCCGTCGAACCGCCGACCGTCGGCACGCCGAAACTGTTGCCATAGCCGCCAACGCCGGCGACGACCCCGGCGACGAGCCGCCGCGTCTTGGGATGCGACGGGCGGCCGAAGCGCAGCAGGTTCAAGCAGGCGATCGGCCGGGCGCCCATCGTGAACACGTCGCGCAGGATGCCGCCAACGCCCGTCGCCGCGCCCTGATAGGGTTCGATGAAGGAGGGGTGGTTGTGGCTCTCCATCTTGAACACGCAGGCGTCGCCATCGCCGATGTCGATCACGCCGGCGTTCTCGCCCGGACCGCGAATCACCCAAGGGGCTTTGGTGGGAAGCTTGCGCAGATGCACGCGCGACGACTTGTAGGAACAGTGTTCGTTCCACATCGCCGAGAAAATGCCGAGTTCGGTGAAGCTCGGCGTGCGGCCGATGAGCTTCAGGATGCGATCGTATTCATCGGGCTTGAGGCCATGAGCGGCGGCGAGCTCTGGCGTAACGGCGGGTTCGGTCGCGCTCACTTAACCTCGCATTGACGTGAAAATCTCGGCCGCGCTTCGAGCGTCTTCGCCGCGCTGCGGCGGCGCAAGGATTACTGTGCGCCGTCTGGCGCGGCAAGCCGCGCACACGCCTAAAATCGCATCTAAGACTCTGTGCACGGCAGCGCCTGCAGCAAAGCTATGTTCGCTATCCCACATGAATCTCAGGGGATTGTTGCCCGATAGCCACAGCGGCCAAGAATGAGCATGCCACAGCCTAATTTTGCATCAGAGTTAGTTGCATTACCAAAAATTTATAGCAACGTGAACGGGACTTCGGCGCCTTCGTCGTCGACCGTCTACCGCAGAATTTAATCCGGGGGTTCCGATGAAGAATTTTGTTCGCGGCGCGCTAGCCGCTCTCGTGGTCGGGAGCGTGGGCGCCGCCGCCCAAGCCGCCGACCTGCCGAGCTATAAGGCGCCGCCGCCGCCGCCGCCGCCTGCGTTCACCTGGACGGGTCTCTACGGGGGCGTCAACATCGGGTACGCCTTCGGCGACAACACTCGGGAAACAGGCGGCCTGGGCTACCTCTCCGGCATTCCGGTGATCGGGGCGGCTCCGCTAGCGCCGCTTGGCTCCACCTGGAGCATCGGGCAAGATCTTCACGGGATCGCCGGCGGCGCTCAGCTCGGCTACAATTATCAGTTCAACCCTTGGCTCGTCCTCGGCGCCGAGGCCGACATCCAGGCCACCGATGCGGTTTCCCACAGCAGGTCGACTCTCGGGCGGTTCGACGCCGCCGGAGGCCACCTGCAGAGCATGAATTCAACGAAGAACGTCGACTGGTTCGGCACTGTGCGCGGACGGATCGGCGTCACCCCGATTTCGATACCCAATCTGATGATCTATGGCACGGGCGGTTTCGCCTATGGCCAAGTCGTCAACAATGTGGGCTTCGCCGATAATTTCCTCAATCTGGGAATAAGCGCCATCGGCCACGGCTATTACGACAACACCAAGGTCGGCTGGACCGCGGGCGGCGGCATCGAATGGTCGCCCTCGATGTTCCCCTCATGGTCGCTCAAAGCCGAATATCTCTACGTCGATCTCGGCTCGACGACCGCCAATTCCGTGCCGCTCAACGCTTTGCCTGGCGTCGCCGCGGGGATTCCGATGTTCGCCGCGACCCACAACTCGCCGACTCGCTTCCAAACGGTTCGCGCGGGCATCAACTGGCACTTCGATCCCTTCGCGGTGGTAGCGCCTTCGAGCGCGGGCGGCGCTCTACCCTCCATCAAGGGACCGCCGCCGGCCTTCGTGGATAGCTATCAGCCGTTTCAGGTGCGCCTGAAGGTCGCCGGCGTCATTCCGCTCAACGGCCATGGCACGGTCTACGACTCGGGCGCCGGATATCCCGGCTTGGGCTCCATTGGCGTGGGCACGGGACTGACCGGGGCTAATGGCGTCATCGCCGGCGCGAGCACCAATACCTCCTCGGCCATCATCCCGATGCTTGACGTGGCCTATTACCTCACCAAGAACTGGGCGATCGAAGCGATCTGCTGCGTCGCGCCCCATCACATCCAGGGCACCGGAACCATTACGAGCGACTTCGCCCGCGCCTGGCTGTTCCCGCCATCCATCATGGCGCAATATCACTTCACCAACATCGGCGCTTTCCAGCCCTATCTCGGCGTCGGCGTGAATTTCACCACCTTCTGGAACACCCGCGTCAACAACGACACCTGGTCGATTCCTTTCGCTCCCGGCTCGCCGCTTGCGGGTGCGCAAGGAGTCCTCGCCACCTTCCAATATGCCACGGTCGCGCCGTCTTGGGGCCCGGTCGGTCAAATCGGCTTCGATTACATGCTGAACGACCATTGGGGTCTGAACGTCGACTTCAAATATATCGGGCTGCACCCGATGGTTCACTCCACCGTCGTCTCATTTGCGCCGGTTGCGGGGGCGGGGCTTAGCGCGATCTTCATCCCGGTCAAGGTGTCCCTGCCGATCAATCCGGTGGTCATCTCGGCGGGCCTCACCTATCGCTTCGGCGGCAGCCTCCTGTCGCCGCTGTTCTAAGGTTAGCAGTCACGTGAAACCGGCCCTTGTGGGTCGGTTTCAGATACAAAACCCCCGGCTCACGCCGGGGGTTTTTTGTTCACGGGGGCATCGCTGGGAAGGCGCGCCAACAGCGATCTAGGAAAGCCGCGCTGCGCCTCGCGGAGCGCCATCGGCGCAGAAAAAAGACGGCGCTATCGATTTGACTCGCACGCCGGACGCCGTTTGACGTCGATGTTGTGACCAGAAAGCTATTGGGTCAGCAGCCGACAAATCGAGTCGAGCTGCTCCAATGATTCGTAGCGAATCCGAAGCTCGCCGCTTTCACCCTTGGAACGAAGTTCGACGCGCATCCCGAGCGCATCGCTCAAGGTCTTTTCGATCGCGCGCGTATCGGCGTCCTTGGCGGAGCGAGTGGCGGCGCTCTTCGAAGGGCGAGCATTCAAGGCGTGGTCCTTCGCCAGTCGCTCCACGTCGCGAACCGTCAACCCTTTTTCGACAATGCGGCGCGCCACCGCGCTGGGGTCCGCGACGGCGAGAAGCGCGCGCGCATGGCCGGCCGAAATCGCGCCTTCGGCCACGAGCTTTCTCGCGTCTTCCGGCAAATTGAGCAGGCGAATCGTATTAGCGATGTGAGACCGGCTCTTGCCGATGATCTTCGCGATGTCGCCGTGGGAATATTCAAACTCAGCGCCGAGCCGCTCATAGCCCTTCGCCTCCTCAATGGCGTTGAGGTCGGCGCGCTGCACATTTTCGATGATCGCGAGTTCGAGCGCTTCCTTGTCGTTCGCCTCATGGATGACGACCGGCACGTCGGAAAGTCCGGCCATCTGCGCCGCGCGCCAGCGCCGCTCGCCAGCGATGATTTCATAGGCGTCGGCGACGCCGAGGATGACGCGCACGATGATGGGCTGGATCACGCCCTTCTCGCGGATCGAAGCGGTCAGCTCGGCCAGATCCTCCTCGCGAAAAGAAATACGTGGATTGCGTGGATTCGGGCGCAAGAACTCGATCGGCGCCGTTCGCGGACCGCGCGGCCGCTCGACCGGCGCGGCGTCCGCGGCGGCGTCGCCGAGAAGCGCCGCCAATCCCCGGCCCAGCCGGCGCCGCGAATCATCCGCCATCTTGAAGGCTCCTTCTTGGTTTTAAGGCTGCTTGGCTCTTTGGGGCTCTTGGACTGCTTAACTCTCAGGCCGCGCGCAAGCGCTTCTCGCGCTGGATCACTTCCGAGGCGAGCTTCAGATAGGCCTGACTGCCCGCGCATTTGAGGTCATAGAGCAGCACCGGCTTGCCATGTGAAGGCGCCTCCGAGACCCTGACGTTGCGCGGGATCATCGTTTGATAGACCTTCTCGCCCATGAAACGACGCACGTCGGCGACGACCTGATTGGCGAGATTGTTGCGCGGGTCGTACATCGTCAGGACGACGCCATGGATCGACAACTTATGGTTGAGAGTCTGTCGAACCTGTTCGACAGTCGAGAGGAGCTGAGACAGGCCTTCCAGCGCGAAAAATTCGCACTGCAGCGGCACAACGACGGCGTCGCTGCTAGCTAAGGCATTGATCGTCAAGAGATTTAGCGATGGCGGGCAGTCGATCAGAATATAGCTGTAACGCCGCTCATCATCGTGATCGGCCGCCAGCTCGGCGAAGGCGCGCTTCAACCTGTAGGCGCGATCCTTGTCATTGGCGATTTCGAGCTCGACGCCAAGAAGATCGAGCGTCGACGGCGCGATCGAGAGCCGCGGCACGGCCGTCGCGACGATCGCGTCGGCGAGGCTCGATTCGCCGAGCAGCACGTCATAGGTGGAAATCGTTCGTTGGTGACGGTCGACGCCGAGTCCCGTCGACGCATTGCCTTGCGGATCGAGGTCGATGACGAGAACTTCCTCGCCGACCGCCGCGAGCGCGGTGCCGAGATTGATGGCGGTGGTCGTCTTGCCCACGCCGCCCTTTTGATTGGCCAGCACAAAAATGCGCGGCGAAGCGGAAGCGGTCACTGGGGAGCCTTGTGCTTGACGACGACGACTCGCGCGCCCTTACGGGTGCGGCTGTCCGCCGATTCGCAGCTCAAGCTACCGAGCGCCTCAACCGCGGTCAATTCGTCTCGCCACTCTTCCCCCTTTAAAAACACGCCAAGGGCGCCTTTTTTTAGTGGCGCTTCGGCAAGTTGCACGAGACGGGAAAGCGGCGCGAGGGCGCGTGCGCTGACGCCGCCGACTTCGGCGGCCAGATTGGGCAGAACGCTTTCGATCCGCTCAGCATGAATGACCACCGGCGCTCCTGTTTCACGTGAAACAGCCCGCAGAAATCCAGCCTTGCGCTGATCGCTCTCGATCAAATGAACCACGGCGCCCGGCGTCAACTTCAACAAAAGCGCCGTCACCAGCCCGGGAAAGCCTGCGCCTGACCCCAGATCCGCCCAGCGCCTGATGTGAGGCGCGGCGGCGTGAACCTGCGCCGAATCGGCAAAGTGCCGCAGCCATACGTCGCCGAGCGTCGCCGAGGAGATCAGATTGATCTTCGCCTGCCAGCGCCGCAGCAAGGATTCGTAGATCTCAAGCTCCGCTACAATCGGTTTAAGTTCCGGGAAGAGTTGGCGCGCCTCTTCCCGGCTAGATCTGTCTCTCACGCGCGGCGCGCCCGCGCCGCCAGCAGCGTCAACGCCGAAGGCGTCATGCCGTCGATCCGCTGCGCCTGGCCGATGGTGCGCGGCCGCAGATAGCTCAATTTTCCGCGCAATTCCGCGGAGAGCCCGGCGATCGCCGCATAATCCAGCCCATCCGGCAGCGCCAGGCGCTCGTCGCGTCGATACGCGTCGATATCGGCCTGCTGACGGTCGAGATAGACGGCGTAATGCGCCTCGGTTTCGATCCGCTCCGCAGTTTGCGGGTCAATTCCGCTCAACTCGGGCCAGATCGACGCGAGGCGATCGAGGGTGATGTCCGGAAACGACAGCAGCGCAAAGGCGCTGCGGCGCAGCCCGTCCTGATTGACCGGCAGCCCGTGCCGGCGCGCGGCCGCCGAGGTCAATTCGCGCGTCTGCAGCATCGTTCGCGCCGCCTGCAGGCTGGCCGCGCGAATGGCGTGATGCGACGCCCGATCAGCGCCGACGCACCCAATCTCAATCCCTCGCGGCGTTAAGCGCTCGTCGGCGTTGTCGGCGCGCAGGGACAGGCGATATTCGGCGCGCGAGGTGAACATGCGGTAGGGCTCAGCGACCCCCCGTGTGACGA
The DNA here is from genome assembly GCF_015709515.1 of Methylocystis sp. H62. Lineage (GTDB taxonomy): Bacteria > Pseudomonadota > Alphaproteobacteria > Rhizobiales > Beijerinckiaceae > Methylocystis. The sequence goes on from NZ_JADNQZ010000057.1 coordinate 215,897, forward strand.
GATCGTCGACCATCACGCCGAGATAGGCTTCGGCGCGATCGAGGACGATCGCAGCCGTTCCGGCGGCGTAGCGCGCCGCATTAATCCCGGCGAGCAGCCCCTGCGCGGCGGCTTCCTCATATCCCGTCGTGCCGTTGATCTGCCCGGCGAAGAAAAGTCCGCGAAAACGCTTAGTTTCGAGGGCCGCCGAGAGTTCGCGCGGATCGACATAGTCATATTCGATCGCATAGCCCGGCCGCAGAATGCGGGTCTCCTCAAGCCCAGGAATGGCGTTGATGAAGGCCTGCTGGGTCGCGAGCGGCAGCGAGGTCGAAATGCCGTTCGGATAGACGGTTTCGTCGTCGAGCCCTTCCGGTTCGAGAAAGATCTGGTGGGCGTCGCGATCGGCGAAGCGCGTCACCTTGTCCTCGATCGAGGGGCAATAGCGCGGTCCCGGGCCGGAGATGGCCCCCGTGCGCATTGGCGAGCGATGCAGATCATCGAGAATGATCCGATGCGCGGCCGGCGTCGTGCGGGTGACGCCGCAGGCGATCTGGCGGTTCGCGATCGCCGTCGTCAGATAGGAGAAGGGCTCGGGCGTCGGGTCGCCCCATTGGACTTCGAGAGCGTCCCAGCGGATGGAGCGCCCGTCGAGCCGCGGCGGCGTGCCGGTCTTCAGCCGCGCGACCGCAAAACCGGCCGCCCGCAACCGTCGACTCAGTCCGTTGGATGGCGCATCTCCCATCCGACCCGCGGGCGTGCGCTCATCGCCGATATGGATCACGCCGCCGAGAAACGTGCCGGTGGCGACGACGACGGACGCGGTCCTGACCTCGCCCTCGGGGGTGACGACGCCGCAAACCGCGTCACCTTCCATCAGCAGATCTTCGACGGAGGCCTCGACGATCGTCAGATTTACCGTCTCCTTCAGCGCCGCCTGCATCGCCGCGCGATAGAGCTTGCGGTCGGCCTGGGCGCGCGGACCACGCACCGCCGGGCCCTTGGAGCGGTTGAGCACGCGGAACTGAATGCCGGCGGCGTCGGCGACCCGCGCCATCAAGCCGTCGAGGGCGTCGATCTCCCGCACCAGCTGGCCCTTGCCGAGCCCGCCGATCGCCGGATTGCAGGACATTTCGCCGATTTTTGCGCGGCTCTGGGTCACCAGCGCGGTGCGCGCGCCAAGACGCGCCGCTGCCGCCGCTGCCTCGCAGCCGGCGTGTCCGCCGCCGATCACAATGACGTCGAAATGCTTCATCTCGGAATTCATGGCTTGGCCTGTTTCACGTGAAACATATCATTTGCCAATACAAAAACGCGAGAAAACCGCGTCAAGAATTTCCTCGACATCGACGGCGCCGACGATCCGCCCCAGCGCCTGGCTGGCGCGGCGCAGTTCCTCGGCCTGAAGCTCGAGCGCCCCGCCGCCAGCCAGTATAGAGTCAATACTTTCAACGGCTTGCTCCAACGCATGGCGATGCCGTTCTCGCACGATCAGCGACGCCGCCCCGTCGCCCATTCGCGCCCGCGCGCGTGCTTCAATTGCTACAGCCAACGCCTCAAGCCCCTCGCCGCTTAAGGCGCAGACGCCGATCGCGCCTTGAGGCGCTGGCGTCAGATCGGTTTTGGTCGCGACGCGGATCATTTCAATTTCGTCGTGCGGCGGCGCCTCCGCTGAATCCGACAGCCACAGCGCCAGGTCGGCGGTTTCGACCCGCGCGAGCGTCCGATCGACGCCGATCCGCTCAATCGCGTCGGCCGCCTCGCGCAGACCTGCGGTGTCGATCAATGTCACCGGCAATCCGCCGATATCGAGATGCGCCTCGATCATATCCCGCGTCGTGCCGGGGATCGGCGAGACGATCGCGAGGTCGCGCCGCGTCAGGGCGTTGATCAGCGTCGACTTGCCGACGTTTGGCCGCCCCAGAATCATGACGAGAAAGCCTTCGCGCATGCGCTCCGAGGCTGGCGCGAGCTGCAGCGCCGCGCGCAAGTCCACGGCAAGCGGCGAAAGCAGCGCGCCGAGCCGAGCCGGCGAAAACACCCCGACATCCGCCTCGTCGCTGAAGTCGAGCTCTGCCTCAACAAACGCCAGCGACTCCACCAGCGCCGCCCGCCAGCCCTCGACCTTCCGGCGCAACGCGCCGCCCGCCACCCGCAGCGCCTGTCGCCGCTGCGCCTCGGTTTGCGCATCGACCAGATCCGCCAGCGCTTCCGCCTGCGACAGATCGAGCTTGCCATTGGCGAAGCTGCGGCGCGCGAATTCGCCGGGTTCGGCCGGCCGCAGGCCCGGGAGCCGATGCAAAGCGGCAAGTGCGCCCTCGACGACGGCGCGGCCGCCATGCAGCTGCAGCTCGGCGTAATCTTCTCCCGTTGACGACGCGGGACCGGGATAGAACAGCGCGATCCCCCGATCCAGCATTTCCCCGGTCTCGGGATCGCGCAAAATCGCAAAGCTCGCCTGCCGCGGCGCCGGCAGCTTGCCGGCGAGCGCCTTGAGCGCGTTCCCTGCCCCCGGCCCCGAGATCCGGATCACGGCGATCGCGGCGCGCCCAGGCCCGGTGCCGAGCGCGAAGATCGTGTCGGGCGCCGTCACGGGGCGACGGACTCGCCGCGGCGCGGCGGGGAAACACACGTTCCCAGCAGCCGGTCGCGATAGATTTTGCGAAACGCCAGGGTCGGCGCATCGGTGCGCACGGACGCCTCCTCGGCCGCCGGCGGAACCATGGGCGGCAAAGAGGATTCAACGATCGCCTGATCCTCGCGGGCGATCCGCCGGTTCATCCAGCGGAAGGCGAAATCGAAGAGCGACGCGCGCGCGAAACTGCGCACGGTCAGCAGCCAAAGGCGGGTCGTCTGCTCGTCTTCGGGAATGCAGGCGACCATGAGCCGAAAGGTTTTCCCCGGCGGGTCGATGAAGAGCTCCATCACATTGGGGAAACGATAATCCATATTGCCAGCGCGGGGCGCGCCGTCGACGCTCGCGCAAATGCGTCCGCCATAGGGCGTCGCCTCGAAGGTCATCTCCAGCCTGCCCGCGCCGACGTGCTTAGAAAGATCGCGCCCGATTGTGCTGCGGTGCACAAAAGGCAGATGCGGACTGTCGAGCATGTTTTCCATGACCCGCGTCCAATGCGCCTTCCAGACTACCGATTGATCACACAGCGTGACGCCCTGCGACGCCATAAGCGTTTGAGATGTCAAAGGTTCTTCGACGGGATCGACGCCCGTGTAGAGCCACAGCAGACCGCCGGACTCGCGGCACGGCAAGCCGACGGCGCTCAAGTTTTCGCGTTTGGCGTCGGGGTTCCACGGAACGTGGCAGTTGCGGCCCGCGCCGTCGAAGCGCCAGCCATGGAAGGGACATTCGATGACGCCCTTCTCGACGCGGCCGAGCGACAAAGCCACGCCGCGATGCGGACAGCGATCGATGAGCGCGCAGGCCTTGCCGCCAGCGTCCCGGAAGAAGACCACACGCTCGCCGGCGACGCGCATCGCCAGCGGCGCGTCGCGCTTCAAGTCGCGCGCCAGGCCGACCATCGTCCACACATTGGCGAAATCCTTGAACATACGCGCCGCTTATTTCCTTCGCCGCTGGAATTCGCAAGGCCTGTCCGGCACAAAGACATATGCGAACGCAAGCAATATGTCGCCGGCTCACCGGCTCCGATGCGGAGCTCTTTCAAGCCTTGCGACTTGAGAGCTTTACATTGGAGCCCCGCGCCTTTCGCTTCGCGCCGGAAGATGAGGCGCATATCTCGCTAGACGCGGTCGCCGCACGCCTTCAGCGCGACTTTGTCATCGGCGCGTTCAGCGCAGAAGATTCGCGAATGATTGGCGTTGGCGGATTGGCGTGGAGCGACGGCGTGAAGACGCGCCATAAGGCGCTGCTCTACGGCATGTATGTGAAGTCCGCTGAGCGCGGATCGGGCGCCGCCGACGCGATCATGAAAGGAATGATCGACGAGGCGCGCGGCAGCGTCGAGATCGTCACGCTTACCGTCGTCTCGACGAATTTTCGCGCGCTGCGCTTCTACGAACGATGGGGGTTTCGCGCCTATGGCGTCGAAGAGCGCTCAGCGAAAAACGGCGACGGCGATTATCTCGATGAAACGCTGATGGCGCTGCGTTTCAACGCGTAAAACAGGCGACAAGACGAGAGCCGATGAGTCGGCTCATCGCCTATCGCCGTCACGTATTCATCGAATCGAAGAAGCCCAGATTGTTCTTCGTCTCGCGCAGCTTTCCGAGCAGGAATTCGATCGCGTCGACCGTCCCCATCGGATTGAGGATACGGCGCAGCACATACATCTTCTTGAGGATGTCGGGCGCGACGAGCAGCTCTTCCTTGCGGGTGCCGGAGCGGGTGATGTCCAGCGCCGGGAAAATCCGCTTGTCGGAAACCTTGCGGTCGAGAATGATCTCGCTGTTGCCGGTGCCCTTGAACTCTTCGAAGATGACTTCGTCCATGCGCGAGCCCGTGTCGATCAAGGCCGTCGCGATGATCGTCAGCGAGCCGCCTTCCTCGATATTGCGCGCCGCGCCGAAGAAGCGCTTGGGCCGCTGCAGCGCGTTGGCGTCGACGCCGCCGGTCAGCACCTTGCCGGATGACGGCACCACGGTGTTGTAGGCGCGCCCGAGCCGCGTGATCGAATCGAGCAGGATCACCACGTCGCGGCCGTGTTCGACGAGACGCTTCGCCTTCTCGATCACCATTTCGGCGACCTGCACGTGGCGCACCGCCGGCTCGTCGAAGGTCGAGGAGACGACCTCGCCCTTCACCGAACGCTGCATGTCCGTGACTTCCTCGGGCCGCTCGTCGATGAGCAGCACGATGAGATAGCACTCGGGATGATTGGTCGTGATCGACTGCGCGATATTCTGCAGGAGCACGGTCTTGCCGGTGCGCGGCGGCGCCACGACCAGCGCGCGCTGCCCTTTGCCGATCGGCGCGACGAGATCGATGATGCGCGACGAGAGATCCTTGCGGGTCGGGTCTTCGATCTCGAGCTTGAGGCGCTCGTCCGGATAGAGCGGCGTCAGATTGTCGAAGGGCACCTTGTGGCGCACCTTCTCGGGATCTTCGAAATTGATGCTGTTGACCTTTAAGAGCGCGAAATAGCGTTCGCCCTCTTTCGGGCTCCGGATCATGCCCTCGACCGTGTCGCCGGTGCGCAGCCCGAACTTTCGGATCTGCGAGGGCGAGACGTAAATGTCGTCGGGACCGGCGAGATAATTCGCGTCCGGCGACCGCAGGAAGCCGAAGCCGTCCTGCAGCACTTCGACGACGCCGACGCCGACGATTTCGACGTCGCGACTCGCGAATTGTTTCAAAATTGCGAAGAGGAGCTCCTGCTTGCGCAGGAGAGAGGCGTTCTCGACTTCATGCTCTTCGGCAAAAGCGAGGAGCTCGGCAGCGGACTTGGCCTTCAAGTCCGAAAGTTTAATTTCCCGCATTCAGGAGGAACCTTGGGTATTACTGGCGCGCAGATGGAAACGAGCCGGAGAGAAGAGGTGTGGCGGGGGAGACGGCCTTCGGGGAGCGCCGGCGAAAATCCGGCGATGCCGCTACAAGCAGACACGGGCCTCAGAGGGATAGGGTTCACTTAGACAATTTCCAGACATGAATCAAGAGTTCCGTTAAAGCGGCCCTATCGCGCCAAACGGGCCGGCGCCGCTGGCGAAGCAGGACTGGCGCAGCCGAACTTGGGCGCCGCATAATCTTTTCCCCTTTGCTCATCTCACCCCTCTTTTGCTCATGGGACTTCAGATGTCCGCCATCACTCTCGCTCGCTATCCGGTTCGAATGGACGGCGAAACCGCCGACGTCGGCGACGCCGAGGAGCTTGTCATCCTTCTCGACGTTCTCAACGGCCGCCGCGACCGGGAGGTTCTCACGCAGCTGCATCCGCATTTGCCGCAAATCATTCGCAAGCCTTCGGACCTGCCGCTGCTGATGCGCGGGCTCGGTCGCGACGACCAGATCTTCCTCGTCGAGGCGATGGGCGATTCCCTGGCCGACGCTCTGCAGACCGCGCGTCACCTGCGCGAGCTGCTGGCGACGATCGTAGAGCCGCAAGTCAGATTGAGCGTCATCGAGACTCTTGGCGGACCAGGATTGCGCAAACTTATCGTCACAGCGCGGGACCTTTCAGGCGCTTTGGAATGGACCTATGCGCACCGCAGCCGTCGGCTTCTCGAACTTCTCGGCGCCGATTATCTGCGCCGCCTCATCCGCCATGGCGACGATCTGGCGCTCGCGTTAAACGCTCTTGCCGAAGACGCTCAACGCGCGCTGTTCGACAGCATCGGATTCGCGCGCGTCCCGGAGTTGACGCGCAACGCGCGCGATCTGGCGCTGCTGCTGCGGGCGCTCCCGCCCGCCATCAGCGCGACTCTGCTTGATCAATTCGATCGCCGACAGCTCGTCGAGATCATCGGCGATCGCCGGGCCTGGCTTTACCTCTACAATCGAATCAGGCCGGACGAGGCCGTCCAGTTGCTCGCCAAGCTCGGAGCGGACAATGCCCTATGAACCATCGCGTATTTCGCGCCGCAATTCGCAAAACGTCGGTTCGCTTGCGCGGCTTCGCGGCAGCAGCCGCCGGATGATCGACGCGCATCTTCACGTCGTCGATTTCGTCCAGGAGACGCCAGGCGGACCGGCGCTCATCGACCACATGGATCGCGCCAACGTCGATAAGGCGGTGATCTTCGGACTGCCCGTACGCAAGCTATGGAACGAATACGACCGCGAGCCGCCAGACTATTATCTCGCCAATGACGCGCACTGCTATTATTACGCCTATACGGACGTCATCGTCGCCGAAATGGTGCGCGCTCTCCCCGCAGAGCATCAGAGCCGACTCTATCCGTTGATCTGCGGCTTCAATCCAGTCGATCGCTACGCCATTCGTCATGTCCAGCGGCTATATGAGCAATATCCCGACGTGTGGAGCGGCATTGGCGAAATGCTGTTGCGCCACGATGATCTCACCGCCTTCTCCTTCGGCGAAAATGCGCGCGCCAATCATCGCGCGCTCTACCCGATCTACGAATTTGCCGGCCACTACGACCTTCCGGTGCTGTTGCATCAAAACGTCACGGCCGTTTCGAAGGGCGATCATCCCGTCTATCTCTTCGAACTTGAAGCGGCGCTGCGCGAATTTCCGCGCACGCGCTTCATCTTTGCGCATTGCGGCATGTCGCGGCGCGTGAGTGCGCCCTTCTATTATCAGATGGTCGAACGGCTGCTCGACCAATATCCTAACGTCTGCGTCGATTATTCATGGGTGATCTACGACGTCGCCATCTGCCCCGATTCCGCGCCTGACGAAAATTGGCTGGCGCTCACCGAACGTCATAGCGAGCGCATTTGTTTGGGCTCCGACCTCGTCGCCAAATTCGAACGCTTGGGACCAGAACTCCAACGCTACGACGTTTTTCTCGACGAGCTGAGCGACAAGGCCTGCGCGGATCTCTGCTGGCGGACCGCGGAGCGCATCTATGGCGCCAACAAGGGCAAGGTGAATGGCGTCGCGCGGCCGATCGCGCCCGACTGGGAGAAGATCATCGCCTAGAGCGCTTCCCGATCACATGGACTCATGTGATCGATAGGAATCGCTCAACATCGAAATATTGGAGCAGGTTCTCATCGAAAACGTCTGTCAACTTTTTCGGAACCTGCTTGAGAGTCAGAACGGCTTGACGATCACCAGAATAACGACGCCGATCATCAGCAAGGTCGGCACTTCATTGAAGATGCGATAGTAGCGCGGCGAATGAACATTGGCGTCCGCCGCGAAACGGCGCATCAGCGCTCCGTCATGAAGATGCGCGGCGGTCAGCAGCACGACGAGCGTCGCTTTCGCATGAAACCATCCTGACGACAGCGCCCCGCCCTCGATCGCCAGATAGATGCCGCTTATCCAGGCGACGAGCATCGCCGGCGTCATGATGTAGCGATAGAGCCGCCGCTCCATGATCTTGAACGTCTCAGAGAGCGTCCCCTCGCCCGCGCTGGCATGGTAGACGAAGAGACGCGGCAGATAGAGCAGCCCCGCCATCCACGAGATGATGGCGATCACATGCAGCGCCTTGATCCAGACGTACATCGTCAGGCTCCCCGTCGAACGCGCGCGACAAGCCGCTCGACGTTTTCGATCGGCGTCTGCTGCAAGATGCCGTGACCAAGATTGAAAATATGCGGACGGCCTTCGAAGGCGGCGAGAATCGAATCGACTTCGCGGTCGAGCCCTTCTCCGCCCGCGACAAGCACGAGCGGGTCAAGATTGCCTTGCAGCGGCACATTCGACTCGGTGTGCGCAACGGCCCATGCGGGATCGAGCGCCGTATCGATGCCGTAAGCATCCGCGCCGATCGTCTGCGTGAGCCTGGGCAGATACGCGTCGGCGCCGCGTATGAAGGCGATCACCGGCGTTTGCGGATGGCGCGCTTTGACGCCTTCCACGATCCGCCGGACCGGTTCCGCCGACCAGCGCTGAAATTCATTTGCCGGCAAGACGCCGGCCCAGCTGTCGAAGATCTGCACGACCTCGACGCCGGCCTCGATCTGGCGCGCGAGATAGTCGATCGACGCCTCAACGACGCGATCGATCAGCTGCGCGAAAGCGTCGGGATAACGATAGGCGAACAGTCTCGCCGGCGCCTGATCGGGCGTGCCCTGCCCGGCGATCATATAGCTCACCACCGTGAACGGCGCGCCGCAAAAGCCGATGAACGCCACGTCCGAAGGCAACGCCGTTTTGACAAGATCGATCGTCTCGAACACCGGCGAAAGATGCTCGATCTTAAACTGACCGAGCCGCTGCGCCTGCTCCGGGGTTTCAATCGGCTCCAGCCGCGGACCCGAGCCGCTCTCGAAGGAAACCCGTTGGCCCATGGCGTCGGGCACCACAAGAATGTCGGAGAACAAAATCGCCGCGTCGAAGTGAAAGCGCCGGATCGGCTGCAGGGTCACGTCGGCCGCCTTCTGCGGCGAATAGCAAAAATCGAGGAAGCTCTTCGTCGTCGCGCGAACCTCCCGATATTCGGGAAGGTAACGGCCCGCCTGACGCATCAGCCAGAGCGGCGGAACGCTTCGCACCTGTCTGCGCAGAACCGAAAGAAGCGCCTTCTCTTCCGCCATCGCGTTCGCTCCGTCTGTCGTCCTCGACAAGCGGGGTAGCGCGAAACGCCATTAAAACAAAATTCATTTTAATAAGAATTGATTCTTCAGTTGTATCGCGTAGCGGACAAAAGTTAATTTTCATTAACCAGTCGCCCACAGGCGACCCGCGAAGACCCGGTCGCTGAGGCCGTAGCGGGAAAAATTCAGACAGCGAATGGAATCATGGACGTATCGGTCGTTCTCGGCGCAAGAGATTGTGGATGGCCTGTGAATCCCTCCTGTACCGGCGCCGGCGGGAATCCGTTCGACAGGGCTTCTCCTGTTGAGCGTTTGGGGACTCTGTGCCCGCTAACCGAAGCGGAGCATTTTTTGACCGCGTTTTATCCCCGCTCTTCGGCTTTCGCGGGAGGGCTGTGGACGTGACCGGTAAGGCAACATCGACCTTCTGGCGCGAATCGGCGCCGCTGATTCTCGCCTCCAAGAGCGCCGGCCGGCGGCAGGCGCTGCTGCATTCGGGCGTTCCTTTCGAGTCGATTCCGGCGGATGTCGACGAACGGGCGATCGAATCGCGGCTCGACGGCGCCGACGCCGACGCGATCGCCTCAGCGTTGGCGCGCGCCAAGGCGCTCGCCGTTTCCGCTGACGGCCGGCTCGTGCTCGGCGCGGATCAGGTCGCAAGCTGTGAAGGCAGGATTTTCGGCAAGCCGGCGGATATGCGTGACGCCGAAGCGCTGCTGCGGTTCCTCTCCGGCCGCCGGCACCGCCTGCATTCGGCGATCGCTTTGGCGCGCGACGGCGCCGTGGTCTTTGCGACGGTCGGCGTCGCCGACCTCACCATGCGCGCGCTGAGCGAAGATTTCATCGCCGCTTATCTGTCGGCGGTCGGAGAGAATGCGCTGACGTCGGCCGGCGCCTATCAGATCGAAGGCCTGGGCGCGCAACTCTTCTCGAAGGTGGAAGGCGATTACTGGACCATCATGGGCCTTCCGCTGCTGGCGCTTCTCGAGGCGCTTCGGCGCGAGGGGGCGCTCCTGTCGTGACACAGCCAAAGATGCTGCGTGTGGGGCTGACCGGGTCGATCGGCATGGGCAAGTCGACGACGGCCGACATGTTTCGCGCCGAAGGCGTCGCGGTTCTCGATTCCGATCGGCTTGTACATGACCTCTATAAGGGTCCGGCGGTCGCCGAGATCGAGCGCGCGTTTCCCGGCGTCGTCGTGAATGGCGTCGTCGATCGTCCGCGGCTCGCCGCCCGCGTTCTTGACGATCCCGCGGCGCTCAAGCGTCTGGAAGCGATCGTGCATCCGATGGTGTGGGCGGCGCGCGACGCTCTGATCGAAGAACGCCGTAGCGCGGGCGACCGCATCGTCGTCTTCGACATCCCGCTGCTCTTCGAAACCGGCGCCGAAAAGGAGTTCGAGGTCATCGTCGTTGTCACCGCGCCGGAAGATGTGCAAAAGGCGCGCGTTCTTGCCCGGGACGGCATGACGGCGGAGAAATTCGCGTCCATTCTGTCGAAGCAGACGCCTGATTCAGAAAAGCTCGCCCGCGCCGATTTCGTGGTCCATACCGACCAGGGTCTGGACGCAGCGCGCGAAGAGGTGCGAAACATTGTGAAAGCGCTTGAAGCGCGGCTCGGGTGAAAAATGCGGGAGATCGTTCTCGACACTGAAACGACGGGGCTCGATCCGTCGAGCGGCCATCGCGTGGTTGAAATCGGCGCGGTCGAGATCTCCAATCTCATCCCCACCGGCCGCTATTTTCATTGCTATGTCGATCCACAGCGCGACATGCCGGACGAGGCGTTCCGGGTGCATGGCCTCTCGCGTGAGTTTCTAGCGCAGCACAAGATCTTCAAGGAAATCGCCGCCGAATTTCTCGACTTTATCGAGGATGCGCCGCTGGTCATTCACAACGCTGAATTCGATACGCGTTTTCTCAACGCCGAATTCGCCTTCATGAATTTGCCGCCGCTCGGCGGCGCGCGCATCATCGACACGCTCGCCATGGCGCGCCGCCGCCACCCTGGCGGCCCAAATTCTCTCGACGCCTTGTGTCAGCGCTACGCCATCGATCTCTCGCGGCGCGAGAAGCATGGCGCCCTGCTCGACGCCAATCTCCTCGCCGAGGTCTACGCCGAGCTTTGCGGGGGACGGCAGTCGGCGCTGTCGCTTCAGACCGTTCAGGCGGTGCGCATCGCCGCCTTGAACGATCTGCTGCGCCGTCGCCCCGAGCCGCTCGCGCCGCGGTTAAGCGCGGCCGAAGTGACGGCTCACTCTGTCTTTGTCGCGACGATCAAATCCCCGATCTGGGACCGTTATCTCGCAAGCGACGAAGACGCGGCGCCGAGCGTCGCTGGTTAATTGCCCTGGGTCGCGCTCTGGACGCCCGCTTCGGCGGCCTTTTGCTGATAGAGCGCGACGAAGTCGATCGGATCGATATAGAGCGGCGGATAACCTCCCTTGCTCGTCGCGTCGGCCACAAGCTGGCGCACGAAGGGAAACAGCATGCGCGGGCATTCGATCATCACGATCGGATGCACCTGCTCTTCGGGAATGTTCAACAGTCGGAACACGCCGCCATATTCAAGGTCGAGCTTGAAGAGGAGTCCGTCTCCCTCGCCAGCCTTGCAGTCCAGCATCAGACTGACTTCGAAGTCGGTCGGCGCCAGCTGTTTGGCGTTGACGTTGACCTGAATCGAGATGTTCGGCGCCTTCTCCTGCGCGCCGAGCGAACGCGGCGCATTGGGATTCTCGAAGGAGAAATCCTTCAGATATTGAGCAAGCGAATTGAGGGCCGGAGCGCCGCCCGGCGCTCCTTGCGCGCCGTTGCCATTGGTGTCGGTCATGTAGGATCTCCAGCAAAGCCGTTGTCATGAGAATTCGCGCCCGCCTAACACGTCTGTCAGAAGCGAACAAGGCGCAGCGCCCGTCACTGCTTCGGAGCGGTTCGCCGTGGGCGACGCGCGTCGCGCCGCCATTCGCGCGGGTCGAGGTCGATGAGCCGCGGGTCTGCGTTCCCGGACCGCGCCCGCAGCCGCCGCGCCAGGCTCTGCCGCACCGACGGGGATTTCAGCGCCAGTCCGACGAAATCCGAGGCGAAGCCTGGAAGAATGAGCAGGATCGAGGCGAGCGCCTGCATCGCTGCGTCAAGAAAGGCCCCGTCGTGCAGGGCGGAGCTTTCGCCTTTCGCCTTGGCGGCCAATCCGGCGCGGACAAAATCGAGGAGGCGCCGCACGTCGGAGAGGCCGAGCAGCGAAGCGCCGACGGCGAGCGCGATCGCCGCGAGAAGCCCGACGGCGCGGACGACAAGCGCGAAACACAGTATCTCCAGCACGATCCATGTTGCGAGGACGGCGCCGACAAGCTTAGATTTCACCGAATCATCCGATCTTTGCGGCCGCACCCGCCCGCGGCGATACGTCCGCCCCTTGATTCGTGACATGTACGAAGCGACATGATAGCCGACGACAAATTTATTCGGGAGTTGCCAATGCCGGCCTCCGGCGATCTCTTCGATCCCAGCCTTATCGTTTTCGCGGCGCTCGCGGTTTTCGTCATCTGGAAGCTGCGCTCGGTGCTCGGCATGCGGGTGGATCGCGAAACGCCGCCCCCGGCGCGCTTCGCGGCGCGCGGTCCGGCCCCTGCGGCGGTCGCCGCGGCGCCCGGCGTCGCGCCGATCGCCGAGGCGCCGTCGCGCCCGACTGGCGCCGAGCGCTGGGAGGGCGTGGCTGAGAAAGGCGTCGCTTCCGCCTGGAGCGGCCTCGACGCGGTGGCGGCGTCGGACCCGAATTTTGACGGCAAATCTTTCGTCGGCGGCGCGCGCCGCGCCTATGAACTTATCGTCACGGCCTTCGCCAAGGGGGATAGCGAGACGTTGAAGCCGCTTCTGGCGCAGGACGTTTTCGACGGGTTTTCGGCGGAGATCGCCCGGCGTGAGCAGCAGGGCGAAAGCATGGAGACCGCCGTGGTCGCGATCGACTCGGCGACGGTCGACGCCGCCCGCGCCGTTGGCGGTCGCAATGAGGTGACCGTCCGTTTCGTCGTTCGACTGATGAGCGTGCGACGTGACCAGGCCGGCGAAACGATCGACGGCGGGCAGACGCGCAAGGTCGTCGAGCGCTGGACCTTTGCGCGCGACGCCAAGGCGAGCGATCCCAACTGGAAACTCGTCGCGACGCAAACCGAAGACTGAGCATGTCGCGGAAGGCGCCGCAGTTTTCCGCTTCCGATCTCCTGCAAGACATAAAATTCGAAGAGATCGACGGCTTTGCTGCCGACGATCTCACCGCCGCCTTCGCCGCCTTCCGACGCTCCGCCGAGATCATCGACGCCAAGGCGCAAGAGCAACGCGGCGCCGTCGCGCCTCCCCCTTCGCTCGCCGCCGCCGCCCGCGCGGCGCTCGTCGCCATCGAACATCCTGGCCGCTTCTTTCAGGACTGGTTTCGCCCGCACGCGATAAAGGCGCCGGGCTTCGTCACCGCCTATTATGAGGTGGAGGTCGACGCCAGATTGGCGCCCGAGCCGGGCTTCACGACTCCGGTCCTGTCGCGTCCGCGCGATCTCGTCACGCTGAACGACTCGCCGCTCTCGCTGCCCACCGGCGAGACGCTGACCAGCGCGCGCCGGCAGGCCGATGGCGCGCTCGTGCCCTATCCCGATCGGCGCGCGGTTGAAGAGGAGGGCGCGGCGCCGAGCGCGCATCCTCTCGCCTATGTCCGCGACGCCGTCGAATTGTTCCTCATCCAGGTGCAGGGTTCTGCGCGGCTGCGACTGCCCGGCGGCGCCGTCATGACGCTGACCTATGCGGGGCGCAACGGCTGGCCCTATACGTCCGTTGGCCGGCTGATGATTGAGCGCGGGCTGGTCACGAAAGCCGAGATGTCGCTCGATCTGATGAAGGAGAAGTTGCGGCGGCTCGGCGCCAATCCCGGCGAAGCGGGTCGCCGGCTGATGCAGGAGAACCGTTCCTATGTGTTCTTCGAGATCGATGCGTCTGAGCGGCGCAGGATCGGACCGATCGGCGGGCAGGGCGCGCCGCTGACGCCGTTCCGGTCGATCGCCGTCGACCGCTCGATCTGGTGCTACGGCCTGCCCTTCTGGATCGCCGCGCGAATTCCATGGCAAGGAGAGTCGGATACGCCATTTCGTCGACTGATGATCGCGCAGGACACTGGATCTGCCATAATTGGTCCTGCGCGCGCCGATCTTTTTTTCGGCGCGGGCGAAGCCGCGGGTCGGCGCGCCGGGGACATCCGGCACGCCGCCGAAATGATCGTGCTGCTGCCGAAGGACGTGGGGGACGATCCGTGAGCGAGGAGAATTCCCGCCGATATGCGCGCCGGCTGTCGCAGGCCGAGGCCGAGCTCTGGACAATAGCGACGGCTGACGTTCGACCTGCGCGGGCGCGTCCAAGAAAGCACGTGTCGCCGACGCCGGCGGCCGAAGGCCCCGCGCCTTCGGGGCCTTCGGGACCTTCGGTGGTCGGCGACCGCCCAGCGGCGCCGAAGCCTCCGCCGCGGCCGATCGACATCGACCCCCGCACCTTCGTGAAGATCAAGCGCGGACGGATTGACGTCGACGCCAAGCTCGACCTTCACGGGCTACGGCAGGCGGAGGCGCAGCGCTCGCTAACGGCCTTCCTGCGCCGATGTCAGGCGAATGGCGCGCGAATCGCGATCATCGTGACGGGCAAGGGGCTGACGCGGGACGAAGGCGGCGTGCTGCGGCGCGTCGTGCCGATGTGGCTCGAAGCGCCCAATTTGCGCGACGTCGTCGTGGGATTTGGCGAAGCCGCGCGCCATCATGGCGGCGAAGGCGCGCTCTATGTGCGCATCCGCCGCGCCGATCGCGGGCGGTAGGGCAGGTTCCGAAAAAGTTGACAGACTTTTTCGATGAGAACCTGCTCCAATACTTTTATTTTGAGCGATTCCTTATCGATCACATGGTTCCATGTGATCGGAAAGCGCTCTAAGCCTGCTGTCCGGCCGCGCCCGAGACCTCGGCCGAAGGCAGCGCCACGGGTTCGGCGGGGCGGGTCAAAAAGGCGGCCGGAATGTTGGGCTTGCCTTCTTCGGTCAGATGTTGCGCGGAGTCCGGCGGCGGCTTCCATTCGAAGGCGTCGAGCCGGCCGGTGACCGGCGAAATCGGCAGCCAGTTCTTGGAGACGACGCCGTCGGCGATCCAGACAGGATCGCGCGGCGCGCGCGAGCCGCGGGCGAGCCATTCGCGCACCGGACCTGACGGTCCCTGCTCTCCGTCTTCGATCTCCGCCATCAGCAGACAGGTGTGCGCCGTCGGATGATTTTCGGCGGCGAGGAGCGGCGCGAGCGCGGCGCGCGCCTTGGCGAAATCGCGCGCCGACAATGCGACCTCGGCGACGATATGCCGGCTCTCCGGCGCATTGGGGGCGGCGCGGGCGAGCCTTTCCACCCGCGCGAGCTTCGTCGTATTCGATTCGCCCGACAGCGCCTCAAGATAAGCGGCGGCGAGGTCAGGATGCGGTTTCGTCGCCCAGACCGTTTCGATCAGCTTCAGCGACTGCTTCTGGTCGCCATGGCGGGCAAGCACCCGCGCCGCGGCGACGGCGGCGGGCGCGAAGCCCGGCCGGCGCTTCAACGCCTGGCGGGCGAGATGGAGCGCGTCATGCGGATGGTCGCGCTCCTTTTCCATCGCCATGGCGGTTTCGATTACGGCGCGGAGGTTCTGCGCCGTCGGCGCGTCGATCGCCTTGGCGGTAAGACTGGCCTCGATCGCTTCGCGCGCCTTCTGCCAGTCGCCCTGCGCGGCCAGATGTTCGAGCATCGCGGCGCCCGCCCAGGGCACTGGCGCGATGTCATGCGCCTCCTTGGCGAAATGATGCGCGGCGTCCGCGTCCTCGCGGCGGCGCGCCTCGATATGCAGCCCGCGGAGCCCGAGCAGCTTGGTCTCCGGCTTCAACGTCATCTTGTGGAAGGTCTCTTCCGCAACCCGCCGATCGCCGGCGAGCTGCGCGGCCTGGGCCTTCAGCACCTGTGTGAGCGACTCGCCTGGCAGCAGCCGTTCGGCGACGTGCGCGGCCTTGCGGGCGCGGGCGGCGTCGCCGGAGCCGACGGCGATGAACCCCTGCGAAAGCGCATCAAATCCCTTATCCCGGCGCTTCGTTCGCGACCCGCCGCTCCAGCGGCCAGGCAGCCGCAGCACCGCCATGGCGATCGCCCAAAGGACGACCGTCGCGGCGATGATCAGCAGCAGACCCGCCACCGCCACCGGTATCGACGCTTCAAACTGGTAGCCGGCGAAATCCAGCGTCAGCGAACCGGGCTGTTCGATCAGCAATTCGAGGCCATAGGCGACCGCGGCAAGCGCGATGATGAAGAAAAACAGAAACAGCATGGCGATGGATCCCGCTTAGTCCTTCGTTGCGCCGAGCGCGGCGATCGCGCCATGCAGCAGATCGTCGGCCGCCCGTCCGGCGTCGACGCGGGCGCGCAAGGTCGCGCCGAAATCTTTGGCTTCGTTCTGGGCCGCTTCGGGGAGCGCCGCGAAAACCGCGCTCGCCTGAGCAAGGTCGCCATGGGTCAGCGCCGCCTCGATGTGAGCGACTTTTTCCTCCACCGTCAGAGCCTCGGTCGTCGGCGCTTGACCCGAGGGACGAACGCGCACGAGCTTGCTGGCGCCCTTCATCAAATGCTCCGTAAGATCGCCGGACGCGCCGCTCTCGAGCGCGTGAATGCGCTTGGCGGCGGGCGCGAAGTCCGCCTTCAATTGCGCGGCGGTCGGGGCGCCCTTTTCGGCCAATGGCGAGAGGGCCGCCAGCGCGGCGGGATCGGCGCCGAGCCGCGTCAGCGCCTTCGTCTCGAGCGCATAGGGCCGGCCGGCCTCCAGCTCGCGCTGAAGCGCAAAGGCGACGACCACGATCGCCGCCGGGCCGTCGGGAGTCTTTGCCGCCGTGGCCGCCGTGGCTTCTGGCGCCGCGCGCGTCTCGCCCTTCGAAGACTCGAGGCGCTCGCGCAGCGCCTTGGTCTCATTCCCGAGTTCGTCGATGCGGCCTTCAAGCGCCGTCACCTGCTCGCTGGCGGTGAGCGCCCCGGGTTCGCCCTGTTCGGCGGAGGCTGCGGGAGTTGCGGGAGCTTGGCTCGCCTTTGCCGCCGCTTCGGCGGTGGTCTTGGCGGCGCCGGCGGCCGCCTGGGCGGCTTCGGCGGCGCGCAAGGCGCGTTGCGCCAGCTCTTCGGCCGAATCGACGCGGCTCTGCAACGCTGCGACCGCCGCCTTTTGCGATTCGATTGTCGCCTTCTGTGAGTCCATTGCGGCGTTAGGCGCCGGCGTGGGCGCCGCCAGCGGCGTCGGTTCGACCGCCGGTTCGGCGGATTTCACGGGCGCGGTGGTGGGAGGCGTGGAGGGCGGGGGCGCTTCCGCGCTGCTCGTGGCCGACTCGCTTGGCGGGGCCTCGAGCGGGACCGTCGTCGTCTGCGCCGGCTCGGTCTCGCCGATGAGCGACGCGGCGCGATCCTTCAATGCGCCTAAGGCGCCGGTCGCCTGATCCACATAAGGTTCGGCATAGTCCGCGACGACTTTCAGTCGCTCGTCTCGATCCTTGAACGCGATCGCCGCATAAAGAGCCGCGCCCGCGACGAGCGCGAGCAGCAGCAGCGTCGACGCCAGCCGGCCGAAGAAGGAGCGCCGCTTAGGTCGAACCGCCGGCGAAGGCGGCGGTTCAGAGGGCGATTCTGCAAAATCGATGGGCGCTTCCGAAGGTTCGACGCGCTTCGGTTCTTCGTCGTTCGGCAACACCATTGGCTAATCCTTGCTGTCCCGCATCCTTATAGTTGATGCGCTCGGCGCCCGCAAAACAGGCGGCCGTCAGCCCGACGCCTCGACAAGCTGCAACGTGCGGCGCGCAATGTCGAGATGCAGACGTTCGACCATCTTCCCGTCGATCTGCACCACGCCCTTGTCGGCGTTTTCCGGTTCGTCGAACACGGCGATGATCCGGCGGGCGAAATCGACCTCCTCGGCGCTCGGCGCAAAAATTTCATTCACCGCACCGATCTGGCCCGGATGAATGAGCATTTTCCCGTCGAAGCCGAAGTCGCGGCCCTGCGCCGCTTCGCGCCGCAGGCCGTCGAGATCGTTGAAGTCGTTGTAGATCCCGTCAATGATCTCGATGTTGTGGACCCGCGCCGCAAGCACGCCGGCCGAGAGCCAGGATAACAGCGCCGGCCGTCCGGGCGTGAGCCGCGCGCGCGTCGATTTGGCGATGTCGTTGGGACCAAGCACCAGAACCTCGAGTCGCGAAGCCCGATCGTCTGCGGCGCTGGCGATTTTTTCGATGTCCAGGACGGCGCGCGGAGTCTCGATCATCGCCCAAAGGCGCGTCTTATACGGCGCGCCGGCGGCGACGAGATCGGCGGCCGCCTTCAAAATTTCGTCGCGCGAATTGACCTTGGGAATGACGATTCCGTCTGGGCCGAGCGGCGCGATGGCGGCGATGTCGGGCTTATACCACTCGGAGCCGCGGGCGTTGACGCGCACGACGAGTTGCCGCGCGCCATAGCCGCCGTCGGCCACCGCCGCCGCGACCTGCGCCCGCGCCGTCGCCTTGGCGGATTCCGCGACCCCGTCTTCAAGTTCGAACATCAGGACGTCGGCGGCGAGCGTTTTGCCCTTCTCCAGCGCCCGGGCGTTCGAGCCCGGCATCGCCAGCACGCTGCGCTTTAGTCGGGAAATCATTCAAAACTCCGGTATCGAAACGATTGGGCCTGCTCTTGACCCCGCCGCGTGATCTACACAATAACCCCGGGGTCCGCCATCCGCCTGGGCCAAGGCGGGCCCGGTTGAGGCGAACTTGGCCAAAGCGGATCTGGTCGAGGGGCGCGAGGGGAACGTTAAATGGCGGATCACGAGCAGTCGTACGGCGCGGCCGGTCTGCCGGAAACGCTCGTAGAGGGCTATGAGTCCTTCGTTCGCGGGCGTTTCCTGGCCGATCACGACCGATTCGAAGAATTGGCGGTCAGGGGCCAGACGCCCAAAACGATGATCATCAGCTGCTGCGATTCGCGCGTCGCGCCCGAGACCATCTTCAACGCGGGCCCCGGCGAGCTTTTCGTCCTGCGCAACGTCGCGGCGCTGGTGCCGCCTTACGAGCCTGACGATCACTATCACGGCGCTTCCGCGGCGCTCGAATACGCCGTCATGGCGCTGAAGGTGACGGACCTCGTGGTGCTCGGCCATGGGCAATGCGGCGGCGTGCGCGCCTATGCGGAAATCGCCGCCGATCCCGACGCGCCGCGTCTGAGCCACAGCGACTTCATCGGCGACTGGATCAAAATGCTTGGCCCCGCGGCTGATCGCCTGGGCGTTCGGCCAAATCCCAAGGACGCCGCCTATGTCGAGCGGCTGGAATTCGAGTCGGTGAAGCAGACGCTGCGCAACTTGCGCTCCTTTCCCATGATTCAGGTGCTCGAACATCACCGGCATCTGCGGCTGCACGGCGCGCTGTTTCGAATCATGGACGGGCGATTGTTCTTGCTCGACGAATCGACCGGGCTCTTCAATCCGGTCTGCGATGGAGCCTACGCCGCCGCTTTCGCCGAGGCGCGCTTTTGAGGGCAGGCCCCTCGCCAGACCGCGACCGCGTGCCGTTCATCGCCGGCCTGCGCGACATCGCGAACGGGTATGATGCGATTCTGTGCGATGGCTGGGGCGTGCTGATCGACGGCCGGCGCCATTTCCCGGAAGCCGCCGAAGCCCTGCGGCGGTTCCGCGCGCAAGGCGGAACCGTCGTGCTGATCACCAACGCCTCGCGTCCCGACGAGGAAGTGCGCCGCCAGCTCCTCGGCCTTGGCGTGCCGCAGGATTGTTTCGACGATCTCCTCTCGGCGGGAGAGCTGGCGCTGCGCGAAATCGTCGCGCGCGATGGACAGGCGGTCTACCACCTGGGCCCCTCGCGCGACGACGGTCTGTTCCGCGCGGCCGCGCGGCGTCTCGGCGCGCCGGTCATGCGCGTCGGGCCGGAAGCCGCCGATTACATCGTCTGCACGGGCCTCTTTGACGACCGCAACGAAACGCCCTCGGACTATGACGAAGAGCTCGCGGCGCTGAAGGCGCGCGACCTGACGATGCTGTGCGCCAATCCCGATATTGTCGTCGCCATCGGCAATGATCTCGTCTACTGCGCCGGCGCCATCGCCGAACGCTATGCGGCGATCGGCGGCCGCGTTCTGACCTTGGGCAAGCCCCACGCCCCGATCTACGCCGCCGCCTTGGAACGGCTCAAGAATTTGCGCGGCGGCGATGTCGACAAGGCGCGCACCCTGGCGATCGGCGACGGCGCCTTCACCGACCTTGCCGGCGCGGGCCGCGCCGGGCTCGACTGCCTCTTCATCATCCATGGCGTGCATCGCGCCGAGCTGCATCCCGGCGGCGGCGCGCTTGACGAAGCGGCGCTCGATTCGCTCTTCGCGCGCGCCGGCGCTCGTCCTAAGGCTTTGGCTCGCGAGCTTTTCTGGTAAAAGGGGGCTGCACAGGCCTCATCTGCGGTCACGATCCGCGACGCAACTTTCCGGTGGCTTCCATGTCGACGCCGTTCAAAATCTACTATTTCGAGGATCTGAGCGTCGGCATGCGCGAGACGCTGATGAAGGCGGTGATGGATGACGACGTGATCGCCTTCGCCGATCTTTCCGGCGACCGCAATCCGATTCATCTTTCCGATCACTTCGCCTCGAAGACGCGCTTTGGCGAGCGCATCGTGCATGGCCTGTATACGGCGTCGCTCATTTCGACGGTCATCGGCATGTATCTGCCTGGCCCCGGCGCCGTCTATCTGTCGCAGACCCTCAATTTTCGCGCGCCGGTGAAGATCGGCGACGTGATCACCGTCATTGTCGAGGTGGTGGAGCTGATCGAGAAAGGCCGGCGCGCCAAACTCAAATGCGAATGTCTCGTCGACGGCAAGGTCGTGCTCGACGGCGAGGCTTTCGTCATGGTGCCGAGCCGCGAGCAGGTGATGCGCGTCGCGTCGCCAGCGCCAGCAGAGGTGAAGCCGGCGTCCGCTTAGATCTTCCGGCCCGAGCCGTGTCCGACCCCTTCATCGTTGCGCGCGACCCTCAAGCGCCGCCGCCTGGATTGGAGGGCGCGGTCGCGGCGGTCGGCAATTTCGACGGGCTGCACAGAGGCCACCGCGGCGTCATCGCTCGGGCTCGGGCGCTTGCCGCGAAACTCTCGCGTCCCTGCATTCTGCTGACCTTCGAGCCGCATCCGGCGGATTTTTTCGCCGGTCGAACGGTGATCTTTCGGCTCACGCCGCCAGACGCAAAGGCGGCGCAGGCCGCTCGGCTCGGGCTCGACGGCGTTATCGTGCTCACCTTCGACAAGGACTTCGCGAAAAGCCCCGCGCGGATCTTCACGCAAGAGATTCTGCACGATCGCCTGCAGCTTTCGGCTGTGGTGGCGGGCTATGATTTTCGTTTCGGCGCCGGCCGCGAAGGCGGACCGGAGTTTTTGCGCGCCGAGGGCGAACGGCTCGGGATGATTGTGGAGATCGTCGACCGCATCACCCAGGACGAAGAAGGCAGCTTAGAGGCCGTCTCGTCGACAGCGACGCGCGAAGCGCTCGAGCGCGGCGACGCGGCGCTCGCGCGCCGGCTTCTCGGCCACCCCTACTTCATTCGCGGCGTCGTGCGCCACGGCGACAAACGCGGGCGCACGCTCGGCTTTCCGACCGCCAATATCGCGCTCGATCCCGCCAATCGGCTCAAGCATGGGATCTACGCCGTGACGATCGAGGTCGACGGGAAGGCGCATTGGGGCGTCGCCAGTTTCGGACGCCGGCCGACCTTTGACAACGGCGCGCCGCTCCTTGAAGTCTTTCTCTTCGATTTCGACGGCGACCTCTACGGCAAGGAGGTGGAAGTCGCCTTCTACGGCTTCATACGCGGCGAAGCGAAATTCGACAGCGTCGAGGCGCTCGTCGAAAGAATGCGCGTCGACGTCGAAGAGGCGCGAAGACGATTGGCCGAAAGCGGCGCTTTGAGCCGAGCGAATGATCTGTTGCCATAAGTTGCGCGCGATCTAGCTTGGAGACAGCGTCCTCGACAGGAGGGAAACGTCATGAACGAAGAGCCCAAGGGACGGGTCGAAATCATCTTGCCGGGCGAGGAGACGGACGCCTCGAGGATCTGGGTCGCGACGGGCGCCGGTCGGGTCAAGGTCGTCAAGCTCTCGCCATGGCAGAGCCTGATCGTCACTGCGGCGCTGCTGTTCTTGCTGTTCATCGGGTTCACGCTGCTGTCCGGCGCATTTCTGGTGTTGCTGGTCATCGCCGTTGTGGCGGGAGGCTTCGCTTATCTCGCCGGACTGCTCGGGCTGAGGCGGCCCCGCTAGGATAGTTTGGAGCGCGCACGCTGCGAAAAACCGGGTTCCACTTTTTCGCAGCGCGCTCCTGAGCTAAAGGCTCGCGCAGGGTCGGGTGCGGCGCGATTGGCGCTCTTTCCACAAATCCTCTAATCAGCGCGACAATAGCGGCGCTTATGGCGCCCGCGTCCGCCCCAGCCGGTTTTCACGACGATGAACGACGACAGCCCGAAAGGGCCCGACTATTCGAAAAGCCTCTATCTGCCTGTCACGGAATTTCCGATGCGCGCCGGTCTGCCGCAGCGCGAGCCGGAAATCCTCAAGCGCTGGGAGACCATCGGCCTGGAGCAAAAGATGCGCGAATCGGGCGAGGGTCGTCCGAAATTCACGCTCCACGACGGGCCGCCCTACGCCAACGGCAATATCCATATCGGCCATGCGCTCAATAAGATCCTCAAGGATCTCGTGACGCGCAGCCAGCGCATGACCGGCAAGGCCTGCGTCTATGTGCCGGGCTGGGACTGCCACGGCCTGCCGATCGAATGGAAGATCGAGGAGGAGAATTACCGCGCCAAAGGCAAGCAGAAGCCCGATTTCACCGATCCAGGGGCCATGATCGCCTTCCGGCGCGAATGCCGCGCCTATGCGGGACATTGGCTGGGCGTTCAGCGCGAGGAGTTCAAGCGCTTAGGGGTCGCCGGCGATTGGGGCCATCCCTATTCGACGATGGCTTTTCCGGCGGAAGCGACGATCGCGCGCGAGATCATGAAATTCGCCGCCAGCGGCCTGCTCTACCGCGGCTCGAAGCCGGTGATGTGGAGCGTCGTCGAAAAGACCGCGCTCGCCGAAGCCGAAGTCGAATATGAGGATTATACGAGCGATCAGGTCTGGGTGGCGTTTCCGATCCCGCGCGGCGCCGAGGGCGAACTGAGCGACGCGCGCATCATCATCTGGACGACGACGCCCTGGACGCTTCCCGGCAATCGCGCGATCTCCTTCTCCTCGAAGATCGACTACGGCCTCTATCACGTCACCCATGCGCCCGATGGCAATTGGGCGCTGCCAGGCGCGACCTTCGTTCTCGCCGACAAGCTCGCGAGCGAGGCGTTCAAGGCGGCGAAGGTCGATGGCTACGAGCGTTTGCGCGACGTGCCGGCCGCAATGCTTGCCGAACTGATCTGCGCGCATCCGCTTGCGCATCTTGGCTATGATTTCGACGTGCCGCTCTTTGATGGCGAACATGTCACCGACGATACCGGCACGGGCTTCGTGCACACCGCGCCGGGCCATGGCCGCGAGGACTTCGACATCTGGATGGCGAACGCGCGCGAGCTGCAATCGCGCGGCATCGATTCGCGCATTCCCTATACGGTTGACGAGGACGGCTTCTATACGAAGGACGCGCCCGGCTTTGAAGGCAAGCGCGTCATCACCGACAAGGGCGAGAAGGGCGACGCCAACGAAGCGGTGATCGCCGCGCTGGTCCAGGCCGGCAATCTCATCGCGCGCGGAAAATTGAAACATCAATATCCGCATTCCTGGCGCTCGAAGAAGCCGGTGATCTTCCGCAACACGCCGCAATGGTTCATCGCGATGGATAAATCCATCGCGTCTGGGTTCATCGCGATGGATAAGCCGTTTGGCGCGACGCCCTACCTCCCCCTTGCGGGGAGGTCGGCCGCCGAAGGCGGCCGGGTGGGGGTTCAAGACGATTCACCCCGCCCCGCATCGCTTCGCGATGCGACCCTCCCCGTCGAGGGGAGGGATAGCGCGAGCATTGAAAGTGCGCGCGCTAATGCCCCGACGCTCCGCGAGATCGCGCTTGAGGAAATCGCCCGCACGCAATGGACGCCGGCGGCGGGCGAGAACCGTATTCGCGGCATGATCGCCAATCGTCCCGACTGGGTCGTGTCGCGCCAGCGCGCCTGGGGCGTGCCGATCGCGGTCTTCGTCAAGAAGGGGACGCATGAGCCGCTGGTCGACGCGCGCGTCAACGCCCGCATCATCGACGCTTTTGAGAAGGAAGGCGCCGACGCCTGGTATGAAGCAAACGCTTCAGAGCGGTTTCTTTCGCCCGAGCACAAAGCGGAAGACTACGAGAAGATCTCCGACGTTCTCGACGTCTGGTTCGATTCAGGGTCGACCCACGCTTTCACGCTCGAAGACCCGCAGCATTTTCCGATGCTCGCCGGCATTCATCGCAAACGCGACGGCGGCGAAGACGAGATCATGTATCTTGAAGGCTCCGATCAGCATCGCGGCTGGTTCCATTCCTCGCTACTCGAAAGCTGCGGCACGCGCGGCCGCGCGCCGTACGACGCCGTGCTGACGCATGGCTTCGTGCTCGACGAGCGAGGCCGCAAAATGTCGAAGTCGCTCGGCAATGTCGTCGCGCCGCAAAAGATCATCGCCGACTCCGGCGCCGACATCATGCGGCTGTGGGTCGCCGCGTCGGATTATGCCGACGATCTGCGCGTCGGACCTGAAATCCTGAAAACCTTCGTCGAGCTTTATCGCAAGCTGCGCAACACGATGCGCTGGATGATCGGCGCGTTGGCGCATTATCAGCCAAACGACGATTCGGCGATGAGCGCGGCGGGAGAGCTTGAACGTCTCATGCTGCATCGTCTGCATCAGCTCGACGAGTCGATCCGCGCGTCCTATGCGGCCTACGACTACAAGCGCGTCGTCGCGCTGCTCACCCATTTCATGACGAGCGAGCTGTCGGCTTTCTATTTCGACGTGCGCAAGGACGCGCTCTATTGCGATCCGCCCTCGAGCATGAAACGCAAGGCGGCGCTCGCGACCATCGATCGCATCTTCCGCAGCGTCACGGCATGGCTCGCGCCGATTCTCGTCTTCACCGCTGAAGAGGCGTGGCTGTCGCGTTTTCCGAATGCGCAGTCCGTGCATCTTGAGCATTTTCCGTCCATTCCCGACGCATGGCGCGACGACGCGCTTGCCGCCAAATGGGAAAAGATTCGCAAGATCCGCTCGGTCGTCACCGGCGCGCTCGAAATCGAGCGGGCGCAAAAACGCATCGGCTCTTCGCTGGAAGCGGCGCCGACCGTTTATGTAGAAGATGAGTCATTGCGCGCCGCGCTCGACGGCGTCGATTTCGCCGAAATCTGCATCGCCTCGGATATTCGCGTCTTGCCGGGAGAAGCGCCGATGGACGCCTTCCGCCTGCCGGAAGCGCCGGGCGTCGGCGTCGTTTCGCAACGCGCGGCCGGCGTCAAATGCGCCCGCTCGTGGAAATATTTCGATCCCGCGACGGCGGACCCTGCTTATCCCGATGTGACGCCGCGCGACGCGCAGGCGTTGCGCGAGCTTGTCGCGCTCGGCCGCTGGAGCGCTTTGTGATCCTGGCAGGAGAGACATTGCGCCGACCCGTCGCCCCCTCCCTGTCCCTCCCCCGCTCTCGCAAATCGGGTGTTCCCGATTTGCGCATCGACTCCGAAATCGGCGACAGCCGACTTCGGATGGGAGAGGGGACGCAAGCGATCGGCGGCGCGCGTGTTCCTTGTCGTGACCCGAGCCTGACTCCCTCTCCCGCGCAGCGGGGGAGGGTTGGGGTGGGGGTTACGCTTAAGTGAACGTCCTTCTCGCATTTCTGGCCAATACGATCGTCAATTTCGTCATCGGCCTCACGGTGGCGAAATTTCTCGGCCCCGAGGAATATGGCCGCTTCGCGCTCGCCTTCTCAATCGCGGTCGTCGTGCAGACGGCGCTCTATGATTGGCTGCGTCTTTCGGCGACGCGCTTTTACTCAAAGCGCACGCGCGACAAAGAGCCGGTGGTGCGCTCAACGCTCGACGCGGCCTTCATCGCCGTCACGATCTTCCTCGCATTGGCCACGGGCATTTATGCGCTTGCCGGGCCGCCGCTCGATTTCGAAACCAATCTCATCCTGCTTGCGCTGCTGACGTCGGTGGCCAACGGGCTCTTCGACTATTGCACCGCGCTTGTGCGCGCGCGCTTTCATGACCACGCCTATGTGCGCCTCATGCTTGCCAAGAACGCGCTGTCGCTTGTCCTCATCGGCGGCGGCGCCTTTATTTTTCACTCGGCTGCGGTGGCGCTCGCCGGCGGCGTCGCGAGCCTGTTCGGCACGGTTATTCTTGGACGTCGCGCGCTGCTCGATCCTGGCGCTGACATTCGCGCCGCCTCGAGTCAGAATGCGCGTGCGCTTGCGGCCTATAGCGCGCCGATCGTGACCGCGCATCTTCTGTATCAGGCGATGCCGCTCGCGGCGCGCTCCATCGTCGCAAGCGTCTTCGGTTTTGCGGAAACCGGCCAGTTCGCGCTGGCGTATGATCTTGGCGTGCGTGCGGTGCAGGCGCTCGGCTCGGCGCTCGACGTGCTCTTGTTTCAGATCGCCGTCGCGGCGCATGAACTCCATGGCGTTGACCGCGCCAAGGAGCAGGTCGCGCGCAACATGGGCATCGTCGTCGCCTTTTTGCTGCCGGCGTGCGCCGGCCTCTGGTTCGTCATGCCGTCGATCGAAGCGCTGATCGTGCCGGCGCAATATCGCGGTCCCTTCGGCCATTACCTCGGGCTGCTGCTTCCGGGACTTTTCGCGATGGGCGTCATTCTGTTCGGCGTCAATCCCGTCTTTCAGATCGAAAAGAAGACGGCGCCACTGATGGTCGCGGCGCTTGCGGCGGTCGCCTTCGGCCTGGCGTTGCTGCTTTTTCTGCCTTGGGGCGAGGACGCGTCCAATCTCGCGATCGCGCAAGCTGGCGCCTATATCGCGGCGCTTGTGGCGACGGTCTACTTCGCGCTGCGCACGCAGCCGGTCTGGCCGTCGTTCTGGGACATGTTCGCTGCGCTTGTGGCGACGGGCGCAATGTCGCTCGCGCTCACCCCTTTGCGCGAGATGAGTCCGGGCGTTTCCACGCTGATTGCTCAGATCCTGGCCGGCGCGGCCGTCTACGGGCTGCTGACCGTCGCCTTCGACATCGCCGGTCTGGGCGAGCTGGCGACGACGTGGCTCGATCGGCGCCGCGCCCGGTCGTGACCCGGTCCATCGGCGTCGCCATATGTTAGGCTAGCGATCGATAAGGAGCGCGCCCATGGTCATGCCGATCTATGACGACGCGCCGCTGCGCTATTTGCGGCGGCCGATCGTGAATTGGACGCTGATCGCGCTCAACGTCATCGTATTCCTCGTGGTGCAGAGCGAGATTTTCGGCGATCCGCTGACCGTCGTCCGCGGCTTCGCGATCATCCCGCGCGTGCTCTTTGGCGAGGCGCAGCTCGCCGACTGGATCGTCGGACCGCCGGCGGCGCTGACGCTTGTCACCGCGCTGTTCTTTCATTCGTCGGTGGTGCATCTCGGCTCGAACATGCTGTTCCTTTACGTCTTTGGCGACAATGTCGAAGACGCCATGGGTTCGCTGCACTATCTGCTGTTTTATCTTTCCTGCGGCGTCGCCTCCGGCGTGTTCTACATCTACGCCACGCCGCATTCGATCTTGCCGCTCGTCGGCGCGTCCGGAGCGATCTCCGGCGTCTGCGCGGCCTTTCTGCTGCTCCATCCGCGCGCGACGGTCGCGGGAATTTTTCCGCCGCTCTCGCTGGCGCTCGCGCCGATCTATCTTGGCGCCTGGCTCTCCGGGGCGCGGCCGCGGTCGATCCTGGGGCTGCGGGCGCCGTTGTTCTCTTTTGTCGCGTCCGGCTGGCTGTTCGTCGGCGCCTGGATTGTGATGCAGCTCATCAACGCGTCTATGGGCGAGGGCGGCGCGGTCGCCTGGATGGCGCATGTCGGCGGCATCGCCGCGGGTCTTGTGCTGACGCCAATCTTCAAGCGCCGCCGGCACCTGCTTTTCGACAGGAGCGGCCCGCTCGCCCCCGCGCCGCGCGCGCAGGACGCCGGCGACGACGCGCCATGATCGTTGGGGTTCTCAATCGCTTTGTTTGACTTGCGCGCGCGCCCCCGCTACCAGACCGCGCGACGGCTTTAGCCAGAGTGGAGCGCGCACAGGCGGCGTTCCGACACCGTCTCGCCAAAGGGTCAGAAGGACCAAGGGGTCGCGCGATGAAGATTCTCGTGCCCGTCAAACGGGTCGTCGATTACAACGTCAAGATCAGGGTGAAGGCGGACGGTTCGGGCGTCGATCTCGCCAATGTGAAAATGTCGATGAACCCCTTCGACGAGATCGCCGTCGAAGAGGCGCTCCGGCTCAAAGAAGCCGGCAAGGCGACGGAAGTCATTGTGGTGACGATCGGTCCCGCCAAGGCCGACGAGACCTTGCGCACGGGCCTCGCCATGGGCGCCGACCGGGGCGTTCTGGTCAAGACCGACGAGACCGTCGAGCCGCTCGCCGTCGCCAAGATCCTCGCCAAGATCGTCGCCGAAGAACAGCCGCAGCTCGTCATCATGGGCAAGCAGGCGATCGACGATGATTGCAATCAGACGGGCCAGATGCTCGCCGCGCTGCTCGGCTGGGGCCAGGGCGCCTTCGCCTCGAAGGTCGAGATGACTGAGGGCGCCGTCGACGTGACGCGCGAGATCGACGGCGGGCTGCAGACCGTCAGCCTGAAGCTGCCAGCCGTCGTCACCACGGATTTGCGCCTCAATGAGCCGCGCTACGCCTCGCTGCCCAACATCATCAAGGCCAAGAAGAAAGAAGTCGCCGTCAAGTCGCCCGCCGATTACGGCGTCGACATTTCGCCGCGCCTTGACGTGTTGAAAACCTCCGAGCCTGCGAAACGCAAGGCGGGCGTCAAGGTCGGCTCGGTGGTCGAGCTCGTTGGCAAGCTCAAGGAAGCGGGAGTGCTTTAAAGATGACGATTCTGCTTCTTGCCGAAACCGCCGGCGACGCGATCGCCCCGGCGACCGCCAAGGCGCTCACCGCCGCCAAGGAGATCGGCGGCCCCATTCATGTCCTCATCGTCGGGCCCGGCCTCAAGGGCGCGGCCGAGCAGGCGGCCAAGCTCGCCGGCGTCGAGAAGGTGCTCGTCGCCGAAGACGCGTCGCTCGATCATGTCCTGGCCGAGACCGTCGCCGCGCTGATCGTCTCGCTCGCCGGCGCTTATGACGTCATCATCGCGCCGTCGACCTCGGCGACGAAGAATGTGCTGCCGCGCGTCGCGGCGCTGCTCGACGTGATGCAGGTCTCGGACATCATCAAGGTCGTGTCGGCCGACACTTACGAGCGGCCGATCTACGCCGGCAACGCCATCCAGACCGTGCGCGCGAAGGACGCAAAGAAAGTGATCACCGTGCGCACCACCGCCTTCGCGGCGGCGCCGGAAGGCGGCGCGGCGCCTATCGAGGCGATCGCGGCGCCCGCCGATCCCGGCGTTTCCGCCTTCAAGAGCGAAGAGCTGGCGAAGTCCGAGCGCCCCGAGCTCACCTCGGCCCGGATCATTCTCTCAGGCGGGCGCGCACTCGGGTCGGCGGAGAATTTCCAAAAGGTGCTGGATCCGGTCGCGACGCGGCTTAATGCCGCGATCGGGGCGTCTCGCGCCGCGGTCGACGCCGGCTATGCGCCAAACGACTTGCAGGTCGGCCAGACCGGAAAGGCCGTGGCGCCCGATCTCTACATCGCCGCGGGGATTTCAGGGGCGATCCAGCATCTCGCCGGCATGAAGGATTCGAAGGTGATCGTGGCGATCAACAAGGACGAGGAGGCGCCCATTTTCCAGGTCGCCGACTATGGTCTGGTCGCCGACCTCTTCACGGCCCTGCCCGAGCTTGAGGCGGAGTTGGCGAAGATCGGCCGCTGACCACAAAAACCGCCGTCGCTTCGGTCCGAAATGGTCCGGCGCGGCGGCTTGGAGCTGGCGGAACGTCGGCGCTCGGCGCTCCGCAGGCTCTTTTCTTTGTTTTCTTTGCGAAGGAACGCAAGTTATATTGCACTGCGGCACGCACTCAGCGCGGGCGGGCCGCTTGCTATCCGGCGCGAGCTTGGCTGACGGTGGTAAAAAATGGGCTTCGAAATTCGCAAGATCGGCGTCATCGGCGCGGGCCAGATGGGCAAGGGGATCGCCCATGTCTGCGCGCTTGCCGGCTATGACGTCGCCCTGAACGATATTTCGCAGGAACGCATCGACGCCGGCATCGCCGACGTCGCCGCGCAGATGCGACGCGCCGTGGAGCGCGGCCAGATCGACGCCGCGGCGGTCGAACCGGCGCTCGAGCGCATATCCGGCGCGCCAAAAATGGCCGACTTCGCCGACGCCGACCTCTTGATCGAGGCGGCGACCGAGGTCGAAGACCTCAAGCGAAAAATTCTGACGGAGCTCACGCAGTTCGTGAAGCCCGGCGCGATCATCAGCTCCAATACGTCATCGATTTCGATCACGCGCCTTGCCGCCGTCACCGGTCGGCCGGAGCGCTTCATCGGCATTCATTTCATGAATCCGGTGCCGCGCATGCAGCTTGTCGAACTCATTCGCGGCATTGCGACCGATGACGTCACTTTCGAGGAGACGAAGGCGTTCGTCGTCAAGCTCGGCAAGACGATCAGCGTTTCGGAGGACTTCCCCGCCTTCATCGTCAACCGCATTCTGCTGCCGATGATCAATGAGGCGATCTACACGCTCTATGAAGGCGTGGGCTCGGTCGACGCCATCGACACGGCGATGAAGCTCGGCGCCAACCATCCGATGGGTCCGCTGCAGCTCGCCGATTTCATCGGCCTCGACACCTGTCTTTCGGTCATGCAGGTGCTGCATGAGGGCCTGGCGGATTCAAAATACCGCCCCTGCCCTCTGCTCGTGAAATATGTCGAAGCCGGCTGGCTTGGCAAAAAGACGCAGCGCGGCTTCTACGATTATCGCAGCGGCACGCCCGTTCCGACGCGCTAGCGTTCGAACGGCCGCCTTGTGTCAGTGGCCGCCGGGGCCGGCGCCGCGCGCCGCCTCAAACAAGAACCAGGTTCGCTTCTCGGTCTCATCGAGAAAAGTTTCGAGAAGGCTCGCCGTTGCGATGTCTTCGTTGTCGTCGCAGACCTTATGGGCGTTGCGCAGCGACTCGGCCATCCCCTTGTTGTCGTCGAGCAATTCGCACAGCATGTCGTAAGGCGAAACGAATTCCTCGTCATTGTCCTTGATGCGGGACAT
Source organism: Methylocystis sp. H62 (assembly GCF_015709515.1). Classification (GTDB taxonomy): domain Bacteria; phylum Pseudomonadota; class Alphaproteobacteria; order Rhizobiales; family Beijerinckiaceae; genus Methylocystis. The sequence goes on from NZ_JADNQZ010000057.1 coordinate 247,408, forward strand.
TTGCGCCACCTGCCCGATCGAGCGCAGGGTCGACTGCCCGAGCTTGCGCACGCGCTCGGCAAGCGGGTCGACGGCGGCGTAGATCTGCGTCGCCTGCTCGTCGAGCAGCAGATGGTAGTCGCGGAAGTGCGGGCCGCTCATGTGCCAGTGGAAATTCTTGGTCTTCATATAAAGCGCGAGGGCGTCGGCGACGAGCTTGTTGACCTCCGCGGCGACTTTCATCGTCGACTGTTTTTCAAGATCGGTCGGCGTATCCAGCGCCGAACGTTCGGTGTCGGGCTTCATCGGCGTCTTTGTTTTTTGCATTTGTGCGGGCCTCCTGCGCCCCGGCTCCAGGCTCAAGCTCGGGGTGCGCTGCTCATTAGCTAGCTCGCGCGCGCTGGCGGACCAGATGAAAAATAGAGCAGAGCGCGGAGATTCAGCGGCGGCGGGAAGCGTCGCCGGTCTGGGGCGCCAGCAGGTCAGGGCGTCGCGCGCGGGTGAGCGCCAGCGCCTGTTCATGGCGCCATTTGGCGATTCTGGCGTGATCGCCGGAGAGCAGCACCTCGGGAATGTCGCGTCCCTCGAAATCGCGCGGCCGCGTGTAATGCGGATATTCGAGGAGCCCGGCCTCAAAACTTTCCTCGACGCCCGACGCTTCTTCGCCCATCACCCCGGGGATCAGCCGCACGCAGGCGTCGATCAGCGCCAGCGCCGCGATCTCGCCGCCCGAAAGCACGAAATCGCCGATCGACATTTCTTCGAGCCCGCGGGCGTCGATGATGCGCTCGTCGACGCCTTCGAACCGTGCGCAAAGAATGATCGCGCCGGGGCCTTGGGCGAGCGCGCGCGCGCGCGCCTGAGTCAGTGGCGCGCCGCGCGGACTCATCAGCAGGCGCGGGCGCGGATCGTCCTTGGGCGCGGCGGCGTCGATCGCCGCCGCCAGCACGTCGGCGCGCATCACCATGCCGGGGCCGCCGCCGGCCGGCGTGTCGTCGACGGCGCGATGGCGGCCGAGCCCATGCTCGCGGATCTGACGCGGCTCAAGCGTCCAGACGCCACGCGACAGCGCGTCGCCGGCGAGCGACAGGCCCAAGGGGCCTGGAAACATTTCGGGAAAAAGGGTCAGGACCGTCGCACGAAACATGGAGCGGTTATGGCATGAAGCGTGAACGAGGGCGAAGACGAAGAACGACAGGATTCGAAGACAAGTTCCGTCCCGCCAGCGCTAAAGTGCAATAGCGCATTGTCAATTGAGGATCCGAACAAAGGCCTCGATAGGTGCCTGAAAGGGCTCGGATTAATGTGGATAGTCCGGAAGGCGGCTCTCAGCAGAACGTCGGTTCTGATAAAAATAACTAAATTATATCAAGATGTTATCTAGATGGATGCCGATAAAACAATCAATGTGCTCAATTGACGCGATCAGGTCACGATTAAATCGAATCCTCGGCATGAGGATTCGTTTGATGACATCCGGCACACATATTAGATTGCACGGAATGAAGCCCTTTCGGTGGAGCGTGGAAAAAAACACAAAGCTCATCGCTGAACGGGGCGTTTCCTTCGAAGAGGTTCTTTCGGCAATGGCGCACGGAGGCTTGCTCGACGAACTCGAGCACCCAAATAAGTCGCGCTACCCTCGCCAACGGCTATTTGTCGTCAGGGTGCGCGGCTACGCTTATCTCGTGCCTTTTGTAGAAACGGATGACGACCTCTTCCTCAAGACGATCATCCCGAGTCGCAAAGCGACCCGCGACTATATTGCGTCGGAGTAATGAGATGGATGACGAGCGACAGCTCGAAGAAGAAATTCTTGCGTCATTCGAGCAAGGCGAGTGGCGTCAGGTCAAGGACGTTCGAGACGAGATTGATCGTCATGCAACTTACGCGAAGGACGCGCTTACGAAAGACAAGCGGGTGAATATAAGAATATCCTCGCGTGACTTGGAAGATTTGCAGGCGAAGGCTGCGGTCGAGGGCGTCGGCTATCAGACACTGATGTCAAGCGTGCTGCACAAATATGTGACGGGCCGACTCGTCGAACCGCCATCGCCGGGGAAACGCGGCGCCAAAAAACGCGCCGGCTAAGCTTCTTTTTCTTCCCTGTCGGCTTCAATTTCCGCCGGCGGCTCGACAACGACACGCTCGCCTTGAACGTCGACAGTCGGAACCACCGCCTTGGTGAAGGGCATGAGTAGACTCTCTCCTTGGCCGGCGGGCGCAATTTCGAGAATATCGCCCGCGCCGAAATTGCGCACCGCGACGATCGTTCCGATTTCCACACCCTCCGCCGTCTCGGCGCGAAGGCCAACGAGATCGGCGATATAGAATTCGTCCTCTTCCGGCGCGGGGAGCTTGTCGCGCGCGACATAGAGTTCGACGCGGTTCAGGGCCTCGGCGCCGGCGCGGTCGTCAACGCCCTCGATTTGGGCGACGAGCATGTCCTTGCCCTGCCGGCGCACGGCGCGCAGCCTGAAATGGCGCGTCCCGCTTTTATCGGTGAGGCCGTCATAGGCTGCGATCGCCAAAGGATCGCTTGTGAAGCTCTGCAGTCGGATCTCGCCGCGCACGCCATGCGGCGCGCCGAAGCGGCCGAGGAGGACGAGGCCTTGTCCAACTTTCCCGGGCCTATGAGACGGACTCGTCATGCCGACACAGCGCGGCCATCCCTCCCCTTGACGGGGAGGGTCGCATTGCGAAGCAATGCGGGGTGGGGTGCTCGATTGCCATCGATCCCCCACCCGTCGGTCCCGCAGGCAAGTTTACGCAGTCTGCGTAAACTTGCCTGCGACCGCCGACCTCCCCGCAAGGGGGAGGTATGAGCCCGCTGCATTACGCCGTCGGCGCTTCGGCCGCGCCTGCGGCCTGCGCCGCAGCTGCGGCGCGCTCCTGCGCCTTCTTCTTGGGCAGCGCCTTCTGCGGATTGCTGCGCGCTTCGCGCGTCATCACGCCCAGACCATCGAGCAGGCGCGCGACGCGATCGGTCGGCTGCGCGCCCTTCTCCATCCAGGCTTTCGCCTTTTCCGTGTCGAGCACCAGACGGTCGGCCGCGTCCTTCTCCTTCAAGGGATCGAAATAACCGATCTTCTCGATGTAGCGGCCGTCGCGCGGCGAGCGCGAGTCGGCGACGACGACACGATAGAAGGGACGCTTCTTGGCGCCGCCGCGGGCGAGACGAATTTTAAGGGACATGTGTTTTTTCCTGTTTCGTTGCTAATTCCGGGCAGTCGGTCTTCGGCAGTGGGCAGTCGGAGGAGTCCTACTGCCGATTGCCGAAATCCGACTGCCGCTATTTCTTCTTCGCGAAGGGGTTCAATCCGCTGAGCAACCCGCCGCCGAGCCCCGGCAGGCTTGGCTTGGCGAGAAGATCAGGAGGCGGCGCCGCCGGAACGCCGCCAGGCGGCGCTTTCGGCTGCTGGACGCCAAGCTTCGCCTGCAGCTGCTGCAGCTCTTCCTGGGAGGGCATCTGCATGCCAGGGCCGAGCCCCATCATTTGCGCCGCCTTGCCCATCATGCCGCCGCCGCGCTTGCCGGCGCCGAAGGACTTCATCAGATCGGCCATCTGCCGATGCTGCTTGAGGAGCTTGTTGACGTCCTCGACCTTGGCGCCCGAACCCGCGGCGATGCGTTTCTTGCGCGAGGCTTTCATCAGGTCGGGATTGCGCCGCTCCCTGGGCGTCATCGAAAGGATGATGGCGCGCTGGCGCCTGACCATCTTGTCGTCGAAGCCGGACGCGGCGATCTGATCCTTCATCTTGGCGACGCCGGGCAGCAGGCCCATGATGCCGCCCAATCCGCCGATCTTTTCCACCTGGGCGAGCTGATCGCAGAGGTCCTGCAGATCGAACTTGCCCTTGGCCATCCGCTCGGCGGCCTTGCGGGCCTGTTCGGCGTCGATCGCCTGGGCGGCTTTTTCGACCAGCGCGACAATGTCGCCCATGCCGAGAATGCGGTTGGCGATGCGCGTCGGCGAGAATTCGTCGAGCGCGTCCATCTTTTCCCCGACGCCGATGAGCTTGATCGGCTTGCCGGTGACATAGCGCATGGAGAGCGCCGCGCCGCCGCGGCCATCGCCGTCCATACGCGTCAATACAATGCCCGTCAGCCCGACCCGTTCATCGAAATTCTGGGCGAGATTGACCGCGTCCTGTCCGGTCAGGGCGTCGGCGACGAGCAGGATTTCATGCGGCTTGGAGGAGGTCTTGATCTCCGCCATCTCGGCCATCAGCGGCTCGTCGATATGCGTGCGGCCGGCGGTGTCGAGCAGCACGACGTCGTAGCCCTGCAGCCGCGCCGCCTCCATCGCGCGCTTGGCGATCTGCACCGGCGTCTGGCCGGCGACGATCGGCAGCGTGTCGACCTCGACCTGCCGGCCGAGCACCGCGAGCTGTTCCTGGGCCGCCGGGCGCTTGACGTCGAGCGAGGCCATCAGCGTGCGCTTGCCGTGGCGCTCCTTGAGCCGTTTGGCGATCTTGGCGGTGGTTGTGGTTTTGCCGGCGCCTTGCAGGCCGACCATCATGATGGCGAGCGGCGGCGCGGCGACGAGATCGATCGGCTCCGCGTCCTGGCCGAGCGTCTCGATCAGCACGTCATTGACGATCTTGACGACCATCTGGCCGGGCGTCACCGATTTGATGACGCCGGCGCCGATCGCGCGGTCGCGGACCTTGTCGGTGAAGGAGCGCACGACGTCGAGCGCGACGTCGGCCTCGAGCAGCGCGCGGCGGATTTCGCGCAGCGCCTCGTTGACGTCGGCCTCGGAGAGCGCGCCGCGCCGTGTGAGCTTGTCGAAAATGCCGGAGAGCTTATCGGAAAGGCTCTCGAACATGCTGTTCTCCCGCGAGCGCGAAGGCTCCAAAGCAAAACGCGCCCGGGGGCGCATCGCGCTGCCGGGCGTTGGCCTGCCGCCTCTTGGGCGGCTCGGCTGTGGTTAGGGTTCTCTTGCGAGATTGGAGGAATTGATACGCGCGATGGTTTCGCGCGTCAACATCGGGGGGTTATACTCTTACTTCAGAGCAGGAATCCGACGCGAATAGCTAAGCGCGAACTTCACGAATATCGGTCGCGTTGGTCGGATTGGCGACTTTGGATCGAGTTGAGGGCTGGGATTTTGCGTATTCCCTCCCCCCCTGCGGGGAGGGTGGCCCCGCGAAGCGGGGTCGGGTGGGGGTCATCGCATGCTGGCGCGGCGAGACCCCCACCCGGCGGTCTGCGACCGCCGACCTCCCCGCAAGGGGGAGGTATTTCCGCTAACTACCGTGCAGAGTCATTCGCTCAATTGATTATGGTTGGCGCGGCGGAATGCAGAAAGAGCTGTTGCGCTGCTTCGCGCCGCCATGATGCTCTTCTTATGATTTGAGAGCAGTCCATGACCGTCGACGCTTTTCTCGAATCGCTTTCCGCATCCGAGCCGCCGGCTCTCCCGCCGCCGCTGCGGGCGCTGTGGTTCGACGCCAAGGGCGATTGGAACGCGGCGCATAAATGCGTCGACGACAAATCCGACCCCCAGAGCATGTGGGTCCACGCCTACCTCCATCGCAAGGAAGGCGATCTTTCGAACGCCTTCTACTGGTATCGCCGCGCCGGGCGAGAGCCGCACAACGGCCCGCTTTTAGAAGAATGGCGCGAGATCGCCGAAGCGCTGCTGTCGCAAGCGGCGCCATGACGGGGTTGTCCGCGCAAGAATTGCTGCGCAGCATTTTCGGCTTTTCGGACTTTCTGCCGGGTCAGGCGGAGATCGTCGAGGCGGTGCTCGACGGGCGCGACGCCATCGCCATCATGCCGACGGGCTCCGGCAAATCGCTGCTCTATCAGCTGCCGGCCGCGGCGCCGGGGGGCGGGCTCGTTCTCGTCTGCTCGCCGCTGATCGCGCTGATGCGCGACCAGCTTCGAACCCTCGCCGACTCTGGGGTCGGGGCCGTCGCGCTTCACTCCATGCAGGAGGACGACGAAGCGGCGGCCGCGATCGACGCCGTCGCGTCGGGCCGGGCAAAGCTGCTTTACGTCGCCCCCGAGCGTCTCGCCCAGGACGGGACGCAGCATTTATTGCGCAGCATTCGCATCAAACTCTTCGCGGCCGATGAGGCGCATTGCGTCTCGCATTGGGGCCATGAGTTTCGCCCCGACTATCGCGCGCTCGGCGAGATTGCGCGAAAACTCGGCGCGCCGCCGATGCTCGCCGTCACCGCGACGGCCGGTCCGCGCACCCGCGACGACATCGCCCGCACGCTGTTTTCGCGGCCGCCCGAGATTTTTCAGCGCTCCTTCGCGCGGCCGAATCTCTCCCTCGATTTCGCGCAGAAGCGCGCCGGCCTGCGGCAGATCGTCGAATTCGCGCGCAAAGGCCGCGACGCCGGCAAGCAAAGCGGCATTATCTATTGCAACTCGCGCAACAAGACCGACGCGCTGGCGCGCGAGCTCTCGCGGCTCGGCTTCGATGCGCTGCCCTATCACGCCGGGCTCGACGCTCATACGCGCGCGGAGAGCCAGGACGCTTTCTTTACCCGCAAGGGCGCGGTGATGGTGGCGACCATCGCCTTCGGCATGGGCGTCGACAAGCCCGACGTGCGCTTCATCGTTCACGCCGATCTGCCGACCTCGGTCGAAGGCTATTATCAAGAGATCGGCCGGGCCGGACGCGATGGCGCGCCGGCCCGCGCGCTGACGCTGTTCTCGCCCGCGGAGCTGGCGCTGCGCTGGCGCGTTCCGGATGCGGCGCAGGAAGAAGAGGCGGCCGCCGGCGATAACGCCAGGCGCCAGGCGATGGCGCGGCTCGCGGCGGCGCCGGGGTGCCGTTTTCAGCGGCTCCTCGCAGAATTTGGCGAAGCGAGCGGGCCCTGCGGCCGATGCGACCATTGCCGCGGCGGACCGATGGCGTGGCCCCGTCGCCTGTCGTCACTCGCCCTCGGCTGGCGCGCCGCGCTCGCAAGCGGCTTCGCCGCGCGCGCCGACCTTTCGGAAGACGATGCCGATCTTCCTGAGACGACGCCTGCGCCGATCGACGCGCCGCGGCAACAGCGGGAGCCGCCGCTGACCGTGGCCGAGGCGCGCCTGCTGCGCGCGCTCCAGGCCGAGAGGCTCGCCATCGCAAAACGGCGCGGCTTGGCGCCGCGAATCGTCGCCGCCGAACAGGCGCTGCGCGCCCTCGCGCGCGAACGGCCGCAAAGCGCCGACGACCCGCTGCTGCGGGGGCTCGAAGACGCGGCGGCGCTGCTGCGGGTGATCCGCGAAGCCCTCTAAAGCCGGCGTGAGGGTTTCGTTCGGCGCCGCAACACTGTAGTTAGGGCTCCCCGTGCCGTTCCCAGAGCCCATGTCCGCTAACCCGCCGCCAAACCCCGCCGAACTGCGACAGGTCATGTTCGGGCTCGGCCTCGCCATGCTGCTCTCGGCCCTCGATCAGACGATCGTGGTCACGGCCATGCCGACCATCGCGGCGGACCTCGGCGATCCGCAGGATCTGCCCTGGATCGTGACCGCCTATCTCATCGCGGCGACGGTGGTGACGCCGCTCTACGGCAAATTCGCCGACGTCTACGGGCGGCGGCGCGTCATCCTGATCGGCGTGATCACTTTCGTGATCGGATCGGTCGCTTGCGCCTTGGCCCCGAGCATGGCGGCGCTCGCCGGCGCGAGGGTCATTCAGGGACTTGGCGGCGGCGGCCTGATCTCGCTCGCGCAGACGATCGTCGCCGATCTCGTCTCGCCGCGCGAGCGCGGCCGATATCAATCCTATTTCGCTGCGGTGTTCATCACCTCCAGCATCGCCGGTCCGGCGCTTGGCGGCATTTTTGCGCAATATTGGCATTGGTCGCTGATCTTCTGGATCAATCTGCCGCTGGGCCTCGCGGCGCTCCTGATCGTCAATTCGAGGTTGAAGCGCGTGCCGGAGCGGCGCCATCCGCATCGCGTCGACTATCTGGGCGCGATGTTGCTGATCGCGGGCTCCGGCCTTCTCGTGCTGGCGCTCGGCTGGGGCGGCGTGCGCTATCCGTGGCGATCGGCGCCGATCGTCGGGCTCCTTACCGCCTCCGCTCTCGCCTGGGCGCTTTTCGCCTGGCGCACGGCGCGCGCCGAGGAGCCGCTCATTCCGCTGCGCATTCTCCGACTGCGGATCGTGCGCGACGCCATCCTGTCGAGCTCCTTTGGGCTCGGCGGGTTCGTCGGACTTTCGGTCGTGATGCCGATCTATTACGAAATCTGCGGCGGGATGAACGCGAGCGAATCGGGGCTGACGCTTATCCCCCTAATGGTCGGCACCGTCGCCGGCGCCACGCTGTCGGGACGATTGATGGGGCGTTTGACGCATTACAAGACGGCTCCGCTCCTCGGGCTCGGCGCCGGCGCTCTCGCCGCGTTGGGCGCGGCGGCGATGATGGGGTCAGGGCGCTCGCTGCTTTGGCTCAACGCCCTGCTCACCGTCACGACCTTCGGGATCGGCGCGATGCTGCCTGTGGCGACCGTTTCGGTGCAGAACGCGGTCGATTCGCGCGATTTGGGGACGGCGACGGCCTCGATGCAATTCTTTCGGCAGCTGGCGGCCGGGGCGGCCGTCGCGCTTTTCGCCGCGCTGGCGATTGGCGGCGGCCGCGCGCAATTGCTCGAGGAGATGAAGACGGACGTCGACGGCGCCGCTTTGTTTTCGAGCTTTCGCCTCGTTTTTCTGGCGCTTGCCGTCTGCGTCGCCCTGTCCTTGCTTTTCCTCGCGCGTATGGAGGAGCGGCCGCTGCGCGGCGAGCGACGCAGCTGACAGGTCGATTTTGCTCGCGTCTTTTCTATTTGCCCCCATGGCATGGAATTTTCTAGAAAGATTCCACCTTCCCGCGCCGCAAGGACCCTTCCATGGCTTCGCTCAATAGTTTCAACGCCTGCCAGACGCTCGTCGTCGGGAACCGGTCCTATCAATATTTCTCGCTGAGGGCGGCGGAGGAGAACGGGCTGCGCGACGTCTCCCGCCTGCCCTATTCGCTCAAGGTCGTTCTCGAGAATTTGCTGCGCAACGAGGACGGCCGTTCGGTCACCAGGGAGTCGATCGAAACCTTCGCGAAATGGCTCGAGGAGAAAGGCAAGACGGAACGCGAAATCGCCTTTCGGCCGGCGCGCGTGCTGATGCAGGATTTTACCGGCGTGCCGGCGGTCGTCGATCTTGCGGCGATGCGCGACGCCGTCGTCGCGCTCGGCGGGACCGCGCAGAAGATCAACCCGCTCGTGCCCGTCGATCTCGTCATCGACCATTCGGTGATCGTCGACAGCTTCGGCACGCCGCAGGCCTTCGCCCGCAACGTCGAACTCGAATATGAGCGCAATGGCGAGCGCTACCGATTTTTGAAATGGGGCCAGTCGGCGTTCGACAATTTCCGCGTCGTGCCTCCCGGCACCGGCATCTGCCACCAGGTCAATCTCGAATATCTCGGGCAGACCGTCTGGACGCGCACCGAGCGCATCGACGGCAAGACCGTCGAACTCGCCTATCCCGACACGCTGGTCGGCACCGATTCGCATACGACCATGATCAACGGCCTCGCCGTTCTCGGCTGGGGCGTCGGCGGCATCGAGGCCGAGGCCGCGATGCTCGGCCAACCGCTGTCGATGCTCGCGCCGGAAGTGATCGGCTTCAAGCTCACCGGCGCGCCGAAGGAAGGCGTGACGGCGACGGACGTCGTCCTGACCGTCACGCAAATGCTGCGCAAAAAAGGCGTGGTCGGAAAATTCGTCGAGTTCTTTGGCGAAGGGCTTGATCATCTCAGCCTCGCCGATCGCGCGACCATCGCCAATATGGCGCCCGAATATGGCGCCACCTGCGGCTTCTTCCCCATCGATCAGGAGACGCTCGCTTATCTGCGCATGTCCGGGCGCGCCGACGATCGTATCGCGCTGATCGAAGCCTATGCCCAGGCGCAAGGAATGCTGCGCGAGTCCGGCGCTCCCGATCCCGAATTCACCGATACGCTGAGCCTCGATCTTGCGGAGGTGACGCCGTCGCTCGCCGGCCCAAAGCGTCCCGAGAGCCGCTCCGCTCTTTCCGAAGTCGGCTCGGCGTTTCTCGGCGCGCTCGCGAGCGAATATAAGAAGGAAGACGGGCTCGGGCAGCGCTACGGCGTCGAAGACGAAAGTTTCGACCTCGGCCATGGCGACGTCGTCATCGCCGCCATCACCTCCTGCACCAACACGTCCAACCCCAGCGTGCTCATCGGCGCGGGATTGCTGGCGCGCAACGCCGTCGCGCGCGGACTGAAGGCGAAACCCTGGGTGAAAACCTCGCTCGCCCCGGGCAGCCAGGTCGTCGCGCAATATCTCGCGAAGTCCGGATTGCAGAAATATCTCGACGATCTCGGCTTCAATCTTGTGGGATTTGGCTGCACGACCTGCATCGGCAACTCCGGGCCGCTGCCGCCCGCGATCTCCAAGACCATCAATGAGCATGACCTCGTCGCGGCGTCGGTGCTGTCGGGAAATCGCAATTTCGAAGGGCGGGTCAATCCCGACGTCCAGGCGAATTATCTCGCCTCGCCGCCGCTCGTCGTCGCCTATGCGCTCGCGGGCACGATGGCGATTGATCTGACGAAAGAGCCTCTCGGACACGACAGCGCCGGGGCGCCGATTTATCTGCGCGACATCTGGCCGCCGAATGCGGAAATCGCGACCTTCGTCCGCGATCAGGTGACCCGCAATCTGTTCCGCGAGACCTACGCCAACGTCTTTTCGGGCGACGCGCATTGGCGCGCCGTCGAAGCGCCCAGCAGCGAGACGTACGCATGGGACGACCAGTCCACCTATGTGCGCGACCCGCCCTATTTCGTCGGTCTGCAGCGCGAGCCCAAGCCCGTGGAAGATATCGTCGGCGCGCGCATCCTTGCGCTCTTTGGCGACAAGATCACCACCGATCACATCTCGCCCGCCGGGTCCATCAAGGCGGCTTCGCCCGCCGGCCAATGGCTGATGGAGCATGGCGTCGCGCCGGCCGACTTCAATCAATACGGCACGCGTCGCGGCAATCATGAAGTGATGATGCGCGGCACCTTCGGCAACATCCGCATCAAGAATCACATCATGCGGGATGCGAAAGGCCTCACGCCGGAAGGCGGATTGACCAAGCACTATCCGGGCGGCGAGATCATGTCGATCTATGACGCCGCCATGCGCTACCGAGACGAGGGCGCGCCGCTGGTCGTCATGGCCGGCGCCGAATATGGCAACGGCTCGTCACGCGACTGGGCGGCGAAGGGCGCCATGCTGCTTGGGGTTCGCGCGGTGATCGCCAAAAGTTTCGAGCGCATCCACCGTTCCAATCTCGTCGGCATGGGCGTCGTGCCGCTCACCTTTGCGGAGGGGACAGGTTGGGACACCCTCGGACTCAAAGGCGATGAGACCGTCACCATCCATGGCTTGCGCGAAGGACTTGCGCCACGCAAGACGCTGGTCGCCTCGATCTCATTCCCGGATGGGTCCACCAAGACTGTGCCGCTGCTCGCGCGCATCGATACGCTCGACGAGTTAGAATACTTCAAAAATGGCGGCATCCTTGCTTATGTGTTGCGACAACTCGCCCCTTAGATCTCGACAAAAAACCATTGACTCAGTCGATGTCCTCCGACAGCGTTGCTGTGCTTTGCGTTGGTTTCGAGCCGTTGCGGTTGCAATGTCTTCAACGCAGCGCTCTACAAAAACAAAAAAGCTCACGACGCGAAGAAGAGGAAAATCAGCATATGAATAAATACGCCCTTACGGCCGCCGCCGCCCTGTTCCTGGCGACGACCGCGCCGTCGTTCGCCTTCGACGCCGGTGTCGGTTTGCGCGCACCGAGCCAGGCGACGCGCATCAGCTGCGACACGCACGCCGAAGACGATCAGGCCGTTTGCGCCAGCAAGTGCGAGGACGCCTATCTTAAGGACCAGCAGGGCTGGACGGCGGACATGAGCAAGATCAAGTCCGCCAAGAAAGCGTGCGACGACAAGTGTGGCTGCCCGCAGAACTCGAAGGGCCTTTAACAGTCTCATTGGTTCGAACAGCGGCATAAGGGCGCGCGAGCGATCGCGCGCCCTTTTCGCGTTCGCCAATCAAACGTCGGACAGCCGTCACGCCGCGTCGTCGTGTTCAGCAAGGACATGAAAACAACAGGCTTTTCGTCAATCGCGCCGTAGACCGACGAAGCGGCTTGAGACATGGCGCCAGCGACGCGCAATTGACATGAGCGGCCACATACGACATCGTCCGGCCGCTTATTGCGTTATGTGACGCCGTTGCTGTTCCATGGCGGGAGGGGTCGAGCGCAAGCGCAGTCTAGACGCCCAACGGGCAAGTGAAGGAAACGACCAAATGAATAAATACGCCATTATGACGGCGGCTCTCCTTGTCGCTGGCATGATCAGCCCGGCATTCGCGGATTGCGACGTCCACAAAGCGGACGAAGACAAGCAGGCTAAATGCGCTGAGAAATGCGACGACGAGTACCTCGCCCGCAAGATGAATTATGCCTCCAACAAAAGTGAAGTCTTCGCCAATAAGAAGGCCTGTGACGCCGCCTGCGGCTGCCCGCAGAACACCAAGGACAAGGAGTAAAAAGGCCGAGCCTCGCGAGCGAGGTCGGTTGAGACGGGGCGCGCATTCAATGCGCGCCCATTTTTTTGGTCAGTCCGCCGTATAGACCTTGCCGTCCGGGCCTTTCCAGCCGCTGCCCGCTTCATAAAAGCGATATTCCTCATCGAACAGAACCGTTGAACCGGGCGCGATATATTGCTTGCCCGGGGGATCGGAACTGCGCGGCGCAGTCACATAATGACTGCTCGGCGAACAGCCTTCGGAAAATTTTCCAGCCTCGTCAGCTTTGCATTCGAGATTTGCGCCTTCCGGAAACTCGACCCGCGCATTGAAGAAGATCTCGTAGCCCTTTTCTCCGGTCGCGTGCATCTCAAGGCGCTCGGCCATCGTCTGTTTGAACTCGACAATCTTGAACGGCTTGTCGACGCGCTGCTTCAGCAAGTTCTCGAAAATTTGCCGCGCATGCGCTTCAGTCGGATTGCAGCCGAACATGCAAAAAGCATTGGCCGGGATCGCCGATAGCAACGCCAGCAGCATCGCAACGGCGAATGTGATGAAAGCGCCTCGCATGATGTCCTCTCCCTCAGCCTTTATGATTTCGCCGCCCGGCGGCGCGTCTTTTTTAAACTCTAGCATCTTATCGCAGCATTCGCGGCGCGTCTTAAGTCCTGGAGCGCGTCCCGATCACATGGAAACACGTGGTCGATAGAAGTCGCGCACATCAAAATGGTGGAACAGGAACTCATCGAAAAAGTCCGTCTAACGGTCGGGCGTCGTCGGATCGCCCCAGAGATCCTTCACCTGGTCGAAATGGATCGCCGGATCATAGCCGCCGGGCGTGAGGCCGAGCCAATCTGAAGAAAGCCGCCCGAGCGAAGAGAGTACGGCATAGGAGGCGACGACGCGGTCGCGCTGAGCGAAGACGAGCGCGATGCGGGCGTAGAGCAACTCTTGCTGCGCGATAAGAATTTCGAGGGTCGTTCGCTGACCGGCCTTGGCTTCTTCTCGCACCCCGTAAAGCGCGCGCTCGGCCGCGGCGATTTGCGTTTGCGCCGCGGCGATCTGCGCTTTGGCCGCCTGCAGCGCGCCCCAATACGCGCGAACGAGCGAGAGAACCTCGGCGCGCGCGACGTCGGCGTCGAACCGGCGCTGCCCGGCGGTCTCCTTGGCTTGCCGAACGCGGGAAGATGTCAGGCCGCCCTCATAAATCGGCACGCTGAGGTGGCCCCCGACTTTGGCCCCGATGTTGCGGTTGCCAATGCCGGCGATGTCGGTCTGCGTGAAAATGTCGCCGACGATCGACAGTTTGGGCATGAAGTCGGCTTCGAGCGCGTTGATGTCGAGATCGGCGACGTCGGCCTCGTGAAGCGCCGCGAGGATGAACGGATGCTCCCTTTGCGCGATGCGTTCCGCTTCTTCGCGCGACTTCGGCAGCAATCGGTCGATCGGCGCGCCCGGCGCGAGCTTCGTCGGCTCGACGCCGACCGTCTTGCGATAGACGCCGATGCTGGCGTCGAGCGTCGCGCGCGCCGCGCTGGCGAGAGATTTCCCTCCTGCGAGACGCGCCTCGACCTGCGCGACATCGGTTAGCGTGATCTGTCCATATTGATAGCGCTCCCGCGTCTGGCGCAATTGCTCATTCAGGACCGCGACATTGCTTTCCTGGAGTTTGAGCGCCGCCGTGTCGCGCAAGACGTTCATATAAGCGGTGACCGCGTCGAATAAGACCTGTTGCTCGGTGAGGCGCAAACGTTCGCGTCCGGCGAAGACGCCCGATTCCGCCGCGCGCGTTTCGTTTCGCGCCTTGAAGCCGTCGAAAATCGGCTGCTCGATGGTCAAAGTGGCGGAGCGAGGAACGCTGCCGCCGTTTTGGATGCTCTTCGTGCGAGCTCTGAGCGTGGGATCGTCGAGATCGACGTCGCGCTGTTGCGTGATGTAGCGGTTGCGCTGCACGCCGAGATAGCCGTCGGCGGAAACGCGCGGCCGCATGCCGGCCTGCGCCTGCGGCACATTCTCATCAATCGCGCGCAGCTCCGCTCTGCCGGCGTTGAGCTGCGGATTGGCGTCATAGGCGCGACGCATCGCGCCCATCAAGGTTTCGGCGTGGGATGCGCCGCCGCTCAGAAAGAAGCAGATCAGGACCGAGGCGACGCCGCGCACGCTCACGGTCAGCCCTCGCTTTGTTGCGCGGAAGCTGACTCTGGCGAACGACAAAAGAACGCGTAAAGGGCCGGCAGAACGACAAGAGTGAGAAGCGTGGCGCTGATCAGGCCGCCGATGACGACCGTCGCGATCGGCTTTTGCACCTCGGCGCCGGTGCTCGTGGCGAGCGCCATCGGCAGAAATCCGAGCGAGGCGACGAGCGCCGTCATCACGACGGGGCGCAGTCGCGTCATCGCGCCTTTGAAGATCGCCTGACGCTCGGCCATGCCGCCTGCGATCAACTGAGAAATATAGGTGCGCATGACGAGGCCGTTCAGCACAGCGACGCCCGAGAGCGCGATGAAGCCGACCGCGGCCGAGACGGACATGGGCATGCCGCGCAGCCATAGCGCGGCGACGCCGCCGGAAAGCGCCAGCGGCACCGCGGTGAACACCAACAGCGCGTCGCGCACCGAGCCGAGCGAGGAGTAGAGCAGCAGAAGAATGAGGAAAAAACAGATCGGCACGACAAACAACAAACGCGCGCGAGCCGCCGCGAGATTCTCGAATTGGCCGCCCCATGCAATCCAGTAGCCGGGCGGCAGGATAACTTTTGACTCGATTTTCGCCCGCGCCTCATCGACGACGGATGCGATGTCGCGGCCGCGCACATTGGCGGTGACCACGACGCGACGATGGCCGTTTTCGCGCGAAATCTGGTTCTGACCGTCCACAATTGAAAATTTCGCGACCTGCTTCAGCAGCACGACCGGCGCATTGTCGGTCGCCGCTCCAGGAAGCGCGACGGGAATGGACTCCAACGCCTGCGCGTCCTCGCGCAAATTGTCCTGCAGCCGGACGACAATAGGGAAGCGGCGATCGCCCTCGAACACCACGCCCGCCCTTTGTCCGCCGATCGCCGCGCCGATCACGTCCTGCACGGCGGCGACGCTGAGGCCAAGCCGCGCGATCGCGCCCTTGTTGACGGCGACATCGAGAATCGGCAGTCCGGCCACTTGTTCGACCTTGACGTCGCTCGCGCCCTTGGTCGAATTGAGAATGCCGGCGATCTGATTGGCAGCCTTCAACATGACGTCGAAATCGTCGCCGAACACTTTGACGGCGATGTCGCCGCGCACGCCGGCGAGCAATTCGTTGAAGCGCAGTTGAATAGGCTGCGAGAACTCATAGGCGTTTCCCGGCAGTTGCGCGAGCCGCGCCTCCAATTTTTCAATCAGCGCCGCCTTGTCGAGCCCTGGGTTGGGCCATTTGTCGCGCGGCTTCAACATGATGAACGTGTCGGTCAGGTTCGGCGGCATGGGATCTGTGGCGATCTCGGCCGTGCCGGTCTTGGAGAAGACATAGTCCACTTCGGGAAAACTGCGTAGCGCGCTCTCGATCTCGAACTGCATCGCCTGTGACTGCGTCAGCGACGCGCTGGGAATTCGGTTCGCCTGCATCGCGAGGTTTTTTTCGTCGAGCGTCGGCACGAACTCTTCGCCCAGCGTCAAGTAGAGAAGCGCCGCGAGGACGAAGGCGCACACGCCCAGCGCGATCGGCTTCAAAGGCGCGGCCATCGCCCATTTCAAAATGGGTTCATATGCGCGCTTGAGGGCGCTCACGACGACATTTTCGGATTCGCGCACGCGACCTGAAAGCGCAATGGCGATCATCGCCGGAAAGAACGTCAGCGACAGGACGAACTCGGAGGCGAGCGCCATGATGACGGTCATCGCCATCGGATGGAACATTTTGCCTTCGACCCCTGAAAAGGTCAGGATCGGCACATAGACGAGGATGATGATCGCCTGGCCGTAGACGGTCGGCCGCCGCATCTCGACCGCCGAGTCGATCACGGTCGTCAGCCGTTCTTCCAGCGTGAGCGCGCGGCCCAAGGCGCCCTGACGCTGCGAAAGACGGCGCAAGCAGTTCTCGGTGACAATGATGGCCCCGTCGGCGATCAGTCCGAAATCGAGCGCGCCGAGACTCATCAGATTGGCGCTGATCTTTCCGACATGCATGCCGATGCCGAGCAGCAACATCGTCAGCGGTATGACCATCGCCGTCACGAGCGCCGCGCGAAAATTGTCGAGCATGACAAAGAGCACGAGGATGACGAGCGCGGCGCCCTCAACAAGATTCAGGGCGACCGTTTTGATCGTGGCGTTGACGAGCACGGTGCGGTTCAAGATCGTGCGCACTTCGACGCCGGGCGGCAGCAGCCGCCGGATTTCGTTCATCTTCGCATTGACGGCGCTCGACACTTCACGACTGTTTGCGCCGATCAGCATCAGCGCGGTGCCGATCACCACCTCTTCGCCGTTCATGCTGGCGCTGCCCACGCGCAGCTCGCGTCCGACGCCCACCTCCGCGATATCCTCGACGCGCACAGGGGTGCCGCCTCTCGTCGACACGACGACCTTGGCGATGTCGTCCATGGACTCGAGCCGACCCGGACTGCGCACGACGAGGCCCTCGCCATTGCGCTCGACGTAGCCTGCGCCGCGGCTGATGTTATTGCGCTCGATAATGCCGGCGAGATCGGCGAAGGACAGTCCGAGAGCGAAGATTTTCGCGGGGTCGGGCTGAACGTGATATTCCTTGACGTAGCCGCCAAGCGAGTCGACGCCGGCGACTCCGGGCACGGTGCGCAACAACGGCCTGATGATCCAATCTTGCACCGTCCGCAGATAGGCGGTCATTTCGACCAAGTTGCGAAGTCTCTGCCCCTCAGGCGTCAGATAATCGCCATTGCTCTGCCAGCCCGGCTTTCCGTCCGGCGCCGGTTCATCCCCGCCTCGCGGCGCGTAGGCGATCGACCACATGTAGATCTCTGACAGCCCGGTGGCGACCGGGCCCATATGCGACTCTACGGCGGGTGGAAAATACTCCTTGGCGAGCGTGAGGCGCTCGCCGACCTGTTGGCGGGCGAAATAAATATCGACGCTGTCGCCGAAGACGGCGGTCACCTGGGCGAAGCCGTTGCGGGAAAGCGAGCGGGTATATTCGAGCCCAGGTATTCCCGCGATGGCGTTCTCGATCGGATAGGTGACCTGTTTTTCGATCTCGAAGGCGGAAAGCGCCGGTCCGAAGGCGTTGATCTGAACTTGGTTATTCGTGATGTCCGGCACCGCGTCGATCGGCAATCGCACGAGCGACCAGACGCCAAGCGGCACGGCGAGCGCCGTCAACAACACCACGAGCCACCGGCTTCGGACCGAGAAGGCGATGAGATTCTTGATCATCGACGGCAACGGGCGGTCGAAGGCGCAATAGCGGCGCCAAGGCGAAGCGATGGAGACGAGAACAAGAGGCCGTCCGCGCGCATCATTCCTCCGGGATGCTCCGCTTTCCGAGCTCCGCCTTCAGCAGAAAGACGTTAGAAACGGCGATCTCCTCCCCTTCTTTCAGGCCGTCGACGACCTCGACCGAGTCATCATCGCCACGTCCCGACTCGATTTCGCGCTTGATAAAGCCAGCGGAAGTCCGAACGAAGACATTGGGCTTGCCCTCGACGATCATCACCGCGGAACGCGGAATCTCGAGCTTCACCCGGGTCTCCTTGAGCGAGATATCGGCTTCCAGCAGGCTGCCCGGCCTCAGCGCGAAATCGGGGTTCGCAAAGCGCGCCAGAACTTGGCCCGAACGCGTCTCGCGCGTGATCAGCGCGTTGACATAAGTGATCTTGCCTTCGAATCCGCGACCTTCCGCATTTTGCAGCCGAACCTCCTGGCCCTCGCGCAACAGGCCAAGATCGGCGGCAGGCACCGCAAGTTCGACCTCTACGACAGAGAGATCCGCGATGACGTAGAGCTCCTTGGCCTGACCCTCGCCGCCGACCGGCTGTCCGACGCTGACCAGACGCTCGATGACGCGCCCGGAGATCGGCGCGTGGATCTCTTTGCGGCGAAGGTCCGCAATCGCCTGGGAGGGCAGGGCGGAGATCTCCTGCTCGCTCATGTCCAGCGCAGCGAGTTTCTGCCGCGCAAGATCGAGCTTCACTTTGGATTCCATGAAGACCGCTTTGGCCTTCAGAAACAGCTGCTCCGCGGTGATTTTCTTCTCGAACAGTCCTTTTTCGCGTTGAAAAAGCACATTCTGCAGATCGAAATTCGCCGATGCGGCGAGATACTCGCTTTTTGCTTCGGCCACTTCGCGGGAGTCGATAATCGCGATGGTTTCGCCGCGCGTGACCTGGTCTCCAAGGCGCTTGCGCATCTCTTCGACGACGCCCGCGACCTTGGCGGCGACGCGCGCGATTTTGTCCGGATCGGGTTTGACGGCGGCAGGCGCCGTGATCCGGCGCGTAATGACGCCAGGGCCGACCTTCGCCGTCGCGATCTTGGAGGCTTCGATCTGAGCGGCGGAAAGCCGGACTTCGCCGTCGGCGGGTCCGGGCTCGGTCGCCTCGCTTTGGCGGTCAGGCGCAACGCGGCTGCGCATCGCGCCAAAGAGCGACGGCAGCGCGGCGCCAATCGCCAGGCTCGCGAGAACGGCAAGAACCAGAACGGACCGATTACGGGTCATGATCGCGAAGTCAGCTCCGTCACGAGCGGTCTGAAGGGCGTAGCATTGTGCGCCGCTCGAGCCATTGGCCGCCGCGGCGCAGGTGGGGGGATATCGCGCGTCCGGCGTTGATTCATTTTTCTTTAAAGGAGTTGGCTGACCCGGTCCATGCGGCGGTTCGAGCTCTTTCGCTCATGCCGCAGTTTTTAAAAGGAAAAGCCCGGCCAAAAGGCCGGGCTTCTATTTTCTTGGAGTTTGAGTTTGCCGCTTTGCCGTTGGCTCAGTATTTGGCGAGCACCGGCGCCGACGGCGCGCTGAACCAGTTCAGCCGATAGTTGAGGCCGACGCGCGCCACATGGAAGCGTGTCTGAACGCTTGTCGTCGCGCTGTTGAAGAACGGCGCGGTGTTCGTGCCGAAGCCGGTGAACCTCGTCGTGCCCAGACCGAAGGTCGTCAAGGTCGTGCGGCCGAGGTCGACATAGTCATATTCCAGCTTGAACGACCAGTTTGGGAACATCAGCGGCGCATATTCGAAACCGCCGCCGACGGTCCAGCCGGTTTTGATGTTGTTAACGCTCGAGGCGCCATACGCGCCCGAGGTGACGTTAGTTGGGAAGGCAAACGGGCCGATGATGACGGCGCCCTGAATGCCCCTTACCGAGCCATAGTTGACGTTCGTGTTGGCCTGGCCGTAAGCGAAGCCGCCGGTGGCGTAGATCAACAGGTTCGGCAGCACCGGCGTGACGCCGACGCGGCCACGAACCGTGCCCCACCAATCAACAGAGCTGTTGACGGTGCCAGCGCCGGCATAAGCGGTCGACAGCACCACGCCCACTGGGCCCGCAGGCGTGGTCACGCCCGGACCCCAACCGGTGCTGTTGGACTTCATGCTGGCGCCCTGGAAATCAGTCTCCACGCCGACTACGAACCAGGGATTGAACTGATAGTTGTAACCAATCTGACCGCCGCCCGTGACGCCGGTGAGGTTGGTCTGCCGCTGCCAAGCCACGCCGCCGAAGATTGGCGTTCCCAGAGCGCCGTGGATGTTCTCGCGGGTCCACTGCTTGTCGGCGTTGCCGAAAGCGCCGCCGATGTTGACGCCGCCGTAGATGCCCGTCCAGGTGAACGGCGGCGGCATGAACGGCGGGGGACCCTTATAATGCGGAAGGTCGGCAGCGAGCGCGGATCCGGCGGCGAGCGCCAGCGCGAGGCCGGCGGCGACAGGCAATTTGGTCATGAGTGACCCCCTCTACAGTAAATTTCAGTTCCTGCGGCCCCTAAGATCGCCGCTTCTGCGACAATGCGCCGATACGTTCAGGATTACGTTGGAACCATTTCAAAGGTCAATCAAAACGCTGCGGTTTTAGGCGTTCACAGGCGCTTTCCTAAAGGACGTGACCAATATGCAACAGCGAAGGACTCGACTTCGCCACGTCTTCACATTTTTATGAATCGCCGCGCTCTTTGCGCAGTCGATCCCAATAGTCGATGCGTTTGGCGATCTCGCGCTCGAATCCGCGCTCGACCGGTTTGTAGAACTTTTGCCGCGAGAGCGAGTCGGGCCAGTAGCTCTGGCCCGAGAAGGCCTCAGGCGAATCATGATCATATTCGTAATTCGCGCCATAGCCCTCTTCGCGCATCATTTTCGTCGGCGCGTTGAGGATGACCTTCGGCGGCGTCAGTGAGCCCTTCTCCTCCGCGACGCGCTGCGCGCGCTTGAAGGCGACATAGGCGGCGTTGGATTTGGGCGCGGTCGCCACATAGATCACCGCCTGCGCCAGCGCGAGTTCGCCCTCGGGGCTGCCGAGAAAATCATAGGCGTCCTTGGCGGCGTTGGCGACGACGAGCGCTTGCGGATCGGCCAGACCAATGTCTTCGACCGCCATGCGCACGATGCGGCGTGCGAGAAACAGCGGATCTTCTCCAGCGGCGAGCATGCGCGCGAGATAGTAGAGCGCGGCGTCCGGGTCCGAACCGCGGACGCATTTGTGCAAGGCGCTGATGAGATTGTAGTGGCCTTCCTGCGCCTTGTCGTAGATCGGCGCGCGGCGCTGCACGATGTCGACGAGCCCCGTCCGATCGAAGACTTCGTCCGGCTTCGCGGCGCGCCAGATTTCCTCGGCGAGCGTCAACGCCGCGCGGCCATCGCCGTCGGCCATGCCGACAAGCGCTTCGCGCGCGTCGGGTTCGAGCGGCAGCGGCTTGCCTTCGGCGTTTTCGGCGCGCTTGAGCAGCTGTTCGATCGCCGCTTCGTCGAGGGCCTTGAAGGTCATCACGCGCGCGCGCGAGAGCAGCGCGGCGTTGAGCTCAAAGGATGGGTTTTCGGTCGTTGCGCCGATGAGCGTGATCGTGCCGTCCTCCATCACCGGCAGGAAGGAATCCTGTTGCGCGCGATTGAAGCGGTGAATCTCGTCGACGAAGAGCAAGGTCCCTTGGCCGGCCGCGCGTCTGGCGCGCGCCGCCTCGAAGGTCTTCTTCAGGTCGGCGACGCCGGAAAAGATCGCCGAAATCTGCACGAAGGCGAGCTTGGTCTCATGTGCGAGAAGCCGCGCGACCGTGGTTTTGCCGGTGCCGGGCGGACCCCAGAAGATGAGCGAGCCGAGCGCGCCGGCGCGGACGAGCCGCGTCAGCGCGCCCTCGGGTCCAAGCAGATGATCCTGTCCCGCCACCTCATCGAGACGCGTCGGCCGCAATCGGTCGGCGAGCGGACGCGGCGCGTCGTTTTCGAGCTTCGCGGCTTGGAACAGATCGGACATGGTTACTGATTAACATAGCGAGGCGACTCGCTTGTGAGAATCTCTGGGGCCGAATCCGCGAAAAGAGCGCGGCGTCCTGAAAAAAGAGTCTGGCGAAGAGGGCGCCAACAACGGCCGGGCAGGCGCGGCCCGACATCAGAGTCTCGACGGCTGAAGCCAAGCCGTTAACGCGCGATTAACCCTGCCGCAAGTATTACAAATAGGTGAACGAGTTCGGAAAGCTCGATTTCCTTCGTTAAGTATCGCGTGCACAGCGTCGACATCAATCACAAGACTGGACCGTCGCCCATGCGCACCATCGCTTTCGTCACCCAGAAGGGCGGCGCCGGCAAGAGCACGCTCGCCAGCAGCGTCGCCGTCGCCGCGCGCCAGGCTGGGGAACGCGTGTTCATCATCGATCTCGACCCGCTGCAAACCCTGGTCAAATGGTCGCGCGCGCGTGGCGGCGCCGACATTCCGGTCGAACACGTGCCGCCGTCGAAGCTCGCCAAGGCGCTTGCCGCGCTCGCGGCAAAGGGCGTGACGCTCGCCATTATCGATGCGCCGGGCCAGGAAGGCGACTATCTTTCGGCGGCCGTGCGCGCCGCCGATCTTTGCGTCATTCCGGCGCGCCCCAACGCCTTCGATCTGTGGGCGTCGGAAGCAACTCGCATGCGCGTGAAGGAGAAAGGCAAGGACTACGCCTTTCTGCTCAACCAATGTCCGCCCGCGCAACAGAGCGCCCGCGTCGAACTCGGCGCCAAGGCGCTGCAGGCGATGGGCGGTCTTCTTGCGCCGCTCGTTTCATCGCGCGTCGATTATCAGGAGGCGGCGCGGCTCGGGCGAGGGGTCGGCGAATATAACCCCGACGGCGTCGCCGCCGAGGAGATGCGGGAGCTTTGGGCTTCGATCAAGCGCAGACTGAAAAAGCCGGCGAACGCCGCAAAGACGCCGGCCCCGAGGGGCGGGAAGGCGGCCAGAAAGGCCGCCTGATCGCTGCGTGGTTCTCGCGTCTACCCGATCTCCACGATTCGCGCGCTGTGGTGGATGACCTCCGCCTTGTCGCCGACGGACTTGCCCATCAGCGCCTCGGCGAGTGGAGCGACATAGGGAATGAGCCCCTTGGTCGGATCGGCTTCGTCTTCGCCGACGAGCCGGAAGCTGCGGCGTTCGCCGTCCTCGAGTTCGACGACGACGCGATGGCCGAACCGCACATGCGAATGATCGGCGATCGCCCGGATGACTTCGGCGCTGGCGCGACGCGCCGACCAATAGCGCAGATCGCGCTGCGCCAGCGCGAGCGCGTGATTGTCTTCGCTCGCCGTCGCGCGTTCGATTTCCTTCTGCAGGCGCGTAAGCTCGGCTTCAATCTGTTCGAGGCCCTCGGGCGTGACCAGATTGCGGTGCGGACTGACCGGCCGGTCCGGCAGATCCTCGCGCGGATTGTCGTCGTCCTGTTCTTTCGTAAAAGCCGAACTCATGCGCTTTTGACCTTTGGTTCGCCGCGCCGATGCGGCGAGCGTCCTTAACAAAAATAATCGGCCCAAGCGGGCCGTCACGGGCATTAGAGCCGAGACGGGCGCGCTTGTCGAGAAATTGACGTCGCAATGCGACGATTCGCGCGCGCTTCCGAAGGCTTAGCTTGGCGGCTCAAAGGCCGAGATCGGAAAGGCCGGGATGATCCGCAGGACGCGGGCCCGCCGGCCAGTGGTATTTTCGTTCGCTTGCGGCGATCGGCGGCGCGGGGGTCCCCTTCGTTGCGCGACGACCCCGTCAACCGGCGCCTTAGAGCGGAAGTTGCAGACCCATGTCGATGACGACGCGTCCGCGAATCTGTCCCGATACGATCGAGCAGGCCCGATTCAGCGCGCGATCGAAAGGAATGATCTCGCTCATCGCGTCGATCGCGTCGGGATCGAGATCCCGCGCGATGCGCGCCCAGGCCTCTCGGCGCAGGGCGATGCGCGGACGCACGCTTTCGACTCCGAGCAGCGAAACGCCGCGCAGGATGAACGGCGCGATATTCGCGGGAAGCTCCATGCCCCCGACATTGCCGCAGGCGGCGACCGCGCCGTCAAAGCGCGTCTGCGCAAGAAGATTGGCGAGAGTGACGCCGCCGACGGCGTCCACGCCGACGGCGAAGCGCTGCGTCTGCAGGGGCTTTCCTGGGGCGGCGAGTTCTTCGCGAGGAATGATCTCGGTCGCGCCCAGACGTTTCAGATAATCCTCTGCGCCGGCGCGTCCCGTAACGGCGGCGACGCGCCAGCCAGCCTTGGCGAGCAGCGCGACCGCGAAAGAGCCGACGCCCCCCGCTGCGCCCGTCACCACCGCGAGTCCGTCCTGCGGCCGCGCGCCATGGCGCTCCAGCGCAAGCACGCAGAACAGAGCGGTCAGTCCCGCGGTGCCGACCGCCATGGCGCGCGCTGGCGTCAGCGGCGGCGGCAGTTTCGCGAGCCAATCGCCCGATAGCCGCGCCTTTTCCGCAAAGCCTCCGAAATGCGCTTCGCCCAGACCGCACGCCGTTGCAACGACAATATCGCCTGACGCAAAATCCGGATGCGCGGAGCGCGTGACGCGGCCCGCAAGATCGACGCCCGGAATCATCGGGAAGCGACGCACCACCGGTCCCTTACCGGTCACGGCGAGACCGTCCTTGTAGTTGATCGCCGAGAAAGCGACGTCCACGTCGACATCGCCCTCCATCAGATCGCGCTCACGCATGACGACGTAATCGGCGTGTTGGCCGTGATCGTCTTTGTCGATGCGAATGGCCCTGAAGTCAGTCATGTGCTGCGCCTCCGCCGTTGGCTGCGCCAAACCAGCGTTTCTTAGCGGAGAAAAAAGTCACAAAAAGGAAAACATGAGGCCGTCTGGCACGTAAAGCGCGAAATTCTGATGGATCAACTATGCAGAATTGGGCAGCGCCAATAGTGCATAATATTTCTTGATGAAGTCGCACTATTCTGTTAGTCAGTCAACAAGTAACGCAGGGCGACGATTCTGTGCAGCGAAGCATTGACCAAGGGCGGCGGGGGCGGCGCCCGTCTCAACAGGAAGTGGTGAACAATCCGATGAATCAAGCCAACAACATTGAACTCGCGGCCGACATCGTCTCCGCCTATGTGAGCAACAACTCGGTCCCCGCCGGAGAGTTGCCCGGGCTTATCAGCGAAGTTTACAGCGCCCTGTTGCGCGTTGGCGCGGGCTCCGCGGCGGCGCCGGCCGAGCCGCCGAAGCCGGCGATTCCCGTCAAGCGTTCGGTGACCAATGATTTCATCATCTGCCTTGAGGACGGGAAGAAGTTCAAATCGCTGAAGCGTCATCTGCGCACGCAATACGGCTTGTCGCCCGAAGACTATCGCGAGAAGTGGGGTCTCCCGGCCGACTACCCGATGGTTGCGCCCAATTACGCCAAGGCGCGGTCTAATCTCGCCAAGCAGATGGGGCTTGGCCAGCAGCGCCGGCGTCGCGGCAAATAAAAAGGCGGCCAAACGGCCGCCTTTCTCCCATTGACCTGCAAGCTGCGGCGGGCGCGGTCGCGCCAGGGTCAGCGACGCCCGACGGTTCAGGTCTCTTCGTCAGTTTCGATGTCGCCGTCGATCAATCCGGAGACATCGTCGTCGGATTCTTCTTCCTCGAGGAAGGTGTCGTCTTCGGCGTCGTCTGCTTCGATCTCCACATCATCTTCGACATCGATCGATTCCGCCACGGTCTCCGTCTCCTCGACTTCTTCGAGCGACACGGTTTCAGGGCTCTCCTTTTCGAGTTCGCTCTCTTCTTCTTGTTGCGCGCGCGCGGCCGCCCGCGTCAGCGCCACCACCTGATAAATCGCGCCGCATTTCGGACAGGCGATCGGGTCCTTTTTAAAGTCGTAAAACTTCGTCCCGCAGGACTGACATTGGCGTTTGGCGCCGAGTTCGGGTTTTGCCACGGTCGATTGGTCCTCGAGAAGCAGCGTGGGAACGCCCCGCCTAATATTGAGAGACTGTTTGGGCGCTCCGGTTAGTGGCGTCCTGCCTCGCTGTCAAATGGGAAATGCATTGTCTGCGCGCCCATTGCCAAGCGCCGCGCAGATTGGCATAGAATCACGGTCGTGCGGGTGTAGCTCAATGGTAGAGCAGCAGCCTTCCAAGCTGAATACGAGGGTTCGATTCCCTTCACCCGCTCCATCCCTTCCGGTGAACTTTCCCCAGCGTGAGCGATTACGGCCGGCTGTTCGTTTGCGTTCGGCCGCGCCTTGCCCGCTGCGACAGCCTCTACGGCCTCGTGTTCAAAGTCTCGCCAATGCGCGAATCGACCTTGCCGTTTACCAATGACGCGCAAAGGCGCGCCGCGCAAAGCCGCCGCAGCGTCGAGGGGCCACGCGCGCGAACGCCGCGTGGCCTCGTCCAAACGTCCCAGAGAAGGACATGGCGTTAAGCGTTCTTGCACATTTGCGCCGCGTTCCTCGTGACGACGCCGCGGATGAGGCGCTGGCAGGTCGCGGAAAACCGCCAGAACGCAACGCCAACTGAGATCGACCACCGATTCGTGCCTGCTGCGTTCCCGGTTGATCCCAAAGCTTAACCGCAAGACGCCGAACCGCCTAATCTTGACCGTTGACAGAAGGGCCGAAAAGAGTCCGCCGCCGGCTCTTTCGCCAAGAGCGCGTGCGACACCATCGACGGGCCGTTCTCGCAAGTGCTGGCGTTTCGATTTGCCCGCGCGTCCATATATTGTTGGAACAGAGCATGACTCGGCGAGAGTCAGCGATTCGGGCGCGATTCGTTCGCAGGCTGTTCAGAAGGTAAAGTCGCGCCCTGCTCTAAGTTTCGATATGAAACGGAGGCGCGCTGCGGCGCGCGTCAGGCAGCAAAGAACAAAATGACAGTCGCGCCGTCTTACCCGACGAGCCGCGCCGCCCCCCGCGCAAGGCCGTTCGACAGGGGCGTGGCGGCGGTGCTCGGCCCCACCAACACCGGCAAGACGCATCACGCCATCGAGCGTATGTTGTCCTTTCCCTCCGGCGTCATTGGGCTGCCTCTGCGCCTGCTCGCCCGTGAGGTCTATAATCGCGTCGCCGAGCGCGTCGGCGCGGAAAACGTCGCGCTCATCACCGGCGAGGAAAAGATTAAGCCCCGGGCGCCGGCCTATTGGGTCGCGACGGTGGAGGCGATGCCGCGCGACGTCCAGGCCGATTTCGTCGCGATCGACGAGATCCAGCTCGCCGCCGATCTCGACCGCGGCCACATTTTCACCGACCGGCTGCTCCACTGGCGCGGACGCCAGGAGACTTTGCTGATCGGCGCGGCCACGATGGCGCCGCTCGTCACAGAGCTCTTTCCCGGCGCGCCGATCTTCACGCGCCCGCGGCTTTCAAAACTTTCCTTCGCCGGCGACAAGAAAATCTCGAGGCTGCCGCCGCGCACCGCCATCGTCGCCTTTTCGGCCGAAGAGGTTTACGCGATCGCGGAACTGATCAAGCGCCAGCGCGGCGGGGCGGCCGTGGTTCTCGGCGTGCTGTCGCCGCGCACGCGCAACGCGCAGATCGAGCTCTATCAAAGCGGCGACGTCGACTACATTGTCGCGACGGACGCCATCGGCATGGGCCTCAATCTCGACGTCGATCATGTCGCCTTCGCCTCCGATCGCAAATTCGACGGATTGCGCCATCGCAGGCTGACGCCGGCCGAATTTGGACAGATCGCCGGCAGAGCGGGTCGCCATATGAGCGACGGCTTTTTTGGCGCGACCGGCCGCTGCCCGCCCTTCGACGAAGAATTGATTGAGGCGTTGCAGGACCATTGCTTCGATCCGGTGAAGACGCTGCAGTGGCGCAACAGCGCCCTCGATTTTTCGTCGATCGACGCGCTGATGCATTCTCTCGACCAGGTCCCGGCGCATCCGGATCTGGCGCGCGCCCGGGTCGCAGACGATCAAAGGGCGCTTGAAGCGGCGAGCCGTGATGACATCGCGCGACGCAACGCCAAGACGTCAGCCGATGTCGCGCGGCTTTGGGAAGCCTGCCAAATCCCCGATTACCGCAAGACTTCGCCTGCCGCGCACGCCGAGCTCGCGCTGGCCATATTCGCGTTCATCGCCCGGCGCGGCATGATCCCCGAGGACTGGATGGCGCGGCAGATCGAAGCGGTCGACCGCATCGACGGCGACATCGCGACGCTGTCGAATCGCCTCGCGCAAGTGCGTACCGCAAGTTTTATCGCCAACCGTTCCGGCTGGCTTGACGACTCTCAGCATTGGCAGAGCGTCGCGCGTCGGGTAGAGGACAGCATATCCGACGCGTTGCACGACAGACTGACGCAGCGTTTCGTCGACCGCCGCACCAGCGTGCTGGCGCGCCGCTTAAGAGAGAATGCGATGCTTGAAGCCGAAATCAACGCCGCCGGCGACGTTCTGGTCGAAGGCCAGCATGTCGGAAGCCTCCAGGGTTTTCGATTCACGCCGGATCCCGGCGCGGCGGGCGAAGCGGCCAAGACGTTGAACGCGGCGGCGCAGAAGGCGCTTGCGGGAGAATTCGAGGCGCGGGCCACCCGCGTGTTCGACGCGGTCGACGACGCCTTCGCGCTCGGCAATGACGGCCTGATTCGTTGGCTCGGCGAACCTGTGGGGAAAATCGCCTCCGGCGCCGGCGTGCTGACGCCGACGACGCGCGTGCTTGCCGACGAGCAGCTGACAGGGCCGGCTCTGGAGAAGGTCAAGCAGCGCCTCGACCTCTGGCTCGCGCAACATGTCAAGAAGCTGCTGGGGCCGCTCGAGCAGCTGGAGAAGGGCGAAGGCCTGGAAGGGGTGACGCGCGGCGTCGCCTTCCAGCTCGCCGAAGAATTGGGCGTGCTGGACCGCGCGCGCGTCGCCAAGGACGTGAAGGCTTTCTCCCAGGAGGACCGCGCCGCGCTGCGCAAGCTCGGCGTGCGGTTCGGCGCCTATCACATCTACCTGCCCGCGCTTCTCAAGCCGGCGCCGCGCGCGCTTTCGGCGCTGCTCTGGGCGCTGCATCACGGCGGTCTTGAAAACGTGAGGGGTCTTGAGGAAGTGCCGCATCTGGCGGCCTCCGGACGCACCTCCTTCGCCGCCGACGCATCGATCCCCAAAAGCTTCTACCGCGCCGCCGGCTTTCGGGTGTGCGGCGAGCGGGTCGTCCGCGTCGACATTCTCGAACGTCTCGCCGATCTCATTCGGCCGGCGATCGCCTACCGTCCGGGGCTCACCGCGGGCGAGCCGCCGCCCGGCGCGGCCGACGCCGACGGCTTCGTCGTCACTGTCGCGATGACCTCGCTCACGGGCTGTTCCGGCGAGGCTTTTTCCTCGATCCTGAAGTCGCTCGGCTATGCCTCGACGCAGCGCCCAGGGCCGGCGATTACGGTTGCGATCGTGCCCGCGGCTGCGATGGAGCCGGTGACGCCAAAGACCGGGGCCAAGCCGGCGGAAGTCGCGAGCGAGGAGACTCAGGCCGAAAGCGCCGCCGCCGAGGCGCCGGCCGCCACGGAAACCGAGGCGGTTGTCGCGCCGCAACCGGCCGACGCGCAGGACGCGCCGGTCGAGACGCCCGCCGCCGTTGAGGAGCCGGCGACAGAGGCGCCAGCGCCCGTCGCCGTGGAAAGCGCCGAGGCGCGCGCAGAAGGGGCGACAGCGACCGAAGCGCCGGAAGAGCCCGCCTCGGAGGCTGCGCCGGCCAAAGCCGCGCCGACCGAGCCGGAATCCATCGAAATCTGGCGTCCGCAGCGCCACGTTCATGCCGCGCCGCGCCCCCGCGAGGCCGGCGCGCATCGGCAGGCGCCCGGTCAGGGCGCTGAGGACAAGCAACAAAGGCCGCCGCGCCGCGACCAGTGGCCCGGCAACGCGCCGGGCAAGGAGGGGCGTCCGGTCGGAAAGCCGCGCTTCGAGGGCCGCCCGCCGCGCGATGACGCTCGCGCCCGGCGCCCTGCAGGCTTCGCTGCGCCGGAGCGGCGCGAGCGCCAGCCCGATCCGGATTCGCCCTTCGCCAAGCTTGCGGCTCTCAAGGCCGAGCTTGAGAAGAAGGGCAAATAGCGGCGCTTGCGCTTCTGCCCTTAGCTTCGCCATCGTATTGCCAATAGTCGGGCAGACAATTATTGCTGCCCGGGGGCGGGCGCGGCCGAGGGCTAGAGGGGCTTATGAAGAAGATATTGCCCGTTATTATGTGTGGTGGATCGGGGACGCGGGTGTGGCCCGAGTCGCGCGAGACGCTTCCCAAACAGTTCATTCCGCTCGTTGGCGAGCGCTCCACCTTCCAAACGACTTTGGCGATGCTCGCTGACCCGGCGTTCGAACGGCCGATCGTCGTCTCCAACTTCGACTACCGCTTCCTCATCGCCGACCAGCTGCGCGAGATCGGCGCGCAGGCCGACGTCGTGCTGGAGCCGTCGCGCCGCGACTCGGGTCCGGCGGTGGCCGTCGCGGCGGGCCTCGCCGCGCGCCGCGCGCCCGACACCATCGTCGTCGTGCTCGCCGCAGACCATGTCGTGCGCGACACGCAGGGCCTCGTCGATCTGTGCAAGCGCGCGAGCGCCGCCGCCGCCGAAGGCTATATCGTCACGCTTGGCGTCAAGCCCGACGGCCCCGCGACAGGATACGGCTATCTGCGCCCCGGCGCGCCGCTCGAGTCCTGTTGCGAGGTCTACAAACTCGACGCTTTCGTCGAAAAGCCGGACCGGGCGACGGCGCAGGACTATGTCGACGCCGGCTATTTCTGGAACAGCGGCAACTTCATCTTTCGCGCCGACGTCATGCAGTCGGAGATTGCGCAATTCGAGCCCGGCATTTTCACCGCCGCCGAGGCGGCGATCGAAGCGGCCAGCCAGGACCTCGGCTTCATGATTTTGAACGCCGAGGCCTTCGCGCACGCGCCGAAGAAATCGATCGACTACGCCGTGATGGAAAAGACCGACAAAGCGGCGCTGATTCCGGCCGACATCGGCTGGTCCGACGTCGGCACCTGGCGCGCCGTCTGGGAATTGTCGGACCGCGACGAACTCGGCAATTCCATCCGCGGCCAAGGCGTCGTCATGAACGCCCGCAACGTCCATGTGCGCTCCGAGGACACGCTGACCACCGTCGTCGGCGTCGATGACATCATCGTCGTGACGACGCAGGACGCC